>PBSL01000040.1 GCA_002726205.1 Planctomycetaceae bacterium | reverse complement strand
GTGATGTCCTGGGGCGCGGCCATCGTGTTCAACGGTCCGTCGACAAAAAACACCTTGCCGGAGATCTCTGGTGATTGGCCGGGCATGGCAGCCAGATCGTCCAGGCCTTTGCCGTTGAAGTTGGCAACGACCACCTGGTTGACCTCGCCGGAATACCTGGCCGGGCTGATGTCGACAGGCTGCGAAACGGCCTGCAGGGTCACGTCGTCGATGTACCAACCCTCGAAGTTGTTCAGGATCGCGTCGCGGCTGTCGAATTCAAATTCCAGGGTGATGCTGACCGGATCGGTTTCGGTTCCCTGGACCAGGCCCAGGTCGATCGTGGCCTGGGACCACCGGGGCCCCGCGTCGTGTTCAAGTTTCGTGGCCAGCGAGCCGGTGCGATCGGCCTTGAGCGCGTCGCCGACCGCGGCGCCTTCGATCAGCACGCGGACCTCGGCCTTGTCCCAGTTCGACGAACTCTCGGTCTGCAGGAAGTACTGGAACGAGAGCTGCAGGTTCGTGACCGTCTCGGACACCTCGATGGGAGCCGAACGCAGGATGCCGTGAGTCCGACCGACGTTGTAATGGCCGGTGGTGTCCCGAGACTCACCGGTCCCGTAATAGAAGCTCGAGTCGCCACTGTGGAACCAGTCGTCGGCCCGACCCTCGGAGAGATGCCAGAGACCTTCGGATCCCCCGACGGGCTCAAACCCTTCGTCGTCATCCTCGAAGTCGGCCACGAAATAGACACCCGACTGCTCGTTCCAGAGCGGGCCGGTGGGGCTGCTGATCACGAAGATCGACTCCATCCCGCCCAACGCCTCGGTGTCCTGGCCGATCACCAGTTCGTCGGGCTCGACCAGGCCGGAATTCACCGCGTCCTGGTCGTTGTCCATCAGGTTGCCGCTGGCCAGTGAGCGGGGATCGTTGAACGGGCCGATCTGCGCGTCGGCCTCCAGCAGCAGGTCGCGTTCGGTCACATCGCTCCAACCATCACCACCCTCCAGGACATAGACGCCGGACCCCGAGTAGTAGTAATCCGCGCTGTCAAATTCATGTTTGTCACCGCGGGTGACAAGCACGACCATGTCGTCGGCACCGTCGCCGTTGTAGTCGCCGGCCGGACCAAAGACCGAGCGGACACCGTGGTTGTGTGTCAACACCGGGGCCGGCAGCGTCAGGCTGACTGTCGTGGCCTCGGCCAGGGGATCATCGGCATCGGCGTTGCTGAGATGGATCAACGCCGTGCTGGTACCGCGATATTCGTGGGGGTGGAACCGGTGGCCGGACGCCGGGCCCACATCGTCACCGTGCAGGTCGAAGTTGTCCTGAACGGCAAAGACGAAGTCGGCGTATCCGTCGCCGTTGAGGTCTCCCAGCGGGATCAACGCCGACGTGGTGTCGTCGATCTCGGGTTCGAGATGAAGAGGGGCATCGAGGGCATCGATATCGACGATGTTGCCGACTTCCTTCTTGACCTGCAGCGAATACGTCCCCAACTCGGCTGCCGGGGCGTTGCTGGCCTGTCCATTCTCGAATCCCAGGGCGGCCGCTTCGGTCTCCGTGTCAAACGCAATTGACAGTTCACCGGGTCCGGTCAACGTCAGGAAGATGCGGTTGGAGGCTGGCGGTTGATAGGCGATGACCTTGTCGCCACCGGCAGGTTGCAGTCCAGCCGTCGCCAGTGCGATGTTGAATTCGCAGACGATCGACGAGACGGTGGCACCGGTGGCACTGGTGGCAGCGGAATCTGTTGTGCAGTCGTCGTTGAGTTCGATTGTGATGTCATACGACTGTCCGTTGACGTTCAACTGCAACTCGAGCTCCATTTCAGTACCAGTATCGCCGGTCGTCAGGGCGTCGGTGTCGACATCGTCGAGAGCCATCATCCCGTAGCTGTAGGGGTTGACGATGTGCAGCAGGTAGTGGTCGGGAACGCCCGAGGGCTGCTCGACCGGGATCAGGGCCATTTCGGCCTGCGGGTCCGAGTCTTCGGCGGCGTAGAGATACAGCGACGACGCCCACTGGGCCTCGTCGGACGTGTCGATTAACCCGTCCCGGTCTGGGTCGGGGTCTGTGTCGAGCACGTATCCCTCGAAGAACTCCGTGGCGCCGCTCTCGTCGTCGTCGAAGGTGATCTGGAATGCATCGCTGGTCATCAGGGCGTTGTCGTGTTCGCCCCAGGCGTTGAGGGACTGCGCGACGGGAATCACGTACCAGTCTCCGGCGTCGCCGAGGTTGAACGTCAGGTTGTATTCGGTCGTCAACCATGCGTCTTCCGGTGACGTTGCTGCCAACTCGGCGATCGAGAAATCGGAGAGCAGCGAGGCATAGACCAGCGAATCGTTGAAACCGCTGGCGGAAAAACCACTGCTGTCGATACGCGTGTCGGCCTCGTACGCATCGGGCGCGATTCGTCCGCTGCCGTTGCCAAACAGCAGGTCACGGCCGGGGCCGCCGTCGATCTTGTCGCTGCCGTGGTCGCCGGCGATGAAGTCGGCCCCGTCACCTCCCTCGATGAAGTCACTGCGAAATCCGCCGAAGAGCCTGTCGTTTCCATCACCACCCAGGATCCGCAACGACGCGATGTCGGCACCCTCCTGGAAGTTCCCCGCCTTGATTCCCCACTCGCTGTCCACCTCACCACCACCGGGCAAGGGGAACTTGAATTCGGGGTCGGCGTGGACGACATCATTGCCGGCCCGCGTGTCGATCGTTGTTTCCTCGGTCTCGTGAACCTGGTACCAGGCATAACGTTGCTGGTAGACCGCGTCATTTCCGGTGGCCGAGAGCGTGGTCTCGCCCCCGCCGGATTCGACGATTTCCTCGGAGGCGAGGAACCCCAGCCGCGCGGCCCCGTCATCTGTCGAGAAGCTCAACGAGAGTTCGACGGTCGGGCCGGTGGCGACGGTGTCGAAGGCCAGCTGGTCGCCGTCGATGTCGGCGATGACGTACTCGCTGATCCCGGCCGTGTCGAGGGCGTCGTTGATGTCGTCGACAAGGTCGTCGGGCGTGTTGTTGTCGTCCATGTCGTCGGTCGCCAGCGTGACCGTTTCGCTGGCTGCTTCCTCGCCTTCGATGGTCACGGTCAGCGTGAACTCGGCGTCGAGTAATTCGCCGTCGGCATCGGTCAGGCGACCGTTGGACGGGAACGAGTCGAGGACCTGCTCGCTGGCTTCCTCGCCGGTTCCCGAATCGATTTCGATCGTATCGGTGGTCACCAGTGTGGCCGGGCCACCCTCGGTCATGAATTCCTGGTTGGCGATGTCCCAGACGAGCGTCGTGACTTCGTACCGCTGCAGGAATCGGTTGAAACGGATGGCGACATAGTCGTCGACGGGCCGACTGAGCCGGTCGTAGTCACCACCGACGAACATCGCCCGGTCATAGCCATCGCCTCCGTGGAACGTGTCCCACTGGGTCGTCAACAGCGACTCGCCGGTGGTCGGATCGACCGGCAGATCGTCGGTGATGATCTGGAAGATGTCGTCGCCGTCCTGCCCGAAGAGCAGGTCCGGGGCCTGCTGATCGAAACCGCCCGAGATGACATCGTTGCCTTCCTCGCCGAAGATCCAATCCTCGCCCGGTCCGCCGATCAGGACGTCGTGGCCCTCGCCGCCGAGGATCACGTCCTTGCGGACGATCTCGGCCGACATCGACATGTTGTACTCGATCGCCGAGTCACTCCCGAGATCCAGCAGCAGGTCGTATTCGGCCGGCACCTGGTTGATGCTGGTCACCTGGACCGCGTAGGTGGTGGCGGCCGCCAGGGGGTCTCCCTCCCCATCGACCAGGGGCAGGCCGGCCTGCGAGGTCGCGTCGGCCTCGTCGGCCGGATCGGCGGCAACCTGCGTCCACTCGCCCGCCGCGTCCTGTGCCCACAGGGCCAACTGCAACTCGGGGCGGCTGGAATGTGCCTCGATTCCGATCGTTGTTTCTGCCCCCGCGGCCGTGCCAAGTTCGAACGTGTACCAGTCGACATCCTTGGGACTGTCGAGCGTGAGGTCGGTGAAGGCGACACTGCCGGCAATCGACGTCGAATCGGTGGCCAGTCCGGTGGCCAGGCCGAGTTCCTCCTCGGCGATCGAATTGCTCGAGGTGATCTCGAGCTGGATCTCGTCGGCATGGTCGGGTGCGGAAAAGGCCAGCACCTGGTCCCCGTCCTCGTTCTCGACGGCGGCCACCTGGACCAGTCCATCTTCACCGAGCGCGTCGATGCCCTGCTGAATCAGCAGGACGAGGTGATCGATGTCGTCGGGCGTGATGTCGATTTCCACCGACCCGGCCAATGCGGTCTCGGGAACACTGACTTCGAGCCAGGCCACCGCGATATCGTTGAAATCCCAGTCGCCCATATCTGGGAAGGAGTCTTCAACGGCGACGGCACCGTGGAGGGTGTCCCCGGGGGCGATTGAACTGCCGGCGGTGAGGCCGAATTGTTCGGAAAGCATCTCGCTGGTCTCCAGCAGCGTGATCGTCAGGTCGCTCGAGGAAGTCAACGAGAGACAGGTTGCGTCGTCGGTGGCCGGTTCGTCGTCGCAGTCGGCAACGACCGCGGAAACCGTCAGCAGGTCATCGAGTCCACTCGAAGCCAACGCGGCATTGAGCCCGTCGACCAGTTCGCCGACGACGAAGGCGCTGTCGGCATCCGCGGCTGCGTCGGCCAGTGCTTCGCCGTCGATATCGACTTCGACGACATGGCTGGTGCTGTCGATACTGGCGCTGATGTCAAAGCGGGCCCGGCCGGTCAGTTGTCCATCGGCGATGATCGGTCCGGCGGCGGCCAGTTGTGTTGGCCCGTACAGCGGCCACGCCTTCGAGGGATCACTGTCGGCATCGCTGACCTCGTTGCGGGAATCCGCCTCGGTCTGGTCGACCAGCAGGGCGTTGCCCGAACGGATTTCGACCCAGTCGTCGCCGGGGCCCGCGTCGATCCAGACGGTCTTTTGCACGGTCGGACCGACATAGACCTCGTCGTTGCCCTCGAGGGCATCAATGATGATGGCCAGGAAGTCACCCTCGCCGGGAAGCATCGAGCCGTTCAGAGCGATTTCCTCGTAGGCCAGGGTCCGTTCGTCGCCGTCGAGTTCGGTTGCCGATTCCAGGTCGATGACCAGGTCGGTGGCCTCCCAGATCAGGTTGCCGTCCTCGTCGGTGGCGTCGAAGTCGAGCTTGACCTGGGCATCGAAGGTGAAGTAACCGTCGCCGGCGTCGGTCAGCCGGGTGATCAGGTGGTGGTCGGACAACAGGCCAGGCTCGGTGACGTAATCGACGTGGATCACGTCGTTGGAGCCACTGGCCGAGTAATACCAGACGGCGTCGGTCGACTGGGCATAGGCCTTCCAGGCGTCATCGGAGGTGCCCGAGTAGTAGTCGTCCTCGAAGAGTTCCCCAGTGCGGGTGTACAACCGGTCATCGCCCCCGTTGCCATAGAGGAAGTCCAGCCCGGTACCACCAAACAGCATGTCGTCCATCGACATGCCCAGCATTCGGTTCAGGCCGGTGTCTTCCAGTTCACGGGGCGATTGCTCGGCAGCGGCGTCGAGGAGTTGGTCGTCATCGAGATCGCCGTCGTTGTCGTAGAGGGTCCCGGTGTCATCCACGTAGATGCCGAACTGGTCGGTTGTCACCGTGATGGTCTCAGTTTCCGTGTCGGGTAAGGACAGTTCCAGCCGATTGTCGGTGGCCCCGGGAAGTGCCGTCGCCTCCAACTCGGCCAGGATCGGCAGGTCGTGTGCCGTGGCTGCTTCGTCAAAGAGCAGGTCAAGGGCGTCGGCGACGGCGTCCGGGTCCCCGTAGACCTGCGGGGCGAGGACGACCTCGACCGGATCACCGCCATCCACGCTCAACTGCAACCGCGTCTCACGGTCGATGGCTCCCTTGGGGTGCAGCGGGGCGAAACCGGTTGCCGTTTCACTCAGGCTGATGTCCTGGCTCTCCTCCAGATGCAGGGCCCCGCGTGGATCGGCGCTCCAGGCGTAGAGTCGGTTCCGGCCCTGGCCGCCGATCAAATCGTCGTTGCCGCTGCCGCCGAACAGCACGTCGAGATCGCTGGGGTTGCCGGCGAACGTGTCGCCCCACAGGCGGTCATCATCACCGTGGCCGTAGATCACGTCGCTGCCATAGCCGCCGTCGAGCCGGTCCCGGGCATCGGTTCCGATCAGGTAGTCGTTGCCGTAGCCGGCATTGATCACCCCCACCCAGTCGTTGCTGCGTTCGGAGAGCCGCGAGACGTCCGGCGCGCGAACACCGCCGGCAAATCCGAGCAGGTCGTCGCCGTTGAGACCCGAGATCTGGATCTGCTCGACCAGCGGTTCGCCGTCCTCGTCTCGCCAGCCAACGAAGTAGTGGTGCTCCTCGAAAACGCCATCGTTCCACTGCCGGATATCGACGGTCAGCAGACCGACCCCGGTGACACCCTCGTCGAGCAGCAATTCGTCTCTGGCGATGTCGTTGACGTCGGAAATCTGCAGGAAGGCGTCTTGCCCCTTGTCAACCGTCTGGAAACGGATGCGATTGCCGACCGGGCTCGCCCAGACCGCCGCGGTGCCGTTGTATTCGAAGGGATCGACGTCTCCGGAATCGTAATCCTCGATCAATGTTGTCGTGTCGGTGCGAATGGCAATGCCGATGTTGTCCAGTTCCAGGTTGATGTCTGCGACCAGGTCCGCCAGGTTTGTGTTGCCTTTGGTGGCGGCCACGGTCAGCGTGACTCCGTAGGAGTCCTCGCCAAGCGTCAGCGTGAAGGTGGCTTTGTCGCTGAGAATGCCGTCAATCCCGGGGATGGCCTGGCCTTCGGTTTTGGCCACCAGTGCCAGGTCACCGGTCTCGATGGCGACATCAATCTCGGCGACCTCGATGAAGTCGTCGTCATCGCTGCCGGCGATCACCAGGATGTCGGTGGCGTTGTCGTCATCGACGTCATTGCGGGTGTGGTTGCCGAAGTGTCCGTCGAGGATCTCGCCAAAGGCCGTGAAGTTGACATCGGTGTCCATCCGCATCAGGTCGATGCCGGCACCGCCCAGCAGGATGTCACGGCCGTCCTGGCCGGTCATGTCGTCCGAATCGCCACCGCCGTACATCTCGTCGTCGCCGCCACCGCCATACATCAGGTCCTCGCCACTGCCCCCGCGCAGCGTATCGGGGCCGCCGGCGGTGTCCATCGATGTGCCGTCGCGGTACTCGGAACCGCTGAGGTACTCGCCATGCAGGTAGTCGTTGCCGTTGCCGCCATCGAGGGCGTCGCGGCGGAGATTGCCGAAGAGAAAATCGTTGCCTGATTCGCCGTACATCTGGTCACCCATCGGGACGGCGGTGGGATCATCGTCGTCCCCGGCCTCTGCGTAGGCGTACAGATAGTCGCTGTCGGCACCCCCGTAGATCCGCTGGCCAAACTGGACTCCACTATCCCCGGCGCCGCCGAAGAGCACGTCGTCACCGTCGTCGCCATAGACCTGGTCGATTCCCTCGCCGCCATCGACGGTGTCGGCATTGCCGCCACCGCGGACGATATCGTCACCCGAGCCGCCATCAAGGTTCTCGCTGCCGACGCCGCCATCGACATAGTCGTTACCGCCACCACCCTCGATGATGTCTGCCTGGCCGCCACCGAAGGCAAAATCGTCACCCTCGCCAGCCAGCAGGGTGTCTTCGCCATCATCGACCGAGCCGTCGATCGACTGGCCGGCCAGGATGATCGGGGTCATCCAGGGTGGGGTGTAACCGGTCGGAGTGACCTCTTCGGCGTCCTCGTAGCCGGGTGGGTAGGTAAAGAGCGCGTCGTTGGACAGGTCGAAATAGTTGTAGCTGTAAGTCTCGGTTCCACCCCAGAGAATGTCGTTGCCCGAACCCGCATCGACGTAATCGTCGCCGTCACCGCCGACGACCAGGTCGTCGTCGGCTCCCGCGTCGACGTAGTCGTCGCCGCTGGAGGCATAGACGCGGTCATTGCCGTCGCCGGACGTGACGATATCGTCGCCGCCGGAGGCCGAAATGACATCGTCTCCGCCACCGCTGGTGACCAGGTCGTCGTCGGCTCCCGAGCTGATGTCGTCGTCACCGTCACCGGTGTTGACGGTGTCTTCACCGTCGGCGGTGTCGATCACGTTGTCGCCGCCCGAGGCGACAACCAGGTCATCGCCGGCACCGGAATCGACCTCATCGTTGCCGTCGTAGACATAGATGATGTCGTCGCCACTGGTGGTCGTGACCGAGTCCACCCCGTTGTCGGTGTAGACGATGTTGTCACCGGCACCGGCCGAGATGACGTGGGTGGTGACCTCACTGGCTGTTCCGGCAGCCGGGTCCCCGTCCTCGTTGTTGCGGGTGTCGATGTAGTCGTTGCCTGACCCGGCGGTGACCGTCTCGTTGCCCAGGCCACCGTAGACGGTATTGTCCCCGTCGCCGGCATCGATCACGTCGTCGCCGCTGGCGGTGTCGATCGTGTCATTGCCAGTCCCGGCGGTGACCTCGTCGTCGCCGCTGAAGGTGTAGACCAGGTTGTCTCCGTTACCGGCATCGACGACGTCATTTCCCAGGTCGGCATAGATGATGTCGTCGCCGTTACCTCCGGACAGGTCGTGGTAGGCCTCGGCTTCACCCGGGGTCGTTGACGAACCGGCCACGACCAGGTCGTTGCCGTCGTCCCCGCCCAGCGTATCGTCACCGGAATTGCCATAGATGCTGTCCTCGCCGTCGCC
>PBSL01000039.1 GCA_002726205.1 Planctomycetaceae bacterium | reverse complement strand
GTCGCCGCCGCATGTCCTGGCCGTACTTTTTCTGGAACGAGTCGACAACGATCGGGTCGTAACCGGCGATGGGTGGCCAACGCAACAGGTCAATCAGAATGCCCGGCGTGCCGGTCGCCGCGATTTGCTTGAAGAACTTGATGTAATAGGCTCGCACCTCCGGATAGGCCAGCGAGAGAACCCGTGGGTACCGGTACAACTGGCGGGGACGGTCCAGTATCTCGCTGCGACGTTCGTCGGCCTTGACGTGATACAGGCAGTAAAACTGCTTGTTGTCATGCCAGAAATTGCTGTACGGCTCCCGGTTGTAGTTCATGAAGCGAACCATGGCATGGACTTCGATCCCGTTGTGTTTGCCATATTCGACGGCGACTTTCAGCGGGTCGAATCGTTTTGCCAGGTCGATATAGGGTTGCCAGGCGGCCTGGCTTTTCTGGTTGCGAGCCCATCGTTTCTCGTCGGCTGCAGTCCAACGAGCAGCCGCTTCGGGGACCGCCGACGAATGATCCAGGAACGTTCCGTAGCAACGCCAGTACACGCGACCGAAACCTGCCTGTCGGTGGCGGTAGACAATCGCTCGAATGTCATCCCTGGTGCGGGCCGTTCCTTCCCAGAAGACCTCGGTCGTGTAGTCGAGTAGTGCGACGAGTCGCTGTGGCAGCGGTGGGAGTGTCAGTTCCTTCTCCGCGGCGACAACCTCTTTCCTGGACATGGGAACCAGCTTGATGTGGTCGATTCCGCCAAGGAAACCGAATCCCGGATGTGGGGTCGGCGCGGCCACCTGTTGGAGCTGAATGCGCTGTCCGGTCAAGTCCGCTGATTTCCAGTAGACCTCGACGACAGGGGATTCCGAGCCGATCGGCGTCTGCAGAAATTCGGGGTACGGTTCCTTCGACAGTTTTGCCAACAGGCGATCTCCGGAACCTGTCGCCTTGTGAAAGAGGCCCAGGTAGATCCGGTACCAGCCCCTTGCCCGCGGGTCGATGTCCAGCGCCGGAACACGATGGGGAACAAATTGTCCGGCGGGCTCCACTTTCAGGAACCCGCCCTGTTCCACGGCAGTGGCGGGCCGGCCTGTCATCAGGATCGTTCCCCGTGATGCTCCCCATGTGTGGGCGTCACGTTTCAACCACCACTTTTTCGGCGTCGGCTTGTCGGATCGCAGTGCCGGCGGCGCCAGCCTGTCAGCATCGATGACAATCACCGGTAACCCGGCCAACGCGGGCAACGATGCTGCCCAGCAGAACAACAAGGCAGAGAGGATTTCTTGTCGGAAACTCATCATCACTGACTGGTCTCGTGTGGCTGGCCTCGGCCACCAGTCTCCCCACCCCAGCCCCGGCGTTCAACCCGTCAGGCGTTGTGTCTCGCAGGAACCGAACCGATCCCCTCACCCCGTTCGGGCGAGCAAGCAGGAGACAAGGTGTGTTCGACGCGAACGCAAGCGGCCGGGGAGCGGGCCGTTTTTACCGGGTGGGACTGGCCGGTTCGAATTGGATCGCGTATTTTTCGAGCAGCCGGTACAACGAGCGGCGGGTGATGCCAAGTGCCCGGGCGGTCCGGGTCTTGTTGCCGTGTTCCTGGTGCAGCACCTGGATGATCCGGCCCTTCTCGATGTCGGCCAGGCTCTCGCCGCCGCCGGGTCGTTCCGTGGCCGGGGTCAACGAGTTGTTGACGATCTCATCGGGCAGATCGTCCTTGTGGATCACCCAGTCGTCGGCCAGGATCCGGGCGCGTTCGATGATGTTGATCAACTGGCGGACATTGCCGGGCCAGTGAAACGATTCCAGGCAGGCCAGCGCATCATCGTCGATCGTCCAATCGTCACCCAGGAACCGGTTGACCAGCAGCGGGATATCGCCTGTTCGATCACGCAACGGTGGCAGTCGGATCGACATGACATCGATGCGATAATAGAGGTCTTCCCGGAACCGGCCGGCGGCCACGTCGTCGGTGAGGTCCCGATTGGTGGCCGCGAGCAGGCGAATATCAACGCGACGCACCTTGGATGATCCGACCCGTGAGAATGAACCATCTTCAAGTACTCGCAGGAGTTTTGCCTGCATCGTCGCGGGCATCTCGCCGATCTCGTCGATAAACAATGTTCCGGAATCGGCGATCTCGAACAGGCCATCCTTGGTAGCGGTCGCTCCGGTGAAGGCGCCTTTTTCGTGGCCAAAGAGTTCGCTTTCCAGCAATGACTCTGACAGGGCCGCACAGTTGACGATCACAAGTTGTTTGTCAGCTCGCGGGCTGTGATGGTGCAGTGCTCGGGCGACCAGCTCCTTTCCGGTGCCGCTTTCGCCGAGGATCAAGATCGACCGATCACTGGGTCCGGCCCGTTCGATCAGCCGAAAGACGTCCTGCATTGCCTCCGACTCGCCGACGATGTTCCGCGCGGGAGTGGCCCGCTTGATCATCGCCTTGAGTTGCCGGTTCTCCTTCCTCAACTCTCGCCGTTCATAGGCCTTGTGGATCAGCAACTCGAGTTCGGTCAGTGGGAACGGCTTGGTGAGGTAATCGTAGGCGCCGGCCTTCATTGCCTGTACGGCCGATTCGATCGTTCCCTGGCCAGTCAGCAGGATGACCTCGAAGGCGACCCGTTGCTCCCTGAGCCTCTCGAGCAACTCGAGCCCCGACAATCCCGGCATCACCATGTCGACGATCGCCACGTCGAACTCCTGTCGCCCGATCAATTCCAGCGCGTCCTCGGCCGACGCGGCGTCCCGGACGCGAAACCCGCGACGTTCGAAGCGGCGAACGACCGTTCCGCGAAACTCGTTGTCGTCATCGACGATCAGCAGTTCTACTTTGCTGGGGTCGTACACGGGATGATTCCGGGGTTCAGAGTGATAACGAACTTCGAACTGGCCAGCACCACCATTGGCTCACACGTGTCGTGTCGGAGGGACCCGTTGCCCACTCCGGTCGGGCGGAGTGGGAAACCGGACATCCTGATTCTACCCTTGCCATCGAATGGGCGTCACCCCCCTCTTTTGCTCCAGGACCAACGAACAGGATCTCGTTCGTCGGGTCGTCGACGAGTGACCTTCCGAGAGTCACACGGTGGCCGCGGTTTTGGGGGAATGGACTGGTCTTGTTTCATTGTCTATGCCGTCAGGGGGCAGGCCGAGCACGACTCGTCATCTGATCCGGCCCGGGGCCGGGCAACTTCGTGGAAGGCCCCGATCCCAAACCGGGCCCGCACGGCCGGCATCAAGGCGGACAACAGTCGGGCGACGGCCGTGTAGAAACTGTCCGGATGCTCTCGTTCGAGAAGCCGGGTGAAAGCGGGCAGCCACCAGCAGAGGTGAGTGGCCAGGAAAGACCGCTGGGCTTCGCGACAGCGGTCTGCCAGTTGGTCTTCTGAATCCGTCGCCGCCGCCTGCCGTTCGAGTCCGGCCAGCGTCGCCATGAATTCCAGTTCCAGAGCCACATGATCGGGCCGCTCTTGCTGTTGCGGGCTGGGCTTGAGTCCGAAAGCCCGGTAGTACCCGGCAACATCGGCCAGCGATTGTGATTTCTGAGACGTGAATCGTTCGTCGAGGTACTCTGTTTCATGAAGCGGACAGGAACCGCCGACCAGGAGGCCAAACGTCCGTTCGTACTCGGCGTTCAGCACATCGGAAGAAGATGGCAGGCGTTCGAAGACCATCGACGGATCGAGTTGGTCGAGTGGTCGTTCCCCCGGTCCGAGTTCGGTTTCGCACAGTCGATCGCCCCTGAGCAACTCGGCAGCGGCGCCGGCAGCCTGTTGCAGTGTCTGATCCGCCAGTTCACTGCGGTTTGTCGTGTCGTGTCCGCTGGCGGTCGTGGAACGGGGATCCATCAGTGCCAGCGAGGTGACCCGGAAAATCGTCTGGCGGGCGATGGTCGTAATCGCGTTTGCTGTGATGTTCATGCCAATGGCTCGGCAAATCTTCAGATCGAGTTCACGTGCAAACTGGCAGGCCGTTCGAAGGTGGGTTCTTCGATTGTCGTCGTGGCGACCTGTCGTCCGTTCCGGTCGTATCCGACGACCGTGTCGTTGTAGATTTCCTGGGTCCGGGTGTGTCCCGATGGCAGGGTGACTTCGCGTTCTGCCACCTTCGGCCCCTTGCGGATCTCGAAGCGGGCGATGATGTGCCTGGCGGTTCGAAACAACTGCAGCACGGCCAGCAGTTCGCGGTCCGGGCAACTGTACTGTTCGATGGCATGGTCAACTCCCGGGCCGAACATCTGGACCAGGTAATTGCGGGGAACCCACCTTGGCGGAATGTAGAACCCGTTGGGCTCGGTACCAAACTGGGGATACAAGGGAAGCGCCACCTGGCGTTCACGAACGAGAAACTGCAGCGGGTTGTCCGGGTCATCGGCCCAGTTTCCGTCGGGGTCGATCTGGACAAGTCCCTGCAGGCGGATCTTGCCGACGCAGGCGGTCATGCAGCGAGCCTCGAGGGCGGCACCGGTGGCGTTGGGAGCCCCGTCGGCGCCGCCAATTCGCGGAAAGCAGCCGATGCATTTTTCCGACGTGGTGGTGGTGGGACGGTACATCGCCTTCTTGTAGGGACAACCCTGGACACACTTGCGATAGCCCCGGCAACGGCTCTGATCGATCAGCACGATGCCATCCTCGGGACGCTTGTAGATTGCGTTTCGAGGACAGGAGGCCAGGCAGGCGGGGTAGGTGCAGTGGTTGCACAGCCGGGCCAGGTAAAAGAACCAGACGCGATGCTCGGGCAGTTCGGCTCGACCGCCGAATTCTCCCGTCGCGTGAGAAAAACTGCTGTTGGCGGTGTCCTCGTGGACATTCGGCCGTCGCCACTGTTCGTCGGCAGGCAGGTAGCCCACCGCCACTTGCGGTCCGGCTGGTCCCGGCTTCGCGGCCTCGAAAATCGTCATCCCGGAAAACGTCCCGTAGGGGCTGCGATTCGAGTCCTGCCGGCCGACCCGCCAGACCTGGCCGCCCGGGTTGAGCTTGTCGAGCATCGTCAGCAGGCGACTGTCCCAGTGCTGAGGGTAGCCACCGTGAGGCTTGGTCTCGACGTTGTTCCACCACGAGAGTTCCTGTCCCTTGCCAAAGGTCCAGGTGCTCTTGCAGGCCATCGAGCAGGTCTGGCAACCGATGCAGCGATTGAGGTTGAAGACGAATGCGGATTGCCACCGGGGGTGCCGCTCCTGGAGCGGGTACTTCATCGAGCGGCCGATCTGCCAGTTGTGGACGTCAGGCATGTCGTTTCGTAACCCGTTCTGGATCTGGCAAGTCGAGTGGCACCAGCGGCGGTGGAGTCATTTCCTTGTGAGTGAATCTCATGATCCCGCACGAGTCGGTGACCATCTGGATTCTCTGCCGTAACCCGTCTTCCCCGTAAAGCCTCCAGAGCCCGTGCAAGCCGACATAGAAAGGCTGCCGGGCCCATTGCATCATCGTGTCGGTTCCAACACCCATCCTCGCGAATTCCTCGACAATCAGCCTCAACATCAACTCAGGATCTCCCTCGACCTCGTGCGCGAGCAGTTCGAGCGGATCGCCGGATTCGAGCTGTCGAGTGGAGGGATGCACCTTGGGAGCGCTGTTTTCGATCTGTTCGGGCGTGGTCGAGTCTGTCATGTCTGATCCTGGACCTTGATCAGGTCCCCGTTGAGGTAACGGTTGTTGTGTGGCGTATTGCTGCTGGGGCCAAATCCGGCATCAGGCGGCACCCAGTCGGTGATACCGGTCAGTTTTCCGGGTTCGGCCCTGGTGACACGAACGAGTGTTTCTTTGGGGGCGGTGTTGATCGCGTGGTTATCGACATCGAAACCGAAGGTGAAGCCCATCGAGCCGGTTTTCTTGTGGAACAGGGTGTCTGTCTGGTGCATCGGCATCATCCAGCTTCGGGTGATGCTCTGGTGCGATCCATAGCGGTAGCTGGCCTGGTATCCGGTTTCGGTGGACAGCGCACGGCCATCGTCGCGAGTTTCCTGTGCCTGGACCGTCCGTTCGGTGGCGATCCAGCCGGTGTGTTTCAGGATGGTCATGTCGAATGGCAGTCCGGGGTTGAGCTTCAGTCTCACCAGGCAGCGAAATGCCCGGTGCCTGAATCCGGTGTCGTCTTGCCAGCCGATGTAGGGTCGGTCGGCACTGTTGGCGTCCACCCAGACATAGTCTCCCTCGTCCAGGCCAAGGTCTTTGGCAGCCGACGGGTTCATCTGGATCTGTTGTCCGGCCACGCCGGGGGACCGCCGGTCGGTGCGATGAGGGTCACCGAAGTTGTCGCTGAAGATCCAGTGCCAGTCGACGGTCGCCCAGGAGGAGTGCGTGGAGTGTCGGCTCTTGGGCGTGCTGCAGAAGAAACGGTAACCCTGTTCCCAGAGTGGATTGACGGTCTGTTTCACCTCGTTCCAGGAGAGCTTGACGTTGCGGACCTGCCTGAGTTCGGCGTCGGTCTCGTTTGCGGGAATCCCGTAGTCGACCGGGCGGATGAACGGGCTGGTGGAAACAATCACGTTGGGCTGGTATGGCGTGGCCTCGATGGCCTCGCGGTGAACGACCAGGTTCTCTCCGTACTCGATGGCCTCGGGCAGATCGCAATACGAGGACAGGCGACCGCAGTCGGTGTAGAAGGGGATCGAGTCGTGCACCTGTTCCCAGAAGGGAACACGGGGGTAGGTGCGGTGCAACATGAGTGCGGTGCCCGGCGCGGCCCCGTAGTCTCCGGCGATCAGTTTCTCGACGTCATAGGGACCATCGCTGCCGCGGGTGGTCGTGCAGTTGTCGAGAACCCGCTGGATGTAGACGGTGTTGTTCTTGGTGGTGACGAAGTGGTAGTAGTCGGCGAATCGTCGATCACCGGTCCGGCGTCGCAGTTCCCCGGCGACTCCTGCAAAGACCTCGGCGTCATCGATCGTGTCGTGGACCGGGGCTATTCCACCCTTCCAGATCTGCAGGAAGGGGTTCGAACACGACACGGCGCACTCGTAGTCAGTGAATTCGACCCAGCTGTTGACCGGCAGGATGACATCGGCGTACTCGGCGCTGCCGGTCCATTCGATCTGCTGGTCGACGATCATGTCGACCTTCGCCAGGCCGTTGACGATGATGTTGTAGGCCCACTTGGCCTGGTTCAGGAAATTGGCGTTGTTGTACCAGAACATCTTGGTCGGGGTGGGCAGGTGGGTCTTGCCGGTGAAAGTCCGGGTGCCGCCGCGAGGCAGGTCGACGGTCAGGGTGCGTTCTCCGCCGGCCCAGTAAGAGGGGTCCTCGGTGTCGTTGGTCTTGCGGAGGTGTTTCTTGGTGATGCGGATTCCCGGATCCAGTACCGGCGCAAACGGATCCTCGCTGATGAAGCTGCCGATTCCGGGGCCACTCCACGGCGAGGCCTGGAACAGGGCTCCCTTGTAGTTGCCGGCCCAGGTGTAACCTCCGGCCCCGTGCCGGCCGATCTGGCCGGTCAGCATCAGCGGCAAGAAGCTGGCCCGGTTGTGCAGCGTGGCGTGAAAATAGTGATTGATTCCCTCGCCGGTGTGGATCGAAACCGGTTGTCCGGCGAGAGTCGTTTGCCAGATGTCATCGGCCAGGCGATGGATGAGATGTTCGGGGGCACCGGAGATTTCCGCGACGGTCCTGGGGTCGTAGTCGGCCAGGTGTCTGCGGTACATCTCCAGGACCGGCATCACCTCGACCTCGCTGCCGTCGCTCAGTCGCACCGTGTAGGTTCCCTCCAGTGCCGCGACCACTGACATCTTCTTGCCGACCTCGTCACGGGTGACAAAGGCCACCTGCTGCGTTGCCGTGTCCCAGACGCAGAAGTCACCGATTTTCTGGCGTTGCTTGTCGGTGAGTCCCTGGATCGTGTAGGACGGGCCATCGCGAATGTCCCGCGGGCGGTAATTGGCGTCGAGGTCTTCGGGTCGCAGCCGCATCAACGTGTCGGTACGGACCAGTAGCGGGAAGTCGGTAAAACGGCGACAGAAGTCCTTGTCGTACCATTCCTCGTCGATCAGGATCCACGTGACGGCCAGCAGCACGGAGGTGTCGCTGAGCCCGGGACGCACGGCGATCCAGTAGTCGGACCTGGTGCTGGGCGCGTTGTATTCCGGGGCGATATTGACGATGCGACCGCCCCGCTCGATCACCTCGTTGAGCCAGTGGGAATCGGCCATCTTGTTTTCGATCAGGTTCTTTCCGACCTGGATGACCAGGCGGGAGAACCTCAGGCCGTTGAAGTCCATGTCGGCCGCCTGCAGCCCGTGAACGAAGGGATGCCCGGGCGCCTGGTCTCCCCGCCAGGTGTACTCGTTCCAGTCGCGGGCTCCGCGGGCCTTCTCCGGTGGGACACCGCGGATGTGGTGGTCGAGCAAGGCCAGCATGTTGGAGAACCGGTAGATGCCGAACTTGCCGACGAGCCCGTGCACCGGCAGGTTGGACCCGATCTTGATCGTGCGGGTTCCGGCCCCCTCGACCATGTCGATCATTCGTTGTTCGTAGCCGTCTCGTTGCAGCCGGGATTCGCCCTCCGGACCACTGTAGGTCCGGGCAATCGCTTCGATTCCTCCGGCAATGTAGTGGAACGCTTGCTGCCAACTGACACGGACATGCGAGTCGCGGCCCCGATCGTCGAAGTGGAATTTCGTTCGCAGTTCCGGCGAGTCGGCCAGCGACGGAAATCCTGCATCCGCCCATCGTTTCCAGCCAAGCCGCAGGACCGGGCCCTTCAGCCGGTAGGGGCCGTAGACGCGTCTCTGCATCGTCAGGCCCTTGGCACAACCACGCGGGTTCCACCCTGCCGTTGCCTGGTTGCCGTACAGGTCGCCGATCCGCTGGTGATCGTGGTCCTGCTCGCTGCGGATGATCACGCCATTGCGAACGAACGCCCGAAGACGGCACATGTGGGTGTCGTTGGGGCTGCAGACCCAGGTGAAACTGCCGTCGGTCTTGTACTGGTCGAGATAGACCTGTTCCCAGCCGCGATCCGGGTAGGAACCCAGTGGGTTGTTCTGGTCGAGCGGTTCCAGTGCCCGGGCTCTCGTGTCACCGTGAAGAAGTCCTCCCCCGGCGATCAGGCACGATTTCAGGAATTGGCGTCTATCGTGCGGCATGCTTCTCGTGTTTTTGGAGGAGGGCGAGTTCGCGGGTCACCAGGAGATCCGGTTGCGGGACCGGGAGCCTGTCGTGCTCCGGGAGACGCTTCGCTGGCCCGCAGCGATGCGGCTTGTCGTTCCCGGGGCGGCACTTACCGACCAACAGGTTCCGTTCGCGTGCACTCACCCTCCCCAACACCGACGACACCATCAGTTTTCCTCCAATTCCAGGTCCTGCCAGATAGTGATCAATTTCTTGCCATTACGGTCCCGCCGCGAACCGTCCCAGATGGCCAGCGCGATCGAGGCCGATCGGCCGGGCACGAGAGACACCCCGTCTCCCGCACCCACGACCAGCGGACGATGAAACACCACCCGCCAGCGTCCGCCCTGCCAGTTGCCCCTGGTGGATACCAGTTGGCTGGGACGAGGCCGAAACGCCAGTGTTCCGGGACTTCGCGACTGGAGAGAAGCGGCGACCGGGCCGTTGGCCTCCGGCACAATGGAATTCCCTGCCGCCTTGGCGGCCAGGGTGAGCTTGCTTTGTGCCGAGGTCCTCGTACCCGATCGCCGGTATTCAGGCGACGTGACGGCGGTTTCCGAAAACGGATACCAGTCGACGACGATACGTGGATAAACCTCCTCGAGTGACGGGGCGCCGTGCTGCCGACCACCGTCCCACATCCAGACATCCAGGACATCGTTCCGGGCTCCCATTCCCAGGAACGGTTCGAGGTCACCCTGGTAGAACTGCACGGCCACGGCGTCACGAAAGGACTCCGTGCGGACCAGGGAATTGTCAGGTCGCGAGTCTTCCCAACTGACCTGCAAGGCGAGTGACTGGCCGTCGTGGACGGCGCGGACAAGCACGTCTGTCGGGAACTCGTCTCGCCACCACAGTGGCATCAGTCGGACCCGCGTGGCCGGGTTTCTTTCCCAGAAAGAATCCGCAGGATTTTCCGGCCAGTCGGTGACTTTTCGTGCCAAGATTCGCTCCCGATTCAGGACCGTCGCATCCCGTGTCGCCTGGTCGGAAAGTGCCAGAACGAAGTTGACGAGGTCGGCGACCTGTCCGGGGAGGAGTTTCTTGGCCGACGGCATCGCGCTGCCGGGCATGCCGGCCAGGATCCGCCGATAGATCGATTCCGGATCGAAGTTGCCCTTGAAGATTCCTCGGGTCAGGTCCCGCGGCGGGTTGGGCAGGCCCTCGGCGTTGACCATTTTCTCCTGTCCATCACCACGTCCCTGCTTGCCATGACAGCCGCCGCATCCCTGTTTCAGGTACAGCGATTCTCCGCGGTCAATCGATTCGGCTCCCGACGGCTCCAGTTGTGGCACGTCGATCAACGGTCCGGGTGTCGTCAACTGGTGAACCAGTTCCACGGTTTCTTCCTCGACAGGTTCCTCGCCCAGCTCGCGAGCCTGCGCCTGTTCGGTTTCACGGATTCCCTGACGCCTGAGTTCGACGACAAAGTTGGCCAGCATCTTCCATCGGGGCTTGTCGATCGCCGGCCAGGGAGGCATCGAACTGCCCGGGATCCCGCGTCGCAGAACCTCGACCAGGTCCTCGATCGTCGGCACACCGTTGCTTGTCGTTACCAGTCGAAACCGGCCCGCGCGGAAGTCCCGGGGCCTGGGAAACAGGACCGTCGCCGCCGGTCCCCTGCCATCGCCGTTAGCCCCGTGGCAACCGGCGCACTGGGCGACGTAAAGATCCCGGGTCTGCTTGAACGCTTTCTCGTTGTCGCGAGTTAATTGATCCGGGGTTGGGCTCGCGGCGGCAGAGGACTCGGGATTCGCCCGAGGGTCGTTCGCTTGCGGGCCGGGATTCCAGTCGACTCCCCTTCTCGTCGGGACCAGCAACGGCATCAGCAGCAACAGGATCAGCGTCAGCAACAGGCCGACTCCTACCTCGGTCGTGATGCCGAGATCATTTCGTTGTGTCCACCGCCGAGCCATGGTGGCATTCCTGATCAATCAAACGACGCTTTGGACGCGTGAGCCAGTTGACGGCTCTTTTCTTGATGCAGACGGCGTGCCAATCGTCGGCAGTTGATTCTCGGCCCCCGCCTCGATGGACCCCGTCCGCACCAACACGTTGCCGGTCTGGAAATCGACGCGATCACCGTTGATCGCCGCGACCTGTTCGGACGTGCTGAATCGCCCGTCATCGTGCGAATTCGCACAACGGTGTGTCCGGGCCTTTCGCCGAAAAATCCTGCGAGGGTTTGGCAATCGCGACTTTGACGGTCGGTTGCGGCTTGAGTGCTGAGCTGGTTGCGAACGTTTTCCAGGACGGTCGCGTTTGGCACGCAATCTGCGATCACCATCGCAATGGCGGGCGAACCGTCGAGCGGGATCGAGAATTCCGAAAAAAATGCGAGTTCAATCGGAGAGAAACAACGATGCAAGACGTCATGCTTCCGGTGCGAGCGGTGCCCAAGAACGACTACATCACCTCTCCCACGGCCCCCTCTGGAACTGATCGCCAGTTCATGCAGGCCAAGGCACCGCGGGTGCAGCTTTACCGGCTGCGGGTTGCGGCAGGCCGTGACCTGTGGACCGGCAACGAGCTCAGTTCGGGAGAGGGACGCCCCGGGTCCGATTAAAGAGGAGTTCTCGCGATGAATGAACAAACTGAGCAGGCTGGAAGTCGGCCAGGGATCCTCGTTCTGATATGGCTGTTTGTGTGGACCGGGGCGCTGGCCCTGATGTCGGTGTCGTTTCTGCTGACCGGTTGTGGCGAGTCATCGGAACCACCGCAATTGACGCCGGCAGTCTCCTCGCCGGTGGCTTCGCCGACAGCGACGATTCCCACGGGATTCGCGCCGGAGAACCGAACCACCAAGTCGAGCGAACTCGTTTCTGTTGGCGACCTGGAAGGGGTCATCCTCTACGGGGGGACAGCAGCCAAACCGGCCCTGCTGGTTCGGGGGGGCGACAAGAGTGTCAAGGATTTCGAGGTTTGTGGCGGACACGACATCCTCGACGAGTCACTGCTGGTTGATGGAACCGCCGACAATGGCCTGGCCAACGTCTTTGTTTTTCTGGGACGTGCTCCCGAGGGGCACAAGACACCGGTGCCGGTCGCGTCGGTCGTTTTTGATCAGAGGGAATGTGTCTTTGTGCCGAGGAACCTGATTGTCCGGGTCGGCCAGCCGGTCCTGGTCAAGAGCAACGATGCGATCGCTCACAACGTCCACACGCTTCCGGTTCGCAATCACTCGACGAATGTCTCGATCGCGGCGAACAACCGGGACGGGCTGCAGTTGACCTACTCGATGGCGGAGCGGAAACCGCTGTTGGTCAAGTGCGACCTCCACCCGTGGATGCGGGCCTGGCACTTGCCGTTGGACCATTCCTTTGCGGCGGTGACCGCCCGGGACGGGACTTTCAGGATTCGAGAGCTGCCGGCGGGAACGCACCGGTTGCGGATTTGGCACGAGCGGGCCGGGTTCCTGGAACGATCGCGAGAGATCACGATCCGTGCCGGTCAGATTGAACGGCTCGAAATCACCTATCCGGCCGAACGTTTTTCCGCTCGGGGTGAAGGGAAGCCGGCGACTGGAAGTCCTGCATCGCAACGCTGAGGGACACGACCACGAATGTTTGAAGCGTGTTTTGATCAAATCACACTCCGGCCGCACGTCCTGAACGAGGTGATAATGACGTGAACGACGATTCGCTCAGATGGAGTCGGCAAATTGCTTCCGAACATCGTCGGCTTCGTCGTTCGTTGAGTTGCCTTTCCCAGTTCCTGGTTGATCCGGCCAGCGTGCATCGCGTCGATCCGTTGTTGTCTCGACTCGAGCAACTGGCCGAGATCGTGGCCGACCACATGGCTCTTGAAGAGCGGGGAGGCTACCTGGAACCGGTCTGCGAGCGGCTGCCACACGCGGCAGAAACTCTCGAAAAGTGTCTCGATGAACACGATGTCTTGCAGAAGGATCTGGCGGAACTGATCGATTCACTTCACGCCGGTCCCTCGATCAATTCGGTACACCGATTGATCTTCCCCGGTCTACTTTCCTGGATCGCGGCACTGGAGGACCATGAACACCGCGAGACCGAGTTGCTGATCGAGGCTTTTTGGACTGATTATGGTGTCGCGGACTGAATTGAACCATCAGGGAACCGGAGGTCGTGCTTATGAACAGTGCCATCGAACGTCTGTTGTCTTTGCGGGTCGGCGACATGATGACGCCAGCACCGATTCGCCTCAGTCAATCCCAGACCATGCAGGAAGCTGCCAGCCTGCTGGTCGAGCACGACATCTCGGGGGCACCGGTCGTGGATGATCGCGGCGTTTGTGCCGGTGTGCTGACGACGACGGATTTTGTCCAAAGGGAATTCCTGGTCGCGACACCCTCGGGCGGTTCGTCGATGGGATCGGCCGAGGGGAGACCCGACCTTGTCGGCGATTGCATGACCTCGTTCGTTCACTCCGTACAGGAAAACGCGACGATGATGGTCGCCGCGCGAGTGATGTGCGACGAACACATCCACCGGATCGTCGTTCTCGACGAACTCGGGCGACCGGTTGGTGTGGTCACGGCACTGGACGTGGTCGCCGCGTTGAAATATGCGATCGAGGAATAAAGTCGTCCTGTCTCGGTCGTCGACCACAGGGCCCGTCACACGGCCGCCGGATCATTTCGCCGGAGAACCAGCACCGGGCAATCCGCGTGTCGAAGCACCCGTTCGGCCACTGATCCCATCAGCAGCCTCTTCATGCCGTGATAGCCGTGCGATGAAATCACGATCAGGTCCGCGCCGATCTCTCGGGAAAAATCCGTGATCTGCAATCCGGGATCTCCCACGCGGACCTCGAGATTGATCTTGTCCAGCCCGCGATCAACCAGGAAATCCCGGAAGTACTTTTTTGTCGAGTTGACACGGGTTGCGTCGTTGACGGTGTCCCAGATCATGCCCGGCGAAATGGCAGCGACGTGCGGGACAATATGGACGGCGAAGATCGTATCGGGGGTGTTGGCCAGTTCGATCGCCGTCTCCAGTGCGCCCAGGCTGTTCTCGGAAAAGTCGACTGGGACCACCACGAGTTTTCTGGGGAGCCAAGACATGTTTTTCTCCTAGTGTCCAGATCGTTGGTCCGGGGCCATCATTGGGATCGATCGGCGATCGGAATTCCCAGGGACTGACGGAACGCCGGCAATCGTGTCGGTGCCCCACGACGGCAAGAGTGGTGCAACATCGGTGCCGAACGGGGATGAACTGGGGAGAGTGAGTTTTCGGCGGGAAATCCGGCTGTGGGAGTGCGCAGTCCGTGTGGGATCGCACGGTCCGCACACCTGGCCGCACGATGCCTTGCAACCGTTTGGTGCCCACTGGAAACTTCAAGTAGTGACAATCAGAGTGTTTCCAGAATACAACCGGAGCCCATCCGCCGTGACGGACGAAAAACTCAGTCCCTCGATCGGTTTTCCAGAGCAAACCGACGAGTCTGGCGATCTTGCGATGCGGTTGGAGTTTCTGGAATTGACCGCCGATGATGCCACGCGGCTCCGGTCATTTCAGCCCGTGTTCGATCGTCATGCTGTCGAATACCTGGATGCGTTCTACCGGCACCTGGCGATGTTCGAGGAGACCTCACGTTTTCTGGAAGACCCTGCTTTGGTCGAGAGGCTCAAGCTGGCGCAGCGGGAGTTCTTTGACGCGATGCTGCAGGCTCGTTGGGACGAGGACTTTCTCTGTCAACGTCGCCGGGCCGGTGAAGCGCATGCCGAGAAAGGTATCGAGCCAAAGGATTTTCTCGGGTCTTACAACCAGTTCGTCCAGTTTTGCCTGGCGAACTCCTCGAAGGATATTTCACCGGACACGTTGCTGGTGATCTCGACGTTAATGAAAGCTGTCTTTCTCGATGTCGGGTTGACCCTGGATGCCTACTTCGAGCAATTGACACGGGATCTGAGGCAGGCCCTGGAGTTGTACTGGGCGGCCAACAACGAGTTGAAGCAGTTCGCTCACTTCACGTCGCACGACCTGAAAACACCCCTGGGAACCGTGGCAAACTACTGCGACGAGGTCCTCGATGAGTTCGAGGATCAACTGCCCAAGGACGCCCGGCAACTGATTGAAGCGGCACGGGCCACGGTGTTCAGAATGAGTGGAACGATCGACGAGTTGCTTTCAACGGCACTGGCGACCGAGACAGCTGACCCGGACGACGAAATCGCCGTGGGCAAGGTGATCGACCAGGCGATCGAACGGGTGCAGCCGTTGCTGGAGCGGGAACAGATCGACGTGATCGTTAACGAGCCCCTGCCAACGGTACTGGCCAATCACGTCCAACTTCGCGAGGTGTTCTACAACCTGCTGGCCAACGCGGCGAAGTTCATCGACAAGAGTCCCGGACGGATCGTGATCGAAGCCGAACTCTCACCGGCCAGTTGCATTGTCTCGGTTGTTGACAACGGTCCGGGGATTTCCCGGGAGGACCAGTCGAAGATCTTCGCCCCGTTCCGTCGCCTGTCCCGGAATCGCGACGATTCCGGTTCGGGTCTGGGGTTGTATTTTTCCCGCAACCTGGTGGAGCAGCAGGGAGGCCAGTTGTGGGTGGAATCGGAACCCGGTCGGGGGAGCCGGTTCCGTGTCCAGTTGAAGAGGCCCGCCGGCAATGTGGAATCGGCCGGTTGAACTCAATCGGAAGCGATCAACGGTTCGCCAGCACGGCAGGCCCCTGTTGCCGGCGGCCAGGGGCCCGATGACCGTGGAGAGAAATTTCGGCCTTTACTTCCCGACCGGCACGGTCATTGCAGCCCAGATCCGGAAATCAGATGGTTTCGGGAAAGGAAATCGATGGACAGGCGGATTCATATCGTTGGTCGAAAGAACAGTGGCAAGACAACGCTGATCGTCGAATTGGTGTCCCGGTTGACAACGCTTGGCTACCGGGTCGGGACGATCAAGCACACACACCACGATCACGAATTCGACACCCCGGGCAAGGACTCGTTTCGACACGGCGAGGCCGGGGCCGCCGTTGTCGGGATCGTGGGTCCCCGGTTGACGGCGGTGTTTGAATCGACCGATGGGTTCGGCCCGGAAACTGATCGTTACGAGGCGATCGAAACGATGTTCGATCAGTGTGACCTGGTGCTTGTCGAGGGGGATCTGCAGACCGGGTCGCCGAAGATCGAGGTCTGGCGGGCCGCTGGTCATTCGTTGCCACTGTCGGCGACCCACGATTCGATCCAGGCCGTTGTGACCGACGATCCCTGCCGGGCGACGGTGCCGATCTTTCCTCGCGAGGACATCGCGGACCTGGTGAACTGGATCAGTGAGATCGTGGCCGGCCCACGGGCGAGGAACCGGATTCCGGCTGCCGGCTTCCAGGATCTCATCTGAGCCGGTTCCGGCTGCCGACACCGGTGAGCCTGGTTCGGATCCGACGGATTGAACCCCGGGGCTGGGGATGACGGACTTTCGGACCACCGCTTGAACGGTGGCTTGAAACATGATCCAGTGGTCACCAACAGTCGAGCCGTTCAGGAAACGATGCCCTCATGCAGTCATCTCAGCTCATCGTGGTGTCCGTGTTTCTCGTTGCCACCGTCACGATGGTGCTGGTGTTCTTCAGGTACCTCGTTCGTCCCTGGGCCCGCGCGTTGTTGTCAGGAAATCGCATTTCGCTGCCGCTGATCATCGGGATGCAGATCCGCGGGAGCAACGTCAACCAGATCCTCGATGCCCTGGTCATGGCCCGGCAGAGCGGCGTGTCGATACCCGTCGAGAAAATGGAAAGGGCGAGTGTGCAGCAAGTGGATCTGGAAAAGGTAACGCTCGCAATGATCGAATCGGAACGGCGAGGGCTGGCTCTGGCATTTGACGAGCTCGTCGACGCGGAAATGAGTAGCCGCCTGGCCGAGAAACTGGCTGGATAGGGACCGGGTCACTCATTGCTCGTACTCGGCTGCCCTGGCGATCGCAATCAAACCGGCCGATCGCCCCGGGACAATCTGCCCAGGACGATCGGCTTGGGTTTTCGGTTCCAGTGCTGTGGCTGGGGACTAGATGTCGAAGTCGGCGGGATCGAGATCGGCGATCGTGAGTCCGATCAGCAACAGTCGATCATTGGTCGCGTTGTTGGTCGGCAGCGAGATTCTGACTCCCTGCGACGTCTGAGTTGCCAGCGACAACAGGTCGGCGAAGTCCACCACGTGGATTCCCGGGTGCCTCAGGTCAATCACGTCCTCGCCGGGAGTGAAGTCCAGGATGACGTTGATCTCCGGCTGGCCTGACGGGCAAACGACAAACGTGTCGTCACCGGTTCCACCGACGAGAAAGTCGTTGCCCGTGCGAGTGTGCAGCACATCATCGCCGCTGCCGCCATGGAGAAAGTCATTTCCCTGTTCTCCCTTGAGCAGATCGTTTCCTGAACCCCCCATCAGAAGGTCATTGCCACGGTCTCCGTAGAGCCTGTCGTCTCCGGATCCTCCGTAGAGCCTGTCGTCGCCGTCTCCACCGTGGACTTCATCGTCTCCACCCCCTGACGAGACGATATCGTTGCCTCCGCCCGCAAGGATTCGGTCGTCACCGTAATACGTGACGATCCAGTCGTCCTTGCTCGAGCCACGAATCTCCTGGGACTGCATTCGTTCCACGAGTTCCTCGAGCCGTCTCTGGCGGACTTTCTCGGAGACAGCTTTGATCACCGGGCCGGCGGTTGCCCTGTCTTGAGTGTCCATCACGAGGACGGCAGCGAGCACGAGCACGAGGGCTGCGGGCAGACAATGCGGACGGGGTTGGGTCGTGTTTCTGCGAGTCGAGGTCATCGTGATTCTCCTGTCTGAGCGTGTCGCGGTGTGAGTCAAGCGACGTCGTCAGGCGTCGCACATGAGCGTTAACGCAAAGGCCAGAGTTGTCTCACGCCAGAACCCGGGTAATCCTGAGGATTTCCCATCCAGTGCAACTGATGGCAGGTGATTCGACAGGACTTCCGTGTTGTCGAGGAGGTGGTTCCAACGGGTTGAACGCCGGGGCCGGGATGGAGAGACTGGTGTCACATCTCTCAGGCAAGGAAGTTGAAACAATGCCCGCTCTGATCCGCTGGACCTGTTGGCTGGTTCTCACGGTGCTTCTGCCGGTTGCGGGGCTTTGTGCCGCCGGGACAGGAGAGCCCTGGCCAAAGACGGCAGAGCTGGCCGCTCCCGAGGCGATCCAGGCTGCGGCTGCCGACGGGCGATTCGTGTACGCGATCGCGAGCCAGCAGGTGGCCAAATACGATCGCACGACCGGGCGGCGAATCGCGACCAGCACCGGAAATGCCAAGCACCTCAACAGCGGTTTTCTCTGGAAAGGAAAGCTGCTGTGTGCTCACTCAAACTACCCCCAGATTCCCGAGCGGAGCGAGATCAAGGTCCTTGATCCCGGTTCCATGAAACTTTCCACGTTCAGGGACTTCGGCAACGCCGGAGGCAGCCTGACCTGGGTCGTGCGACATGATGATCACTGGTGGTGCAACTTCGCACGCTACGGCGACAAGAATGCCGAGACATTTCTTGTTGAATTTGACAACAAATGGCGGCAGAAGCGCCGGTGGACCTATCCCGGGTCGGTCATCGGCCAACTGGGCCGATTCAGCCTTTCGGGTGGGCTGTGGTACAGGCAGGAACTGCTGGTGACCGGCCACGACAAGCCCGAAGTCTATCGGCTGCAGCTGCCGCAAACCGGAAGCGTGCTCGAGTTCATCGGCAAGCAGTCGGTTCCTTTCACCGGGCAGGGATTTGCCAAGGACCTTCATTCAGGAGGTCTGGTTGGCATCAGCCGGGCCCGACGACGGGTCATCTTTGCAGGTCTCACCGAACCCTCGGAGCCAATCACGCACGGGCCGTTCATCGGTCACCTCACTTCTGACAGCGCGATGGTCTGGGCACGGTCGGCTGAGGCAGGCGAGTTCCAGATTTCAGCCCGCAACCAGAAGGGACACCGGGTGACGGCCACGGCGCGCTCGACATCGAATCGGGATGGTTGCATCCTCTGGCAACTGAAATCGCTTCAGCCGGCGACCCGTTATCACTACGAGATCGCGTCTCGAGGCAAGACGCTTGCCACCGGCGATGACTATTTCCTTGAAACCCCCGGCCCAGAGCGTTCGGTGACCGTTCGCCTGGCCTTCGGGTCCTGCGCGGACGAAGACGCAGGGTCGTCGGCCGTCTGGCGACAAATGCGAGCCGTTGATCCACACGCGATCATCCTCCTGGGCGACACCCCGTACATCGATTCCACCGACCTGGCCGTTCAACGTCGGCGGTACGCGGAATTTGCTGCAGTTGCCGACTTCCGGAAGTTGCTCCGCAATCGTTCGCTGTATGGCACCTGGGATGACCACGATTTCGGTCGCAATGACACCGACGGGAACCTGAAGAACAAAGAGAACTCGCGACGCGTGTTCATGGAATACCGTCCCAATCCATCTTTTGGGGACGGCCGCACGGGCATCTATTCCAGGTTCCGCCGCGGTGCAATTGAGGTCTTCTTGTTGGACACGCGGTTTTTTGCGGGCACCGAACCGTCGCCGTTCGACAAGGATCGCACATCGCTGCTTGGCAAACGGCAATGGCGGTGGCTCCGCCGCGGTCTGAAAGCCTCGACCGCACCATTCAAGATTCTTGCCTGCGGTATGATCTGGAACGGCGCGGTTCGACCGGGAAAACTTGATCACTGGGCAACCTATCCTCACGAACGGCAGGCCCTGTTTGATTTCCTCGGGAAAGAAAGTATCGGCGGTGTTGTCCTGGTCGGTGGTGACATCCATCGAACCCGCGTGCTACGTCACCACACGGCCGAAAGTGCCGGCTACAAGATCCCCGAGCTCATCACGTCACCGATTCACGGCAGGGTGATTGAAACGGCCAACACTTCTCATCCCGCCCTCGTCCGGGATTTCGGCAAGCCCAACAGTTTCCTGCTGGTCACGGCGCACGGCGCCGGCACGCCGGCCAGGCTCAACGCCAGATTTCTGGACAAGGACGGTCGCGCGTTCTTTGAGATGACATTTCGCGCGCAGGAGTTGAGCGGGAACAGCCGTGAGAAGTGATCGCCCGGAGTTCAGTTCCCGGAGCCCTGGGACGCAACGTCGATGACATCTTCATCGGCGTCAGCCGGATCGACCAGATCATCGTCGTTTCGCTCGGACAAGATGACCAGGATGGCCAGCCCGACAAGTCCTGTCACGCCAACGAGCCCAAGCCACTTCGAACGGCCCTTGCCACTCGCGTAGTCCATACAGCCCCGGACGAACACAGGCAGGCTGAGCCAGAACAGTCCGAGTGGCACGACCAGGGGATGAGCGACTACGACTCCGGTCCGGTACGCGAGAATCGCTGCCAACTGAAGAATGATCCCGAAGCCGACACAGATGTTGGTGCTGATCTTCTTCTTCGGTGGCATGGACTTTGTTGTCTTGCTCGCCACCATCAGCAACAACACCATCCCGACGATCGTGCAGGCGAACCCGGCGACTCCCAGTAGCAACGACTGTCGATCCCCACTGGGATCGTTCAAGGCGTTCGGCGGGTTACTGAAAGCCGCTGAGGCAAGCCCTCCACTGACAAGTATCAAGCTGGCCAGGGCCAACCAGTTGTTCTTGCGCATTTTCATCTCGTCGACATGCCATCGCTGCTGTGGTTTGCTGGAAGCCGGAGGGATCAGCGATTGTCCCTGTCCCGGCCCGGGCGTTCAACCCGCCAGGATTGGTCGTCGCCAACCCATCACCTGCATCAGAAATCCTGGACGTCTTGCCTGGATCGTCTGACCTCGTTTCATTTCAAGGAACGCTTGGCGAATTCAAGAAATGCTTTCTTGATATGCGCCGGTGCCGCATGTCCCATCGCGGGTTCATTAATGATGGACTTCTGACCCCGCAACAGATTGAATGCGGCGTAACAACTCGAGGGCGGACAAACCGTGTCGGCAAAACCAACACTCATGATGGCCTTGGCCTTGCAGCGACTGGCAAAGTTCACGGCATCAATGTAACGGGATGCCTGGAGCACCTTGGTGTCGGCCCGCCCGTTGCGGTCATACGGGACGATTTTTGGCCAACCATTGATCTGCCGGGACTCGCGACCGCCATGGTCACACAGGGCGGGGACACCGGCAGCAATTGCCGTGACGCGCTGGTCAATTCCGCCGGCGACCAGGGCCTGTCCACCTCCCTGGCTGTGGCCCATCACAATCACGTTCTTGCCGTCCCAGTGTGGTTGAGACGTCAGGAAATCAATGGCCCTGACAATCCGTAAGTACATTCCTCGAAAGTAGATCGTCTCGCGAGACTCCCGGCCTGCAAAGCGATAATTGGCCAATGGTCCTCGGGACTGGGCTGTGTAAAAGTCCTTCGGTTTCCCGTTGGGGAGACCGTGAGCGTTGATGTCCAGCGACAACATGCCCTCGCGTGCCCCGCTGACGGAATTGCCCAGGGACGAACTTCGGACTCCCGCGCCGTGGACCCAGAGGATGGCGGGATGGTTTTTTTCCCCTGGTTTGTGCGGTCGGGAAAAATACCCCGAAACCGGAGCGTTCTCCAGGCAGGTCACTTGGAGATCAAAACTCTCGACCTGGGGGTCGGGTGAGTCGACGGGGGTCAGCGTGGCCTTCATCTTCTTGCGAGCCAGCCGTTTCTTCTGTGTTGTCCAAAACTCGTCAAAATCATCTGGCACGGACAAACCGGGCGTGATCTTGTTGACTGAAAACCCCACGGTGCTCGCCGCCCTGACGGGTTTGCCCTCAGAGGGCGAAAAGGTGACCACGCAGCTGAAAAACTGGGCCTTTTTTGACCCGAGCTGGATCGTCGTTCCTTTTTCCGACAAGTCAACTTTCGTGCGTGGGACAAGAGTATCGAGGAAGTTGTTCACGACGTACGACAGAGAACCCCTGGAAACAGGTTGACCATTGTCGGTAACGAGCACGGTGAAGGTGGCTGTTTCTCCCACTTCATACAGAGCCGTTTTGCGGTCGGGTTTGACCTCGAGCTTGACCGCAGCGGGAATGTCCGCGGCGGCGACGAGCAAGAAAAGGAAACAGGCACATGTGGTCAAACAACGAAGGAAGGCTGGCTTTCGCATGCAAGGGACTCCACGTCAGATGGGAGGAGAAATGCCGGAACTGGCACACCGGCGTTTTCGGTTGGGGGCTGTACAGGATGACGGGTGAGGGACCGAATCACCATCACGGCTGCCCTGCCCGTCGAGGCTCTCGTGGAAAGGCAAAGTCACGTGTCGTTGCTCAGTTGTAGGAGCGGATGTAATGGACATTTTGTGTGCGGGGTGTCAGTGAGAACATCCGGGCGTTCTTCAGGTGAAACCGCAACCGGATCGGTTTGCCCTGCAGCTGGTGCAGGTCCTTGTGCCCTTTCCAGGACAGGCTGTGGCGGACGTTGTCGCTGGTCAACGGCCGGCTCGCGGCCAGGCCGAAGCCTTCGAGGGGTTTCCCGGCGGCATCGAGTGCTTCGACGGTGATCTGGCCTCCCCGGGCGTCGGCGTTGAGGATCAGCCCGTCACCGAGAAACAGGAACGGTCGGGTGGTCATCGTGCCACCCTTGGCTCCAGCCTCGATCGACACGAACCCGTCAACTCGCAGCGTGGCCAGGCCGACACCCTTGTCCGGTTTACGTGCGTTTGGGTCCTTGCGCGGCGGGTCGCCGGTATAGGTCCACCAGTTGCGCCCGTTCTGGCCCATGTAGTAGATGTGGATTCGATCGTTGACGACGATCGGTTCCGGCGTGAAGTAAGGCGAGACGGTGCCCCAGTCCCAATCCTTGTTCTTTCGCCCGTAGGGTAGGAACGCGGCTTCGCGCGCGACCTTCGCCCAATCGGCCGGCTGGTTCAGCTTGTTGTGCGGGATGGCCCCGTCTCGGCCGACGCGTGACCAGGTGATGCTGTTGCGGCTGAACAGCAGCTGGAGGTTCTTGCGGTCGGTCCAGGGCCGATCGGCGGGGATGGGCTTGAGCGTCTCGGTGTGGTACGCGGCGACCAGCCCGATGTAGATATCACCGTAGGGCATCGGAGCCATCTGGTAAAACTGCGTCTGTTGCGGCACGTCCATCTTCGTCCGCCGAATCACGGTGATCTTCGGTGACCAGTGCAGGAAATCCTCGCTCTCGGTCCGGCTGACCAGTCGCGTGTTGGGCGGGCCGAAACGGAGGATCGCGATGTAACGACGACTGCGATAATCCCAGAACGGACAGATCTGCGTGTCGCTGAAGGGGATCAGGGGAAGTGTCTTCGCCGCGGTCCAGTGGATGCCGTCGGGCGAGTAACCGACGCTGGTCATCCAGGTCTTGACCGTGCCGTCGGGGGAGCAACTGAAGAGCATCTTGTAACGGCGGGATGGGTCTTTCTCTGTGGGATCGCGAAAAATTCCCGGACACTGGAAACCTGTCACCCTGGGGGTCTGGACCATGTTGGTGCCGGTCTTCTTGTCGATGATCGGCTTGGACCAGGTGACGCCGTCGCGGGAGGTTGCCAGGCAGAGGTTCCCTTCCGAACTTGCCCCTTTGGGGACTTTTTTCCAGGTCTGGTACCACATCCTGAACAGCTTGGTTTCGGGGTCGTAATGCACGGTTCCGTAGCCCGGCGCGCCCTCTTCCCATGGCTTGTCCTTGACGAGCACGGGGTTCCGCTTGTGCTTGACCGGCTGGTTTAGCCGTCGCCGGGCTCCCTCGAGAGAATCGATCAGCCAGTCATCGATGAACAGCTGTTTCCCACGAACCAGTCGGGCCTGGCCAAGCGTGCTGTCATTGACGTCCTTGAAGAGTCCGGCCGGTACCTTCACCGGAGCAGCGGGGGCTAGCTGCGAGAAGAAAAAGAGCGTGAGCGTGACGGTGAACAGGCAAGAACGGGACACGGTGGATCTCCTGTAAGCGGATGCCGCGATTGCGTCGGAACAGTCAAGCGACACCATTTGTACCACGGTGTCACCAGGACGTCATAGTCGCTGGGATTCTCGAGATTCGGACCCCTTTCTTCTGGTGCGGTGTTTTCGAGAACTTCAGCCGCGGTTTCTGTGTCCAAGAGACGTACAGACGGAACAAAAAGGCGACCGGTTCTCTTTTCGTTTCGCCGACTGACACCCAGGGGTTCTTCGATCTGCAGATCAAGCTCGATGGCAAACAACCGGTCATCAACCAGATGTCCAGGCGATTCCCTGGAAGCCAACAATGAACTTCCGGCGTTCAACCCACTGGATCGGCTTGTCGCTGACGTTGGATGGTGAAGAGATCAGGGCTACCTGGCGATCTCGCAGTTGGGCAACGCCTGCCGGAACTTTTCAACGCCGGTGTCGGTGACCCTGGTTTCGTTGAGGACCAGGTGTTTGAGACTTCTGAGCCCCTGCAGATGTTCCCGTCCCGCGTCAGTCACATTGGTGCCGAGCAGGAGCAGTTCTTCCAGCTGGGCCAGTCCTTTCAGGTGCACGAGTCCAGCGTCCGTGACCTCGGTGAAGATGAGGTCCAGGACTCGAAGCCTGTCCAGCGCTTTCAGGTGCACCAGCCCAGCGTCGGAAACGTCGGCGGACTCCAACTTCAACTCGCGGAGTTCGACGAGATTCTGGAGATGTTGAATCCCCCGGTCGCCGATGTTGGTGTGTTCCAGGTGAAGATGTCGCAGTTTCTGCAGGCCGGCGATCTGCTGCAGGCCCGCGTCACTGATCTCGGTTCTCGAGAGTCCCAGTTCCCGCAGGCTGGCGATCGTGCCGACGTGCTGCAGACCCTTGTCGGTGATTGGACGCGGCAGCCTGAGCGTTTTCAGTTGCTCGAGGCCGGCCAGTTCTTACGAGTTGCAACCGCAGTGGCCCGCCAGGAGGGGAAAACCAAACAGGTAAGACGGCAATCGCAACAGAACGAGGCTGTTGCGTCTCTGGTATTTCACGGCAGCGTGTTCCAGGTCCATGGCATCCCCGGGATTGCTCGACGTCGTGGTAACACCTGCAGGTCCGCTGACCCCGTTCAGCCCAGCTCGGCCATTTCCTGCTGTCTCTTGATCCACGACTCGATCTTCGCTCGACTCGGCCAACTGGCCAGCATGAAGAGAACCAGGACCCCGGCGGCGACAAGAGACGACCAATGCTGTTCTGCCTGGAAGGCGACAAGGTTCAAGAGGGCGGCACCTTCAAGAACCGAAAGTCCGATGATCAGTCGTACCTGGTAGAGTCCGACGAGTTCGGTCAGGGGACTCCCGTTCTTCGCACTGCCGATCATCCCCGGGACGACGAGCTTCACCATGATCGAAAGGACTGCCACCCCAAGGGCAACCGAGCCCACCAGCCCCAGGGAATCAGCGGCACTCTCGAAGGTCGCTAGCACGACCATGCAAAAGGCCGCAACACCGCCGATTAGCGCGACGACGATGATCCGCATGACACGCAAGTATTGCGTCCACAGTTCATCGATTTCTGGGCCGTGGTCGTGTGTTCCCAAGCTGTGATCCTCCCGGCCTGTTTTACAGTGGGTCGATGCGATGGGCTAGGTCTTGCCGTCGGCTGAGTCCTGGAGCTTCTCCACGAATTCCTTGGCGTCTTTGAGGCTGGAACCTGTGAATTCTCGGTGCTGCTTGATTGCCTGGATCTTGTTTCCAGAGCCAAGTGTCTCAACGATCTTCTGCTTGATGACTTCATCCGGGTTGAAGTCGATTCCGGCATTCTCCAACAGCGCCTTCACCATGCTTTCGATTCGCAGGACCCTGGTGGTTTGTCGTTGAACCTGGTTTGCAAACAGTACAACAAGAATGACAACGATGCCGAAATAGAGAGCGATTTCAACGTTCATTTTCGGTGGACTCCGAACCTGCGAGTGGCTTGACGACGGACGCCTGATTCTGGGAATCGCAGCCCCGGCTTTCAACCCACCGGATCGGACTCGGAACCAGCGGCGGCGGCGTGTCACCCTGCATCAAGGAAATGTGAAATGGCATCTGGATGAAACGAGAAATGTGATAACCTGTCGTGAGTGATTGATCGAAGTCGGGCCGCCGTGGTTCAGGAATGTGGGGACAGCAAGTGCAAAGTGGCCTGGTATCAGGAGACCGACTGTCGCGACGTCAGTCGTTACAGGTTGGTTTTTCCGGGTTTGTTGGACTTGGCTTGAACCAGGTCCTGGCCGGCCGCGGATCGGCAAGCCCAAAACAGCCCAACGGCCGGGTGCGTTCGGTCGTCCTGGTGTTTCTGACCGGCGCTCCCAGTCACCAGGATATGTGGGATCTGAAACCCGACGGCCCGTCATCCACTCGCGGTGAATTTCGGCCGGTCTCCACGAATGTCCCAGGTGTTGAGATCGGGCCATACATGCCCGGACTCGCAAAACTGGCTGACAAGTACGCGATCATTCGCTCGATGAGGCACTCGCTGCCTTCTCACGAGCACGGAACGCATCGCATGTTGACCGGGATCAACAAGGAACCTCCCGGCTCGACTCACATGGTCAGCCGGAATGACTGGCCCTGCTTTTCCGCTGGGGTCCAGTACCTGAGGCCGAGTCCCGACGGGACGCCGCGTGGCATCATGTTGCCAACTTACCTGAACAATGGTTACGGGTTCTGTGGTCAAAATGCCGGGTTCCTGGGGGCGGATTACGATCCCTGGCACGTGATCAAAAACCCCAACGACAAGAACTTTCGGGTGGACGAGTTGTCGTTCTCTCCCGGCCTGTCGGTTTCACGAGTGACCGACCGTCGCCGACTGCTCAAGAGCATTGATGACCAGCGTCGGAAGCTGAGCGAGAGTCCGGTCGTTGGCGATCTCTCGCGTCGAATGCAACAGGCTCATGACATTCTGGTGGACGGACGGCTCCGCAAGTCTTTTGACATCGGCAGTGAGTCCGGTCGGAACCGTGATCGGTACGGGCGACACCAGTTCGGGCAATCGATGTTGTTGACACGGCGATTGATCGAATCCGGAATGCCGGTCGTCCAGGTAAACGTCGGCCGCATGAATAACTGGGACACGCACGGCAACAACTTCAAGAGGCTGCAGACAGGGTTGCTGCCGTCCTTTGATCAGGGGCTGTCGACGTTTGTCTCCGATCTTGACCAGCGAGGGTTGCTCGGCGAGACACTTGTTGTGGTGACCGGAGAATTTGGCCGCACACCCAAGATCAACCCGAATGCCGGACGGGATCACTGGTCCCGGGTGTTCTCGGCCGTCGTGATCGGGGGGGGAATTCGTGGTGGCCAGACGATCGGCGTCAGCGATGCCATGGCGTCGGATCCCATCAGCCGGGCCTACTCGCCGGCCGACATGGGAGCCACCATCTACTCGGCCCTGGGGATTGATCCCACCAGCCGGGTAATCGATCGCCTGGAACGGCCTCACCAGCTCAACGCCGGTGAAGTGATCGCCCCTCTCTACGGGACCGCGTGAACCACGGTCGGCCACGCCCTTCCCTGCTCGAGTCGTGCGTTACTCGTCGCTTCCCGGGTGAAGCCAGGCAGCCAGGTCACGCCGCCGACAAGACGCACCACCGGCGCGAGGTGCAACGGAACGATTGCCGTTGTACAGGTTGGGGCGTTTCCGAGTATCGCTAGTCGAGCTTCTTGATCTCGATGTTGCGGAACATCACCGGATCGTTGTGGCCGGCGAAACCAAAGTGGCCCCTGGCGAGGTCCTTGCCGGGATGCTGTTTGACAGTGTTCGCATTGGTGACCTTGCTGAGGTCGGTGTTCAGGATGATCGACCCGTTGAGTTCGACCTTGATGGTCGAGCCCTTGACGGTGACGACCTGGTAGTTCCACTCACCGGCAGCCCGCAGGAACCCCTTGGCGGCGGGAACCATGCCGTAGGCGGAACCGTGGTACTGGTAAGGTGCCAGCTTGCCGGGGTAACCGGTGTCGAGAACCTGCAGTTCGCACATGCCGGCGTAGGCTGGATTTCCCTTGCCGGGGTAACGGATGGCCAGCCCGTTGTTACCGGCCGGTGGCAACTTGATTTCCAGTCGCACGGCGAAATCGCCGTACTGTTGCTTGGTGAAGAGGTTGCCTCCCTTGCCCTTCTTGCAGCGAATTGAGCCATCCACGATCTCGTAGTTGTCGATCGCGCCGGCCCAACCCTTCAGGTTCTTGCCATTGAAGACAGAGCTGAAACCGCCTCCGGACTTCTGACGGAGGATCTTGTTGGCCTCGGCGACACCAATTTCGCGAACGAAGATGTTTCGCCAACTGATCTCGCCACCATGCGTCTGGAGTTGAATTGGGCCGTGGTGGAACAACGGCCGTTTGCGGTCAAAGTAGTTTTCGAGGGTGGCGTGGTCGACGACCAGTTTCTTGTTGAGCCACACCGAGGTGCGGGCTCCGATCTGGCGGATCCGGAAACTGTTCCATTCTCCCAGCTTGTTGTCAGCGAGCACCAGTGGGTCTTTTCCCTTGGCCCCCTTGCTGTTGTTCCAGAGGCCACCCGACCCCTTGTTGCCGCCGATACTGAACTTCCCCGGATCGGTGTAGTCCCAGATCTGCACCTGGGGGGAACCCTTCAGGTAAATGCCGCTGTCGGCTTTGGGGACGGTCTTGTAGTCGATCAATAACTCGTAGTTGGTGAATTCCCTTTCCGTGGTCAGGTACAGGCCATGGCCGTCGTTGACGATCACGTCGCCATCGATGCTCCAGTGCTTGTTGATGTCCTCGCGGCTCTTGGCCTTGTAGGCCTTTTGTTCCTGGGCAGTCATCTTCCGCAGGGTTTCGGGGTTCTTGGTGCTCCAGCCGTACCAGTTGGAGAGATCCTTTCCGTTGAACAGGGAAGTGAAGCCCCTGGGAGCCTTGATCTCAGCAGGCTGGGCGACGGCCGGCGGCAGCAGAAGTGAAATGACAAACAGGGTCAGGAAAGAGCGGGTTTCCACGGCCTGGTCTCCTTGGGACTTGTTCAATCAGAATCGGGGGTTGGTCAGGTGCAACGCGACGGTCCAGTCTCTCCGGTCCACGCCCGGCGTTCAAGCCAGCAGCCCCGCGACCCTTGCCAGACGAATCGCTCGCTGCCGTCCGCAGGTCCGATCGTCCCGGTTTTTCGGCATTGGCGGCAGTGGTGGGAAGCAGGCCCGGTTGCGCGGCGTCGTGTGATGCTGGACCTCGAGAAGATCAAAGAACCTCTTCTTTCCATTCCCCCTTTCCCCAACCTTGGTAGCATGATGGCGACGGGGAGCTCTGCAGGAATTGCAGAGACTGATCCTGCCGTCGCAGGGGAGCAAGGGGCGAGAAACGACATGGCACCGAGACAGCGATTTCCGGCCGCATTGACGCAACCGCTGCTCGCCGTGGTGATCGGCCTCGTCTCGGTTGCGGCCAATCACGTGTCGGCCGAGGAGATTCTCTACGGTGAGTGGAAGGCTCGCTGTCTGCGAACACCGGCCAACCGGGTGCTGAAGGGGCGGTTTCCCAGCAAGGAGCAATTGCCGCTGAAGGAGTTCCGGGTTGTCCAACAGCTTGTGGAGAAGGTGTTCGGTCATACAAAGCAGGCCGCGATTGCCGACTCGTCGAACTGGATCGGAGAGAAACCCGATCCCACCGAGTTTTTCGACACCCGCCGCGCCTACTTCACTCGCTCAGCGATCCGATTCCAGCCCTTTGCCCAGAAACTGGCTGCCGCGCCCGGTTCGGAGCTGATCTTTCACGGCGATTTTCATGGAGATATCCGCTCGTTCATCGCGACCCTGGAATGGTTGAACCGCAGTGGTCGCATGGAGGGATTCCGGATCAAGCGACCCAACACCTACCTGGTTTTTCTCGGCGACTACACCGACCGCGGGGCGTATGGAGTGGAAGTGATCTACACGCTGTTGCGTCTGAAGCTGGCAAATCCACGGCGGGTGTTCATGGCCAGGGGAAATCACGAGGATTTTCTGTTGACGGCCAACTACGGTTTCCTGCGAGAAGTCCAGGCCAAGTACGGCCGCAGCACGGTGCCGTTGTCGATCTGGCGGATGTATGATTTTCTGCCCGTCGTGATTTACGCCGGGGTCGGCAGTGATTTTGTTCAATGCAATCACGGCGGCATGGAACCCGGCTATGATCCACGGCGGTTGCTCAATACCGGCGGTGAACAACGGTTCCAGATGCTGGGAGAACTGGCCCGTGCGAGGTTCCTGGAAGAGCATCCCGAGTGGCTGGACACCTCCGACAGCAAGCTGAAGAAGCTGCTCGATACGAGGCTGACGGACTTCCGTCCCCGGTCGCCGACCTCGCCGGCAACGATCGGATTCATGTGGAGTGACTACAGCGTGTTCGCCGATGATCCGGCCCTGTCTTACAATCCCAATCGCGGGGCGTTTGTCTATGGCCGGTCGGCGACGAGCTACCTGCTAGGGCATGCCAGTGCAGGTCGCGCCAAGCTTCGGGCTGTTTTTCGCGCCCACCAGCATTCCAGCGTTCCCAACGCGATGATGAATCGCCTGATCGCTTCCAGGGGCAGTTTTCGACACTGGCAGTCCACCGATGGCAGGCGGCAGGCCGCCACCAGTCGGGCGGACCTGAAATCAGTCGTCGAAACGGGTCCGAAGCGGTCGGTTCCCGACAGGTCGGTCTGGACACTCAATGTGGCTCCCGACAGTGTTTACGGGGTGGGCAATTCCTACGCGTTCGACACGATCGGGATTCTCCACGCCGGGAAGTCTTTCGGTGATTGGCGACTCGAGGTCGTCAACGTGCCTGTCACGGTCGACTGAGTGGCAAGTGACTGTCCGGGAAGCGGGTCACGGCGATGCCTGGGCGGGCCGAGATCATTTCGCCGGCCTGGCCGGCTTCCAACGGATGGCGAACAGGTCGATCGGCCCTTTCCACTTGGTGTCGGCCCCGACGATCGAGAGGATCGTGTCGTCGGCCAGGACAACGCTGAAACTGGGTTCGGCACGATCCTCGGTATACGAAACGTAGTACACCTCGTCAGCCCAGGTCCTGCCCTGGTCGTAGCTGACCATCGCGCGACTGCCGCGGTGTCCCGGCCCGTAGCGGGTGTCGTGAATCACGACCATGGTTCCGTCGCTTTGGATCGCCGGGCACCCGTAACACTGTCCGAAGACGGTGGTCAGCGGACGAAGATTACGCCAGCTCAGTCCCTTGTCGGCAGACTCGGCCAGAAAGAGGTGCTTGAAACCCCGTCGATCGGTTTCCGGCCGATCTGCCGCGCGGCGTCCCCGCTGGTAACGCAGGGTCGCCAGCAGGTTCCCCGAAGGTGTCGCGACGATGTCACCCTGTGAACACCAGTCGGCCAACTTGTGCGGTCCCTGCCAGTTGCGACCACGATCCGTCGAACGATAGAGCATCAGGGTGTCTCGTCTGGAGGAGACGACCCCGTAGAGCTTGACCCGGCACAGCAGCGTTCCATCGGACAACAGGGTCAGTCCAAACACGGTGTAACGTGTGAATCGCTCCGTTGGCAGCTTGATGCTGCCGATCTTGCTGGCGGTTTTTCCTTCGTCTGAGGACTTCCAGACGTGCACACGGCTCGCCTGGCTGAATCGTCCGTCGGTTCGATCCTGTGTCACGGTGATCATCGTTCCGTCACGGAGGACCTTGAAGAAACCTCCCGACAGGTCCGCTGAACGTTGGTAGGACGTCCAGTGTCGTCCGCCATCGGTGGATTTGCACAACAGCGTCTTGCGGCCGACGTAGACACTGCCGCCGGGTCCCAGGGCCACCAGGCCACCTTCTTCTCCTTTCACGCCGGGCAGCTTGACCTTTTCAACCGGGACTCGCCCCAGTCGACCGGCCCGGGCGTGGAGGAAGTACTTCCCGGCCTGCAGTTGCTTGAGGACGTCGACCGCAGGAACCGGCACATTCCCCAGTCGATCCGTCTTCAGCGGAGGACTCGCCGGCAGCGCGGCAGGATACCCGGCCAACAACACGGCTATCGCCGGTGCCACGACCGTCCAGGAGCGAATGGATGGTTGTGTTCGTTTCGGAGCATCAGAGTGATCCATACCGTCGGTCCTGGGGGATGAGGGATTGTCACTGGGATCCGAAACCGTGTTTCGGTTGGCAGACGATCCAGCATACATCGTGACTTCTCGGTTTGTAGAGTTCTTCGCTTGTCCCGAGGGTCGCGTGAACCCGCGGGAGCGTCCACTAGTCCGGGCCGGGTTGCCATGAGGGGCGAAAAAGTGTGTGATCAAGCGATCGGGAGTGTTGGTCTTCCGGGATGAACTTGTCGAGAACGATGTTGCATCATCAAGAGGAGAGAACAGTGTCCAGTCGCATCGCACGCAGAGAATTTCTGGCAGGATCGTTGGCGGTCGGAACCGCGGCCACGCTCGCCGAACAAGCCCAGGCGGAGAAGCCCTTTTTTGGTCGTGTTCTCGGCCGCGTCCTTGGTCGGCGAAGCGATCAACCCGAGCAGGAATTCTACGAATTGCGGATTTACCGTTGTGCCAGCGCGGAAAAACGGCAGCAGACACTCAAGCATCTCGAGGGGGCACTGGTCCCCGCGCTCCGCAGGAGTGGCGCGTCGCGAATCGGGACGTTCACTGTAATCAGTGACAAACCCGACCACTCGATCCATGTCCTGATCGTCTACCCCACGCTTGATGTGCTGGGCAAACGAAACGCGGCACTCGCGGCGGACAGCAAATACCAGAAGGCGGCCGCGAGTTTCTTCGCGGTTCCCAAGAACGACCCGGCCTACACGCGGATCGAGACACGCTTGATGAAGGCGTTTTCCGGGATGCCCGTCGTGGAATTGCCCGCATCGTCGAAGACGAAAGCCACCAGGATGTTCGAGTTGCGGATCTACGAGTCTTACAACGAGGACAAGGCGGCACGGAAGGTGGACATGTTCAACGACGGGGAAATCGACATCATGCGCGATGTCAAACTCGGCCCGGTCTTCTTTGGTGAAACCCTTGTGGCCGACGACGTTCCCAACCTCACCTACATGCTTTCAGCCGACAACAAGCAGGCGCACCAGGACCACTGGAAGGCATTCCTGGCTCATCCAGAATGGGACCGGATCAAGCAGTTGCCCAAGTACAAGGACACCGTGTCGAAGATCACCAGCGTGATGCTCAGTCCCACCGGGTTCTCGGAGATCTGAGAACCGATTCTCGCGCCCGGGGAAGCCGAATCAGCATGCACTACGCCGTCACCGCTCGTTTTGTTCCCGGCACGGCTGTCGAGTTCCAACGGATATTGACCGACGGCACCATTGAGGGGCAGAAACCCGACGGCCGGGAGATCGTTTCCTCGATGAAGCGTGCGCGGATCGACGAAGTGGGCGTCGTTCGCTGGTCGGAAGTTTGTTATTGCTCGACGCCTCTCGGGCACGAACGAGCGACTGTTTACGATCGCTTCTTCGTTGACCTTGAGACCGAAGAAATCCAGGACCATGCCATCTTCGAAGGCGAGGACTTCATGGAGTTCCTGTCTCGGTGAAGGTCTGACCGTGTTGCCACGTCGATCACCGCTTGGGTGATGGCGGCAGGTCGTCGGGATTTGGTTGCGGCGTGTGTTTGGCTTGGTGCAACAGTCCGCTGCCCCGGCCGATGGATGACGAGCCGAACTTGTCACGGATTTGATCCGCCGCCTGGTCCAGGTTGGTTTGTGCTGCGAGGTCCTCGTCGACAAAGAGGGTGTGTTGGACCTGGTCGGAGTGATCAAAACCGCTGACGCCCACGCCCAGCAGTCGGACAGGCAGGTGGTTTGCGGGCAGACGATCCGACAACATCCTGTCGGCCGTTTTCCAGATGACCTGGGTCAGGTTGGTTGGCTGCGGCAGCGTTGTCGAACGGGTGATCGTCTGGAAGTTGCTGAAGCGGACTTTCAGCTGCACGGTCCGACCGAGCAACTTGTGACGCCGCAATCGTCGCACGACCTGTTCTGTCAGTTCCAGCACCCAGGCGCGGAGTGCTTCCAGGTCGTCAATGTCTTGGGCAAAGGTTGTTTCGTGTGAGACCGACTTGGCTTCGCGGTCAGGTACCACTTGCCGATCGTCAATCCCGTGAGCCAATTGCCAGAGGTGCTGGCCTTGTTCGCCGAAGTGCTGCCGCAGCGTTTCCTGTGGCAATTGCCGCAGGTTCCGGATCGTTTCCACGCCAAGCTGCTCGAAGACCTGTCCCGTCACGCGGCCAACGCCCCACAGTCGTGCGACCGGCAATGGGTCGAGAAACTGCTGGACCCCGCCAGCATCAACGACCACGAACCCGTCCGGCTTTTCGAGGTCGCTTGCCAGCTTGGCCAGGAACTTGTTGGGTGCGACACCAACCGAGGCCACAAGCTGCAGTTCGTCGGCGATCTGCTGCTTGATCTGTTGACCGATTTCCATCGACGACCCAAACAGCGACTCGCTGCCGGTCGCATCCAGGAAGGCCTCGTCCAGCGACAGTGGTTCGACCAGTGGCGTGTAGCGATGAAAGATGTCTCGAATCTGCCGGGATACCTCGGCATAACGATCCAGCCGGGAAGGAAGAAAGACGGCCTCGGGGCACAATCTTTTCGCTCGTGCCGCGGGCATCGCGCTATGAACGCCGGCCTTGCGGGCCTGGTAATTCGCCGCGGCAACCACGCCCCGCCCTTCCGGTGTCCCGCCCACGATGACCGCCTGGCCCTGCAACTGCGGCTGGTCGCGCTGTTCAACGGATGCGTAGAAGGCATCCATGTCGACATGCAGGATCAATGGCCGCCTTTCAATGAAACCGTCAATACAGTGGCAATCATGTCTCGTTTGGCGGGCCGGTCCAACCATGCAACCAAAAATCCGCTTTCATCGCAGTAAGACGCAGCCAATCGCTTGAACCTTGTGGCCGCTCATTGGAGACTGGTCGCGATGGGTCGAACAGAAGCCAGGGCCGAACGCGGGAACCATTCCAGGTGACAATGATCCGATCAACCCTGTTCCGACATCCGCAACCGTACCGGCTGGAGACGCACTCCGAGAAGATCGAGCAGCTCTGTACTGGCGTGCTGCAACCACTCGGGAAGTTCCTGGAGGAGGTTCACTCGAGCTGCCCGGAGGACGTGTTTTTCCGTGGGCCACGGTCTTCGAAGCTGAAGTACGACTGCCCGATAGAACTGGCCGAGAGTCACGATCATCGCCGCTGTCGTGATGCGGCACTGGGGCTTGACGTCATGGCCGATCTGGAAGACACGGCCCATTCACGTGTTCAGGTCTACATGTTGCAGACCGATGCCGACACGGTCGCTGTTGAAATCCCGGTCTGGGCGCACCCCGACGAGTATTCCGACTGGTCGGAACTCACCGAAGAGGACGGGCCACTTTCCGGGCACATCGACCTGGTGGCAGTCGAGGCTGGCAAGGTCTGGGTTTGGGACTACAAGCCCAATGCGGTTCGCGAACGATTCGCCGGTCTCCAGATTCTTTGTTACGCCGTCATGCTCTCGACCAGGTCGGGGGTAGCCTTGGAGCACTTTCAATGCGGTTACTTTGACAGTTCAGACTGCTACGTGTTTTCCCCACAGCGGACCTGGCTTACCAGTTTGACGCCGCCGGTTTCCCGGCGTCGCCGGAAAGGCCAACCGACATCGCCGGGCGGAGTTCCAGGCGGGGGCGTGAAGCCTCCGGAAGAGAACCCGGCGGCGGGCTGATTGGGTCTCTCTCAGCGAGAAAGTTCGAACGCTCCAAGATCGGGCGCTTTGCCGATGAACGAGGTTCGGGGAATCTTCAGCAAGACAGCCCCCGCCTTCTTGTAGAGACTCGTCCCGGCATCGATGCAGGGGCTGTTGCTTCCAGGGCGATATTTGCCGTCGAGCCTGGGATCCCTGGCAATCGTCGAGTTTGCCACGAGGTGGCTTCCCTGGTTGTCGACGGTGTTGTTCCACAGCAGGTTGAATGCCAGGACGGAGTTGCCATCGACCTGTTTCAGGGCGGTCTTTTTCGTGCCGGCGATCACGTTGTTCAAGGCCAGCAGCGAGTCGCCTCCGGTGATGCCGTAGTGGTTATCGATCAGCGTGTTGTTGATTACCTCGATCCGCTCCGGAATATTGGCGGCCTCGTAATTCTCTCTGGTGTTCCCGTTCGCCATGCAGCCGATCGCCGCCATGCGTGTGCCGGCAATCACGTTGCGTTCGATGCGGATGACACGATTGGACTTGTCGGGGTAATCGATGATCTGGATGCCGTCTTCGCCGCTGCCGATGATCAGGTTGCGGCGGATGAGGATGTTGAGCATCTTGCCGGCGTATTTGTGCAGGCGGATTTCAATTCCATCATCCCCGTTGTTGCGGATCACGTTGTCTTCGATGATGGCTTCGGTTGGCCCGTCGAGATCGACGGCGTCATCGCCGTTCTTCTCGAAGGTGTTGGCTCGACAGATGCCGCCGCCACTTTCGTAGTCGATAGCGTCGCCGTTGTTGGTGAAATAATTGTGTGAAATTTCGATCTTCGCGGTACAGCTGATCCCGTCGTCACCATTCTTGATGGTGAAGCCGATGATCCGGGTCCCGGGACCCACGTCCCGCGCCACCGTGATCAACGTCTTGCCACGCGTGGTTTTCTTGTTCTGCGAGGGCGAACCGTCAAGTACCGTTCGTCGAACATCCTTCTCGTCGCGGCTGGTCAGGAATCGCGAGGCCAGCGTGATCTGTTTGCCCTGCAGGCGAAGGTGTTCACGATAGATGCCGGGGGCGACCAGGACGGTATCCCGGTTCTTGGCAGCGTCGATCGCTGCCTGGATCCGAGCGTGGTCCCTGGGGACATGGATGATCCGCGGTCGACGGTTGTCGGTGTCGACTGCGGGTTTCGCTGCCGACCCACTCGACAGAGAAGTCAGCCCGGCGGTGAACAGGCAAGCGATGAGCAGGACGGTGGTCGATTGAATTCTCATGGTCGGATCCCTCAAACAACGTGGTCCAGGCTGGTCTATCGCTGCAAACCCGTGCCGCCCGCGTCAGCCTACGTCGATCCCATCAAAAGCTCAAGATGACCGAATCACATCGACTGCAATCGTTCCTCATCAACCGCGGCGGGTAAGACGAATCATCCGGTTGCGGGACGGGCGATCCGAAAACTCGGGGTTCGATTGGTTGAATTGCAGATCCTGCAACCGGAAGATGGGTTTTCCGTGGCTCGTCTTTTTCGGGCGTGGTACTGCAGGTTTGATCACGGACCTCGAAACGGGTCTGGTGAATCAATGGCAAACAAACAACCAGGAGTTCAGATCATGAGAAGCTGTTCGGTTCCTATCGCTGTTGTGATCGCGTTGGGTCTTACGTTGACGGTTTCGGGGGCAGAAAAGACCGAGCCGGTGCGGATGGGTTGCGGGCTGATGACCTTCGACACGGTCCCGGGCTGGGGCCTTGACGCGAACGGAAAATCCGTGCTGGGGCCGACCCACGGTGGTGTGGTCATCGACAGGGCGGGCAACATTTACACCAGTGCCAACCGTGGGGTGTACGTGTTTTCCCCGGACGGCAAGGTGGTCCGCAAATTCCTGGGCAAGAAGTACTCGAACATCCATGACCTGGAGATTCGCAAGGAAGCCGACGACGAGTTCATTTATGCGGCACGCAACGCCGACGCCGAGGGGATCAAGTTTCACTCGGTGACCGGCGACATCGTTCTGAAGCTGCCCTTTCCCGAGGAATCGGGTCTGAAACTGAAGCGATTCAACCCGACGGCGATCACCGTGGCTCCCAATGGAGACATCATCCTCTCCAACGGCTATGCGAGTAACCACATCTTCAAGTTCGACAAGACCGGCAAGTACCTGATGCACTTCGGATCCAAGGGCAACGGTCTCAAGCAATTCAACACCGCTCACGGCATGACGCTCGACACCCGTTATGATCCGCCGCGGCTGTTGGTCTGTGATCGCAACCACCAGCCCAAGGGGCGGTTGGTGCATTACAGCCTCGAGGGGAAATTCATCGCCGAAATCATAACGGGCCTGGGGATGCCCACATCGGCCGCGGTCCAGGGAGACTTCGTCGCGGTACCGGATCTGCACGGACGGTTGGTGATCCTGGACAAGAGCAACACGATCATCGCGGTTCTCGGCCACAACGCCGATTCCCGCAAGCGGGTGAACTTCAATGTTCCCCAAAAAGACTGGATCGAGGGCATCTTCAGTGGAACGCACGGTTCCTACTGGGACAAGAACGGCAACCTCTATGTACAGGACTGGAACGTCTCGGGCCGGATCATGAAGTTGGTGCGAGTCAAACCGGCGCCGTGAAGACAGTGCCCTGGCTGGTGGCGGTTTTGCCGCGGATCAGCGGTTCGGCAGAGAAACCCGAGTGTAGGGACTCGAAATATAGGATGCGTAATTCACGGACCGGTAGCTGATCGTCTTGCGGTGGTTGCTGAAGAAATCGACGCGTGAAGCGTCGGTTTTGAGGTCGATTGTCGCCGTCCAGGTATTGGTTTCCCTGTCGAAGGTCATCTCCTTCCATTGATCGCGGGGAAACGGCTCACGGATGTATGCCGCGCTGCCATCGGGAGCCCGGTCATACATCCAGCAGATGCGACCGGTCTCGGCCCGGGATCCGGGCTTGAAGGACACGCTGACCAGCAAGCGTCGTTTCTCGACGCGGGTCTTTACCGACGGTGGTTCCAGCAGCGGGTCGACGCCATCGAAGAAATGCCGCAACAAGAACGCCGCCTTGTTCTGCTCGTCCCTCTCGTGGGCCGGATGGTCGGCTCTTTTTCCATGGCCGGAATTGACCCTGAGATAGACGGGGACTCGGGGATGGTGTCGGCCGCCCCAGGCCATGTCGAAGGCGACGAAATCGTGTGTGCCCGGGTGAAAATACAGGTCGACCTTGCGTGCTTTCAGGGCCGGCAGGTGCCTGGCAACGAAGACGTGGTCTGCCATTCGACGGGCCAGTCGTTGTAGATCGTTCCAGTCATGTCCGGCCGCCAGCGCCTGGGCGTTGTAGACGGGACCAAAGGTTCCGCCCAGGAACCTGTGATTCAGGAGCCGTCGTGTGTTGATCGTGGGATCGTCTTTCTTGAGTTCTTGTACATACCGCAGGTTTTCTGCTCGCAGCTGATCCCAGGCCCTCCGGTCACACAGTCGCAACGGGGAATCCCAGATCGGTGCGACCGACGAATGCAGGGCGGTCATCCGCTTGTCGTGGAGGATTGCGGCCGAGGGCGACGCGCCGTTCTTGGACGCACCCGAGAGGGCGATCTTGCCGACCTGGAAATGCTGTTTTTCCGCGTGGGCTGCCGTCACCGCTCGAATCAGGGTGGCCGGCCAGCCCCAGTACTGGATCGAATGCCGTGGATCGAGTGTCTTGATGAATCGTTCGTCGGCGGCCCGGCCCAGTTCGGCCTGCCCGGACTGGGCCAGGACCTGGACGATGGTGTGGACCAGGCCGACTCCGCCCCTGAGCAGTTCTCTTTCCACTCCCCGTGGCCGGGCGTCCCGGCGGATTCGGGCCAGTTGGTGTCCGCCGGTGAGGTGGAACCCCTTCGCCTTTCGATCGAGAGGAACAATCATGCGGACCGGGACACGGTATTCTTTGCCCGGCACCAGTTCTCCCACCCGGATCGTGAGCAGCTTCTGGCGGGTGGGCACGTCGCCTTCGACGACGTGCCACTTGCTGAGGACCTTGATGCCCAGCGTGTCCGTGTCGAGCAGTTGCTGCATGTCGAGCAGCGGTCGCTCGGACGCCAGGCGGTCGACGTGCTGTGTCTTGACGACCGTGGTGCCGAAACATGAGAAGTCGCCCCAATCCATGGGGGGGGGTTCCGCATCGGCGGTTGATGACATGCCGTCGATCAGGCCGCACAGGGCGACAACCAGAAACCAGCGGAAGCTCATAGGGTGGGCGGCCTGTCAAGACGGGGAGCAGAGAATCGGAGCCTATTTCTGTGGCCCCGGAGAACTCACGGGTTCATAACGCCACTCGAGGTCACCTTCCTCGAGGTTCAGGTTCTGGCTGTTTGTTTTCAGGACCAACCTGCCACCATCATCTTTCTGGTTCCAGCCGATTCCATACAGCACGAACCGTTCCTGGGGGGCGAGGTTGTAAGCATAATCCTTGCCGTTGTAGGGGTCGCTGGGCAGGGGCGATTTCAGGTCGGCCAATCGTGCGGGGTATGTGCCGTGCTCTGTCTTGTGCAACTCCAGCAGGCAGGCAATCCGTGCATGATCGACACTGGTTTGGGTTCGGCCGATGACTGGGACTGCCTTTTCGAGTCCCGGGATCACCAACTTGGCCAGAATGTCAAAGGAGGCACCGGTGGGGCCGTGGAGATCGCCGATTCGTTTCCGCAGTTTCTCGGCAATGGCTGGATTGATGCGGCGAGCGTTGGTGTCGACGATTCGCTGGGTGAACGTCAAGTGAATCTCGTTGAGACGCTTCTGGCTCTGATACCACCAGCCTGAAGGAACCAGCCTCAGGGTGATTTTCCACTGACTCGGGCTGGCCGTGGCAGCGGAAAGCCCCTCGACGGCCGACTGTGCCTTGCTGGACTCATTGAGGATCTGGCGAATTACCAGGTTGATCATGTCACGCTCGCCGAGAATGGATATCCGGTAGCCTTCCAGGAGATCAATGCCAGTCAAGTGCCTTGCGATGGTGACGAGTTGTTCGGGTTTCCATCGATGGTCCTTCAGCCCTTCCCAGACGGGTTGAAGGATCAGTTCCAGGCAGGCAATGCGGACCAGTTGGCTGATCAACAAGGGCTCGTCCCTGATGCTCTCTGCAAGAAACAGGCCCATACGGATGTCGGCCAGAGCGGCTTCCGTATCGTCATTGGCCAGGTGAGCCAGCGACCTGAGAGTGAAACCGCGAACACAATTCCTGTAGGGGTTAAGGTGAGGCAGCAATGCCGCAATCGTGTCCTCGTACTTGATCGGAAACCGGCACAGGGGCCGTTGACTGGCCTGCTGAGCCAGTTCGGTCATCGTGGCTTCAAAGCGGGCCAGTGCCAGCAGGACATCTGTTGCCGGTCGTCCTGCCTTTTCCGGGTGAGGCCAGCCTTCCTGTTCCCGAAAGAACTTCTGCCACGCGACAAGATCAACCGGTTGTGCCAACTGCCACTTCCCGAACGAGGGCCGGTCGCCTTCCATTTCCAGCAATTTGTCGGCCCGTTGACGTTCCGGCTCGCCGGGTTCGTTTGCGAACAGGGGCTGGAACAGCGGGATGAGGGCGAAGTTCTTTTCCGGAGGTGGTGCCTTGGGGATCACGTGGTCGAAGTCGAACACCTCGCCCTTGGCTTCCCACTCTTGTCTGAAGTTCTCCCAGGTCCTGCGGCCGCGCACATTCTCCACCACGTAGAATGTGACGACGAGGGTCACCATGACCGTGATGGCCAGGCCCAGGATCTTCAGTTTTCGCATTCGATGTTCCCCGTCGGCTTGTGTTGCCTTTTTTTCTTGCTGTGTTCCCGATCAGAACGTCCCGATCGGGTTGACCGGCGATCCGGTGCCACCTTCCACGGCCAGCGGCGAAACCGTCAGCAGAAATTCCCAGCGTTTTCGCTGGCGGCATTCCCGGGCGATCGCTCGGAAGTCGAGGACATCGAGGATGCACATTCCCATGCTGACGATCACCACACAGTGGACCGGCAGTTCGAACTTCTTGATTCCCGAGGGCATCACGTCCAGGGCCAGGTCGCTGCCGATGAGGGCGACGTCCCGTTTTTTCAGCCAGGGCAGACACGAAGCGTGTAGCCCGGCCGAGTCCTGCATGATCTTCCACGCTCCCTCGACATTGCGGCGGGTCCAGCGACCGGTATGGATCAGCAGTGCGTCGCCGGGCTGTACCTTGATGCCGGCCCGTTTTTCCCAGGCCTCCAGGTGCTTGGGATAGATTGCCTGCTTGCCGGACAGAAACCTGACGCCAAACAGTGCCGGCATGTCCATCAGGATTGCCCGGGTGAAGATGCCGTTCTTGACCCGGTTGATCGACAACTTGCCGACGCCGGTCCGCTTGACGAGATCGGAAGAGAACCCGTTGTACATCCTGCCCTTGTAGAAGATGTGACACAGGGCATCGATGTGGGTGTGGGTGAAGCCGTGGTATTGCACGGCATAGCGATCGCCGGCTCCGCCGACGTCACCGCTGTTGGCGCCCAGGGTGACCTCGTGTTCGAAAGCGGTCGAGTCGTCCATCTTGACCTTGACGGCATCGTGGGCCATCGAGATTGACACTCCCGAGCGAACAAGCGCGGCAGCCTGCTTTCGCTTTTTCGGAGTGATCAGGTTCAGCGTGCCCAGTTCATCGTCTTTTCCCCAGCGACCCCAGTTCGAGAGTGATGTCATCATCTTCTCGACATCAGCGGTCGTCACGGTGGGCGGGGCTTCGGCCGGAGCCTTCCCCGTGGCGACGATCACCAGGCAAAACAGGATCGGAACCGAACCGGCACACGTCGCAAACCAACGCAGGGGCATGGTGACTTCCTCATTTGTGGTCAGGTACTGGTCCTTGGAGCGTCGTGCCGCCCGCAGCGACCATGTGGCCATTCCAACACAATCCCCTGAGACGGGAAAGCTCACGCGACAGGTCATCGTCGGTCGCTCCTGGGCCCCCGAGATCACGATCAACAGGACCCGCGTCCCTGTCCATCGCGTGCATGCTGATCAGGCGATGGTGATGATGGTAACATCCACACCGTGGCCGTGATCCGGGAGAGATACGGCCGAGGGACGAAAACCGGTCAACAACGTCTGCACAATTCGCAATGGGGTGTCACACCCGCCATGTCAAACCAGCCCCCATTTTTCCGGATCATCTCACCAGGTGTTCTGTTGGTGTTCGCGATGCTGTGGACTGCCGTGTTGATGCCGGCTGTCACGGCAGCCCCGGTGAATCTCCTGGTCAACGGTGACCTGGAAACTGCCGATGCGAAGCACGGCGATCGGCCGGCGGGTTTCAGCCCGGGCCGAATCGGGAAACACTTTGCCGAGATGACCTGGGCTACCCCCGGCTACAAGAGCAATCGAGCGCTTGCCATTCTCACGAAGGACTCGTCTGGCCTGGGCTACTGGCAGACCGTGGTGACGGTCGAGCCGGAAACCAACTACACGATTTCCCTGTTCTACAAGACCCGGCATCCCGGTGCGGCAGCGCGGAGCGGCGAACCCTTCTACAAGGCCCGTCCCGGTGGACCCAATCTCGAGTTGGGCATGGTTCCCGACGATCCAGCCGATGCCGGCCGGTCCAGGCCCTGGTCAGACATCGGGATCGCGCTGCACCCGGTAGGCGGTTTGTTCCTGCCGTTGGCAACGCGTTGGTCAAGATTCCAGCACTCGTTCACGACCCGTCCAGGACAGAAAAGACTGGTCATCAAATTGCGGCTGCATGATTACGCCCAAGAGGTCTGGTTCGACAGGCTCTCGATGGTCGAAGGCCGCTCGCCGCTGCCCGGGTTGCCCGTCGATCCGCTCTGGGGTCGTTCCGACACCACACCGCCGACGGTGTTTCGCCCGTCGCCGGCGCCGAATTCGAGAGCGATCGGAAAGACTCGCATCGGCGTCCGGTTCGCTGATTCAGGTGCTGGGATTGATGTCGCGACGGCACGGATCGTGCTCGACGGTGCGGATGTCACCGGCCGTGCGAGGATCACCGCCGAGGGGCTGACGCTGCCGCCAACGGAACCGCTCGCGCCCGGAACACACCGCGTGAAGGTGACAGTCGCCGATCTTGCCCGTAACCCCGGCAACACGCTCGCCTGGCAGTTCGGGGTCGGCAAGACGCTCAGCAACAGGCTTGTCGCCGGCCAGGATTCGACGCGGCTCAACGGAGAGCTGTTTTTCCCGATCGGGATTTATGCTTACTCCTGTCATCCGGCAGACGGTCGGTTTCGAGAAGATCACCTCAGGCAGGCCGCCGACGCGGGCTTCAATATTGTCTTCAACACGATCGAGACACGGCAGGGCCTGGATCGGGAGTTGTCTGCCGGGATCATGGGCACGGTCAATATCACCGCCGGATTGAAACACTGCACCGGTCCTGCGGCAGCCGCGGAAGCGTTGTTCAGGAAAGGCCAGGGCCGCCTGGCCGATCATCCGAGTGTCGTTGCTTTCTGGGCTGATGATCCCGAGAACGTCGAGAATTCGTTGGCGACACCAGTCTCGGAAACGGCACTCGCCAAGATACGGAATGCGAGCCTGGCCTTGAAGACG
>PBSL01000038.1 GCA_002726205.1 Planctomycetaceae bacterium | reverse complement strand
GCCGAGACGACCGAACAGGCCGAGACGACCGAACAGGCCGAGACGACCGAACAGGCCGAGACGACCGAACAGGCCGAGACGACCGAACAGGCCGAGAAGACCGATGGCGGCGCGACAACCGAGGACTCGACCGACGAGTCCACTGAGGTCGAGGCAGCCACCACCGGCGGTGGCGAGCCGACCTCGGCCTGATTTTCCCCCGGGCAGGGGACACGCCGGCTGAAACCGGCAGAATGGAGATGCAAGGATGGCCAACCTCAACAAGGTCATGCTGATCGGCAACCTGACAAGGGATCCGGAACTGCGGAATACCCCCTCAGGGATGGCCGTCACCGACTTGGGAATAGCGGTCAATCGCAATTGGACCGACCGCAACACCAACGAAAAGAAAGAAGAAACCGCCTTCATCGACGTGACCTGCTGGGGCCGCACGGCAGAAATTGCCTGTGAATACCTGTCGCGGGGACGCCCGGTGTTCATCGAAGGCCGGTTGACGATGGACGAATGGAACGATCGTGAGACCGGTCAGAAACGGACGAAAATCAAGGTCACCTGCGAAAACCTCCAGTTTCTCGGCAGTCGATCCGAAGGTGGCGGTGGCGGTGGCGGCGGCGGTGGTGGTGGTGGAGGTGGAGGCTGGAATGACTCTTCTCAGCCGGCTCCCGCCCAGACGAATACAGGGGACTCACCGGCTCCCGCGTCAACGCCCCCGGATGACGAGGTCCCCTTCTAGCCGTCCGGATCCCGTTCCCAGGCCGCGTTTCGAGAGACCGCCGAAGCTGAACACGTTCTCACCAACCCCCTTCTCCTGATTCTGACACGAGCCATGAGTCGAAAACGGACCACTCCCCACGTTGCCGGCAGTACCAACACCTCCGTCGAGCTGCTGCTGGCTGAACCGGTAGCGGAGCTGGGGATCCCCGGCGACATCGTCAAGGTCAAGCCCGGCTACGCCCGCAACTTCCTGATCCCGCAGGGACTGGCGACGATGGCCACCGAGGAAAATCGTCGGTCCGTGGAGAAACACCGCGCGCGGTTGCTGGAGTTGCAGGCGAGCGAGATCAAGAAGCTGCAGGAGCTGGCCGAACAGGTCGGGAACTACAGCACCACGATCGAGGCCAACGCGAACGCCGATGGCCAGTTGTACGGATCGGTCACAGAGATCGAAATCAGCAAGGCCCTCAAGGAGGCCAATCTGCCGATTGAACCCGACCAGATCAAACTGACCGGCGTACTCAAGGAAATTGGAATGTACACCATTGCCGTACAATTCCACGAGAACGTCACCGCCGAGGTCAAGGTCTGGGTCGTCCCGTCGGCCGACGAGATGCCCGAGGACTGACGTTTCAGCGGAGAACCATCCCGGTCTCAACCGTTCACGGAGGGACGAGCGATGTCTGTCGTTGCAGCCGCCACCGGTTTCGACCGGCTCCCTCCGCAGAATCTCGACGCCGAGCGAGGCGTTCTTGGCAGCGTACTGCTGATGAACGAGGTGCTCGACGAGGTCGCCGATGTCGTCTCGGCCGACCACTTCTACGTTGATGCTCACCAGAAGATCTTCACCGCGATTCGACAGCTTTACGACAACGGGATCCAGGGAATCGACCCGGTCACGCTGGCCGAGGAACTCGACCGCCACAGCCAACTCGATGACGTCGGCGGCACCAACTACCTGCACCAGTTGCTCGAAAGCGTACCCCACGCGGCACACGCGCGGTACTACGCTGGAATTGTTCGAGACAAGTGGGTGCAGCGGCAATTGATTTTCGCCTGCAACGAAATCCTGACCGAGTGCTACCACGGGTCACGAGATCCCGATGAAGTGCTTTCCTCGGCCGAGCAAAAGGTCTTCGGAATCCTTGACGACCAGGGAGCCAACCACAAGATCCTGATCAAGGACATCCTGCTCGAAGCGTTCGACCGCATTAACGAACGGATGGAGAACGACGAGGTCATCAGCGGCATTCCCACTGGATTCAACGACCTCGACCGGCAGCTCAATGGCCTGCAACCTTCCGAGTTGATCGTCCTGGCGTCCCGCCCCAGCATGGGAAAAACAGCCTTCGTCTGTAACCTTGCCGAAGGAATCGCGATGGGCCGCGGTGACGGCGTCCTGGTTTTCAGTCTCGAGCAGTCCAACCTCGAACTCGCTGAACGTTTCCTGTTGATCCGGTCACACGTCGACGGCCACCGCCTCCGGTCCGGAACACTCGACGACGCGGAACGAAAACTGCTCGTCAGCGCCTCCTCGGAACTCTCCGAAGCCCCGCTCTATCTCGACGACCGCCCTGGCCGAACGATCGCCCAGATTTCGGCGATCGCCCGCAGGCTTCGACGACGACAGAACATCGGCGTGATCATCATCGACTACCTCCAGTTGGTCGAACCGGAAGACAAATCGTCGCCGCGGGAACAGCAAATCGCCCTGATCACCCGACGGCTGAAGTTCCTCGCAAAAGAACTCCATGTCCCGGTTATCGCGCTGGCGCAGTTGAACCGCGGCGTCGAACACCGAGAGGACAAGCGACCTCGGCTCAGTGACCTCAGAGAAAGCGGGGCCATCGAACAGGATGCCGACGTGGTGTTATTTCTTCATCGGCCCGATCGTTACGATCCCGAAGACCGCCCCGGGCAGGCCGAAATCATCATCGCCAAGAACCGCAACGGCCCAACCGACACGACGGTCCTGACCTTTATCAAGGAGTCGATGCGGTTCGCCAACTACAGCAGCCTCGACGAACCCGACGGAGGCTACTTCTCCGACGATGCGTTTTGACCCGGCGACGGTGGTCCCCGATCTTCGCCACGACCGATTCGACTCCGGTTGCCTCCAATTGCCGTTTTGAATTTGACGACAGGCTCGCAGGACCCGTATGATGGACTGATCAGTCGATCTGGATCGATTGAATCGATCACGCCGGTCACGACCCACGCGGACTGTTACTCCCACCCATGACCTCACGGTCCCTGCCCCGAATCGCACCAGGCCAGACGCTCCCTGTTTCCTGACGACCCCCCTCACCCGAATCACCAGTCCGTCACGATTTTCGTTCGGCCGCGACGGTACGACGAACTGACTGACCAACGGAGATCCGCTGACGATGACGACTCCCGCACAACACGACGGCCCGCAAACGGCCCGTTTCCGCCTCCCGCTCGCCCTGGTCCTGCTGTTTGGACTGACCAGCACCGCGGCGGCCCAGGCCCCTCCGTCGATTTCGACCACCCGTCCCCTGGCAGTCCGACCCGGGCAGACAACCAACCTGACAATCCAGGGAGGTAACCTCACCGGTGTCAGTGATCTGTGGACCAGTTTTGAGGCGAAAAAGGAAATCGTCGGTGACACCAAGAACAAGGCACAGTGCGTCTACAAACTGACGGTTCCCGCCGACGCAGCGGTGGGCATCCACGCGGTTCGCGTGGCCGGCCCCGGAGGTCTCTCGGCCCTGAAGTTGCTGCTGATTGATGACATTGCCAGCACAGCCCAGGCCGGCGATAACACGTCAAGAGCCAAGGCACAGGCGTTGACCCTGCCGGCCGCCGTCGACGGCACAGTCGATGCCTTGAAGACCCGCGTCTTCAAGTTCACCGCCGAGAAGGGCCAGACGGTCTCCTGCGAGGTCGTTTCCAAGCGGATCGGTTCGGTCCTGGACCCCCTGCTCCGCCTGCTCGACAGCCAGGGTCGCGAACTGGCCTACAGCGACGATGTGCCCGGCCTGCACGCCGACAGTCGCCTGCACTACACGTTCACGGCCAAGGGGGAATACTTCGTCGAGGTGCGGGATATCCAGTGGGCCGGCGGTGGCGGACACCACTACCGGCTCCGCGTGGGGGATTTCCCCGACGTGTCGGTCCCCTACCCTCTGGGTGTCAAGCGAGGCAGTGCCGCAACGGTTTCGTTTGCCGGTGCCCACATCGATGGCATCCAGCCGGTCAAGCTCCAGGTCGCCGCCAATTCCCCCCTGCAATGGTTGACGATCGGTGCCAAGCGAGCCGGAGGCAAGAGCAGCGGGCTGGTCACGCTGGCCGTGGGCAATGCCGATGAGGTCATCGAGCAGGAGCCCAACGATGCCCGGGACAAGTCGACCCGCGTGCCGCTGGGCACCAATCTCAACGGACGTTTCGACAAGGTCGGTGACGTCGATCACTTCGTCCTCGCAGCCAAGAAAGGCCAGAAGTTCACCTTCACCGGCATCACCCGCCGCCAGGGTTCCCCCGCGGCCGTTTACCTGCGACTGCTCAAGACCGACGGGGGACAGGTGGCCGAGGTCCGGGACTTCGGTCTTACCGACAGCGTGATCAACTACACGTTTCCGGCCGACGGAGATTACTTCGTGGCCGTGCAGGACCGCGACCGCCGCGGTGGTGGTGGGTTCGCCTATCGTATTGCCGTGAATCCGACACCGGTCGGTTTCACCCTGACCGCTTCGACTCCGCGGCTGAACATTGCCGTCGGTGGAACCGCTGCGGTCACCGTCACTGCAGCCCGCCAGGGTTACAATGGACCGATTGCGGTTGCGGCGGTCGGACTGCCCGCCGGGTTCACCAGCACGCCGACGGTGATCGGTGCCGGGCGACCAAACATCGTCCTGACACTGACAGCCAGTGACAAGGCGGCCAAGGGCAAAGTCTTTCCAGTCCGCATCGCCGGTACGGCCAAGATCAACAACAAGGACACCGAAACCAACGCCAGCATCCAGGCGGCGTTGAAAGGTGTCTTCGGCGGACTGCCCTGGCCCCCGTCGACACTCTCCGAGGAAGTTGCGGTGGCCGTGGCGCCGGCCGCACCGTTCTCGCTGAAAACCACCCCGCAAAAGGTAGTCTTCGGTCGTGACCTGACCGCGAAGATCAAGGTCAGCGTCACCCGACAGAAGGGTTACACCGAGGCAATCGCGCTGGTGCTGCAACCGGCAAAGAACGGTCTGCCCGGAGGAATCTCGGCGGGGCTGAAACCGATTCCCGCCGGAAAGAACGAGATCGAAATCACCTTCTCGGCCAACAACAAGGCGGCCCTGGGAGAGTTCACGGCCAACATCAACGGCCAGCTGAAGAAGGGCAAAACCACCGTGACGCAGCCGGTGCCCTCCATCGGACTCTCACTGGCCAACGGCATGTCGCTGAAAGCCCAGGCCAGTGCTCCGAAACTGGCCCGGGGCGGAGAGCTGAAACTGAAGGTCACAGTCAGCCGCAATCCGGCACTGAAAGCCCCGGTCGTCCTGACCGTGGCCAACCTGCCCAAGGGCGTGACCGCCTCGGCCGCAACCATTGCTGCGGACAAGACTGAGGTTGAAATTGTCTTGAAAGCGGCTCAAGATGCCAAACAGGGCGATGTCAAGAACCTGACTGTGAAGGGAACCGCAACTGTCGGCAAGGTCAAGCATGCCGCCGACGCTCCGGCCTTGGCCGTCAAGGTCGAATAACAGACTGACTTCCCGAGCCCGATGCTCGGTTTACAGGAAACAAGGACGCTGGAAACTTTTCCACGACGGAGACTCTCTGCCATGCGGCAACTCACTGCGATCATCGTTGGCCTGATCGGCCTGGGACTCACCGGATTGAACACAACGGTGCATGCCGAAGAGTCACTTGTCACGGTGGGCACTCCCACCGGCGTGACGCTCGGACCGGCCGCGTTGAACCTGGTCGGAAAAAGGGCCCGCCAGCAGCTGCTGGTCACCGCCAAGTACAAGTCCGGTGAGCTACGTGACCTGACAACGGTCGCCAAGATCACTTCGTCGAATGCCAAGGTGGTTCGAGTCGAGGCGGGTTTGGCGTTCTCCGTCGGTGACGGCTCCGCCCAGTTGACCGCCGAAGTTGGCGGCCAGAAGGCGAGCATCGCTGTAACGGTCAAGGGAACGGCCGCGGCCCATCCCTTCAGTTTCAAGAACGAGATGCTTGCCGCACTGTCGAAAGGCGGCTGCAACGCGGGTGCCTGTCACGGTTCGCCGTCGGGCAAGGCCGGTTTTCGACTTTCCCTGCGGTCATTCGACCCGCCGCTGGACATCATGACGCTGCGTCACGAGTATTTCGGTCGCCGCACCAATTCGATGAACCCCGCCGACAGCCTCGTGATCAAGAAAGCCCTGATGGAAGTCGCCCACGGTGGCGGCAAACGGGTCCGCAAGAATGACCCGGTTTACACCACGATGGTTGGCTGGATCGGCGAAGGCCTTCGACTCGACCCCGAGGGCGCACCCACCCTGCTCAAGACCGAGCTGCATCCCAAGAAACGGGTTCTGCAGCCAGCCAGCAACCAGCAACAGTTGTTCCTGCTGGGCCACTTCAGCGACGGCACCATCCGTGACCTGACCCCCCTGGCGGTCTTCACGTCCTCGAACGAATCCGTCGGAACCGTCAGTGCCAGTGGGCTGGTAGAAAAAACCGGCCGCGGGGAAACCGCCGTGCTCGCCCGGTTTCTCGACAAGATGACGACCAGCCACATCACGTTCCTGGAGAACGTCGAGGGCTTTGTCTGGAACAATCCCAAGGAAAACAACTTTGTCGACAAGCTCGTTTTCGACAAGCTGCAACAGTTGCAGATCATCCCCAGTGACGTCTGCACCGACGAGGAATACCTCCGCCGGGCGTTCCTCGATACCACAGGTCGCCTGCCTTACCTTGATGAAGTCCAGGCGTTTCTCAGCGACAAGGCTGCCGACAAGCGAGCCAGGTTGGTGGACCAGTTGCTGGCCCGTGACGACTTCGCCGAATTCTGGGCGCTGCGTTGGGGCGACATCCTGCGATCCAACAGCAAGAAGATCAAGAGCCAGGGTGTCCACAAGTTCCGTCGCTGGATCTACGACAGCGTGCGAACCGACAAGCCGCTGGACACGTTTGCCAACGAACTGCTGACGGCCAGCGGCAGCGTGTACGAAAACCCTGCGGCGAACTACTGGCGTGCCAGTCGTGACCCCAACGACGCGGTCGAGACCACCGCCCAGTTGTTCCTCGGAATCCGGATCCAATGTGCCAAGTGCCACAACCATCCCTTCGAGCGATGGACGCAGGACAACTACTACGGCATCGCCGCGGCCTTCACACGCATCGGACGGACCAAGGGAGCCGCAGCCGATGACGAAGTGATCTTCGCCACCAACTCCGGCGAGATCAAACAACCCCGCACCGGCAAGACCATGAAGGTTCACCTGTTGCTCAAGGGAGACGTCGATGTCCCCGCGAACCAGGATCGCCGGGTGATCTTTGCCGAGTGGCTGACCAAACCCGGCAATCCCTTCTTCGCCCGTGCGACTGTCAACCGCATCTGGGGTCACCTGCTCGGACGGGGAATCGTCGAACCCGTTGATGACTTCCGCGATTCGAATCCCCCCTCCAACGACAAGTTGCTCGACGAACTGGCACTCCAGTTTGCAAAGAACAACTTCAGCCGCAAATGGGCGATCAAGGCGATCATGACGAGCCGGACCTACCAGCTCAGCTCACGCAAGAACAAGTTCAACGCCGATGACGAAATCTACAACTCGCACGCCACGACACGGCTGCTCAGTGCTGAACAGCTCCTGGATGCGATCTGCCAGGTCACCGATGTCCCCGAGGGTTTCAAGGGTGTGCCGGCCGGTACCCGTGCGGTGTCGCTCCCCGAACCGCCCACCGACCACTACTTCCTGAAGATCTTCGGTCAGCCCCAGCGGGAGATGGCCTGCGGGTGCGAACGTTCCAACGAATCCAACCTCTCCCAGGCCCTGCAGATGATCAACGGACCCGTGGTCCACAACAAGTTGCGTGCCGACAACGGTCGGATCGCAACGATGATCAAGGGCAAGAAGAGCGATGAAGAGATCATCGCGGCGCTGTACCTGTCAGCCCTGGCACGCAAGCCGGCCACCGCTGAACTTGCCGCGGCCAAGAAGCACATCGCCGCCAGCAAGGACCGGCGACTGGCTCTCGAGGACGTCGGCTGGGCCGTGCTGAACTCCAAGGAGTTCCTCTTCCAGCATTGATCCCAGACAAACCCGGTGCGGGCCAATGCACGCGGGAACACGGGTGGAGGGACAAGTCCCTTCGCCCGTTTTTTTTCTCCCACGGAGATCGTCGAGCAGACCGGCCGTCAGCAGCTCCGCCGCAAAACCAGTCCTGGGTTGCCGGCTATTCGATGGCAAACCCCTGCCGCAGCGTGTTTTCCGCCACGTGGACGGGAATGACAAACTGGCCCAGGTAATCGGGTCCCCCGGCCTTTGAACCGATTCCGGAGAACCGGTAGCCGCCGAACGGATGGCGGCCCACCATGGCACCGGTGATTTCGCGGTTGAGATACAGGTTACCGACATTCAACTCACTTCTGGCCCGCTCAAGACTCGACGGGCTGCGACTGAAAATTCCCCCGGTCAGCGCATACTCGGTCCCGTTGGCCACTCGAAACGCCTCGTCCAGATCCGGCACCCGCAACACGGCCAGCAATGGACCGAAAAACTCCTCCTGCGCCAGAGGATCGCTCGGCAGCACATCGGTGAATACGTGCGGACCGACAAAATGGCCCTGCTGCACCAGTTCGCCAGCATCAACCGCGAGCATCTCGCGAGCCGACAGCCGCCCTTGCTGGATGGCAGACCGAATCCGTTCCAGTGATCCGGCATCGATCACCGGTCCAACCGACGTCGCCGGATCGCGAGCCGGGCCAACGACCAGGCTGCCGGCCGCGTCAATCAACCGCTCGACAAACACATCGTGTACCGACTCGAGCACGATCACTCTTGAACATGCCGAACATTTCTGACCGGCATAACTGAAAGCACTTCGAACAACGCCGTCGACTGCAACATCGAGGTCGGCATTACCATCGACGATGATCGCGTTCTTGCCTCCCATCTCGGCAATCACACGGCGAACAGCTCGCTGACCGACAACGGTCTCGGCCGCCTGGCGGTTGATCGCCAAGCCAACCTCGCGGGATCCGGTGAATGCCACCATCGCCACTTCGGGATGGCCGACCAGCACCGGCCCCAGCTCTTCCCCGTTTCCGGGAACCAGTTGCAGTGCCTCCGGCGGCACTCCGGCATCGTGGAGAATCCCCACCAGTTGCACGGCAATCACCGACGACTGCTCGGCCGGCTTGAACACCACGGTGTTACCCGTCACCAGGGCCGCCACCGTCATTCCGGCCGGAATCGCCAGGGGAAAGTTCCAGGGCGAGATAACCGAAACGACGCCGCGTGGTCGGTACCCATACCAATTCACCTCGCCGGGAACATCAAACCGTTGACCGGTGTCCATCCGCTCGGCTTGCGTGGCATAGTACTCGCAGAAATCGATGGCTTCGGCCACGTCCGCGTCCGCCTCAGCCCAGGGCTTGCCACTCTCGAAAATCGCCCAGGCTGCCAGTTCCCAACGCCGGGACCGCATCAATCCGGCCGCACGCCGTAGACAGTCGACTCGCTCCGACATCGGTCGGCGGCTCCAGTCGGCCAGAGCCGCCGAGGCCGTCAGCACGGCCCGACCGGCGTCGGCGACTGTCGCGGTCGCGACAATGCCGACCACCTGTGAGACATCGGAGGGATTCTCCGAGACCAGCCGAGATCCACTCAACGGCTGACCACCGACCAGCACTGGCCACTCCTGTCCCCGTTGTCCGTCCAATCGTGAAACGGCTTCCTGCAGCTGTTCCCGAGGCTCATCCCGGCTGAAATCCGACAATGGCTCGTTACGGAAATCCTCCGCGTCAACCGGCTTGGTCCCCCCGTCGCTCTCCGTCGTGGCGACCGCAAACGCATCCCGACCCGGCCCCGGTGTCATCAGCAATTCCTCCTCGGTCGTCCCGCCTGCTGCACCGGCACGCAAGAACGACTCGTTTGATGTGTTCTCCAGCAGTCTCCGCACCAGGTAGGCCATTCCCGGTAACCAATCTCCGAAGGGAGCATAGACCCGCACGCGATGACCGGCAGCGGCCAGTTGTGCGGCCAGCGGATCGGCCATTCCATAAAGCACCTGCACTTCCCAGTCCCCGTCAGCAACGCCGTGGGTCCGGGCACAGGCGATCCCATGAGCAAGGCTCCTGAGGTTGTGGCTGCCCAGTGCAGGCCGTAGCCACTCGGCGTGTACCATCAGCCGCTCGGCAAGTCGCTCGAAAGCGGCGTCAGACTCCCACTTGTGCGAGAACACCGGTACCGGCCAGCCATTGGCCCGGGCTGTGATCGTCTCGAAGTCCCAGTAGGCCCCCTTGACCAGGCGGACCCAGATCGGCGTGCCTCGGCGTCGCACCCATTCGAGCATCGTCTCGAAATCCCGATCCGCCTCGCAAAGGTAAGCCTGCAACGCCACCCCCACATCTTCCCAGTCCCGAAACTCGGGTTCCTCGAGAACGGTCCTGACGATGTGGAGTACAAGGTCCTTGACGGCGTGGTTCTCCATGTCGATGTACACCTGTGCCCCCGCCCGGCGGGCCTGCCGGAGCAACGGTCTCAGGCGTGAAAGCACGTCGCGGGTCGCGCCTTCGCGGTCGATCGCCCGGAAACGTGCCGAGAGTGAACTAAGTTTTATGGCCAGGCTCAGCCGTGGCAGTGGCCCTCGACTGTCTCGATCCAGCCGAGACTGCTCGGGCCAACTGGCCATCGACGGCGCCAGGCTGGTGATCGCGGCCTCGTACATCGCCCGGTGTTGATCCGCCTCGACGTCTCCAACAACGACCTCGCCCAGGAAGTCCAACGAGCAGGCCCATCCCCGTCGTCGCAAGCGGGCTGTCGTTGCCAGGACACCGTTGAAATCCGCCCCGGCGATGAACCGTCGTGCCATCCGTGCCGCGGTCCAACGGGCCAGGCCGGCCAATCCACGAGCAAACGGGCGGGGACCACCAACCACCACGCGCTCGATCAACCGTGCAATCCAGGGCGGCTCCCGCACCTCGCCGAGGTACTCGCCAAGGTGCTCGGCCACAGCGTCTCGTGTGGACAGGCTCGGTAGTGCGTCAATGAACCGGAAGGCCTGCAGCCGCAAAGACGGTTGGCCCATCAGCCAGGCCATCAGTCGCTCGTTCCACCACCGCGGCTGCCAGACACGGGGCTGTGCCGCTTTGACCAGTTGCACCCCGATGCACCTGGTCGCTCGTTCCAGTTCAGCACCTGACGACACGATTCATCCCGCATGGCAACAAGACCCAGGCGACTTTCCCCCGCCACACAAACCATCCATCGTGGTCGGAAATCGTGACGGCCCGATCAGGTCGTGTATTCCGAGTTAAGTCGAACATACTCGGTCGTCAGGTCGCAGGTCCAGAACCGAATTGAGGAGTCGCCAAAAGGAAACGACAAAACAATCTCGACCTGGTCATCGTCTCGCATTGCCGCCGACAACGCCGCCTCGTCGTAGTTTTCGGGAGTTCCCGATCGGAATATCACCGTCCCGTTGATCGCCAGCGTGATATCGTCTTCGGCCAGCTCCACCCCCGTACGACCGCAGCAGGAAACAATCCGCCCCCAGTTGGGATCATTGCCGGTGATCGCGGTCTTGACCAACGCATCGTCGGCAATCGTGCGGGCGATCCGCTCGGCCTCCTCCCTGCTCCGCATCCCCAGCACATCAATCTGCACCTGGTGATCGGCTCCCTCGGCATCCCCGACAATGGCACAGGCCAGGTCGGTACATACCTCCTTGACAGCCGTTGCCACCGCCTCGAGATCAGCATCACCCCCGGAGAGTGATCCCCGCCCGCCACAGAGCAACAGCACCGTGTCACTGGTACTGGTGTGCCCCTCGACGCTGATGCAGTTGAAACTTTCGTCGACGGCCGTCCTCAGAATCCGATCGGCTTCAGCGGGTGCCAATACGGCATCGGTCATGATCACGGCAAGCATCGTGGCCATGTTCGGACCGATCATCGCCGCGCCCTTGGCCACCCCGCTGACCCGGCAGGAACCGGCGGTGAGCGGGATTTCACGGACCGACTGCTTGGTCACCGTGTCGGTGGTCATCATCGCCCGGGCCGCGGCTTCGAAAGCCGTGGAACTGTCGTCGAGTGATTCCACGAGGTGCGGAATTCCGGCAGTGATTTTCTCCAACGGCAGGAAACGACCAATCACCCCCGTCGAGCACACCAGGACCGCCTCCGACGGACAACCCAGTTGATCGGCAACAGCCAGGGTCATCGCTCTCGCATCTTCGATTCCCCGCTTCCCGGTGCAGGCGTTGGCATTGCCCGAATTGATCACGACGGCGCGCACTGCCGATCCGGGCACCCGCTCCCGTGAGACCTTGACCGGCGCACCACAGACCTGGTTGCCAGTGAACACACCGGCCGCGGTCACCGGACTCTCGGCGACAAACAACGCCAGATCCAACGTCCGGGGATCGTCCTTGAGGCCACAGGCAATTCCGGCGGACTGAAAGCCTGCCGGCAGCTGCAGGGAAGTCGGCTCCTGGGAAAGGTCATTCATCCAGCAATCCCCGGGACGGCAACACGGATTCAACAGATCTCGACGACGATCAACCAGGCAACAATCCGCGGGTCTCAGGAAAACCGTTCATCAGGTTGAAGTTCTGCACGGCAACGCCGGCGGCTCCCTTGATCAGGTTGTCCAGGCAGGCCAGGACGACCAGGTGACCACCGCTGTGCCGCACAGTGATGTCACAGAAGTTTGTTCCCGAGACATCCCTGGTCCGCGGCAGGTGATCGATGATCCTCACGAATGGCCGTCCCTCGTAGAATTTGCGCATCGCCGCCAGCAGTTCATCCTGGGTCGCCTCGCCGATCGTCCGGCAGTAGATCGTGCAGAAGATCCCGCGGTCCATCGGGATCAGGTGCGGGGTGAAGACGACCTGAACCTCCTGCCCACTCGAAACCGACAGCACCTGCTCGATCTCCGGGGTATGACGGTGGTTTCCCACACCGTAGGCGGAAACACTCTCGTTGCATTCCGGATAAAGCGTCCCCGGCTTGGGTGAGCGACCGGCCCCGGAAACACCGCTCTTGGCATCGATGCAGATCCCGGCCGGCTCGATGAACCCGCCACTGAGCAACGGGGCCAGTGCCAGGATCGACGTGCTGGTATAGCAACCCGGATTGGCTACCAGGTCGGACCCGGCATCCACGCCGTGGCCGGGTAACTCGGGCAGACCGTAGGCCGTCTTGCCGAGACGATCCGGATCGGTATGGGCCAGCCCGTACCATTGCTCGTAGACATCCGGATCCGAGAGCCGGTAGTCGGCGCTCAGGTCGATCACGCGGACACCGGCAGCGAGCAATTCGGGAACCATTGCCATGCTGGCACCGTGTGGCAACGCGGCAAAGGCCACGTCGGCTCGATCGACCAGCTGTCCAACTGTCAGCGGTTCACAGGGCAGATCCAGCCGCCCGTGCAGGCTCGGGTGCACCTGGGTCACGTGCGGAGCGTCCTGCTGGCGGGTTGTCAGCGCAGCGATCTCGGCCTGCGGGTGGTCCAGCAGGATCTTGATCAACTCCAGCGCCGTGTAACCCGTCGCGCCCAGGATGGCTACGCGAACCATTTTCACCGTCCTCGCTTCGTGTGGCGACACTCATTCTAGAGTTCCCGACAGGCTGGCAAAAGGTCGGTCAACGCGATCACCAGCCGGGCTTTCACCACGGTTTGCATTGACCGTCAAAATGATCACAATGGTCGCGGTCGCGCGTGGAGTTTTTCACTCCCCGGCGATCGGCACCGACAACGATCGAGGACACAACATGGCCGACGTGGCAGGCCTGGCCGCCGACGCACTGGCGGCGGGCGAAGGAATCCTGAGGCTGGCACCGACCTGGGTGCCCCGTTCATTTCTGCAACCGGGCCGCCGCCTGAAACTGCATCCGGCTGACTACTACGCCCTGGGGACTGATCGCGGCGGGATCGACGAACGCTGGTTCGCATCGACGACGGCCGCGGCCAACGAGGGAGCACCACCGGACGAGGGATTGAGCTACTGCGTCCACAACGGCGAGCGATTCACGTTACGTGACGCCGTGACCGAACTGGGTGCCGAGTTGATCGGCGAGCCGATCTGGAACGAGTTCGGCCGCTGGCCGGTCTACTCCAAGTTCTTCGACAACATGGGTCCAATCCCCCACCACATGCACCAGAATGCCGAACAGGCGGCACTGGTCGGACAGGAGGGCAAGCCCGAGAGTTACTACTTCCCGCCGCAGTTGAACGCGATCGGAAACAACTTTCCCTACACGTTCTTCGGTCTCGAACCAGGAACATCCCGGCAGGACGTTGTCGACTGCCTGGCCCGCTGGAACGACGGAGACAACGGGATACTGGATCTCTCGAAAGCCTATCGCCTGAAGCCGGGAACCGGCTGGCTGGTCCCCCCGTGTGTTCTCCATGCGCCGGGCAGCCTGGTGACCTACGAACCTCAGTGGGGCAGCGATGTCTTCGGCATGTACCAGTCAATGGTCGAGGGCCGCGCGGTGCCCCGCTCGTTGTTGACCAAGGACTTTCCCGAACAGCACCACGACGACCTCGGACACCTCGTCGATGCCCTCGACTGGGATGGCAACATCGATTCCAGTTTCAAGGACCACCACTATCTCGAGCCCATTCCGGTGGCCGACACGGCCGCCGAGGGTTACGTCGATCGATGGGTCGTCTATGGAACCGTCGCCGGGCGGCAGTTGTTCAGCGCCAAGGAACTGACCGTCGATCCTGGAGCCAGTTGCACGATCAGCGACAGCGGGTCCTACGGTTGGATCACCGTCCAGGGCGGCGGCACGATCGGCAAGTTGACCTTGCAGACCCCGGCAATGATCCGCTTCGGCGAAATGACCGATGACGAGGTCTTCGTCACCGCCGCGGCCGCGGCCGCGGGTGTATCGATCACCAACACCGGAACCGAACCGCTGGTGTCGCTGAGGTATTTCGGCCCCGACGCCAATCCCGATGCACCGAGTGTCGGTGACCACAAACAGGCCTGACCCGGTCGATTCACACGAACACTTCCACGGCAACAACGGAAACACAGCAATGTCAGAAACCAACACGGGCCACGCCTGGCCGAAGCTGCACAACGCCATGTGGCCAGGCCTGGTCGGCAAGGGAGATGAAGAAGGCCAGGAGCCGCCGATCAGCCTCGAGAGAATGCTCGAGTTGACCGCCGCAGCCGAGGTCGATGGTCAGAAATTCGAGGGGGTCGACTACTTCCTGTTTCACCCGCACACCGACCCGGACGCCGACGATGACGAACTGAAACGCATCGCCGACCTGATCGCCGGCCACGACCTGGTCGTCGGCTCGCTGGTGGCCCCGGTCTGGCCCGGTACGGTCGGGGATTCGGCAATGGGCGACGACGAGGCCCGCGGCAAGTTCCTCGATGCGATCCGCAAGGCCTGCCGCATCGCCGGGGTCTTCAACGAGATCGGCATCCGGCAGTACGGCGTGATCCGGATCGACTCGGCCGAGTTCGGAGTCGAAAAATGGGCCGAGAACAAGTCCGGCAACACGTCCAGGATCGCCGAGACGTTCCGGATGGCTGCCGACATCGCAGCCGACCACGGCGAGAGATTGGCGGCCGAAGGGGAGATCTGCTGGGCCGGCATGCACTCCTGGCGAGACATGCTCGATCTGCTCGAGGCCGTCGATCGTCCCGACACCCTGGGATTCCAGGCCGACCAGGCACACACCTACCTCTACTTGATGGGCTACAACGCCCCGGAGCACGCCCTGGTCGATGCAGAACATACCGACGAAGAGTTCTACTCGGCCTATGAATCGATGACCGACCAGTTGAGACCGTGGACCATCGACTTCCATGTCGCCCAAAACGACGGCACCGTCCACGGAGCCGGGTCACACGACAAGACCGGGAAGCACTGCCAGGCCGACGATCCCAACGGAAAACTCGACATCACCCGCGCGGCCGAATACTGGCTGCGTGATGCCCCGTCACGAGGGATCAAGCACATCTGTTGGGATGGCTGCATGTTCTCCAACGAGGTGCTCGAGGCACCCGAAACCTGGAACGCGATCCTGGGAGCCATGATCGACGTTCGCAACGCTCATGGATGGGATGCCTGAAACAAGGCATCCGCACATGGCACCTCTCCAAGACACCCTCCACGAAAGCTGCTGACATGAGTGAGAAGACCCCGTTGAACATCGGCATGATCGGCTACGGCTTCATGGGCCGGGCCCACACGAATGCCTACTGCAAGGTGGGCAACTTCTTCGACCTCAAGTACCAACCGGTCCTGAAGGCCGCCTGTGCCCGCAACGCCGAGAAGGTCCAGGCGTTCGCTGACACCTGGGGCTACGAGTCGATCGAGACCGATTGGCGGGCCCTACTGGCCCGCGACGACATCGACGTCGTCGACATCTGCGTTCCCAACAACCTTCACAAAGAGATCGCGATTGCCGCCGCCGAGGCCGGCAAGATGATCCTCTGCGAGAAACCGCTGGCGATGAACACCACGGAGGGAGAAGAGATGTGCCAGGCGGTCGAGTCCGCCGGCGTTGCCAACATGGTCTGGTACAACTACCGTCGCGTCCCCAGCGTTTCGCTGGCCAAGCAACTGATCGACGAGGGACGGCTGGGACGGATCTTCCACTACCGTGCCGTCTTCCTGCAGGACTGGACGATCTCCTCGGACCTCCCGCAGGGCGGCGAGGCGCTCTGGCGGCTTGACATCGACGCGGCCGGCAGCGGCGTGACCGGCGACCTGCTGGCTCATTGCATCGACACCGCCATCTGGCTCAACGGTGACATCCAGTCGGTCACGGCAATGACCGAAACGTTCATCAAGGAACGGACGCACCAGGACACCGGCGAGGTGCAGCCGGTGGGCATCGATGACGCCTGTGCCTTCCTGGCTCGCTTCGACAACGGGTCGCTGGCCACGTTCGAATCGACCCGTTACGCCCGTGGGCACAAGGCACTCTACACGCTCGAAATCAATGGCGAGCATGCCTCGATCGCCTGGGATCTCCACGACGCTCACCGCCTGGCCTACTTCGACCATCGCGACGATTCGATCGTCCGCGGCTGGCGATCGATCCACGTCAGCGATGGCGACATGCCCTACATGGACAAGTGGTGGGTGCCCGGACTGCAGATCGGGTACGAGCACACCTTCGTCCATCACGTCGCCGATTTCCTCGAGGGCCTGGCCAACGATGAGCCCGCCTCGCCGACCTTCCGCGATGCACTGGAAACACAGAAGGTCTGTGATGCCATCCTCAGCAGTGCCACGAGCGGCCAGTGGACCGACGTCTGAGAGATTCAACAGTCAACGACCCCGCAGCAAAGGACGCCTCGTAATGGACCGGCAGCCGATTTCCCAGGGAGGATACGAGAAGTTGCGGGAAGAAATCCGGGTCCTCGACGAGGAACGGATTCCCGAGGTCAGGGAAAAAGTGGCCGAGGCGCGAGCCGAGGGCGACCTCCGCGAGAATGCCGAGTACCACGGACAACGAGAAATGCTGGGAATGCTCGAGGCCAAACTCAACCAGCTCAAGACCAAGCTCTCCCAGTGCGAAATTGTCGACAAGAGCAAGCTGCCCAAGGATATCATCACCTTTGGCAGCCGCGTCACCGTCAAGAACCTCGGCGACAATGGCCAGGAACAGTACGAGTTCGTCGGACCTGGTGAGGAAGACTACACCGGCGAGGTCATGAAGATCCTGACGACAAGTCCATTGGCCAGCGGACTGATGGGCAAGAAGGTCGGTGACCAGGTCGAAATCCAAGCCCCTATCGGACTGTTGAAATACGAAGTTCTTGCTTTCGACGACGCCTAAACAGTGCCTGTCGAAGTCCTCTGCCCACAACGGTAAGATACCGTTTCCCTGTTTGGAGACTCCTGGATGTCGATTCGCTGCCTGATCATCTCCATGATCGCGTTTACCGTAACGGTTCCGGCAGGTTCTGCTGCCGATTTTCCTCAGTTTCGTGGCACCAGCGGACAGGGCCACGTGCAGGCCAGCGGTCTCCCGGTCACCTGGAGCGGGGCCGACAACGTGACCTGGAAAGTGCCCGTTCCCGGCAAAGGCTGGTCCAGCCCGATCATTCTCAAGGGAAAGCTCTACCTGACAACCGCCGTTCCCAAGCCGGGAGGCGGCCCGGATGACCAGTCACTGCGAACGCTGTGCCTGGACATCAAGACCGGGAAGACACTCTGGAACCGCGAGATATTCGAGCGCAATCACGTCCCCACCACGGGCTTGTTGCATGGAAAGAACAGCCACGCCAGCCCGACGCCGGCCAGCGACGGCCAGTTCCTCTACGTGCACTTCGGGACCGAAGGAACCGCTTGCCTGGAACTCGACACCGGCAAGATCGTCTGGACCAATCACGCGTTGAAATACATCCCGCGTCACGGCAACGGGGGATCCCCGGCACTGGTCGATGGAATGCTGGTCGTGACCTGCGACGGACAGGACATCTGCTACGTGGCGGCCCTGGACTGCAAGACCGGCAAGATTGTCTGGAAGACTGATCGCACACTGGACCTGCCCCGAAAGTTCTCGTTCTCAACACCGCTGGTCATCAACGTCAAGGGCAACAAACAGATCGTGTGTCCGGGAACCGGGCTGGTCGCTGCCTACGACCCGAAAACCGGAAAGGAAATCTGGCGTGTCGGATACGGCGACGGCTACTCGGTGATTCCCCGCCCCGTCTACGGACACGGCCTGGTCTATGTCTGCAGCGGCTGGGGTGTACCAACGTTGTTTGCGATTCGACCAACCGGACGAGGTGATGTCACCGGCACTCACGTGGTGTGGAAACAAACATCCAAGGCGAACATCCCGCACACACCCTCGACACTGCTGATCGACAATGACCTGTTCCTGATCAGCGACACCGGAATCGCCAGTTGTCTCGACGCACGAACCGGCAAACTGCATTACCGTAAGCGCGTCGGTGGCAAGTACTCGGCCTCACCAACCTATGCCGATGGCAAGATCTACCTGCAAAGCGAAGAGGGGACCGGCATCGTGCTCAAACCGGGGCGGCGGTTCGCCGAACTCGGGCGAAGCAAGCTCGAAGGCCGTACGTTCGCCACCTATGCGGTTGCCGAGAACGCCCTGTTCATCCGGACCGAAACCGGCCTGTTTCGGATCGAAAACCGGACCGCAAAGTAGCCCAAGAATCTCCCCGCAAACAAAGCAGCCGGTTGCCGAGAGGGTTTTCTCGGCAACCGGCTGAAATTTCACCAGGCCCGGGCAACCGAGACGGCTGCCTGGTCACGGGATTCAAAAAGGCCTCTCCTAGACATCAAGGTCGAAGAGCGACCTCCCCGAACCATGGTCAATGCAGTCGCCGTCGTGCCACAGTGGCAGCCCGGCGGCATAACGGGCCGCGAGCATCGCGACCTTGTCCCTGGACCCCGGTTTGGCCTCGGTGGAATCAAAGGGATTGCTTCCCATCGATTCCAGAGGCTCGATCTGAAACGGCTGATTTGTGTCACCGAACAGGGAATCCAACGAAAGACCCGATTCGGTCTCAACATCACTTGGCACCTTAAAGGGCGTCGACATCCGGCACGCTCCACTCTTTGTTGTAACTCACAGTCGTCCGTCGCATCCCTGCGCCCTACTCCACAGCTCCAATCAAGCCGGCTGTCGGCGTGAGACATTCCCCGCAGGGATCCCCCTCAACGCACCGATCCGCCTGCCGATCAGAAGCCCGCCAGCACCACCCTTTCGCCGAGTCGGAGGCCCGCTCGCCCAATAGTGTCCTGACTCGACCAAGATTCCGCTCAAGCCGACCCGCGCCACGCGAAAAGATGTGAAGAGATTTCGCGTGAACAGAGAGAGATGTTTGCGGGAAAAGCGGAAATCGGGGGGGGGGTCGTGTACAGGCAGGATTGAGTGCCAACAGACCGATTCTCCCGGTGTTTGTTGTGGAAGTCAAACACTTTCCGTGGCTTTCCGACAGCACAGCCGATCAATCGAAAAGACAGCTTCAACCCGATGTCGGCCTCGGCCGAGCCTCTAAGACCGGCAACTCCCGGTCAGGGGCGACTGACACGATAACGCTTCAGTTTCCGGTCGAGTGTCGATCGCTCGATGCCGAGAATCCGAGACGCCTGTGACTTGTTCCATTCGGTTGATTCGAGCACCGCGAGAATGTGTTGTTGTTCGAGTACCTCCAGAGACACCTGCCGCCCGGCAATCGGATGATCGGCGGGCCCATCGGCCCCGTCGTCGGTAGAGACCAGCGCCGAGAGTTGAATGTCGGCACCGGTGATCTTCTCGCCGGTGCACAGAATCACTGTCCGTTCCACCGTGTTCTTCAGTTCACGGACATTTCCAGGCCAATCATATGCCTGCAGGGCAGACAGACCCTCGGGCGTGAACCCGCCAACGTCACGATCTGTCTTCCTGGTGAATTGTTCGCAGAAGAGGTTCGCCAGTTGCGGGATATCATCGGGGTGCTCGCGGAGTGGAGCCACCTGGATCTCGACGACGAACAGACGAAAATACAGGTCCTTGCGGAACGTGCCCTCGGCGACGGCTTCCTCGAGGTTGCGGTTGGTCGCGGCGACAACACGGACATTCACGTCAACGGTCGTACGGCCACCGACCCGTTCAAACGGATGCCCTTCCAGGGCTCTGAGGAATTTGGCTTGAATCGCCGACGGCATTTCGCCGACCTCATCGAGGAACAGCGTACCGCCATCGGCCTGCTCGAACTTGCCCGGTCTGCGATCGGCGGCACCGGTAAAAGCTCCCTTTTCATGCCCGAACAACTCACTCTCGAGCAATGACTCCGACAACGCTGCACAGTTCATGCAAACGAACGGTCCCTGGCTACGGCGGCTGCGAAAATGGATCGCGCGGGCAACAAGCTCCTTGCCAACACCACTCTCACCGCGAACCAGAACCGTCGCATCGGTCGATGCAATCCGGTCGATGATCTGCCGAAGTCCCTTCATCGCCTCGCTGTCACCAATCAACTCGCTGTCGATCGCCAGTTGATCTCGGAGTGATTCATTCTCACCCTGCATTCGCGCCAGTCCGTTGGCCAGGGATTCACGGTCCTGCAGGCCATCCAGGGCCACAGCCATCTGGTCGGCCAGTGCCAGCGCGAACTCAAGATCGTTGGGTTCAAGCAGGTTCTCCCGGTCGGTGGAATACAGGTGGATCACTCCGTAGATGATCTCCTCGACACGCAACGGCGCACAGATCACGCTTTGTGCATGGATCTGGCCGAGACTGTCGCGGTCAACCAACTTGCTGTCGTCGCCAACATCCCGGGCCAGCACCGCTTCGGCTTCGGCAAGCACGGTCCCGGAGAGATAGTCAGAGACTCTCTGGTAGGGCAGATCCTTGAGCGAGCGATAAGCGGCCACGCGCAACTGGTCGGATTGTGGCCGATTCCGCAGGCCCTTGGGCAAGAGCAACACCGCACCGATGTCGGCTCGCGTTCCGCCGAACAGGCCATCGAGAACGACTTCAGCAAGTTGATCGGCGTCGCGGGCGGCGCCCATCTCCAATGTCAGTCGATACAAAGACGTCAGATCCTGTCGCATCCGATCCGGTGCATCACTCGGCTCGACCGAGCCGTCGCGGAACCGGTTCTCACGTTGCCGATGGACAATTTCCGGTTCCGACTCGGGTCCGGGGTCATCGAACACGACCATTTCGGCGGTGTCGGAGATGCTCTCAGCCGTGTCGGGCGAGGACTCGGGAAAGGCATGCAGGAGGTCGGAGGTAAACCCCAGGTTACAACCTCCGATCTGAATGATCTGTCCCTCCTCGAGAGGCCAGTCTTCATCCAGTGTCAGGCCATTGACCAGCGTGCCGTTACGGCTGTTCAAGTCACGAAGCACCCATCGATCACCACTCTGAAAAACCTCGCAGTGGTTTCGGCTGCAGATTTCGTCGCGGAGGACAACCCGGTTGGTAGACGATCGCCCGATAGTCGTCACCTGGCCGGGCATCAAGCGATACACGTCCCGCCACTGATTTCCGTCTCGGACGACGAGATAGGACGTCCCGGTTTCTGCTTGACTTGTCATGGCGATCGCATCCCCTTCCGATCGGCCTCGATTGTCTCCGATCGGTCCCCTCGAGGATACCGGACCGTCAAAAGCAGCCGCAAGGGACGGTCTTGCAACGTTGACGGACATCCGGCATCCTAGGTCGATTCCCGTTTCCTTCCACTCGGAGCGACTCTTCTCATGTCTCGCTGCCTGATTGCCCTCCTGCTGATTTCCCTGATCCATGCCCCCGCGCAGGCCGAAAACTGGACCCGTTTTCGCGGCTTCAATGGAACCGGAGTCAGCCCGCTGAAGGGGATTCCCACGACCTGGAGCCCCGGCGACTACAACTTCAACGTTCGATTGCCCGGCGAAGGACACGGCGCGGCGGTAATTCATGGCCAGAAGCTGTTCATCACGTCGGCGGTCAACAAGGGTGCGATCCGCTACCTGTTCTGCCTGAACGCCGACAGCGGCGAGATTCACTGGTCACGACCACTCGGGATGAACCAGAGCCGCAAGCACCTGCGCAACAGCTGGGCCTCGAGCACGCCGTGTACCGACGGTACGCGTGTCTATGTTGGCTTCGCCGACAAGGAACGCTACGCGATGTCCGCCTACGACTTCGATGGCAACCTGGCCTGGCGACGACTGCTGGGCCCCTACGAGAGCCAGCATGGCCTGGGCGCTTCCCCGATCATCTTCGAGGACCTCCTGATCGTCCCCAACGACCAGGACGGCCCCAGTTCGGTCCTGGCACTAAACCGCCAAACCGGGCGGACCGTCTGGAGCCGGCTGAGGAAATTCAAGAGCGGCCGAACCTCCTACGCCACGCCGTTGATCATCCGCGAAAAACAGCAGCCACCACAGTTGATCTGTGTCAGTGGAGAATCGGGCATCAGCAGCCTGGATCCTTACACCGGTCGCCAGAACTGGGCGACCGAAGCATTTCCACTTCGCACGGTGGCCTCTCCCGTGTTCGCCGGAGGCCTGGTGATCGCCAGTTGTGGACAGGGTGGCCGCTTCGGAGTGCTGCAGCGGGCTGTCGACACGCGAGGACGGATCCGGTGGACACGCGAACGTCAGTTGCCTTACGTTACAACTCCCATCGCCTACCGCGATCACCTGTACGAGTGGAACGACGAGGGAGTTTTCTCCTGCGTCGAACTGGCAACGGGCAAGACGGTGTGGACGAAGAGGGTCGGCGGAAACTACAGCGGCTCCCCGGTTTGCATCGACGGAAAAATCTACGGTGTCAGCGAACGCGGCGAGGTTGTGATTGTCGCCGCCAGTCCCGTCTTCAAACTCCTCGGCAAAGTTCCGCTTGGTGACCCGTCGCACTCGACACCATCGGTCGCCGCCGGCCGCCTCTACATCAGAACATTCCACCGGCTACTCTGCCTGGAGGCTCGCTCCAGCGAGTGACCGGGTGATTCCATCCCCTGGGGAGACACACAGTGGCCCCGATCAACGAGCTGCAGCGAGTGGAGCCGGGTGGTTTTCACATCGGCTGCCCCCACTGTCAGCAGGAATTGAGAATTCACCGCAAGTACGCGGGATGCCATGTCGAGTGCAAGCTGTGCCGCGGCCGTTTTCGCCTCGACCCGGAGAGTTCCTCGACGCGGCTGGTTGGTTTTTTTGCCGAGTGTCCTCATTGCCTGGAAGAGTTGCGGGCGGCCTGGCGCTACCGTCAGGCGCGAGTCGCCTGCAAGCGGTGTGGTGGCCGAATCCAGTTCGTGCCGTTGAAACCGGCCCAGCAGAATCCGGCGGTGCCCGGAACCGTCGATGGCTAGAACTGCGAGAGAAAACGAACGTCGTTTTCGAAGAAGCGACGGATGTCGGTGATCTGGTAACGCATCATACAGAAGCGTTCGATCCCCAGGCCAAACGCGAACCCACTGACCTGCTCAGGATCGTAACCGACCTGGCGGAGCACGTTGGGATCGACCATGCCAGCACCGCCGAGTTCCAGCCAACGATCACGCCACAACACATCCACCTCGACCGACGGCTCGGTGAAAGGAAAGAAACTGGGTCGAAACCGGATCGAAACGTCATCGCCCAGAAAGGCGGTGGCGAAGAGTTTCAGAACGGTCTTCAGGTCGGCCATCGTGACATCGGTGTCGATCATCAGTCCTTCCATCTGATGGAACATGCAGTGGTGCGTCGAATCGATCGTATCGGGACGATAACAGCGACCAAGCGAGACGATGCGGACCGGAGGCTGTGACTGTTCCATGACACGGATCTGCACCGTTGACGTCTGGCTCCTCATCAGGACCTTCTCGCCGGACTTGCCTGCCACCGCCAGGTAGAAATTGTCCAGCGGATCCCGCGCCGGATGGACGGGCGGAATGTTCAACGCGACGAAGTTGTGATGGTCATCCTCGAGCTCCGGGCCAGTCGCCACACTGAATCCGAACCGACCGACGATGTCCTTGAACTCGTCCATGGTCTTGCTCAGCGGATGACGGCGTCCGATCACTGGACGCGTTCCCGGCAGCGTGACATCGACGGCGGCCACGGCCGCGATCGGACGAACCAGTTCACCTCGACGAGCCTCCAACGCTCCCTCAACGTCGGTTCGCACCTCGTTGAACTGTTTGCCCAACAGGGGTTTCTCGGCAGGTTCGGCCTTGCCGAGCAGCGTCTGCAGATCCTTGAGTCGGCCCTGTTTCTTGCCGAGAAACTCGATACGAACAGACTCCAGCTCGGCCTCGGATCCGGCCGACGCAATCGCCGCGAGTGCCTCGTCGCGATAGCTTTCGAAGGCAGCCTGTGGTTCGGCCGTCATCGTCCTACCAACCGCTAGGCCGCCGACTCGACCGCGGCCACGATTTCATCGAAGACCTGCGGGTACGAAATCGCCAGCTCGCTCAACGTCTTCCGATTCAGTTCGACGTCGGCATTGGACAACTGGTTGATGAAAACCGAGTACCGCAGACCACGCTGGCGGCAGGCGGCCGTCAGACGGGTGATCCAGAGGCGGCGGAAATCTCGTTTGCGGACCCGTCGGTCACGGTAGGCGTACGCTCGTGACCGGACCACGGTCTCCTTGACTGTCCGCAGCAACTTGCCGCGGCCTCCACGATTGCCACGGGCCTCCCTGAACAATCGCTTCTTGGCCCTGCGGCGGGCCGCTCCTTTGAGTACTCTCGGCATCGTAGAACCTCTTCAACGGCCTTGGCGGGCCGTGGTGAACAACTCGGTGGTGTCCTGTCGTGGTGACGGTGCAACGTGGTCGGTGAATCGGCTGTCAGGCACCCGGAATGAGGCTGTCACGAATCGACTTCGCCTCAGCTCCCACCACGATGCCATCCTTGCGGAGTCGTCGTTTTCGCTTGGAAGACTTCGAACTCAGCAGGTGACCCCGAAAGGCACTGCGGTGCTTGACCTTCCCGGTCGCCGACACCTTGAATCGCTTCTTCATCCCCTTGTGGGTCTTTTGCTTGGGCATCGTCTTGAAATCCTGATCGCCCCCGCCAATCGGGGGTCACTGACATGTGTGGTTACAACCAATGATATTGTTCAAAGGGAAAGTCGACGGGTGTCTGCAGGACCGCGTGAAACCATCCGGACCAGTCACGGCCAGTATACCCGAGGCTCAGCCTTTTGGAGCAAGGACCGTCGACATGGTCCGCCCCCCCTCCATCCCGGGAGGTTTCTCGACCTTGGCGATGTCCTCGAGGATCTCGATAATCTCCTCCAGCATCTCATGGCCACGGTCCCGGTGAGCATTCTCGCGACCACGGAAAATCACGTTGATCTTCACCTTGTCCCGGTTCTCCAGGAACCGACGTGCCCGCTTGATCTTGAAATCGATGTCGTGCTCACCAGTCTTCGGCCTCAGCCGAATTTCCTTGACCTGCACGACGTGCTGCTTGGTCCCCTTCGTTTTCCGCTTCTTTAAATCGTACTTGAACTTCCCGTAGTCCATGACCCGGCAGACCGGTGGGCGATCATTCGGACTGACCTCGACCAGGTCCAGGCCGGCCTCGAGGGCAATCTGCAGCCCCTCTTCCCGTGGAAGAATGCCGACCACGTTGCCTTCCTGATCAACCACGCGAATAGGTGTGATCCGGATCTGTTCATTGATCCGGTGCATCTGTTCCGCGGCAACCGGTGGTAATCCTCTTCGGCGCAACTTCTCCCCCTGGTACAGGCCGTGCGAACGGCTTGGTCGCTTCAGTCCCTTCTATCGAGGCTGGCGCCGATCGTCAAGAACCAATCGCTTATTCACACCCCATCCGGCTGGCTTAGTACGACCGCACGGCGACCATCAATCGACCCCGGTTCCCCCGCAAACCGCGGTTTCCCGTCAACGAGCACCTCCCATTCCGAACCGGGACCGTCGGCGACGGGCTGACCGGTTACGATCACGTCACCGACACAGAGTTCACCGAGGTCGGAGGTGGCCAGCCCACACGTCGGTAATCGTGCCACGAGAGTACTCGTTTGAGACAGGGTCGCCTCGTCCAACACCGAATCGTTCGAACCCATCGGCTCGGTAAGTCGTTCGACCAGGCCGGCCGAGAGTTCGAAATGGACAAGCCCCCGGCAGTCCGGAAGTTTCCACTGGTATCCGGCCAACACGGTTCGAACCGGTGGACCGGTCGTCGTAGCCAGGACAGTCTCACCGTGTACGTTGATCGATTCCCTGGCGGTTTCCAGCACCGCCGGGTCTTCTCCGTTTCCGCTGGGCATCAACACCGCAGCCACGAATTCCACCGCGCGGGTCAGCAACGACCATTCCAGACCGGTCAGTTGCCGGTCGGCGGACGTAGCGGAAGCGGCCGCGGTCCCGCCGAGCAGCGCATCGATCAATCCCACGGCCAGGGGCTGGTCAATCGCAATCCGACCGGAATCGCGTCGTCGCACCCCCTGCAAGACCCACGTTCCGACTTCTCCAGAGTCCTGCGGCAATCGTGCCCCCGGTGCCACTCCCAGGTATTCCACCTCGATCGGTCCATCCGACGCAGCGGCCAATCGTTCGCCGATCACGGTGGTCAGCTCACTCGCGGCAGCCTTCAGACGCGATTCGAGTCGCTGCAGAGTCGTCAACGGCCATTCCGGAGACGCTGCACTCGCTTGCTCCGTCGCCGATCTCCGCGGATCGTCAACCCGGTCCAAGTTCCGGTCCACCCGACCAGCCAACAATGCCTCGACCTCGGTCCGGCTCAACACGAACGCCATCGGTCGTCTCCCCGGTCTTCATGACCGTTTCGTCGTCTCACCATCTCAGCCCGACTTCAGCTGTCCGGCACCGTGGACCACGTACTTGTAACAGGTCAGTTCTCGCAGCCCGCAGGGACCACGAGCATGAAACTTATCGGTGCTAATACCGATTTCGGCACCAAGACCGAATTCACCACCGTCGTTGAATCGCGTGCTGGCATTGACCATCACAGCCGATGAATCAACATCCCGGCAAAATCGCCGGGATGTCTCCAGATCCGCGGTGACAATTGCCTCGGTGTGTCCGGAACCGAATTCGTCGATGTGGTCGATCGCCGCAGCCACGTCGTCGACGACGCGGACCGAAATCACCAGGTCGAGATATTCGGTGCGAAAATCAACTTCCCGGGCCTCTTCGGCGCTGGGAACCAGTCGGCACGTCTCGGGACATCCCTTCAGGAGTACCCCCTCCGCCTCGAGCGAACCGGCGATCTCGGGAAGAAACGTCTCGGCAACTTCCCGATCCACCAGCAGGGTCTCTGCCGCGTTACAGACTCCCGGTCGCTGGCACTTGCTGTCGACGACAATCCGCCTGGCCATTTCGAGATCTGCCGCACGATCGACGAAGACGTGACAGATCCCGTCGAAGTGCTTGATGATCGGCATCGTCGCATCCGCGGCAACCCGCTCGATCAACGATTTTCCGCCCCGCGGAATCGTGACATCGATCAGTGATCCCAGCGCCAGGAACTCGCCGACGGCGGCGCGATCAACCGTATCGACCAGCTGCACCGCCCCGGACGGCAAACCACACTCTCGGGCGGCCTCGACCAGAATTTCGTACAACGCCCGATTGCTGTGGATGGCTTCTTTGCCGCCCCTCAGGATGACCGCGTTGCCGCTTTTCACGCACAGGGCAGCCGCATCAATCGTCACGTTCGGGCGTGACTCGAAGATGAAAAAGACCACGCCCAGCGGCACACGTACCCTCGTGACCAACAGGCCGTTGGGCCGAACATTGGATTCGATGACCTCGCCGACCGGATCAGGCAACGCCGCGATCTCCTGCAAGGCCGTCACCATCGCCGCCAATCGATCACTGGTCAGCCGCAGCCGATCGATAGCTGCACCGCTCAATCCGTTCTCGGAGGCCACCACGAGATCCCGTTCGTTGGCCTCGGTCAAGACCGAGCCGTTCTCGACCAGCAACTCCGCAGTCCGTGCCAGCCAGGTATTGCGCTGCCCACCGTCGATCCCGCCGAGCCGGCGTGAGGCCTGGCGGGCCTGGGTGGCCAGCGTCAGAGCGTACTGTTTCAGATCGTCCATCGATTCCGACCGCAGGAGCTCCGGTTTCACCTGTTACGACGACTCGGACCCGGCCGTTCGCCACCGTAGGGGTGGAGTATCCCGCACCCTCGGAAACCCGTCAAGACCCGCCAACCAGCTCAACGCCCTCCTCTTGAAGCCCGATCACGGCGCTCAATCGACACCGGCCGCACGGGTTGTTGTCCGGTCGATTCGGCCGGGGACTCCAGCAATGCGGTCTGACCATTGGTCAATCGGGCCGCCAATAATCGGGCGACCAGGGCATGCCCCTGGGCATTGAGTTCGGGACGTTTCTCCTGGAACAGGGGTTTTTCCTTCGATGCAGCGTGAAAGTCCATCGACATGTCACAGGAGGGAATCCCATGTCGTTTGGTGAAGTCAGCGACGATTCGAAACGGAGCGTCACTGGAAAAGACCGCATCGGGGGGCACCCCCATCCGCAATCGAACCTCCGCTTGCCTTGTTTCGTCAGTTCCAATCTGCCAAGGCGCAGGACAGGCGGCAACGACCAATCGCTTCCGGCACAGCCGGAACAGATCACGGATCGGGTCGAGAGCCTGTTGAACATGCACGGTCCAGTCGGGAGGATCCTTGGCAAGCCACGCGTATTGCCCCTGCCGGCTGCCCGGATCTCCCCCCGGAGACTCCAGGAACGTCTGTGTCCACAGCCGTCCAAGTCGGCGGCTACTCCAATCGACCAGCCGGAATCGTCGGCACATCTGTTGCCAGGCGTTGGCCGGTCCGCCCTGCAACGACGGGTGCGGGCATGCCAGCGGCCGGCCCCGGCCATCGACGATCAACCGGGGTCGCAGGCGATAATCATCGGCCACGTCACTCATGTCGAAGGTCAAGACCCACAGATCGACATCCAATGACAGCAAGCCATGACGGACCTGCAACAGGCTCAACAGCGGGCAGTGACCCGGCACCCCGGCGTTGATCACCTCGACACGGCGACCGGTTTGTTGCTGCAGCAGCTCCTGCAAGCGGTGACAGAAAGTCTGCTCCCGCGACACATCGGCAGCGAGCACGCGTTCATCACCCAGGCAAACAACACGAAAGACACCACCCGGCTTCGGTACAACCGGCTCGGTCCCCCGCAGCCCCAGACTGTTTGTCCGTACCTCGGCCAGGCCCTGCCCATCCTGGATCTTCCACCGCACCAACGGTTTCAGCCTTTGCCCGGACGTCCACGAGGGCGCAAGGTACTCGCGCTCTCCGTCGAGCGTGCTCGCTTCACCCTCCGGTCCTTCAAACAGGCGGACCCCCACTTCCACCACGCACAGCAAAACCAGCAGCAGCAGTGTCGCCTGCAGAAGCGTCCGGGTCATCCGAGCAATGGATGAAACCACGGTTTGGATCAGTCTCAGAAGTCTCACGACGGGGTCCATCCCTGTTGGCCGTCGAAGCAGAGAGACATCGACTCTCGACGGGACGCGGGATGGTAACCACAACCACCGCGAGTCACAAGACCTGTTCAGCAACGGCTACGACGACCTGTATCTGTTCCTGTAGCAACCGTCGGTTCTCGACGGCGGGTACAGTACGCTCTAAATTGAGTTGATTGACGCCACGAGAATGGCCAACTATCGTTCATGGCTCAATTCTTAGTCAGGTATTTAATGCCTTTCCAGAAAGGAAAACCATGGCAAAGCAGAAACTTGCTGATTTTTCTGTCGTCGAGTTAGAGAAACTATTGGCGACCAAGAGAGATCGCGTAACACAGCTGGCAAACAAGAAGACGTCGTTACAGACTGAACTTAATGCTGTCGAACAAGAACTGTCCTCACTCCAGGGCCCCGCTTCGCCAAGCCCCCGTCGTCAGAGAATCCGCCGAAAACGGCCAAAAAATGTCCAGTCGCTCGCCGTGGTCGTCAATAAAATTCTCGAGGCACACTCGGCTGGCCATACACTCGAAGAGCTGGTCTCGAAGGTCTCTGAATCGGGCTACAAGACCAAGGCCAAGAACTTTAAGAACGTCGTCTACCAGTGTGTCTATAACTCGACGGCCATCGGTCGCGATAAGAAGAGTGGCCGGTTCCGATTGTTAAAGAAGTAGAGAGTCGAGTTCAGACGTGGTCACATTCCAGAAACCAGGCCGCGTCGCCGACGAATTCCTCGTCCCAGACGTTTTCGTCGGTAAGTGGTTTGATCATCGTCAGTTCCCGGATGCGCGGTTGGATCTCGAACCGCGCCTGGGTCACCTCGGTCTGTGACAACCAACCACCGACACGGGCCACGCCCCGCCCGTTGGCCCAGTTGATGATCGAATCCCAGAAGGCGGCTTCATCGGCATCACTTTCCAACCCCCAATCGACGAGCCGGATTTCCGGGTCTGACGCCGCCACCTGCACGTAGCCTCCCGCCTGGCCGTCTTTCATCCACCAGTACCACTCGTGCTTCGGGTACCGGTGACAGATCCAGTCCCAGTAGGCTCGATCGCGTTCAATCCAGATCCGGCGTTGCAACTGGCCGCGGCGGTAAAGCTCGGCGAGTTGCTCGAGTTGCTCGCCGGGCGAGAACCTCACCAGCGGGCCGCCCGCTGACGAGACGGCCTCCGGTGTGATCCATCCCTCGTAGGACTCGCACAACCGATACCCCATCCGGGCGTAGTACGACGGTTCGATGTCGGAGTAGAGCAACCCGATCTTTGCTCCCTGCCGCGCCTGGTGCTTCTCGACCCAGGCCATCAACTGGGCCGCATATCCGCGCCGCCGCGAATCGGGAACGGTGTGAACCGCTCCGATGGAGTACCCTTCGAACCTGGCCCCGTTGGCCTGCACCGCAATCGGATAGGCTCCCAGTGACGTCACGACCCGACCTTCCCGGCAACCGACATACCAGCAGGCTCGTGCGTGGGTTGCCGAATTCAATCGCCACGCCAGGTATTCTTCGATCGGTAGCCCCCCGCCCCACACCTCGTGGACATTCCCAAACGCGGCCTCCCGCTCGGCGGCATCGGCCGGGTGACAATCCAACGGGCCATCGGCAGGTCGTGGGGTCATCGTCGATTGTGATTCAGGCAGAAGGCGGTAAGGTAGGCGGCATTGCCATCGGGACCGTCATCGTGAACGCCGTCGCCGAAACTGGCAAGCCCGCGGCACAACCGTGGTTCCCGACCATCCAGCCGAGATGCTCCGATGCCAACACCTTCTGTCCCGCATTCGATCGATTCCTCCGCCGCCGTCGACCTGGTCACCGAGTTGATGGCGATCCCCGGCAAGAGTGGAGAGGAGGCCCAGGTGGCCGCGGCGATAACAGGAAAACTCAGGAAGGCCGGTATTCCGGCCGCGGCGATCAGCCACGACGGTGCCAACCGCCGCAGTCCAGCCGGCGGTCAAGTGGGCAACCTGATCGTCAAGTTGCCGGGCAGTCAGCGGGCGCCCCGCCGACTGCTGATGGCACACGTCGACACGGTCCCTCTCTGTGTCGGCTGCCGTCCCGTTCGCCGCGGAGCGTTCATTCAGTCCCGCGACAAGACGACAGGTCTCGGCGGTGACGACCGCGCCGGAGCCTGTGTCGTCCTCACGGCTGTCCTGGAGATCTTCAGACAGGAACTCCCCCACCCTCCCCTGACTCTCTTCTTCCCCGTCCAGGAGGAGATCGGTCTCTACGGTGCTCGCTTCGTCAGCATCTCGAAGCTCGGCCGACCGGCGATGGGTTTCAACTGGGATGGAGGAGACCCGGGCCTGGCCGTGCTGGGGGCGACAGGCGATTACAGCATCGACGTGACCATCGACGGCATTGCCAGCCACGCCGGGGGCCACCCCGAGGAAGGCGTCAACGCGATCGCGGTGGCCAGCCTGGCGATCGCCGACCTGACCCGCAACGGCTGGCATGGCCTGATCGAAAAAGGTCGGCAGCGGGGCACCAGCAACGTGGGAATTGTCAACGGCGGCGATGCCACCAACGTGGTCACCCCACACCTGAGATTGAAAGCCGAAGCGAGGAGCCACGATCCGAAATTTCGACGCAAGATCGTGAACGCCTTCGAACGAGCCTTTCGGCAAGCGGCCGGACAACTCCGCAACACGGCCGGGAAGACGGCCCGGATTACATTCGAGGCAACCCTGAAGTACGAATCCTTCGTGATGTCGGAAAACGAACCCTGTGTGCAGACGGCGTTGGCTGCCGTTGAATCGATCGGCCGGGAGTCCGGTATTCGAATCTCCAATGGAGGACTTGACGCCAACTGGATGTTCGACCACGGCATCCCCACGGTGACACTGGGCTGCGGCCAGCAGGATATCCACACCGTCAACGAATCACTGCATGTCGAGAGTTACCTGCAGGCATGCCGGATCGGGTTGCAGTTGGCCACCGGCACCACCTGAAGCCTGTTGCTATTCTCCACCCCGACGGCTGCGACTAGAATAGCCCGTCCCCCGTGTCTTCCGGCCTGTTCTCGATGCCAACTCAAACGATGTCCGCCAAACAGTTGCTCGACCAGTACCGCCCGATGGTCGAGGCGGCATTGGCCGAGTCGCTCCCGTCAGGCAGCGAGACACCGTCGAGGTTGCGTGAGGCCATGCAGTACAGCCTGATGGCTGGTGGCAAGCGACTGCGACCGATCCTGGTGCTGCTGGCCACCGAGGCCTGTGGTGAACATCCCTCCGCGGCTTTACCCGCCGCATGTGCGATCGAGATGGTTCACACGTATTCCCTGATCCATGACGACCTGCCAGCGATGGACGATGACGAATTGCGTCGAGGACAACCGACCAGCCACGTGGTCTTTGGTGACGCCATGGCGATCCTGGCCGGCGATGCCCTGTTGACTCGTGCCTTCGAGATCCTGGCGAGCGAGGTTTCCGAGAAGACGGCAGCGGCCGAATGCTGCCGTGTCCTGGCCGCAGCGGCCGGCAGCGAGGGCATGGTCGGCGGGCAGGTGGCCGATCTGCAAGCCAGTGACGCCGCCCCCGATGACCTCGAAGAGCCAATCCGCCTCCTGGACGCAATTCACCTGAGAAAGACCGGGAGGTTGCTGGCCTGCAGCCTGGAACTGGGAGCGATTGTCGCCGGAGCCGACGACGACATTCGCAGGCAACTGGGGCACTTCGGGCAGCAGATCGGACTGGCGTTCCAGGTGGCCGATGATCTGCTCGATGTTGTCGGTGATGCCAGCCGGACCGGAAAGGCCGGCGGACGTGACGCGGAACTGGGCAAGTGGACGTACCCGGCACTGGTGGGCGTGGAGGAGAGTCGGGACATGGCTGCGCGGTATATCGCCGGAGCCTGCGAGGCCCTGGCGCCGTTGGGCGACACCGCGACCCCCCTGGTGACATTGGCCGGCTTCATCATCGAGAGAGATCATTGATGATGGAACTCGAGTTACTGCCCCGCCTGGAATCGCCCACGCAGCTTGGCGAGTTCAGTGACGACCAGTTGCTGACGCTCGCCGACGAAATCCGCGAGGTGTTGTGCTCGGTCGTGTCGGACCGCACCGCCCATTTCGCCAGCAACCTCGGCGTCGTGGAACTCGCCATCGCCCTGCACCTGGTCTATGACTTTCGTCGCGACCGGTTGATCTGGGACACCGGGCACCAGATCTATCCTCACAAGCTGCTGACCGGCCGGTTTGCGGAATTCCAGACGATGAGACAGCGTGGCGGGTTGATGGGCTACCCCAACCCGGAGGAAAGCGATTACGACTTGTTCATGACCGGCCACGCCGGCGCGAGCCTCTCGACCGTGCTGGGCCTGAAGATCGGCGACGACCACCAGGGTGAACAGGACCGTCGCGCCGTAGCCGTCATCGGCGACGGCGCCCTGCCTTCGGGAATTGTCTTCGAGGCCATGAACAACGCGGCCGGCCTGAAAAAGGATGTCCTGCTCATTCTCAACGACAACAAGATGGGCATCTGCCCACGAGTCGGTGGATTGGCCGCCACTCTCGACAAGGCCCGCACGGCCCCGTTCTACGACGGCCTCAAACGGGACATCCAGTCCTTCCTCAACAAGGTCCCACTGGTTGGCCAACCGGTCGAGAGCATCCTCAGCGGCTTCAAGGACGCGGTCAAGGGATTCCTGCACGGGGGAATGTTCTTCGAAGAACTCGGTTTCCGCTACATCGGGCCCGTCGATGGACACGACCTGTTTGCACTGCGTCGCTACCTGGAGATGGTCAAGAACGTTCGTGGGCCGGTGCTGTTGCACGTCTTCACCGAAAAGGGCCACGGGTTCAAGCCCGCCAGCGAGGATCCGGTCCGATTCCACACGCCCGCTCCCTTCCAGAGGAACGAAGACAACCAGGTCGTCTCGGTCAACTCCGGTTCATCACCGACCTACACCAACGTCGTCAGCGAAACGATCCACGCGGCGATGGCGGCGGACCCGAAAGTTGTCGTATTGACCGCAGCGATGTGTGCCGGAAACAAGCTCGACCGAATCCGCGATGACTTTCCGGATCGCTTCTTTGACACGGGAATCTGCGAGAGCCACGCGGTGGCATTTGCTGCCGGGATGGCCAAGGCCGGGTTGAAGCCGGTAACGGCCATCTACAGTACTTTCCTGCAACGCAGCTTTGACCAGATCTTCCAGGAGGTCGCCCTGCAGGGGCTGCCTGTCACCTTCTGTCTGGACCGGTCAGGCCTGTGCGGCCCCGACGGCCCCACTCATCACGGAGTCTTTGACCACTCTTACCTCCGACCGTTCCCCGGCCTGACCGTGATGGCCCCCGGCGATGCGGGCGATGCCAAGGCAATGCTGGCATTTGCCCTGGATCACGACGGTCCGGTCGCTCTCCGATACCCGAAAGCGACTGCCGAGAACATCCCGCGAGACGCCAAAGCGATCGAGCTGGGCCGCAGCGAAGTGTTTCGCTGGGGCCGTGACGGGATGTTCCTGGTCTGCGGAACACTCCTGGGCAACTGTGTCGCGGCCTCCGATCGGCTTCGAGACGAATTTGGACTGGACGTCGGCGTGATCAACGCCCGGTTCGTCAAGCCTTTTGACATCGACAGGCTCGCGCAGGCACTCGACGAAACCGGATTTGTGATCACCGTCGAGGAAAATATTCTCATCGGCGGGTTCGGGTCCGCTGCGATCGAATCCGCCGTCGATGCGGGACTCGACACGCGTTCGCTACACCGTTGTGGACTCCCTGACGATTTCATCGAACACGGAGATCGCGACGAATTACTGGCGTTGCACCGACTGGATGTCGACGGCCTGGTCCAGACGGCACGGCAATGCTCTCGCTCCGAACAGGAAACCTCGCTCGTCAAGGACTGACACGCAATCGAGCCGGATCATCGATCCAGGGAGGGATCGAAGATGACACGACCTGAAACTCGTCACGAGACCACCGCGAAATACCGCGGGAGCCTTGGCTCGATTGGCCTCATCATCGTGCTGGTCACCACGGTTTCGGCGGCCGAGACCAAAAAGAAAATCCGACTGGTCGAGGATCCTCGGCCCGAGAGGGTCCTGGATGTCAGCACCCGGCTGAGTGTCCGTGGCCGGATCCTGGCACCGGTCGGAGCCGACCGCGTCGTGCCGCTGCCGCTGCGAAGCACCGCCGTGCTGACGTGGCAGACACGGCGGTTGCCGCCACGGGGCGAGTTTCACGGGTCACTTCGTGCTGTCCGGCTCTTCGCCGATGCCCGCTCCAGCGTCCAGGTCGATCGACGGACCACGAAGATGTCGTTGCGGAGCACGCGCCAAACGATCGTCTCGGAGGGGATTCCGACCGGGCTGCGACATTTTTCTCTCGAAGGGACACTGACGGCCGACGAGGTCGATTTGTTGGCGGTCCCGACGGATCCACTGGGATTGATCGGTGCCCTGCCCGTCGGCCGGGTACCGCTCGACCACGCCTGGACCGCCGGCACCTGGACACTGCCGCTGGTCAGTGGACTGGAGGCGGTCAGCCGTGGCATCTTGAAGGGAAAAATCACCGCGGTGACCGAAACCACAGCCGAGATCTCCCTGGAAGGGACCGTCGAGGGAGCCGTCGGCGGCGCCGATTCACGGGTCACGATCAACGGAACAGTCGTATTCGATCATCGACGTGGTTTCCTGAAAAGTGCCAGGATCGTTCTCGAAGAACATCGCCAGGCCGGCCCGGTCAGTCCCGGACTGGAAATCGTCGCAAGAATCTCGATCCAACGTGAACTCGCCGGACAGGCGATCCGACTGAAACCCGCCGTGGTCACCTCATGCCCGAAACAGCCGACGGCCGGGCAACTGCGACTGTCGCTGGAAGCCCCCGGAGGGGTCCGGCTGTTTCATGACCGTAACTGGTACAAGTTTCACCAGACGGCCGACGTGGCCATCCTGAGGCGTCTCGAGAGCGGTCAGTTCCAGGCCCAGTGCAACCTCTCGACGGTCCCCGCGGTGGCCGCCGGAACTATCACCGGCCGTGAGGATTTCGTCCGGGATGTCCGGAAGGCGCTGGGCCCGCGGTTGCGGAACATCGTGTCGATCGAATCGCTGCAACCGGGTGAAAGAAGAACCGACCTGCGTGGCTGGCGTGTCAACGCCAGCGGAATCGATCACGGACTGCCGATGCACTGGTTCTATTACCTGTGCACGCATTCCTCGGGGCGGCAGGCATCGCTGGTGTTTGCCGTCGAGACCGCTCGACTGAAAGCCTGGGGACGTCGCGACCGTGATCTTGTCACAAGTCTGTCCTTCTCGTCACGGCCGACTCGAACAGCCGAGAAGTGACCAGCGATCGATCATCTTGTCGGACCTGCAAGGATGAGATAGTATCCCCGGGGGGGAATTTCTTCGTGTGAAGGTTCGACTGAAAGATCTTGTCGGCCTGCGGCGTACACGGCTTGTTTTTCATCGGACACAGATTTCGACAGGACCATCTGAATGTTCAAGACACCCTGGCGAGTGGTCACCACGTTTGCATTGGGGCTCCTGCTTCTGGCCGGTGGCACCATCTGCGCCCAGCAGTTCGAGCAGACTCCCGACGACAAGGAGGCTGCCAGATCGCTTTGCCAGATGATCGAGGCCAATCACATCAGCCAGAAGAAGATCGATGACGAGATCTCCCGGAAGACGCTGAAACGATTCATCGAATCGGTTGACCCGTTGAAGCTGTACTTCACCGAGGCCGACATCGACATTTTCCGCGAATCCGAAAATGATCTCGACAACCAGTTGAAGGAGGGAAACGTCGCGTTTGCCTACAAGGTTCACGGCGTCTACCTGAATCGACTGCAGCACCGACTGGTGACCATTGCCCGTTTCATCCAGGCCGAGCACGATTTCACGCTCGACGAAAGTCGCATCGCCAATCCCGATGACCTGACATGGTCGAAGACCATCAAGGAACTTGACGAGCGTTGGCGAAAGCGAATCAAGGCGGAACTGCTTGCCAAGAAACTCGACGACGTGAAACTCGCCGAGGCCCGCACGCAACTCGTCAAGCGGTACACGAACTTCAGCCGCAACGAGCGACAGACCGAGAGGTCGGACATCCTGCAGAAGTACCTCTCGTCGATGACTCACTGCTTTGATCCTCATTCCAGCTACATGTCTCCCCAGACCCGCGAGGACTTCAATATCGCCATGCGGTTGCGGTTGCAGGGGATCGGAGCGGCACTGGGCAGCGAAGACGGAATGACGATCGTGCGTCAAATCGTTCCCGGTGGAGCAGCGCACAAGGACGGTCGCCTGAAGCTCGGCGACAAGATCATCGGGGTCGGCAAGGCCAAGGGGGAGGACATCGAAGACATTGTCGAGATGAAACTCAGCAAAGTCGTCCGCCTGATTCGTGGAGAGAAAGGGACAAAAGTCCGGTTGAAGGTCAAGGTGGCCAAGACCGGTGAGACGAGCGTCTACGAGTTGACCCGGCAGGTGATTGAGCTGAAGGAGTCGGCCGTCGGCACCGAGATCATCGAGACCGCAAAGCGGATCAAGGGTACCAAGGACCGCATCGGCGTGATCCGGTTGCCCTCATTTTACCGCGACTTCGATGGCGAACGCCGTG
>PBSL01000037.1 GCA_002726205.1 Planctomycetaceae bacterium | reverse complement strand
GCCTTGGGCATTGTTGATATCAGTGTGGAATCTGCCACTGACCTTGTCGCTGAGTTTCGCCGAGAGAAAAATCCGGGCGTTGTCGAGGTTGAAGTCTCGGGTTCGTCCGCCGTTGGACTCGGCGCCGTCTTCAAACGCCTGGAAGCTGGTCCGGACACCAAAGCCGACGGAGACGTTGTTCTTGGCATCGGCCAGTGCCGGGTGCAGCCAGGCGTGATCGGAGGGATCATCGCAGCCGGCCTTTTTCTTGGCAGCGTCTTTCCCACAGTTCTCGTCGGCGGTGAGCACGTTGGAGACCTGGGTGATCGTGGGTTGTCCGGTCGGGGCCTGGGCAATCGCCGTACCTCCGATGGCCATCACGGCCGCCGCAATCAATGTCAGAGTGTTCTTGAACCACATAACGTTTTCCCTTTCCTTGGAACGTGATTTGTTGGTGCTCTCTAGAACAACCACAACTCACAACCCCTCCCCAACAGGTCGCAACAGAAACGCGGGTTGCACTGGCTGGGCTCGTTTGTTGGCCAGTACCGGTCACACCGGTTGAAATTCGCTTCCCGTGAGGTTTCTATCGGTTGTCCCGGACAGCGACTTGTACGGATGGTTCCGGTCGTGCGAGGGTTCGGGGTCGTGCGCCCGCTTGTCGGAGATCTGCTGAACGTATCGATCAGGCAACCTGTAACGGTTGTAGGGGTGGTGCCGGGGTCTGGCAGCTGTGGGACGCAGCGGCTATGCTCGCCCGCGAGTGAAATCGAAATGGCACAACGAAAGTCGACGGTATGAAGACCATCGAGTGGACATTCTGGCAACTGGCCGATTCGGCCTTTCCCGCCGGCGGATTCGCTCACTCGGCCGGCCTGGAATCGGCGTGGCGGGCGGGGCTGGTCTCGGAGATCGGGTCGCTGGAGACGTTTCTCAGGACCCGGATCCTGGAATCAACTCAGGGGATTGTTGCGTTCCTGGTGGCCGCTCACAGCGGCCCCGATCCGCTTGAACAGGTTGACCGGTGGTGTGACGCGTTTCTCTCCAACCACGTGGCCAACCGGGCCAGTCGTGCCCAGGGCCGCGCCTTCCTGACCGCCGCCGAAGCGGCCTTCGGAATTGCAGAACTCGGCGAACTTAGAGAGCGGGTTGTCGATGCGAGTCTGGCCGGACACCAGGCCCCACTGCTCGGGCGGACCGCCGCCTTGTTGTCCCTGCCGTGCGGGCGAACCGTCGAGTGGTTCCTTTATACCCAACTTCGCGATGTCGTTTCGGCCGCCATCCGGCTGAACATCATCGGCCCCCTGGCCGGCCAGTCGCTGATCAGCCACCTGGGACGGTACGTGGAAATCCAGGCCGAGCAGGCCGTTGATCGTCGGGTCGCCGAGGCGACGCAGACCAGTCCCGTGATGGAACTGGTTGCCACGCGACACGATCGACTCTACAGCCGTCTCTTCCAGAGTTGAACGGGACCGAAATCGCATCGGGACCTTCAGGGTCGCGTTTGCCGGGAGCCTGACATGAATCACGACCACGACCACGACCACGGTCACGACCACGAGACACTCGAGCATCCGGGACGTTTTGCTGAGCGGTCGATGCCGATGTCGGATCGAGACTACCGGCGGCGGGCGTTCACGGTGGGCGTGGGGGGACCGGTGGGTACGGGGAAAAGTGCCCTGCTGCTGGCCCTGTGTGTCGCGCTGCGTGACCGGATGAGCCTGGCGGTTGTGACGAACGACATTTTTACACGGGAAGATGCCGAGTTCCTGGTCCACAACGAGGCGTTGCCGGCCGAGCGGATTCGGGCGGTGGAGACGGGTGGTTGTCCTCACGCGGCGATTCGCGAGGACATCACGATGAACCTGGCCGCCACCGAGGAACTCAGCCACCAGTTCTCACCGGACATGCTGTTGCTGGAATCCGGGGGCGACAACCTGGCGGCGGACTTCAGTCGCGAACTGGCCGATTTCACGATCTACGTGATCGATGTCGCCGGTGGCGACAAGATCCCCCGCAAGGGGGGACCCGGGACGACTCAATCCGATCTGCTGGTGATCAACAAGACCGACCTGGCCGAGGCCGTGGGGGCCGACCTGGCGGTGATGGATCGCGACAGTCGTCTGATGCGGGGTGACGGGCCCTTCGTGTTCGCCCAGGTCCGTAACGGCGAGGGGGTCGCCGAGATCGTCGAGTACGTGACCGCCGCCTGGCAGCGTGCCACTGGCTAGTCGTCTTCGATGAAGGCGTAGCACAGCACGTGGGTCATGATGAAAAAGCAGTCTTCGAGTCGTCCCATGTGGGACGAGAGGACGGCCAGCGCGAGTTGGGCTTCGTCCCTGAGTTGGCCGCTCTCGCCGCTGGTCAGGGCGATGGTGCGGCACCCGCTGAGGTTGGCGTAGCGGATGGCCCGCAGGACATTCTCACTGTTGCCGCTGCCACTGATGCCGATCACCAGGTCGCCGGCGCGGGCGAAGTTCTTCAACGGTTCCTCGAAGACGGTCTCGTATCCCTCGTCGTTGGCGTAGGCGGTGATGGTGGCGATCGAGTCGGTCAGGCCGACCATCCGGAATCGCGCCTGTTTTCTCAGCGAGGCGCCCTTGACGATGTCGACGACCATCTGCGAGGCAATCGAGGCGCTGCCGCCGTTGCCGCAGATATAGATTGTCGCGTCGGCGTCCCGGGCCTGCCGCATCCAATCGATCGCGGTGGCGATCGCCTCGGCGTCGAGCTCGCCGATGACGTGGCGGAGATCATCGAGGTAACCGGTGGTGAAGGCGAGGTCGTCTTGTGTCATGGTCGGCTAGGTTCCCAGCACCTCGTGGATCGCGCCGGCCAGGGCTTCGATCACCTGGTCGAGTTCGGCGGTCGTGATCACCACCGGCGGGGCCAGGCAGTAGACATCGCCTCGCAATCGGCTGAACAGACCCCGTTGCTGGGCCGCCTGGTGCAGCCTGGCACCGACCTTTTCGTCGGCCGCGAATTCCTCTTTCGTCGCCCGGTCCTTGACGATTTCCACGGCCGCCATCAGTCCCAGCCCGCGGATCTCGCCGACATGGGGATGATCGCCGAGTGCCGTCTGCAGCCCGTCGAGCAGGTACTGGCCCTTTTCGGCCGCCTGCCCCGGGAAATCCTCGTTCTCGATGATCTCCAGGTTTGCCACCGCCACGGCGCAGCCCACCGGGTGGGCACTGTAGGTGAAGGCGTGCATCCAGACGTCCTCGCCGTTGTCGAGCACGTCGGCGATGGTGTCGTTGACGCCGATCCCACCCAGCGGGAAATAGCCCGAGGTGATCGCCTTGGCGTACTGGATCATGTCCGGCTCGATTCCCCAGTGCTCCAGCCCGAACATCTTTCCGGTCCGTCCGAACCCGGTGATCACCTCGTCGGCGACCAGCAGCACGTTGTACCGGTCACAGATCTCACGGATCCGTGGGAAGTAATCGGCCTGAGGTATGATCACGCCGCCGGCTCCCTGCACCGGTTCGGCCAGGAACATCGCGACGGTTTCGGGGCCTTCCTCGAGGATCTTGGCCTCGAGTTCGTCGGCGGCGGCGATCCCGGGGCTGACCCCTTCGGGGGCCTGGTAACGGTAGGGGTAGGGGGAGGAAATGTGGCTGAAGCCGGGCACACGGGGTTCGAACATCGGCCAGTAACCGCTGATTCCCGTGGCGCTCATCGCTGCCAGCGTCACGCCGTGGTAGGCCCACTGCCGGGAGATCACCTTGGTCTTCTCGGGCTGGCCCTGTTGCCTGAAGTAATACCGGGCGGTCTTGAAACTCGTCTCGCTGGATTCGCCGCCGCCGGAGGTAAAAAAGAACCGGTTGATCGACGGGTAGGTCATTCTCGCCAGTCGCTCGGCCAGGGCGATCGCGTGCGGGTTGGAACTGCCCGCGTAGCCCGAGCAGTAGGGCAGGGTGGTCATCTGCTCAGAGGCCGCCCGGGCCAGTTCCTCGCGTCCGTGACCGGCGACGACGTTCCACAGCCCGGCCAACCCGTCGATGTACTGGCGGCCCTCGGCATCGGTCAGCGTCGAGCCGGATCCCTCGACCCAGATGTGTGCCGACTGGTGGGTTGCCTTGCTGTGAAGCGGGTGGATCAGGTGGGCGTGGTCGCTGGCCAGCATCGAGTCCTGGGTGGCCGTCATGGCGTGGTTCTCGCTGGATTGAGGAGCGGGGGAAGTAGACCGGGTTCGTCCGGGGGCAGTCTTCTCACAATCGGATCGGCTTTTCAAGAGAGTGCCGGAATGCCTGTGGCCCATGACTTTTGGGGTGTTGCCGCGACCCTCTATAATCACCGGCGACAAACACCGGACGCCCCGACAGTTTCGGTCCCTCGATAAGCACCGAAACGGGAATCTCGCGAAGAGGACTGACGATGCCCAGTTGCGTATTGGCCTATTCGGGCGGTTTGGATACCTCGGTGATCCTTGGCTGGCTCAAGGACGAGGGCTACGACATTCACGCGGTCTATGTCGACCTCGGGCAACCGTGCGAGGATCGTGAGGAGATCCTGCAGAAGGCGACCGACCAGGGAGCCGTCTCCTCGCAGATCGTCGACGCGCAGCAGGAGCTGTGTCGCGACTTTGCCTTCCCGATCCTGCAGTGGCAGGCCCGCTACGAAGGGATCTACCTGCTGGGGACGTCGATCGCCCGCCCCCTGATCTCGAAGGCCTGCCTGCAGGTGGCCCGCGAGGTGGGGGCCGACGCCTACGCTCACGGCGCCACCGGCAAGGGCAACGACCAGTGCCGGTTCCAACTGGCCGCCGAGGTGCTCGACCCGGGCGTCCACGTGATCGCACCCTGGCGGATTCCACGGTTCCGCGAGTTGTTTCCCGGCCGGCAGGAGATGATCGCCTATTGCCAGGAGAAGGCCATCCCGGTCAAGGCGTCGGTTGCCAAGCCCTACAGTTCCGATGAAAACTGCTTGCACATCAGCTACGAGGCCGGGCAACTCGAGGACCTGGAGGTCAACGGGGTGGCGCTGGTTGATTTCGGCATGACCGTCTCGCCCCAGGAGGCTCCCGACGAGATCGAGACACTGGAGATCGGGTTCGAGTCGGGGGTCCCCGTCTCGATCGACGGGGAACGCCATGACGCCCTGGCGATGGTCCAGGAACTCAACACGCGTGCCGGCCGCAACGGCGTGGGACGGATCGACATGGTCGAGAACCGGTTTGTCGGCATGAAGAGCCGTGGCGTGTACGAGGCCCCGGGGATGACGGTGCTCTACGAGGCCCATCGCGTGCTGGAGCAACTGACGCTGGATCGCGACCTGGTCCACCTGCGGGACCGGATCGCACCGGAAGTCGCCGAGATGGTCTATTACGGGTTCTGGTACGGTCCGAAGATGGACGCGCTGTTGGCTTTCATCGCCGAGGCCCAGCAACCGGTCACCGGGTCGGTGACACTGCAACTCTACAAGGGCAACATCCAGGTCGACGGCCGCCGCAGTCCCAACAGCCTCTACGATGCCGAGGTGGCCAGCATGGAGGCGGGCGGTTCGTACAACCAGGACGACGCCGAGGGCTTCCTGCGGATCATGGGCCTGCCCGGCCGCGTGCAGGGGACCGTCGCGCCCCGCGATTACTAGGCCCCTGGGGTTCCCCGCGGTTCGAGCCTGTCGTCGACGTCAGCGCCGCAGGCGAACCGGGCGGATCGTCTGGACCGTCAACAGGTCGGATTGCAGGTCTCTGTTGAATCGACGAGGACCGGTCAGGCCCACCTGGCGATTGACCCAGCCGTTGAGGTTGATGCCGGCCACCGGTTGCAGGAACGTCAGCAGTCGACCGTCGGGGGCGACCAGAACGAAGCGGGGCAGCCTGGGGTGGCCGGTGGAGATCGGACGAACGATCCCCGCTCCGGAAAACCGCAGTACGGGTCGAGCCACCGGTTGCTTGGGGCTGGCTGGTTTCGTGGTGCCTGGCCGTTTCCGGGGAGATTGAGGGGCAGTGACCGGGGCCGGGCGAGCGGGGCGAGCGACCTGGTGAGCGGCCTGTCGGATTGCCGCGTCGCGGTGGTCGGTCGCGCGGGTCAATGCCTGGAACTCTTCGATCTGCGATTGGCGAAACCGGTGACGTTTCAGCGACGCCAGGCGACGCCTGACCAGTGATTGGAAACCGGCCACCCTGGTTGTTTCCATCAATCGGCGATAGTCGGTCTCGAGCTTCTTGAAGGCCCCCAGGGGGGAGGGGCGAGACGGGAGTTTCCGGAAGCTGTCGTCGAGCGCCTCGAGAGCCTGGTGGGGTGCCGGATCGGTCGGGGACGCCCGACGGTCGGTCCGCGAGCTGATTTTTCCAGGGGCCGCGGTGGTCGTCTTTTCTCGCGGTGTTTCCGGGGGCTGGTAGGGATCGTCGGCGCGAGCCTGGCGGATCGCGCTGCTCAGCGGCGAAATCGTTCCGCCGGTGACCCAGCGGTACTCCAACCGGGGCGGCTGGATCTTCAACAGGATCCTGCCGTCGGTCGTCTCGAGTTGACCCAGCACGTGAACGGTTTCCCCCCGCGACAGGCGGCGGGCCACGACATCGCGATCGGAATCGTCGAAGCGGCTGCCGACCCGGATGGCGACACTGGTGGCCGTGACGGTTCCGGTGTCACGATCGACGGCGTCGGCGGGTATCCAGCTGAAACTGCCCTCGGGTGGTGCGATCATGCACCAGCCGCCGGGGTCGTGACGGTGGACGACGACACGGTCGGAGGCCGCCAGTCGCCCGGTGGGGTAATAGCGACGCCCCGGCCCGCTGCGGACCAGTACGTTGTCGCTATCGACAACGGCCTCGTAGGGAAACTTGATCGACTCGCCCCGGACGATCGACGTCAAGGCGAGGGGCAACAGCGACAGGCCCAGGGTGATCGAGACGACGTGACGCCGGCGCGGCATGCCATCGCCCTCCGAGGAGATGAGTGAGAGTGAGAGGAGGGCGGTGGGATAGTGGATTCCGGCGGCCACGACAAGATCAGTCGCTGCCGTGGTTGTCGCCGATCACGGCTTACGGATCGCCCACAGCGACTTGAAGCTGCGAAGGTACAGGGTGCCGTTGGCGATGGCCGGCGAGGCGGCAATCGAGTCGCCCATGTTGTTGCGGGCGAGAATCTCGAACGTCTTGCCGGCCCGGGCCACGGTGATCATGCCATCGCGTGCCACGCAGATGATCTTGCCATCGACGTAGATCGGGCTGGCACGGTGTCGTTGCCGGTGTGTCCGCTCGTGGTAGAACTCCTTGCCGGTCCTGGCATCCATGCAGACCAGGTTGCCGTTCTCGCGGCAGAGGTAAACCAGGCCGTCGTGGATCAGCGGGCAAGGGACGTCGGGCGTGTTGTTCGGACGGGTCCAGACATGCTGGGACTTGTCGTTGCTGATGTCGCCCTTGCCGTCGGGTCGAATCGCCACCACCGGCCCGTTCTTGGCCGTGGGAATGACGATCAGGCCGGGCACCGCGGTTGGCGAGGCGACAAACCGCAGTGTCCGGTGGTATTTCTTTTTGGGGTCGTTCTGCGGGTTCAGGCCGCCCTTGCGCCAGACCTCGGCCCCGTCGCCGAGCCGGTAGGCGATCGTGTAGTCGGCCCCGTGGCTGATCAGCAATTTCTTCTTGCCGTCGTTGTAGATGAACGGCGAGGTGTAGGAGTGTTTGTTCTCGTCGTAGGCGTCGCTGCGGCGGACCTGCTTCCAGCTCTGTTTGCCGGTGGCCGCGTCCAACGCGACGATCAGACCCTGGTCCTCGTCGGGGCTGGCCTGGCGACTGCCGTGGATCAACTGCAGGAAGACTTTGCCCTCGTCCAGGATCAGCGAAGCGGTCAGGCCGAAGGCGATCTTGAAGGGACCGTAGACCGGTCTCAGGTCGCGGTTCCAGACCGGTTTGCCGGCGACGGTGTGGCAACTGACCTGGCCGTTGGCCATCATCGCCCAGACGTGTTTTCCGTCGGTCACCGGAGAGGGCGAAGCCGAGTTTCCCTCGTCACCGCGGACGACCTTGTTGCCGGTGCCGATCTGGTGCCGCCACTGCAACTTGCCGTCGGTGCCGACGCACATCAGCACCAGCTTCTGGCCGTCGATACTGGTCAGAAAGACCCGCCGGCCCCAGACGACCGGGGTCGCTCCGGCCGGGCCAGGCAAAGCCAGTTGCCAGGCCACGTTCTGCTTGGGACCGAATTTCGCGGGAATGCCCGTCTCGGTCGAGACCCCGTTCTGCGTCGGACCGCGCCAGTTGGGCCAGTTGCCCGCGTGGGCTGTCATCGTGCACAAGAGCAGGGCCAGTGTGAAGGGAACCAGGCGGGACGGGTTCAAAGGCATCGGTCAGGGTCCTCGTCACTTGGGCAACAGGTATCGGTTGGCTTGGCAGTGTGGCGTCTGGAGTGGACAGCGTCAACGTTTGCCGGGCGGCACTTCTAGTTGTCGTCGACGGTGTCCGTATCGAGATACGGGGAATACGGTTCGACAGCTCCGGCCACGGTTTCGTCGGCATCGGTGGTGGTACCGTCGCCGGTGTCGGTGATGGTATCGGCGTCGGTGTCGGCGTCGGTGTCGGTGGTGCGATCACGGAAGACCAGGCAGAAGAACACCAGGATGACCGCGGCAAACAGGGCCGGTTTCTTCCACAGGGGTTCCCACTCGATTGCCGCCAACTCGTCGTGACGGGCCTGCTTCTTTTTCGCGGTCAGTTCTTCCGTCTTTGCCTTGTCATCCTTGGCCTCGTCGATCTGGGCGGCCAGCGTCTTGACCTCGGCGGCAAACTGCTTGGACTGTTCGGTGGTGTGCTGGCCTTCGATGTGGCCGGCCACCTTGGCACCGATGAACATGCCCAGCCCGAGTGTGAACAGGACCAGCAGTCCCTGGGCCTGGGCCCGGATCGGCTCGGGTGCGACCTTGTCGGTGTAGATCTGTCCGGTTACGAAGAAGAAGTCATAGCAGATCCCGTGCAGGACAATGCCTCCGATGATCATCCAGTGGATTTCGTCGGGAGCGCCGATGGCGAACAGGCCATAACGGGCGACCCAGGCCGCCATGCCGACGGCCAGCATCCATTTCACGCCCAGTCGCCTGAAGAAAAACGGCATGACCAGCATGAAGAAGATCTCCGACATCTGCCCGTACGACATCGTCTGGCCGATAGGCATGTCGGCCATTTCGACAACCCGGCTGGCGATCTGGTAGTAGAACGCCAGGGGAATGCAGATCAGCGTCGAGGCGATCAGGAACAGGAGGTAGGAGGGGTTTTTCAGTAGCACTAGCGCGTCCAGCCCGAGGATCTGTCGAGCCGAGACGGGGCCCTGCTGTGAGGGAGGCGTGTTGGGCAAGGTGAAACTGTAGATACCCAGCACCACCGATGACCCGGCCGCCAGGTAGAACATCTCGACCCCGGTCTCGATCTTCGCAACCGTCAGTGCCAGTCCGGCCACGATCCAGCCGATCGTGCCCAGCACGCGAATTGCCGGAAACTCGCGTTCCGGGTCCGTGATGTTCTTCATCGCCAGCGTGTTGGTCAGTGCCAGCGTGGGGAAATAGGTCAACATGTAGAGAAAGAACAGGGTGTTGATCATCGACGGAGATGCGTTGCCCATGAACATCGAGGCGGAAAACATCAGGCCACCACCGGCCAGGTGCATGGCTCCGAGGACCTTCTGGGCGGAGAACAGTCGATCGGCGACCATGCCGACGAAGAACGGGGAGATCATCCCGGCGATCGGTCCGACCGAATACGTCCAGCCAAAATCATCGGCAGTGAAACCTATGGTTCCAAGATAGTTCGGGGCCGTGACATACCATGCTCCCCAGATGAAGAACTGGAAGAACATCATGACAGCGAGCCGGATCTGGATGGATGACATGGACAGCTCCGCGGAAGTTGAAGAGGTGCGACGAGAGATGATCGCAGTTGATGATGCCGACATCTTGCCCGTGCGACAAGCGTTTCAAGGCATGAGGGCATTCGTCTGGACATCCCCGACGGTCGGTTTCTACCATTCCGCCGCGCCGTCCCGATTTGCCGAGCGTGCATGGAACACAGCATCCACCGCCAGTTGAAGTCACTTTACGTGACCGATCCGCAACAGCACGAGGTCCGGGTCGACGGCTACCGCATCGATGCCGTCGACGGGAAACGGCTGATCGAGATCCAGTACGGTTCGCTGGGAGCCATTCGCAACAAGATCCGTCGCCTGGTGAAGTCTCACGACGTGCTGGTCGTCAAGCCGCTGGCCGTCCGCAAGCAGTTGCTGAAGCGGGACGTTCCTGATGGCCCGGTCGTCTCCAAGCGGCTCAGTCCCAAGAAACAGACTCTCTGGAGCCTCTTCGACGACCTCGTTCACTTTGTCGACGTCTTCCCCCATCCCCGCCTGGAACTGGAAGTCCTGCTGACGTTGCAGGAGGAGTACCGGTTGCCGGCCGAACGCAAGCGGCGGGTCTGCCGGGGTTACATCGTCGAGGACCGGTTGCTGGCCGAGGTGACGGGTCGGGAAATGCTACGAACCGTCGACGACCTGGTGGCGATGCTGCCCGAATCGATCAGGCCGCCGGCGCGATCCGAGCCGTTCACGACGGCCGACCTGGCGACCGCGGCCGGAATCAACCGCGGGCTGGCCCGAAAAGTCGCCTACTGTCTCAGGCGATGCGGTGCCGCCGAAGTGGTCGGCAAGCAGGGCAACGCGATGCTCTACGAGCTGGCCACCGCGGCGTGAGTTTTCGGTGGTTTCCGGTTCGAAGCCACCGGATCAGCAGGCCCGGGCCAGGGAGGCCTGTGGCAGTTCGATGGCAACCTCGTGAACGTGGCTGCCGCGAATCGGGTCGAGTCCGTCGGCGTAACCCACCAGCAGTGACAGGTCGCACAGCCGGTGAATCGTCCGCGGCAGTCCTCCCGAGAGCGTGTGAATGGTGGCGAGGGCATCGGCGGCAAAGGGTTCGCGATCACAACCGGCCGCCGCCAGCCGTGCCGAGACATAGTCGACGGTTTCATCATGCGAGAGCGGTCGCAGCTGCGCCGACAGGGCCAGGCGGTTGCCCAGGTGAGGGACGCGGGTCAGGATTCCCGAGAGTGCCGTCTGGCCGACCAGCAGCAGCGTGAAGTCGATTCCCGGGGGGGTACGGAAGTTCAGCAGCAGGGTGAGTGTTTCGAGAACCCGGGAGTTGTCCAGCAGGTGAGCCTCGTCGATCAGCAGGACCGGGTGTCGGCCGCGAGCCGTCCAGGCGGCCAACTGGTCCTGCAGCGGTCGCAGGACCGATTCGACGCCCGCTCCGGATTGCTCGAGCAACTGCTCGTCGGCTCCCAGTTCAACGGCCAGCCAGGCCATCAACTCGGCGGGGCCCATTCGCGGGAACACGACGTGAATGAAGGGGCCAAACGGCTCGGGCAGTTCCCGGGCCAACTGCATGGCGAGGGTTGTCTTGCCCGACCCGATGTCACCGGTCAATGCTGCCGCTCCCAGCCGCGACTCGACACAGTACCGCAACTTCAACAGTGCCGTCTGGTGGGGCAGGCAGCCGACGAAAGCGTCGGGTTCGATCGCGGCGGGAAACGGGGGTCGCGACAACCCCCAGTAGGTCTCGTACATCGCCGCAGACTCCCACCCGTGTGCCAACCTGTTCCCCCGCCATCGAGATCGGTTCGGCGAGGGTCGGGTCTTGAGGGTTTTGCGGAATCTCGGGATTGGGCCGATTGTAGCGGTTAGGTCAGAGGCCGAGCACGTCGTTCATCGTGTAGCTGCCGGGGTCCTTGCCGGTCAGGAATTTCGCGGCGGCGATCGCGCCGTAGGCATAACTGTCGCGGGTCTGGCCACGAACGGTCAGGTCGATGGTCTCGCCGATCATCCCGAAGACAATCGTGTGTTCGCCGACGTTGTCCCCGGTTCGCAGCGCGTGATAACCGATCTCGTCCTGCGGTCGTTCTCCGACGCGGCCCTGGCGACCGTGGACGTGCCGGGTTTGCTGCAGTTCGGCGGCGATCAGTTCTCCGAATTTCAGTGCCGTGCCGCTGGGGCTGTCTTGCTTGAATCGGTGGTGGCGTTCAACAATCTCGACGTCAACGCCCTCGGGTGCCGATTTCAGGGCCCGGGCCGCGTCGGCGGCGAGTTTCATGGTCAGGTTGACCGCCAGGCTCATATTTGGCGCAACGATCAGCGGCGCGACCTCGGCGACCGCATCGATCACGGCCTGCTGCGGGGGTTCCAGCCCGGTGGTGGCAGCCACCAGCCCGATGCCCCGTTCGCGGCAGACTTCGGCGATTGCCACCAGGCCCTCGGGGGTCGAAAAATCGACGACGAGATCCACGTTCTCCGGGAGCGATGCCGAGACGGCGACGTCGATCGTGCCGATGCCGGCAAGTTCTCCGGCGTCCTGGCCAACCAGCCCACTGGCCTCGGCATCGATGGCAGCGGTCACCGCCAGCGCGGGATCGGCGTGTGCCAGGGCGACAATCCGTCGTCCCATCCGCCCGCCGGCTCCATTGATCGCGATTCTCGCCGTGTCCGTCATCAGCACACTCTCCCCGGCAGGGCAGCCTCGAGGGCTGCATCGATTTCGTTTCTGACCTCGCTATTGTTCTCGACCGACAGCCGATGCTGCAATGCGACCACGGCATCGTCTTTCCCGATTCGTCCCAGGGCCCAGGCGGCCGTCGCGCGAATCACGGGGTCGGGATCGACCAGCAGGTCAACCAGCGGTTGGATCGCGTCGGCATTTCCGGCGTTGCCGGTCACGATGGCCGCGTTGCGGACCAGGCCGGTGCGGCCTGGTCGTTGCAGTGGTGTCGACCCGAATCGCCGTTGATGGGTTTCGGCGTCGAGTCCGAGCAGGTCGATGGCATCGGCGGGCGCAAGATCATCGCTGGGGGAAAATGTTGCTTCGGTTGTCGGCGGGGCCTGGCGGTTCCATGGGCAGACCTCCTGGCAGATGTCGCAGCCGAACAGCCAGTCGCCCATCGGCTGCCGCAGCGACGGCGGGATCACCTCGCCGCGCAACTCGATCGTCAGGTAGCTGATGCAGCGACGCGCGTCCAGGACATACGGCTGGGTGAAGGCATCGGTCGGGCACGCATCCAGGCAGGCGGTGCAGGTGCCGCAGTGGTCTGTCCGGGGCGTGTCGGCGTCGAGGGGCTGGTCGACCAGCAGTGCGGCCAGGAAGAACCAGCTGCCGTGTTGCCGGCTGAGCAGCATCGTGTTCTTGCCGAACCAGCCGAGGCCGGCCTGGCGGGCGAAGTCGCGTTCGAGCAACGGGGCGGTATCGACGATGCCCCGGGTCTGGCAGCCGGGCAGCCGGTCGTGGACGAAGTCGGCCAGGCTGGACAGGCGTTCGCGAAGCAGGTCGTGGTAATCGCCGGGTCCGCTGGCATAGCGGGAAACCCGTGCGGGGACGGCAAGGCGGGTCCCGTCGGCCCGTGTCGCCGACAACGGGCCGATCGCCGGTTCGTCGGCCGCGCGGTAGGTCATTCCCAGCATGACCAGGCTGGCCGCGGTCGGCAGGACACCGCGAGGGTGCTGGTAGGCCTGGCGGCGTCTCGACAGGTAACCCATCGTGCCGTCGTAGCCGGATCGGAGCCAGTCGAGAAAGTGATCGAGGCTCTGTGGTCGCCCGGCGGCTGCGATGCCAACGGATTCAAATCCGATTCGCCGGGCTTCGTCACGAATTTGCTGCGAGACCGTCGAACGGTCGCTGTCGGCGGAGCGAGTCACGACGTTGCCAACCGTGACCAGTGCTGCTCTCCGACATCGAGTACCAGCGAGTCGTCGGCGATCTTGAGTGGCGTGTACTGCGGGTGGCGGATTTCGCGGTACGGGTTGTTGCGTGCCGCGTTGTAGCAGCAGATCAGGGTCCAGCGAGGGTCGGGGGTCGTGTTGGCATCCGAGCGGTGCAGCAGGTTGCAGTGAAAAAACACCGCATCACCGGGATCCAGCTCGACGTGAACCGTCTCGAGTCGTTCCTGGATGGCGGCCACGCGTTGGAGATCCGCGCCCGTCTGGTCTCCGACAGGGCCATGGTCGATTCTCCCCATCCGGTGTGAACCCGACAGGACCTTGAGACAACCGTTGGCCCGGGTGGCAGGATCGATGGCGATCATGCAACTGGCCAGCAGAGGGGCCAGGCAGGCGTAGTCGTACCAGTAACCGTAATCCTGGTGCCAGACCCACGCGCCCCCGCTCTGCTGGTCCTTGAAGATCAGCTTGTGATGGTAGTGATACACCTCGCCGCCGAGCAGCTGTTCCATCACCGAGACGATCCGACGGCTGCGGCTGATCGTGCCGTAGATGTCGTCGCTGGGATCATTGCGGACACGCAGCGAGACCGCGCGGCCCTCGCCATCGCTTCGAACCGATGCGTCGTCTCGCAAGCCGGTATCGGCACGGGCGATCCGCCCAAGCAATTCCACCTCGTCGGCAGACAGCAGGTTCCGGGTCACGAAAAACCCATCCCGGTCCCATTGCCGCATCAGGTCGTTGTCCATCGGTGGGATCTTCCTGGGAAAACTCGGCGATACCCGGAGCCGGCCGAATCCTTCGGGCTGGAATCAGGCCTTGCGAATCTTCTCCCGGCCCTCGGTGACGTGGCGGGTGGCATTGCGGGTGTCGACGATCAGGCTGGCGTGGCGGACGATTTCGTCGTAGTCGTAGGCCGAGTGATCGGTTGCGATCAGGATGCAGTCCTGGGCGGCGAGAAACTCGGGAGTCAATTCGCTGCTGACAAGATCCGGCACGTCGTGATGTCGCATCCGCGGCAACACGGGGACGTGTGGGTCATTGTAGGTCAACTCGACGCCTCGTTTCTGCAGCAGATCGATCAGGACAAACGAGGGGCTTTCGCGAGGGTCATCGACGTCTTTCTTGTAGGCGATTCCCAGCAGGCAGACCCGGCTGCCTTGCAGCGATTTTCCAAGATCATCGAAGAACTCCGTCAATCGGGAGATGACGTACTCGGGCATCTTCGAATTGATTTCTCCGGCAAGCTCGATGAAACGGGTGGTCATGCCCTGTTGGCGGGCGAGCCAGGCCAGGTAGAAGGGGTCGATCGGGATGCAGTGTCCGCCCAGGCCCGGTCCCGGGTAAAAGGCCTGGAATCCAAACGGCTTGGTCTTGGCCGCGTCGATCACGTCCCAGATGTCGATTTCCATCCGGTCAAACAGGGTCTTCAGTTCATTGACCAGCGCGATGTTGACCGCGCGGTAGGTGTTCTCCAGGATCTTGCAGGCTTCGGCCACCTCGGGACTGGCCACGGGGACCACCTCGACGATCGCCTGTTCGTAGAGAGCGGTGGCCAGGCGGCCGCTGGCCTCGTCGATGCCCCCGACGACCTTCGGGATGCCGGCGGCCGAGTAGTTGGGGTTGCCGGGGTCCTCGCGTTCGGGGCTGTAGGCGAGGAAATAGTCGCTGCCGACTTCCAGCCCGCTGTCGGCCAGCACCGGCAGCAGGACGTCACGGGTCGTGGTCGGATAGGTCGTACTCTCGAGCACGACAAGTTGTCCGGGCCTCAGCGAGGCGGCGATGGCCCGGGCGGTTCCCACGACGTAGGCCAGGTCGGGGTCGCGGCTGTCGGAGAGCGGGGTGGGGACACAGATCAACAGTACGTCGGCTTCACCCATCCGTGACAGTTCGCTGGTCGCCTCGAACTGTGAACCGGCGAGCCAGCCGGCAATCGTCTCGGCCGTGATGTGCTTGATGTAGCTGTTCCCGGCGGCCAGTTGGTCCACCTTGGCCTGGTCGACGTCAAAGCCGAGGACCCGGAAACCGGCATCGATGAAGGCGCTGGCCAGGGGGAGTCCGACGTATCCGAGCCCGACGATGCCGATCCTGGCGGACTTGTTGAGAATGGAATCGTGAAGCTGCTGGTGCACGGGACTCCCATCTTCTGGTGCCGGGTTGGTTGGCGGCCGGGATTCCCGGCGACGGGATCATAGCAGAAGCAAAAACGGCGTCGGTACTTTTCCCGGAAAAGGCCATCGACACCTGGATCCGCAGTCGCCTTCAGGGCTTGGCGACGGTGATCAGCACCGGCAGGCCGCTGTAGGTGGCTTTCATGACGAAGTTGATCGAGACGTTTGCCATGATCGAGGCTTGTTGTTTTTCGACCGGCGGAGCGTCCTTGGCGGCCTTGAGAACGATCTTGCCCTTGGACTCCTTGCCGGTAATCAGTGTCTTGCTTGCAGTGGAATCGATCGAGACGCCCTTGGGCAGTGAATTGCCGTAGACGGTACTGAGGTGCCGGAAGAGCATGTCGAGCGTCACGTTCTTGGTGAATCCGGGGGCACGCTGAAAACTGACATCGATCGTTGCCGAGCCGCCGGGCTTGAGTGTCACCGCCTGGGTGCTGAGCGTGACCGATCGCAGGTCTGACGGGCCACCGACATTGACGGCGTGCGCCTCGACCGGCCAGTGATTTCGACCTCCCCCGGGCATGTAGGTTTCCTGCATCGATCGGGCGACGTGGGTTAATGGCGGGCCGGCCGGCGACTTGGCGGTCTGGATCTCGGTTCCGGTCACCGTGATGTTGGCGATCGACGGCTTGGCGTCGGCCGCGGTGGTGAGAATCATGCAGCCGTCCTGCCCGTCGGGGAGAATCCGTCCACCGTGAGCGGTGACACCCGCCGGTAGCCCGGTGGCGGCCAGCGAGATACCTCCGGAAAATCCGTTGTGCCGTTCGGCACGAACAAAGATCACGCCGTTGGTCCCGGGGGAAAGCTGGGTCTTGTCGGTGTCGAGCAGGATCTCGAAGTACGGCGTGGCCCGCGTTGTTCGGATCGCGTAGACATAGCGTCGGCCACCTCTCAGGTGCACGTCGCGGATCTCGACAATGTACTTGCCGTCAGCCGGCACGCTGAAGTTCTCGATCCGGGAATCCTGGGTGAGCCGCTTCAATCGATTGTGATCGTCGTTGAGCGAGAGTTGCTTGCCCTTGCCATCGAGAATTCTCAGGTGGGGGTCGAGCGCGCTGCCGGCCCGGCGGGCCATGACCTCGAAGGTGTACTTTTCTCCCTTCTTGGCCTGGAAGGCGAAGCAGTCCAGATCCGAATCGGCTTCGATGCGACCACTGAGTGTCGAGGGCAGGGTGATCGTCTGCGCCGATTTGAGGTCGTTGTTTTCCTGCGGCGTTTCGACGGTTGTTGGCAGGCTGCTGACGACAACCTGGACGGGGTTCGTCGACGACGGACCCAGTCGGAGTTGCAGGGTCTTGAATCCCGCGGTGGTATCGGCCGGCAGGTTCAACCGGGCCTGGCTGCCCACGGCCACGTGGTGGCCAATCGGGACAACCGGGACATCCTTGCCACGGGCCACGGCCAGGGGGTACACGGTTTCGATGAAGGGGCGACCGTGTGATTCGATGACGTATTGCCAGTAACCGTTGCCCTTGAAGCGGACATCACGGATTTCCAGCAGGTAATCTCCGTCGGCCGGTGCCGTTGTTGCCAGGAACGGGTCGGCGAAGAAGTAGTTGTCCGAGGCGGCCAGGGTCGTTCCGCCGGCCGTCCTGAGTGTGAGGATAGGATCGATGTGGCTTTGCAGGTCGTGGATGCGATCCTGCAGGCGTTGCGAGCGGACATGGAAGGAGAGTGGTTGCCCCTTCTTGGCCTTGAACCGGAAGACGTCGACGTCCTCGGCACCCTCGACGGCACCACACAGCGTTGTCGGCAGGGTGACGGCCTGGGCCTTTTCGGCGGTGTTGTTGCTGCCGGTCTCGATGGTCACCTTGTCACGGACGATCACGATCTGGCCGACGGTGCTGGCACCCCGTGGGGTGGCCAGGCGAAAGTCCCGGACTCCCGGCAAGGCATCGGCGGCGATGGTGAAGCGAAGTTTCAGTGACGTCAGGTTTGGTGTTTTGCCATCCTTGGGCTTGGGGACGGGGATCACCTCGGCGGTGACGCCCTGGCCGCTGACCAGCACCTGGTAGGCCCCGTAGAGGTTGTATCGCGAGGTGATGGTGTGCTCGGAGGCCTGGCCCACCTGGGCGGCGGCCGGCTTGAGGCTCATCAGCATCGGGTACTGGGCCCCGGCCGCGGCGGGAAAGCAGAGACCGATCAGGATGGCCAGGGTGGTCTGGCCGACGCGTTGGCAGAACATTCCGGATGACTCCTGGTGTCAGCGGACAAAGAGGAATTGCTTCGAGTTGATCAGTGCCCAGAGCAGGTCCTCGTAGCACTCCTTCGGGCTGGGACTCTGCTTGAGGAACTCACGGCAGGCCGACTGCTCGTCGGCGGTCGGTCGCCGGGAGAGGGTGGCCAGGTACAGTTCCTCGACAATCGCTTCGTGCCCGGTCTTGGCGGCCAGCAGCTTGGCGACGCGACCGTTCTTGCTGGCGACCTTACCGGCGACGGTGTCGCCGTTGAGCGTGTGCAGGGCCTGCGTGAGGTTCTCGTCGCTGGACCGCTCGCATTCGCACACGCTGGCACGCTTGGGTTTGGCGAAGGTCTTCAGGAAGTAGTTCGAGTAAAAGTCGCCCGCGTCGGGCAACTCGATGGCCCGCGTGCCCAGCGGCAGGCTCTTGAACTTTGTCGGGACACCGGTGGCGACGTCCACGGCGTCCAGGAGCGGTTCGGCGGCCATTCGCTTGACCCGGAAGTGGCTGTAGAACCGCGAATCACCGACGTTGGCCTTCGTTGGCTGGGAACTGAGCTGGTAGAGCCGGCTGGACATGATCGCCCGGAGCAGCACCTTCAGGTTGAACTTGTTCTCGACGAGGTGCTTTGACAGGGCGTCCATCAAGGCCACGTTGGTGGGAGGATTGGTGGAGCGGAGATCATCGACGGGTTCGACCAGGCCGCGCCCGAGCAGGTAGCTCATGTAGCGGTTGACGACGTTGCGAGAGAAGAAGTCGTTGTTGCCGGCGGTCAGCCACTTTGCCAGCGGGATTCTCAGGTCGAGCGGATGCTCGACCGGCTCGCCGTCCAGGGGGGTGGCTTTGGCGGTGCTGCCGGGCTTGACGACAACGACCGACTCGCGACCGAAGAGCCCGAATTCCTCGCTGCTCTTGGTACCCACGCTGCGGAAGAAGGCCGCGAATCCCTGGTAGTCTCCCTGGCTGTACTTCTCGAACGGGTGATGATGGCACTTGGCACACTCGAGACGGATTCCCAGGAAGAGCTGGGCGGTCGATTCGGTCAGGTCGTTGGCGTTGCTGTTGATGCGGAAGTAGTTGGCTGGTCCCGATGAGTAGATCGATCCCTTGGCAGTGACCAGTTCGGTGACGAAACGGTCGAAAGGCTTGTTTGTCCGGAACGACTCGCGGATCCAGTTGTGCAGCGCCCACATGCCCTGCTCGCCGAGCTTGTTGCTGCTGTTGCGAATCAGGTCCGACCACTTCAGCGTCCACCAGGCGGCGTAGCGATCGTTGAAGCGGTCCCGCTTGGGGTCGCCGGTCAGTCCCAGCAGTTCGTCGATCAGCCGTTGTCGTTTGTCGGGTCGGGGCGAGGCCAGGAAGTCCCGGGTTTCCCCGGGCGTGGGCAACGTGCCGGTCGCGTCGATGTAGGCCCGGCGAATGAACGCGTCATCGCCACACAGTCCCGAGGGGGCGATTGCCAGTTCACGAAACTTGGCCACGGCCAGTTCATCGACGAAGTTGTTGTTCTTCCAACCGGCCAGCGACACGCTTTTGGCAAAGGGTGTGACAAACATGGCGATCTGGGCCTGGCCCTCGAAGCGGATCATCACCGAGGCCTGGCCGCGGTCGCTGGCGGTCACCAGTCCCGTGGGCGCGACGTCCAGGATCGCCTCGTCCATCGAGTCGTACTTGGCCCAGGCGGTGACGTCGCGGGTGGTCTTGTCGCTGTAGCGGGCAACGACACGCAGTTGCTGCTCCGTGCCGGCAGGCCCCACGTGCCGGGTCGGGAAGACCTGCAGCCCGGTGACCTTCGGAGCCTTGCTTTCCGGGCCGCCGGCACCGCCAAGCAGCCAGGCAACGAGGATGTCGTGGTCGACCGAGTTGCGTCCGAGGCGGTGGCCACCGCTGTGGGGGACCTGCATCGTTGGCTTGCGCAGAAACAGGCTGCCCTCGGGTCGTACCAGGCTCACCCGTCGCTGGTGATGATCGCGGACAATCGCGCGGCGATCGTTGGCCGGGTCGAACCCGAACACGCTCAGCTTGAACCCCCCCTTGCCGTACTGCGAGGCATGGCAGGCCCCCATGTTGCAACCGTGTTTGCTGAGGATCGGGCCGACCTGTTCCTTGAATCCAATCACCGGTGTCCCGGTCACCTGGCTGACAGCGACCGCCACGTACCGCGTTTCTCCCTCGACGACCACTTCCACCTGGGCCTGGCCGTTGCTCCTGGCCAGCAATTCTCCTGTCGAGTTGACCGCAACAATATCGGGAGTCAGTGACGTGTAGCGAGCCTTGCGGGTGAGGTCGATCGAGCGATCGTCGCGTTTGCCGTTCGCGTTGGTTTTGCCGACGACCAGTTGCAGGCGAGCGAAGTTGCCCCGAAGAGTCGCCTGTTCAGGGGTCACGGAAAACCCGGCTGCCGCTTCAACCGTTGTCGTGCTGCTCGCGATGGCGATGGCGAGCGTGACCAGTACCAGGTGTGGTGGGCGGGTACGGACCCTTCGTGATCGTGCCACGTCGGAAGTCTCCTTGGGAGTTCCCGAAACCTCGGAGGGAAACAACTTGGTGGTTTCGGGGGGGCAGGCAGGTGGTCGTTCCACCTGAGCTTAATTATGCCGCGTGGCCGGAGCCGATGCTATAGATGGGACACGCGTCAATCTGCGTTGATAGATCACGAACAGTGCTGGTAGAATCAGGATCCCACCGTGTCTGACGGATCGGACCAATTTCCATCGCCTTGACGTTTCCCGTGTGGGGAGCTGATCCGGCGGTGGCTCCATCCCAAGCGAGCAGATTTCATGCTGAATCTCCTGCCAGGATTTGACCGGGACTGTGAGAGATTTTCACGGCGTTGCCTGCTGCAGGTGGGGGGGCTGGCCGGCCTGGGCGTTTCGTTACCGACGCTGCTGGCGAGTCGTGAACTGGCTGCAAAAGACGATACGAAGCCGGAAGTCAACTGCATCGTTGTCTGGACACGGGGCGGAACCAGTCATCACGATACGTTCGATCCCAAGCCCGCGGCGCCGGTGAGCGTGCGTGGTGAGTTTGGCGTGATCGACACGGCGATTCCCGGTGTGCAATTCACCGAGATCGTGCCGACGATGGCGCGGGAGGCCAAGCGGTACTCGGTGCTTCGCGGCTGGAATCCTCGCAACGGCAGCCACGGTACTGCCGACCAGTGGGTGATGTCGGGTCGTCGATTCAATCCGGCAATGGCCTATCCGACCTACGGCTCGGTGGTCAGCCATTACAAGGGTTTCAAGAGCGTGCTGCCCCCGTTCGTGCAGCTGGGTGGCAACATCGACCGGCGTTACGGGGGGGGAACCGCGGGGGTCCTGGGCATCGAGCACAACCCCTTCGAGATGCTTGCCGACCCCAATGCCAAGCAGTTCAGCGTTCGTGACATCACGCCCCCGCAGGGCATCTCGATGAAGCGGGTTGATCGCCGCCGCCGCATCCTGGCAAAGGTTGATGCCCTGCAGCGGCAGGCCGACTTGCAACCGGCCGCTTTCGACGCGCTCGACGACTTCTACAAGACGGCGATGAACATCATCACCGCGCCCGAGACAAAGACCGCCTTTGATATCGAGTCCGAGGACAAGAAACTCCGCGATCGCTACGGTCGGCACAAGTTTGGCCAGAGTTGCCTGTTGGCCCGGCGGCTGATCCAGGCCGGCGTCCGCTTTGTGACGGTCACCGACGGTGGCTGGGACACTCACCAGAACAACTTCTCCTCGCTGAAGAGCAGCCGGATTCCGCCGGTCGACCAGGCCTTGCCGGTGCTGCTGGAAGATCTCGAGGACCGTGGTCTGCTCGACTCGACGCTTGTCCTGTGGCTGACCGACTTTGGTCGAACGCCCAAGATCAACTCTGCCAGCGGACGCGATCACTGGTCCAGTTCCGGTTTTGCCATCATGTCCGGCGCCGGTGTGCCGCGGGGTGAGATCCTGGGTGAAACCAACGAGGACGGTGGTCGGGTTGCCAAGAACGAGTATTTCAGCGACGACATCGCGTCGACCGTCTACCGGAAACTGGGCATTCCCCACGACCTGATCGTTCGCGCCCCCGATGGTCGCCCGGTGAAGTTGATCGAAGGCAAGCCGATCCGCGAATGGATGTGAGCCCGGGCGACCGGTTCAGCCGTCAGCCGTCAGCCAGCAGGTCCGCGTAGGACTGGCCGATGATGTCTGAGGCCAGGATGCCGAACTCCCGTTCGAGTGTTCTCAGCTGGTCGTATCCCTCGGACTCGTCCTGATCGGCGGCCAGGACCGCTTCGAATTCGAGGAACTTTCCCAGGCCCTCGACATCGTCCAGGTGGATGCGGACGTTGTGCCAGAGAAACAGCTCCCGTGTCTTGCTCACGATCACCGGGATCCCGGTGGCCGCGGCAAGAACTTCGATGACGTCGCCTGGATCGCTGACGGCAACGACATGAAAGCAACTGGTGCGGGCCGACGAATCATTCGAACGCGCGTACCAGATCAACTCAGACGAGTCGTCGCCGGTGGCCGACCGGATCTCGCGGAGCTTCAGTCGGCCGGTGACGACCGGGAAGTAAGTGTCACGTTGCCGCAGCGTGTCCTGGTGGACCGATCCCAGTCGCAGCGCCGTCGACCGCCCGGTGTCCAGGTCCGGGTAGCGGGCCTTCAGTTCGACATTGCGACGTGGAGTCACAGCAGTGTGTTCCCCTGCAACACCGCGGTTCCCTCGGGGATGTCGAGCAATTGTTGGCTGGCGCCTCCGAGGAGATTGTTCTGCACGAGATTGTCCCGGCTCTTGCCACGGATCCGAACGGCCTGGCGCATCAACGGCTTCTCGCGGCGGTCGATGATGCTGTTGCCGGAAACGCGACAGCGTGTGCAGTCGGTCATCTCGATTCCGCGGACCAGCGAGTCGAGCAACTGGCACTCGCTGATCGCAAAGTCCTCGCAGCGGGTCAGCGTGATGGCCCCACCGGCCTCGGCGGTGCCGTGACAGAGCCGGCGGGCGACGAGTCCCACGAGCGAAGCGTCGCGACAGTCGACGAACTTCAGCCCATCCCGCGCTGGGGCATCGTCGTCACCTCGCCAGACGAACGTGTTGGACCCGATTGCCAATCCCGAGGAGTGTTCGGCCAGGATCGACAGTTCGGCGGAATCGTAAATCGTGTTGCCGGTGATCGCCACCCGCTCGACGTGCTTGAGCTCGATCCCCCGGGTCTGTGATCCCAGCACGTTACCGGCGATGGTCACCAACCGCGCTGCCGAAGGACCGTCGGTATCCTGTCCATGAATCCGGACATTGCAGCCGCCGGGCTGGATCGTGGCCTGCAGCGTGTTGCTGGAAATGGTCACCTCGCTGATCACTCCCTGGAGAGCCTCGAACCAGATCTCGGCCCCGCGTGGCTCGCCGTCGGGAGATTTGTCAACGCCGGGGTGGTTGTTGTACTCGATGTCATTGCCGGTGATCTGCAGATTGTGGACGTCACCGTCGAGCGACTTGATGCCGGCCTGCCTGTTCCAGCTGATGTGATTGCCGTGCACGATGATCTGGTGCAGGTTGCAGCGGTCGAAGAAGAGTCCGTACTGGTGATTATCGAGCAGGTGCGAGTCGCTGAGAATGAAGTCGCGATTGCGCTGGGCCAGTCGGATTCCGTGACGGCAGCGACGAACCAGCACCTCACGGATCGTGGCCTTGGTGGTCTTGATCAACTCGATACCGATCGACTCGGGGTGCCGTCCGAGAATCTCCAGGCCGCTGATCGTCGGGAAGCGTTCCTTTTCCCAGGTGTGCTCCTGGTAGCTTGTTGGCTGGGCGGTCCCACGGTGGTCGCCGACAATCCTCAGTGCCGCCCCGGGGCCATCCATGATGATCCGCGACGTCCCGCCCTGACCACGGACAGCCGCGTAGCCCAGCCGGGTGGTGTCCAGGACTACCGGTCGCGTGATCCGGTAGGACCCCTTGCCGAGTTCCAGGATGCCGTCACCGGCGGCCAGGGCATGTTCCAGGGCCGCGGTGTCGTCCTTGCGACCATCACCGGTTGCACCGAAGTGGTTGACGAAGGCCATGAGGCGTTATCCCTTGCTTGATGTCCGGGGGAGTCAGGAGAGTCGTGCGTGTATATTGACCGAAGCTCCGTTGAGGCTCCAGTTCAGCGGTGTCCGTGCCGGTGGCCGCGATCGGATGGGTCGGCAGATTCTGGACGGATTGGTGCGAAGAAGGTTAGACTGCCACAGGCGGGCCGCCGCGCGATCGATGGGGAGAGGTGATCATCATGGTCCGATTGACCGGCTGGCTGCTCGTGTTGCTGTTGACGGTCTCGGTTGCCACGGCGGCCGAGACGGCCGCGACGCGTCGATTCCGCTCGCTGATGCGACAGGCGACGGCGACTGTCGTGTCCCGCAAGACGCCCAGGGTCCTTGTCGTGGCCCGCGGTGTGGCCAGGACCGAGGTCAGACGGGCGCCACTGGCCGATGTGGCCCGCAAGGCCCGGCACGCGATTTTCCATCAACTGCAGCAGAAAGACCTGGTGCCGGTCGTCACGGCGGCAGCCGATTCGCTGGTCAAGGAATTGCCCTCGGCGGTGCTGCTGGCCGACCGCGATGTTACTCGACTCAGGGAACTCACCGGTGCCCAGACCGTGCTGGTGATCGACGTGTTCGAGCGCCGCGGTCGCCGCTACCTGAAGCTGGTTGTTGACGAGGGAACTGAAACGGCCAAGGACTGGCAACGGCAAGTGCGTTTGCCCGACGCGAGCCTAAACCGGCGATCGGCCGGTCGGCCGGCGAACGGCTCGGCAGTTCCGTCGGTTGCCTGCCCACCGGGGGGCGGGTGAGGTGTCAGACGACTGACCGCCGTGCGCGGCCGTTCGAGTTCCTCGCCACGAACCTTCCCGGGAGGATTTTCCGGGAAAGCGAAAACCCGTGACCGGAAGGCCACGGCATCGGCCGGGCCGGAAAAGCAGAAAAAGAAAGGCAGCAGCCGCAAGACCGAGAGTCCCCGTCCTGGCGGTGTTGTTACCGAGCTCAATCGCAAGATCGTTGCCTTCGCCGTGAACAACCTGGGCCGACGGGTCGGCGACGGCGAGTGTTGGACGCTGGCAGCCCAGGCAATGAAGCAATCCGGGGCGCAACCTCCAAGGGGCTACGTGTTCGGCCGGACGATTTCCCTGAAAGATGCCAATCCGGGAGACATCCTGCAGTTCAAGAGTGCCCGGTTCGAGACCGCACGGGAGCGGAAGCTGCTGGGGACTCCAAACCACACCGCGATTGTCTACGCGACGCGGGACGGAAAGACCTTCGTGCTGCACCAGAATTTCGGGTCGAAGAAGGTCACGACGCTTGATCTGGATTTCCAGGACCTGGTGTCGGGCTCGGTGATCGCCTACCGACCGCTTGCCGCATCGGCGGGATCACCCTGAGTTGCCGTTTCGAGAACGATCCGGGTCAGTTCGGGTCGGCAGAACAGTCGCAGCGGATGACGGCCCGAGAGTCCCCGGCTGACGATCATCAACGTCGGATCAAGTTGGAATTCGCCGGCGGCGAAGCGACAGCCGAAGCGGCTGGGAGAGTAGACCGGTCCGATCAACGGCAGGCAGACCTGGCCCCCATGGTTGTGCCCGGCCAGCACGATGTCGATGTGCTGCTGTTGTGCCCAGGTCACGTTGTCGGGTGTGTGGCTCAGCAGCAGTTTCAACGCTGGTGCCGCGGCGGGGTCAAATGACGGGTGTTGGCCCATCCAGGGTCTTTCGGTCCCGCCGATCTCGAGGACCTGGCCAGCGTGTTCGATTGGCTCGCAACGCCCGGCGAGGTCTCTCCATCCGGCCTGTTCGACCATCACCTGGCGGATCTCATCGGGACGCTGGTACTGGTCGTGGTTGCCGAGAATGAAGAAGCGGCCCAGTGGGGCATTGATCCGCCCGAGTGTCTTGGGGAGCCAATCGATCAACGACATCTCATCGATCAGGTCTCCGGTGCAGACAGCCAGGTCCGGTCGTGTTTCATTGACGAGATCGATGACGGCATCAAACCATCGACGATCAACGGTGCCCGTGAAGTGCAAGTCGGTCAACTGGACAATCGTCAATCCGTTCCAGGCGGGGGGCAGCCCAGGCAGTTTGACGGTGCGGGAGACGATGTCGAGCTGAAATGTCTGGTTCAGTGGCAGGCGAGCCATGCCCTGGTGGCGACCTGCTCCGATCGGGCGGCCGCCAAGTTGGCTTGCGAGATCGATGACGCGGGAATCCCGTCTGGTGATCCAACGGGGACGTGGTCGCAGGCCCTGCCAGAGCGAGTGGAGGACCAGTGACACGGTCCCGCAACCACACAGGATCGCGTAGCCGGACCAGGCAATCCCCAGCTCGTTCCAACGGCCACCGACCAGTACGCCCGGGCTGTAGAGTCCGACCCACCCGATCAACAGCGGGGGAAACAGCAACAGTGCTCCATCGTGCCAGAGCCGCCAACGCGACAATCGCCGGCGCGACCACGGATTGGCGTACACCCGGTTGAGTGCAGCGGTCCAGAGTTCGCAGTGGCCGGCATACCAGGTCAGCAGCAGCACAGCGTTTGCCAGGACACTCATTCCGGCCGATTCTAAGGGTCCGGTGAGGGTGGTACTACGCAGCGGCGCCCCGTTACAACAGGGAGATGGGCTATCGGAACCTGCGCGAGTGCCTGACAGACCTGGAACGGACAGGCCAACTGGTCCGAATCGACCAGGAAGTCGACAGCGATCTTGAAGTGGCCGAGATCCAGCGTCGGGTCTACGCCGCCGGCGGTCCGGTCGTCTACTATTCGCGGGTCAGGGACTGCCGCTTTCCACTGGTCTCGAACATCTTCGGGACGGTCGAGCGAACCCGGTACCTGTTTCGTGACACGATCGATCGGGTCAAGCGGCTGGTCGAGTTGAAGGGCGATCCGGGGGCGTTGCTGAAAAGCCCGTTGAAGAACCTGGGCCTGTTGGGCACCGCCTGGTCGACGCGACCCAGGCTGGTCGGCAGGGGTCCGGTGACCGAGTGCACCGCGAAGATCTCCGATCTTCCCGCGATCCGTAACTGGCCCGATGATGGCGGCCCGTTCATCACGCTGCCCCAGGTTTATACCGAGGATCCTCGTCGGCCCGGCTGGCGCGGATCCAACCTGGGCATGTACCGTGTCCAACTGGGAGGCGGACGTTACGAGGTCGATCGGCAGGTGGGGTTGCATTACCAGATTCACCGATCGATCGGCATTCACCACGCTGCGGCGATCGAGCGGGGCGAGCCCCTGCGGGTTGTTATCAGCGTGGGAGGGCCGCCGTCGATGGCAGTGGCGGCGGTGATGCCGCTTCCCGGGGACATTCCCGAACTGGCGTTCGCCGGGGCACTGGGCCGTCGACGGGTCCGCCTGGTTGGCCGGGCCGGTGGCCTGCCGCTTCCGGCCGAGGCCGACTTCTGCATCATTGGAACGATTGATCCACAGCGGCAATTGCCCGAGGGGCCTTTCGGGGATCACCTGGGGTACTACAGCCTGGTCCACGACTTCCCGGTGTTGAATGTCGAGGCGGTTCATCATCGCCGTGATGCCGTCTGGCCTTTCACGGTTGTGGGCCGGCCTCCGCAGGAGGACACGTCATTCGGTGAGCTCATTCACGAGTTGACCGGCCCGGCGATTCCGGCCGTGGTGCCGGGTGTCCACGCCGTGCATGCCGTCGATGCCGCCGGAGTGCATCCGTTGTTGTTGGCAATCGGCAGCGAACGGTATGTGCCCTACGCCGGTCGACGGCAACCGATGGAACTGTTGACCTGTGCCAACGCGATTCTCGGCCAGGGACAACTCTCGCTGGCAAAGTACCTGCTGATCGCCGCTCACGAAGACGATCCCGAACTGGACATTCACGATGTGACCGCCGTCCTGCGGCACGTGCTGCAACGCGTCGACTGGACTCGCGACCTGCACTTCCAGACCGCGACGACGATCGACACGCTCGACTACACCGGGACCTCGCTCAATCAGGGTTCGAAACTCGTCATCGCCGCCGCCGGGCCGGTGCGGCGTGAATTGCCGGCGCAGTTGCCCGCGGGACTGACTCTGCCGTCCGAATTCGACAAGCCGCGGGTCGTGATGCCGGGCGTGCTGGTCGTCGAGGGTCCTTCCGCGGGAGAGACCGACGAGATGGCCCGGTTCGTCGGCGAGTGTCGTGGTGGCCATCCCCTCAACGACTTTCCGCTGGTGGTCGTGGTTGACGACAGCGAGTTCGCCGCGCGGTCGCTCGAGGATTTTCTCTGGGTGACCTTCACGCGGTCGAATCCCGCGGCCGATATTCATGGCGTGGACGCGTTCATCGAGGACAAGCACTGGGGCTGTCGGGGAGCGATGGTGATCGACGCACGAACCAAGCCGGGGCATGCGCCGCCGCTGGTCGAGGATCCCCGGGTAACGCGACGCGTTGATGAACTGGGGGCCCCCGGCGGCCCACTGCACGGGATCATCTAGGATGGAACAACTGCAGTTGATCGCCACGACCGCGTTTGGTCTCGAGGCCGTCGTCTCCAGGGAACTGGAAGCGCTGGGATATTCCGAGCGGACCGTCAGCGATGGACGTGTCGAGTTCAGCGGCGATGCCGAGGCCGTTGCGAGGGCAAACCTCTGGCTTCGCTCCGCCGATCGTGTCCTGGTCAAGCTGGCCGCGTTCGAGGTGCGGGATTTCGGTGAGTTGTTCGATCGCGTGACCGAGTTGCCCTGGGCGGAGTGGTTGACCGAGGACGCGAAGTTCCCGGTCCGAGCCCGTTGCGTGCGGTCTCAACTGGCCAGCGAACCGGACACGCAGGCGATCACCAAGAAGGCCGTTGTCGAGTCGTTGAAGCGCAACTGGCCGCGTGACTGGTTTGAGGAGACCGGTGCCGAATTTCCGATCGATGTCTCGATCCGCAAGGACCAGGCTGTTGTCACACTGGATACGACCGGCCGAGGCCTGCACCGCCGCGGTTATCGAACGTGGACCGGGGGAGCGCCGTTGCGGGAGACGTTGGCTGCGGCCCTGGTCCAGTTGAGCTTCTGGGAGGCCGGACGGGTGTTGGCCGACCCCTGCTGTGGCACCGGAACGATCCTGATCGAGGCGGCTTGGATCGGCCAGAACCGGGCCCCCGGACTGGGGAGGGGTTTCTTGGCCGAGCACTGGCCTTCTCTTGAGAACCGGGTGTGGCAGCGGGCCAGGCAAGAGGCGAGGGATTGCCAGGTCCGGCTGCCTGAGGCACCGTTACTGGGCAGTGACCGGGACCCGGAGGTTCTGGAGCTTGGCCGCCGTAACGTCGAACAGGCAGGACTGGCCGAGGTGATCTCGTTTCAGCAGCGATCGGTGACCGATTTCAGCTGTCATCACAAGTACGGCTGCCTGGTCACCAATCCTCCCTACGGCGAGCGGATGGGAGAGCGGGAAGAGGCCGAGGAGTTGTATCGCGGACTGGGACGGATTGCCCGCCGGCTGGACACGTGGAGCTTCTACACACTGACGTCCCATCGTGGTTTCGAGAGGATCTTCGGCGAGCCGTCGGGCCGGCAAGGCGATGTGCGGCGGCGGAAGTTGTTCAACGGTCCGATCGAGTGCACCTACTACCAGTTTCCCGGACCAAGGCCACCGTGGACCTGAGTCCGTGTGGCTGGCTTTCGTGTCGCACCCCCGCCGACGTAGACTTCCTGCCATGACCGAGACTCACGAACGAGACTACCGGCGGCGGATCGAGGAAATCTCGTCATCGTTTCTGCCGGGGACCTCGATCGAGGTGATCTGTGACAGCCGCGGTGACCAGCCCCCCGCCTATGCGCTGTTTGATTTCGATGGCACGCTCAGCCTGGTCCGCGAGGGCTGGGTTGAGGTGATGGTGCCGATGATGGTCGAGATCCTCTCGGAGACCGGGACCGGAGAATCGCCCGGACAACTCGGGAAGATCTGCCGCGAGTTCGTCGACGAGTTGACCGGCAAGCAGACGATCTACCAGATGATCCGACTGGTCGAGGAGGTCAGGCAGCGCGGGGGCCGACCGGCTGACGCGCTCGAGTACAAGCAGCTTTACCACGACCGGTTGATGGAGCGGATCGCGGGCCGGCGTGACCGGTTGCGTCGCGGCGAGGCTTCGCCGGAATCGATGCTGGTGCCCGGATCGCTGGAGATGCTGCGGGGATTGATCGATCGGGGTGTGACGCTGTACCTGGCCAGCGGGACCGACGCCGCGTATGTCCGCGAGGAGGCCGAACTGTTGGCCATCGACGGTTTTTTCGGGCCACGGATCTACGGGGCGGTCGACGATTTCCAGTCGTTCTCCAAGCAGATGGTCATCGAGCGACTGCTCGAAGAGAATCGGGTCGACGGGGCACGGCTGGTGGGGTTTGGCGACGGCTATGTCGAGATCGACAACGTGAAGACCGCCGGCGGATCGGCCGTCGGTGTGGCCACCGACGAGTCGAATCGCAACGGCCGGGTTGATGCCTGGAAACGGGAGCGACTTGCCGGCGTGGGAGCCGACGTGATCGTACCCGACTTCGGAGAAGCTGCCGCGTTGTTGAGTTGGTTGTGGTGTGAGTGAAGGGCCGGGAGGGAGAGGTAATCATGTCGGGCGAGCTGTTCGATCGGGACCGGTTGTCGATCCGTCCACTGGGAGAACGGGTGCATGACGTGCAACTGCCCGACATCCTCAAGCGGCCCGGCGGCCCACGGATAGCGTTCGATCATCCGGCGTTGCCGGTACTGGCCGAGCGGACGGTGACCGCAGCCCGGTCGGGCCGAGCGGTGTTGTGGGCCTGCGGGGGCCACGTGTTGCGACAGGGCAATGCCCCCCTGCTGATCGACTTGATGGAACGCGGACTGCTGGGGCACCTGGCCCTGAACGGGGCGGGAGCGATCCACGATTTCGAGTTGGCAATGATCGGGCAGACATGCGAGAGCGTGGCGCGGTATGTCAGCGAGGGGCAGTTCGGCCTCTGGAGCGAAACGGCCCGGCTCAACGACGCCGTCGCCGCCGGGTACCGCGATGGCCTGGGAATGGGTGAGGCGATTGGTCGGATGATCGTCGAGGAGGGGTTCCCGCATGCCGGGACCAGCGTGCTGGCGGCGGGATACCGGTTGGGAGTGCCGGTGACGATCCACGTGTCGATCGGACAGGACATCGTCCACGAACACCCGAACTTCGACGGGGCCGCTGCCGGAGCCACCTCCTACTCCGACTTCCTGTCCTACGCCGACACGATCACCCGACTGGAGGGGGGCGTGTTTCTCAACATCGGTACGGCGGTGATGGGGCCGGAAGTCTACCTGAAGGCGCTGGCGATGGCCCGCAACGTGGCTCACCAGCAGGGCGAGACGATCAGCCGGTTCACCACGGCCGTTTTCGATCTGCTCGACCTGGGCGAGGATCTCGGCATCGAAGCTCCCAGGGACGACCCCCGCTACTACTTCCGGCCCTTCAAGACGATCCTGGTGCGGACGGTGGCTGACGGGGGTGAGAGTTTCTACGTCCAGGGCGAGCACCAGGCGACGCTGCCGTCACTGTACGACTTGATCGACGCCGCGGACTGCCACCAGGCCGGGGATTCGCGATGATGACACCCCAGCGTCTCGGCGAGTTGATCGGCCGGTTTGCCGAGTGCCGGATCGCGGTGATCGGTGACTTTTTTCTCGACAAGTACCTGGACACCGAGCCGTCCCTGCTCGAACACAGTGTCGAAACCGGCCAGGCGGCTCACCAGGTCACCGGTATCCGCACCAGCGCGGGAGTGGCCGGTACGGTGGTCAACAACCTGGCCGCTCTGGGCACTGGGCAGTTGTTGGCGATCGGAGCAGTGGGGAATGACGGCGAGGCGTGGGAACTGCGGCGTTGTCTCGAACAGGTCGGCTGCCGGGCCGATCACCTGCATGCCTTCGAGAGTCTGATGACGCCAACGTACCTGAAACCACGGGATCGCACCGACCCCAGTCTGGCCGGTGAGCACGAACGCTACGACACGAAGAACCGCCAGGCGCTGACCGGCGAGATCAGCTCGGCGGTGATCGCGTCACTGGACGAGGTGCTGGAGGCGGGCGAGGTTGATGCGGTGATCATCGCCGACCAGGTCGAAGAGGAGGACCGGGGCGTGGTGACCGGGATGGTCCGCGAGGCGTTGTCCCGACAGGCGGTGTCTCATCCACGGGTGGTCTTCTGGGTCGACAGCCGGACGCGGATCGACCGGTTCCGTGGGGTGATCACCAAGCCGAACCAGTTCGAGGCGGTGGGCCGTGAGTTTCCGTTGCCGGGGGAGCGGGTGGAGATCGGGGACGCGATGGCGGCGTTGGGAGAGTTGCGGAACAGGACGGGGGCTGCGGTGGTGGTGACGCTGGGAGAGCGAGGGATGCTGGTGAGTGACCCCGAGCCGACTCATGTCCCGGGAGTGGAGCGGGATGGAGAACTCGACACGACCGGTGCCGGTGACAGCGCGACGGCCGGGTGCGTCCTGGGTCTGGCCAGTGGTGGCACGTTGGTCGAGGCGGCGTTGGTGGGAAACCTGGTGGCTTCGATCACGGTCGAGCAGTTGGCGATGACCGGGACGGCCGACCCGGAGCAACTGCGGGAGCGTTTGGGGGTCTGGGCCGCGCAGCAACCGTAGTGTCTGGGCCGGCGAGGTTTTGTCGACAAGAAACAACGCCCCGGCGGACCGCTGGTCCGCCGGGGCGTTGTCTGGTCGTGGTCGCCGGCCCTCCCGTCGGGAAGGGGGCGAGGATCAATAGATGGCTTCGTCGCCACCCTTGTGATCATCCTTCTTGGGCTTCTCTGCGATCAAGGCGTCGCTGGTCAGCAGCAGCGTTGATACGCTGGCCGCGTTCTGCAGGGCGGTTCGGGTGACCTTGGTGGGGTCGATGATCCCCGCCTTGACCAGGTTCTCGAACTTGCCCGTGGCCGCGTTGTAGCCGTTGTCGCCTTCCTGTTCGGAGACCTTCTCGCAGATCACGCTGCCATCGGCGCCGGCGTTGTCGGCGATCTGGGTCAACGGGGCCCGGCAGGCACGCAGGATGATGTTGTAGCCGACTTCCTGGCCATGGCTGAGTTTCTTGGGGTTGGCATTCTCGGTGGCGGCTCGCAGCAGGGCAACACCACCACCGGGCAGAATCCCTTCCTCGACGGCCGCCCGGGTCGCGTACAAGGCGTCCTCGACCCGTGCCTTCTTCTCTTTCATCTCGCTCTCGGTCGCCGCACCGACGTTGACCTGGGCCACGCCGCCGGAGAGCTTCGCGACCCGTTCCTCCAGCTTCTCGCGATCGTAGTCGCTCGTGGAGTTCTCCAACTCGCGACGGATCTGGTCGATGCGGGCCTTGATATCCTTGGAATCGCCACCACCTTCGATCACCGTGGTATTGTCCTTGTCGACGATGATCTTCTTGGCCGAACCCAGGTCGGACAACTGGACGTTTTCCAGCTGGATTCCCAGGTCCTCAAAGATCGCGGTCCCGCCGGTCATGATCGCCAGGTCCTGCAGAATCGCCTTGCGACGATCACCGTACCCGGGGCTCTTGACGCCGACGCACTTGAACGTGCCACGCAGCTTGTTGATCACCAGCGTCGCCAGGCCTTCTCCCTCGATGTCCTCGGCGACGATCAACAGCGGTTTCCCGGCGTTGACGACTTTCTCGAGCACGGGGACCAGGTCCTTGACGTTGGTGACCTTCTTTTCATGGATCAGGATCAGGGCGTCCTCGTAGACGCACTCCATCGACTGGGGATCAGTGACGAAGTAAGGCGAGAGGTAGCCGCGATCGAACTGCATGCCTTCCTTCTGTTCGAAATCAGTCGTCAGGCTCTTGCCTTCCTCGACGGTGATCACGCCGTCCTTGCCGACCTGCTCCATCGCGTCGGCGAGGATCTTGCCGATCTGTTCATCACCGTTGGACGCCACGGTGCCGACCTGGGCAACCGCCTTGGTCGTGTTGCAGCCGGTGGCCATGTCGCGGAGTGTTTCGATCACGTCCTCGACCGCCTGCTCCATGCCCTGCTTCATCTCGATCGGGCTGACCCCGGCGACGACGGCCTTGAGACCCTCGTTGTAGATCGCCTCGGCCATGATCGTCGCGGTCGTCGTGCCGTCGCCGGCGACGTCTGACGTCTTGCTGGCAACCTCCTTGACCATCCGGGCTCCCATGTCCTCGAACTTGTCACTGAGCTCGATTTCACGGGCAACCGTCACACCGTCCTTGGTGACCGTCGGTGAACCGAAACTCTTCTCCAAGATGACGTTGCGACCGCGGGGGCCCAAGGTGACCCGTACCGCGCGGGCCAACTTGCTGACTCCACGTCGCATCGCCTCCTGGGCGTCCTGATCAAAGGCAAGCATCTTTGCCATGGCTGTCTATCTCCTCTGCGAAGCTATCTCTGGTGTATTGCGTCCGTCACCGGTCGTTGGGTGTCGGGAGGACCGTCGATCCGCAGCCGAACCGTTGTCCCCGGATTGTTGGCCGTTAGAACGTGGCCAGGATGTCGCTTTCTCGAAGCAGCAGGAATTCCTCGTCGCCGACATTGATCTCGTCACCGGCGTAGGAACTGAAAATCACCTTGTCGCCTTCCTGGACGGTCAGGGCGATCTTCTGGCCGTCGGACTTGACGTACCCATCACCCACTGCGACGACCTCGCCCCGCTGGGGCTTGTCCTGGGCAGCGTCGGGCAGCACGATGCCACCGGTCGTGGTTTCTTCTGCCGACTCGCGTCGTAATACCACCCGGTCTCCCAGGGGAACAATATTGATGCCCGATTTCTTGGCCATCAGCCGCCTCCTCTACAGTCACTCTCAACTAGCCAGTTGTTTATCCATCCACACTGGTTTCCGCGTCTGAATTTCACGCGGAACGATCCTTCATGGTCACTCTTGGCAATGCGAACGTCGTGCCCAAACAGTTGGGAATCTCTAAGTCCTGCTCTCAGCTTCTCTTGAGTCAGCACACCCGGATTCGCTCGTATGCCAAAACCCGTTCTCACGGGACAGATCTCCCATTGTGGCTGTCATTTTGGCAGGAGTCAACTCACTCACCAATCCTCCCTTCGAGGTTGTGCAGGCGGAGTTGGCCACAGGCCGCATCGATGTCGGCTCCCTTACGTTTTCGTACGGTTGTTACCACTCCGGCCGTTTCGAGGATCTCCACGAACCGCCGTGTTTCGGGTTCACCCGGGCACGACCAGGGCAGCACGTCGACGTTGTTGAGCGGAATCAGGTTCACGTGTGCGTTGCGGTCGGCCAGCAGTGCGGCCAGTTGCCGTGCGTGTCGTGACCGGTCATTGGTTTCGGCCAGCAGCACGTACTCGTAGGTCACCCGTCGACCCGTACTGGCGAAGTAATCGTCGGCGGCGTCGAGGATTGGATCGAGACCGATTTCCTGGTTGACCGGGACCAGAGTGTTGCGGAGTTCGTTGTTGGGTGCGTGCAGCGAGACGGCCAGGTTGTAGGGACGACCGACCGCGGCCAGTTCCCGAATTCCCTTGGGCAAACCGATTGTCGAGATCGTGACCCGCCGCGGACTCAGGCCCAACCCGTCCTGGGCGTGGACCGGTTCCAGGGCCTGCAACAGGGCCGGCAGGTTGGCCAACGGTTCGCCGATGCCCATCACAACAATATTCGTCAGTCGTTCGCCGGCGGTCAGGCAGTGTTGGAGCCTCAGGATCTGTTCGAGGATTTCCGGCGACGAGAGGTTGCGGTCGAGTCCGTGCAGTCCGCTGGCGCAGAAGACACAGCCCATCGCGCAGCCAACCTGGGTACTGATACACACCGTTCGCCGCCGCGTTTCCCGCATCAACACGCACTCGACGTGTTTTTCGTCTTCCAGGGCCAACAGCAGTTTCACGGTGCGATCGCTGGCGACCTGGTGTGCGACGATCCGGCTCTTGAACAGTTGGAAATCCACGGCCAGCTCTCGTCGCAACTCCTGCGGCAGGTCGGTCATTTCCTGGACCGAGCCGGCGCCGCGGTGAAAAATCCAGCGTCGCAGCTGTTCGGCCCGGTACGCCGGATACCGGTGTTCATCGAGCCAGGCGATCAGTTCGTGCTGATCGAGTCCACACAGCGAACGGGACGGGGTCACCGTGCTGGGGTCAGGGTGGTCGGGGTCGGAACGGGTCATCGCAGATGGAGTCGGGGGTCGGGAGCCGCGCGGAGTGTGCTCTCACTCTCGTTGACGTCGGGGGAGGAATCAATGAAGAACCCGGATCGGTTCCGACAGGGCTGACGGCCTAGCGCCCGGCGACTGCAATCAGCGAGAGGTGCATCTTGTCGAACTGGATCGCGGTGATCCGGAGCCCGTCATCGGCTGCCGGCTTGGCCGCCACGACGTTTGGACGCTTGTCTCCCAGGGCCAGTCGGACCTTGGGCGTGTCGGGATAGTCCAGGATCAGCGTGGCTTTCGGCGGGGTCCGATTGCCCGAGAGCGGGTTGCCGAATTCCCCGACACGGGAGAAGCGGGCCACGAGTTGGCCCTTGTGGCGGGACAGGCGGGGCCGGATCTTCACGGTGCGACCGTTGAGGTTGAGAGTCAGTCGGGCCTGGCCGAGTTGCCAGCCGCTGCCGGCGACGACCACGATGTCGTCGGGACCGAACTGGCGATGAGGCATCACGACCAGTGAACCTGCCAGCTGACGGTTCAGGGCGGCCGGAACCTTGGCGGCGTCCAAACGCGAAGCACACCTCAAGAGTACCGGCACCGGGACGTCCTTGCAGACCCGCGGATCACTGAGCCGCTGGGTGAGTTTTTCGGTGTCCCCGGACCGGTAGTACAACGAGAGCAGGTGGACGAGGCTGCGGGAGCGTTCGAGGTCGGTGTCGAGATTGGCCAGGATGGCGTCCTCGGCCTGAACCGTCTGCCCGCTGTCGGCGAGCACGCTGGCGCAGAGCAGGTTGGCCTGCCAGCAGGACGAAGAGAAGTCCAGGGCCTTCAGGGCGGTCACGTGGGCTCCCGGCTGGGAGAGATGCGCCTGGATCAGGGACTGGTTGGCCAGGCCCGCGGCCAGCATGTCGTCGTTGCGGAAGTGCCCGCGTGCCACCTCGCCGAGCCGTTCGTAGGTTTTCAACGCCGCGAACAACTGACCCATTTGTTGTTGAGTCCGTGCGATGTAGTACCAGTAGGGCGGGTAGTAGATCATGAACCGTTGCATTCGTCGCAGCACCCGCAGCCGTCGCTTGGGATCACGGATCTGCATCGCCAGTTGCAGCCGGTCGAGGTCGCTGCCGCGGATCAGCCACTCGTCGGGAATGTTCTTCTTCTTCGCCATCCGCCAGAAAGTGTCCAGGAAGATCGACGACTTGCTGACGACGGTCGTCAGCCGACCCTTTTCGACTTTCCAGATCGCCCCATCCCGCTGGTCCTCCGAAGCCCGGTAGTCCCACCAGCTGTTGGCTCCGGTTCGGACCGCTCCCACGAACTGCGCCGTGGCAAGTTCGGTTCCCAGCATCATCGCGTTGGTAAAGAGCCGCCGTTGGAATTCTCTCTTGTGCCGTGATTCCAGCGCCACTCGCTCTTTCTCGGCAATTTCCACCTGGTGGATTTCGTCCAGGACTGCCGAGTACAGCTTGATGATCTCCTGGTCGGCGATGCCGCTGAGGTTGAGATTGTTGAGGATCTTGCTCTGCTCTTCGAGCATCACCGTCTTTGACGGATTCTTACGGATGCGATGAAAGGACGCGCGGCAATAGTTCAGCGCGACGGCCGTGGCCCTGCGGTCCTTTTCGATCTCGGCCAGTCGCTTGGCCTCGGCGGCGTCCGCCGCGGCCTTCGCCGCCGTGGCCGCATCGACGGCCTTCTGCTCGACGGTTTTCTGGTCAGCGGTTTTCTGGTCAACGGTTTGTGTTGAGCTCGGTGGTTCGGCGTGTGCCAGGTTGACACCGATCGCGATCGAGGCGGCCAGAATGATCAAACGTGGGATCGGAGAACATCGCATTGCTAGAGACCTTCGGCCCGGGTGTTTGTCCACTTGAAGTCTACTGCCCGCTGCGAGTCTCCGCGGATGGCCAAGGCAGTTGCCGCCCTTCGATTCCGTGACGAACCTCCGGTTGGGCAAGATGGCGAAACTGCCCTGTCGTTGCGACCGTTACAGTCGCTCAGGCAGCCCGTCGTTGCTTGCAGGCGGCCCCGCCGCAGGCGGCGGCAAGACGATCGATCACGCGTTCCCGGGCGACGCTATCCAGGCCCGGAGCGATCGGCAGCGAGATCACCTCGGCCGCAGCCGCCTCGGATTCCGGCAGACTGCCTTGAGGATAGCCCAGTGAGTGGAAGCAGGGCTGGCGATGCAGGGGCAGTGGGTAGTAGACGGCGCAGCCGATTCCGTCATCACGGAGCGAGGTGACGATACGATCGCGATCAGTGGCGGCGACGCGAATCGTGTACTGGTTGAAGACGTGTCGACGGTTGTCGAAGGTCACCGGTGAGGTGATCCGGTCGGAAAGGCCATGCTCGGACAACAACCGGTCGTAGTCCGTGGCAGCGGCGATTCGCTGCCGGGTCCAATCCTCGAGTTCCACGAGCTTGATTCGCAGGAAGGCTGCCTGGAGGGCATCGAGGCGGCTGTTGAGTCCGACGGTAACGTGGTGGTAACCGCCCGTGTCGCCGTGCATCCGCAGTTGCCTGAGGTGCTGGGCGAGTTTCTCATCATCGAGCGTGATGATCCCGCCATCGCCGGCGCCTCCCAGGTTCTTGGTCGGGAAGAAGCTGAAACACCCCATTTTCCCCAGGACGCCCGTCCGGCGTCCCTGGAAGGTGGCTCCGATCGCCTGGCACGCATCTTCGATGATCGGGATGTCGTGGGCGACAGCCGTTCGCCAGAGGACGTCCATATCGGCAGTTTGGCCGAACAGGTGCACGGGAATGATGGCACGGGTGTTGGGTGTGATCGCGTCGGCGACGGCGTCGGCGTCGATGTTGAATCCGCCCGGTTCGATATCAACAAATACCGGTGTGGCTCCCGTGCGGTGAATTGCCCCGGCGGTGGCGAAAAAGGTGAAGGGGCTGGTGATCACTTCGTCGCCGGGGCCGATTTCCAGGGCCATCAACGACAGGATCAGAGCATCGGTGCCCGAGGCACAACCGACGGCGAACGCGGCATCGCAGTAGGCGGCGATTTCCGATTCGAAGTCGGCGACCTCCTGGCCGAGAACGAACTGCCCGCTGTCGAGGATCCTGGTGGTTGCGGCGATCAGCTTGTCGGCGATCGGACCGTGTTGGGCGGCGAGGTCGATAAACGGGACCGGGGGAGAGTTGGCGTCCACGGGCGAGTCCATTCGCTGGTGAGGAAGCGGGGGCGGTAATGTAGGACCGGTTCCCGGAAGGGTCAAGACGAGCCGTTCGTCTTGGCCTTCTTCCGCTTTCGTTGGACCTCGCGTTTTTTCGCCTCGGCCAGGATTCCTTCCGGATCCTCGAGAAACGCGTCGCGGCAGCCACTGCAACAGACCCAGTAGGTCTTGCCCTTGTAGCTCACCTTGCTCGTTCCCCGGCCTTCGGTGACGATGCACAGCGGGCCGGTGTTGGCCGCGGCCAGCCGTGTTCCGGACCGCGTGTACCCGATGCCGGCCACCCGGGTGTAGAACGTGCTCTTGGTCCGCCGCCGTTCATGCAACACCAGGGTTCTCTTGGAATTGAGTTGGCGAATCGTCAGCCGGTAGACCTGGTTTTTCTTGTCGGGTGTTGACTCCAGGATCAACGTGCCGGTGGCGTCAGCCCGACCGGTGTAGCGACGACGTGTCTTGTCGGCGAAGGTGGCCTGCAACGTGAATCGCCTGGTGCCTGGGTCGTAGCCGAAAATCCCGTCGGCCAGCAACTTTGTCCCGGTCGACTTGTAGCGAACTGCGACAGAGTTCTTTTTCTTGTCGAATTCCCAGGTCCACTCGGATTTTTCGCTCCAGGCACCCGTGGCCGATCCACGACGTGGTTGGCCAACCCCTCGCCATTTCCCGATCAGCGGGTTGAACCGCTTCAGTGCCTTCTGCGAGGCCGATCGCGTGTCTGTGGCGTCGGCGGCGGTCAATACGCCGACGGCGGTCACGGCAGCCAGGACAACCAACACCGCACGAGGCATCGTGGTCGATCTCCGAGGGCCAGGAGCTTCTCTTTTCATCAAGGATATCAGGCGAGGCGGATTACCGGAACGCGGGATGTCGTCCCGGCTCAGTCGCCTCGCGTCAGCAACTGGAAGCGGTCGCGGAGGTCCTGTGTGATCGGGCCGGGGACGCCACTGCCGATCTGGCGGCCGTCGAGACTGACGACAGCAATCACCTCGGCGGCCGTGCCGGTCAGGAAACACTCGTCGGACGTGTAGATGTCGTGGCGTACCAGCGCTGTCTCTCGCACGTCGTGCCCGGCTTCGCGGGCCAGGCCGATGACCGTGTTGCGGGTGATGCCTTCGAGGATCCCGGCGTCAGTCGGTGGTGTCCGGATCAGGCCGTTCTTGATGATGAACACGTTGTCGCCGGTGCACTCGGCCACCTCGCCCTTGTGGTTGAGCATCAAGGCCTCGACACAGCCGGCGTCGGTCCCCTCGATCTTGGCGAGGATGTTGTTGAGGTAGTTCAGCGACTTGATCCTGGGATTGAGTGCTCCCGGGTGATTGCGAATCGTGCTGGCCGTGACCAGTGGCATGCCGTTCTCGTAGATCTCGGGCGGATACAGCGTGATCGTGTCGGCGATGATGATCACGACCGGGTCGCTGGTCTTGCGGATGTCGAGTCCCAGTGTGCCGGCTCCGCGGGTGACCACCAGGCGGACATAGCCGTCGCTGATCTGATTGGCTGTCACCGTGTCGTTGACCGCCGCGACCATCTGGTCGTTGGTGATCGGGATCGACAGTCGAATTGCCTGGGCGCTTTCGTACAACCGGTTGACGTGGTCCTGGAGCAGGAACACGTTGCCGTCGTAGACACGGATGCCTTCGAACACGCCGTCGCCGTAGAGCAGGCCGTGATCAAAAACGCTGACGGTCGCTTCGGCCGCGGGAACGAGCGATCCGTTGATGTAGACACTCTTGGACATCGTTCTGGACGGACCTGATCGTAGTTCTGGGGCGGTGAAACACGACAGAACCCGCCTGTGTGTCCTGTCACCGAATCTCCCGGCTGCCCGTCCTAGGCGGCCCGGCCCACCATCTCGATCCTTCCCTCGCCCAGCCGCACCGTGCGGTGAGCCCGGCAGGCGATCCGTTCATCGTGGGTGACCATGATGATAGTCAGCCCCTCGAACTCGTTCAAGCTGGCCAAAAGCGACATGATCTCCTGGCCGGTGTTCGAGTCGAGATTCCCCGTGGGCTCGTCAGCCAACAGCACCCGCGGCTGGCCGATCAACGCCCGTGCGATAGCCGTCCGTTGCATTTCTCCGCCCGACAACTCGGCCGGCCGATGCTTGAGGCGATGGCCGAGTCCGACTTTTTCGACGATTTCGGCTGCCTGGTCGCGGATCTGGTGACGGTGTTGCCACCAGGCCAGGGTCGAGTAGCGGATCGACAGCGGCGAGACGACATTCTCCAGCAATGTCAGTTCCGGAAGCAGGTGGTAGGACTGGAAGATGAACCCGAACTCACGGTTGCGCAACCGGTCCCGTTGACTCTCGGGCAGGTTGTCGATCCGCCGTCCATCACAGTGCACCTCACCGACGCTTGGCACGTCCAACAGCCCCATCACGTGCAACAGGGTACTCTTGCCCGAACCGGATTGGCCGACGATCGACAGGAATTCGCCGGGGGCCACGTCGATATCGACACCCCGCAGGACCGGGATGACGTGGTCTCCTTTGCGGAAGGCCTTTTCCAACGCCACGCATTCCAGGCGGGCCGCTTCCGGCTCCACCGGAGCCGTGACCGCCGGCGGTTCCGGGATCATCGAGATGGAATTCTCGGAGCCGGTGGCGCCGATCGATCGCGGCTGCTGGCTGGCATCCAGTGGTGTGCTCATCTCTCGGGACCTCTCGAGGTTATTCGTGGCGCAAGGCCTCGACGGGATGCAGCTTCGCCGCCCGGCGAGCCGGCAGGATGCTGGCCAGGACGGCAATGCCCACGGCGCCCAGTGCAATCCAGGCGACCGTGAAAGGATCGACCGCCGTGGGGATCTCCGGGAAGTAGTAGATCGTTTCGTCAAAGACCTTCCGACCCAGCAGCCAGGTGATGCCCGATTCGATCTCGTTGATGTACCAGACAAAGACCAGCCCCAGCAGCACGCCGACGCCGCTGCCGACGATGCCCAGGGCGATGCCGTAGCCCAGGAAGATCGACATCACCCCGCGCGAGCTTGCTCCCAGCGCCTTCAGGATCCCGATGTCGCGGGTCTTCTCGACAACGATCATGTAGAAGATGGCCAGGATGCCGAAGCCGGCGACGGTGATGATCAGGAACAGCAGGATGTTGAGGATTCCGGTCTCGAGTTCGACGGCTGCCAGCAGTGGACCCTGTTTCTGCTGCCAGGTGCGGACCGAGTAGATGTGGGCTGGAAAGGCGGCCCGCAGGCGTTTGATGACGGTGTCGGCGTGCTTGAAGTCCTTGAGCTTGATCTGGATCGACGTGACGGCACGATCGCCGGTCGAGGGATCGACCATGCCGCGGCGTTGCTGAAGTTCCTCGAGGTTGCAGAAGACAAGGTTCGAGTCGTACTCGCTCATCCCGCTCTTGAAGACATCGATGACGGTTGCCGTGAAGTGCCGGGGTTCGGGGGGACGACCGGCTGAAACCGTCGTGATCCGGACGTCCTCACCGGCCAGGACCATGCGCTCGATGCGGATCTCTCCGGTTTCCTTGTCCTCCATCGGGAACTCGATCAGACCCGATCCCAGGTAGACGCAGGCCGGCAGCGAGGCGGCTGGATCTTCGGTCGTGTGACCGTCGGCGATCGTGGGGGGATCGAGGGCGTCGAGATCGGGGGCGTCCGGCAGCGAGGACGGCGGCGTGAGCTGTTCAGCCGTGCCCGTTGGCGGTGCCGAGGAGGGGCCCGCGTCGAAACCGGGTGGCGGCAGCGGGGTTCCTCCGGCAGGGAGGATCTCGCGGGGACGATTCCACTCGATTCGTCTCCGCTCGAGTTCGATCAGGGTGCGACGGTGTGCTCGTGCATCGGCGGTCAGGTCCCACGACGGACGAGGGATTTTCACTTTGAGGACCAGGGAACGTTTGCCGCGCCGCACGGCCAGCGAGACGGTTGGTTGGTGAATCGAGTTCTTCAGCTGCGAGGAGAGGTCGCGGGTGTACTCGACCGAGTCACCGTTGCAGGCGGTGATCACGTCGCCGTTCTCCAGCCCTGCAATCGCCGCGGCACTGTCGGGCGTGACCGCGATAACCTGGCAGTTCGATGATTCGGGGCCGAATTTCAATCCCAATCGTCGGCCGCTGGTGAAGGAGGAGAGATTGGTCACCAGCGGGCTGACGGCCGCCTTGGTCTGCGGGTCGATTCCGATCAGCGTGACCGGGCGGGTGATCACCTGACCGCGGTACTTGAAACTGACCATTCCGTAGACCTCGACTGTCGCGGTCATCGCCTCGATGTACTCGCCGGCCACGTCCTGGATTTCCCTCATCCGTGCCGCCGCGTCGGGATCGCCGTCGAGGGTGTGTGTTTCCAGGACGACGTCGGCAAGGATGCCGTGGATCCGTTCCCGCATCTCGGTGGCAAAACCGGCCATCACGCTGTTGACGACAATCATCGTGGCGACGCCGAGCATCACGCTGATGATGCTGGCCATCGCGATCCAGCGTGTTCGCAGGTAGCGGAGGCAGAGCAGAATCTTGTACATGGCAGTCCCTTGCCGTGGCGTAGCAGCGAGTTCGGTCAGCTTGTTCCAGCCGGGGTTTCGGCCGGAGGACCTCCGACCGATTCGGGGCGGAGTAGTGGGAAGAAGATCACGTCCCGGATCGTGCGGCTGTCCGTCAGCAGCATGACCAGGCGATCGATGCCGATCCCCAGCCCGCCAGCCGGCGGCATGCCGACTTTCAGGGCGGTCAGGAAGTCGCTGTCGGTCTTGGCCATCGAGTCTTCTTCATCGAGGCCGTCCAACTGGGTCTGGAAGAGTTCTTCCTGCAAGCGTGGATCGTTGAGTTCGGTGTAGGCGTTGGCCAGTTCCATGCCCTGGATGAACAGTTCGAACCTCTCGGCGACGTTGGGATCATCGGCCTTTCGCTTGGTCAGGGGACAGAGGCTGGCCGGGTAATCGGTTACGAAGATTGGTCCCACCAACGCGTCTTCGACGGTTGCTTCGAAGACGTCGTTGATCACGACATCCGGGTGGACACCGTCGGTCTCGATCCCGAGTCGCTTGGCCACCTCGGCCACCGCGGCTGGGTCGTTCATCGGACAGCCGGCATGTTCTTCGAACAGCTCGGCGTAGCAGCGTCGCGGCCAGGGCGGGGTGAAGTCGATCCGTTCCTCACCCCACGGCAGCACCAGACCCTCGCCCAGCGCCTCGGCCGCTTCGACGACGATCCGCTCGGTCAGGTCCATCATCGATCGGTAGTCACCGTAGGCCTGGTAGATCTCGATCATCGTGAACTCGGGATTGTGCGTCGCATCGATGCCCTCGTTGCGAAACACCCGCCCGATTTCATACACCCGCTCGACCCCCCCGACCATCAGCCGTTTCAGGTGCAGCTCGAGTGCAATCCGCATGTACAGCTCGATGCCCAGCGTGTTGTGCGCGGTGATGAACGGCCGGGCCGCCGCTCCACCGGCGACCGAGTGCAACACGGGCGTTTCGACCTCGACGAATCCCTGCCCGGAGAGCGTCTGGCGGATCGAGTGGATGATGCGGGTCCGCTTGAGCATCCTCGCGAGCACGCCCTCGTTGTAGATCAGGTCGATCGATCGCTGCCTGAGCAGCATCTCGGTGTCCCGGGCACCGTGAAATTTCTCCGGTGGTTGAGCCAGCGACTTGCAGAGCATCGTGATCTTCTCGGCGAAGATCGTCTTTTCGCCGGTCTGCGACACCCGCAGGCGGCCGTCGATGCCGACCAGGTCGCCCAGGTCCAGTGCCCCGATCAGTTCCCATTGTTCCTCGGAAAGATCTCCCCGTGAGACCATCAACTGGATCCGTCCGGTCCAGTCCTGGACGTGGTAGAACTTCAATTTGCCACGGTTGTTTCGCAGCATGATCCGTCCGGCCACGCGGACCACGTCGCCGTCGGTGCCCGCCTCGGCCGGGCATCGCCGACGGGCCTCGTCGATGGGGATATGATCGTCGAAGCGCTGTCCCCAGGGATCCAGTCCCAGTTCCTCGATCCTGTGCAACTTCTCCAGTCGCGCGGCTTCGAGACGATCGGGTTTTCTGGTGTTCATGGGGCAAGGTCCGCGGGAAAGACCTTGTGGGGAGTGCCTGCGAATTGCGAGATCATCCGGGAAACAGGGAGGTAGGTCAATGCGAGTGTCAACTCGCCAGCGACTCGCCCACCCGGCTGACCAGTTCCATCAGCAACGCCAGCGACGTCCTTGCTTCGTCCTCGGTGATCGTCATCGGGGGACTGATTCTCACCACGGTGCCGGCCAACGGGCCCAGCAGGTGGATCCCCTCGCCTCCCTCGCCGCCGAGGTAGCAGGTCTCGACGATCGCGTTGGCGACATCTGCAGCCGCGGTCGACCCGACATCGTTGCACTCGATCCCGTAGACCATGCCTTCGCCGCGGACCTTCGTGATGACCCCGGTCTCTTTCAACCGGTTCAGCTCGCTGAAGAAGAGCGGTTCGAGTTGCCGGGTGTGTTCGAGCACGTCGGATGCCTCGAACTCGTCGAGCGTCGCAATGACGGCCGCGCTGGCGATCGGGTTGGCACTCCAGGTATCGGAGGCTTCGCCGTACTTGAGGCTGGCCAGGATGTCACTGCGGCCGACGACGGCACTGACGGGAATGCCGTTACCGAGTCCCTTGCCCAGCGTCACGAAGTCGGGAGCAATCCCGTATTTCTCGAAGGCATACATCCGCCCGGTGCGGCCGAAGTTCGACTGGACCTCGTCGAGCACGAACAGGATATCGTGTTCACGGCAGAACGTCTCGAGCAGTTGCAGGTAGGCGGCCGGGGGGTGATAGCTGCCGCCGCCGCCGAGATAGGGTTCGGTGATCAGCGTGCCGATGGATGTCCCGAGTTCATCCCAGAGGCGTTCGAGTTCGTCGCGGTAGGGAGCCAGGTCGAGTTCCCCGTCGTAGCAGTCGAGATCGTCCCAGTCGTCCATCGGGAAGCTGAGGAAACGGACACGCCGGTCACGGTCGGCATCGGACTCGCAGCCGGTGACGGCTCCGGCGAGTCCCTTCTTGCCGTGGAAGCCGTGGCGGGTCGCGAGAATCGTATCCCGGTCGGGGGCATGGTGCAGGCAGGCCCAGAGAGCCTTCTGGACGGCTTCCGATCCCGACGCGGCCCAGCAGACCGAATCGAGCCGTTCGCCGCCGGGACTGGCAGCGACGTTGGCCAGCAGCCGTTCCACGGCGGCGGTCTCCAACTCGGTCACCGCGTTGTAGGCGGTCAGCGTCGCGGCCTCGGCATACCCCTCTCCGCCGGAGAGTGTTTCGGCGTTCCAGCCCATCAAGTCGGCCAGGCGTTTCAGCCAGTTGCGGGGGTTGTGGCCGAGGTTGGCGACGAGGACGCCGGAGGTGTAGTCGTAGAGCCGCCGTCCCTCGGGGGTCCAGTGAAACACGCCGGCCGAACGAGCCAGCACGGCCAGGCTGGGTGTGAATGTTCGCAGTGCCAGCGGTTCCTGCGTGGCGATGATCCGTCGGGCGACGTTGGATTGATCTTCACCGGGGAAATGGATCGGTGTCGTCATTGTTGTCTGCTTGGTGTCGGTGTTGAAAAGATGTGCCACGCCCAGAAAGTCTAGCAATACGATCGAATGGTGTGGAGCGGCTGCCGGCAACAGGGTCTGGAACCGGGGCGAGATAGTTCGCCAGGCTGGCCGCTCGCCAGGGGGAAACTCGAGGGAGCGGCGTGACCGGCCGTGTCGGTGTTCTTGTGGCTCAGACGGTGCCCGCGTAAAGAACTTCGGGGGTTTCGGAACCGGGACGATAAAGCACCAGTCCCCCGGCGGGATCGTTGACCCGGACCACGCAATCGGGTTCCCCGGCCGCCTGGTGTTCCAGGATCGCTTCCAGGGCCTGGACGGTGGCGACCGTCTGGCGATCGGCGGCCAGGTCGTTGTAGGCCAGGCTGGCGAGTGTCGCCAGCCGTTCGCCCCGGGTTCCCTCTTCGGAGTGTTCCAGCCAGGCCAGTTCCCGGACGAATCGTTCGATCGTCTCGATCCCATACCCTCGCTGGGACCGTTCGCCCCATGGTTCCAGAAACGTGCCGTTGTAGTGGTTGTTCATCGAGTTCTTGATCGAGATCGGCGTCTGGTCCTCGACGGTGCACTCGACGCCCCGCTTCCTCGAGTGCCCGTTCCACAGCCCGTTGTCGAAGCGGAACTGGACTTCCTGTTCGACGTAGCCGGGGAAATTGTCGGGAGTGACCCACGAGGTGTGAATGTCGAATGCCGCCTCGCGGCCGCTCTCGTACTCGTAGATCATCCGCAACTGCGTGCTGTCCCACGTCGGTCCGTCGGCCGCTCCGACCAGGCCGCGTTGTCCGGTCGCCGTGACTGTCTTGAGTCGGCCGGGGAACGAGAAGTCGATCAGCTTGATGTAGTGCACCGCGACGTAGGTTCCCGGGTTGCGGCCGGTGATCCACTCGGAAAACTGGTCACCGGAAATCTGCTTTGGTTCCAGCAACGTGCAATACCCGCTGTTGACGTGGCGGAGCACGCCGTCGGCATACAGTGTCCTGAGCTTCTTGTGGTCAGGGTCGAGCAGCTTGTGATAGACGATCTTGGCCAGCACCTCGTGCTGGCGGGCCAGGCTGGTCAACTCGTCGAGTTGGTCGAGGGACAGGACCGAGGGTTTTTCGACAAGCAGGTGACAACCGGCCGTGAGGATGTCACGGGAAATTTCGAAGTGGCGGTCGTCGGGGGTGGCCACACAGACGAAGTCGGGTGCCGCTGCCAGTAATGCCGCGGTCGCTCCCTCGCCGTGAAAACTTTCGAACGACGCAATCTTCTCGCCCGCGGCCTCGCGATACGCCTCGGCGCGTCGTCCGGTCCGGCTGGCGACGGCCGTCAGTGGCACCTCGACGTCGCCGAAGCGGCGATCAAAAAGGCCGGCCGCGTGCGTGTCCTCGAAGAATGGCCGGTAAGTCTCGTCGAAGATCATCCCGATGCCGATCATGCCGGCTTTCAGCGAGGGGCGTGAGATCATGTCGGTCATCGCGGCTGGACCTTCCTCGAAGTGCGGGTGAACAACTTTGCTCCATTTCAGAGGAGACGGGCGGGAATTGCAATTCGGGCGTCTGCAGGGCGGTGTCTTGCATCCCGCCACACGCGGTCCGACAATGGCAGCCCGCCCAAGCGGTTGACCGATACGAGCCGACCCCAGCCAAGGACCATCATGAGCGACCGACCCCGCGTAATACTCAGTGCGTTCGCCGACGAGGCCGCCAACCACAAGACCGCCCTCGAACAACTTTCCGTGATGGCCGGGATTGGCCTGAGGTACTACAGCCCGCGGTTCATCGACGTCAACGGGACCGGCGAGGTCAAGCATGTCGTCGAACTCGATGACGCCGAACTGGCCCGGCTGTGTGATCTTCACGACGAGTTCGGCATGAGTGTCACCGGGATCGGGGCCCGGGTCGGCAAGGTCAAGCTGCTTGATGTCGATGACGGCTCACACAACGTATTTGTCCCCTTCGACGAATACCTCGCCGGGGAAGTGGCCGACACGATCCGTGTTGCCGCGACCCTGCAGACGAAATTGATCCGCGGATTCTCGTTCTACCACCCGCAGGGAACCGATCCGGCCGAACACATTCCCCAGGCGGTCGAGCAACTGGGAAAGATCGTCGACGCCTGTGCCGAGGCCGGGTTGGTCTACGGACTGGAGATCGAGCCAAACCTGATCGGCGAAACCGGTGAGTTGCTGGCCGAATTGTGCCGGCAGGTCGATCATCCCAGCATGGTCTGCATCTACGACGGCGGCAACGTTGCGGCACAGAACAAGACGCGACTGCAGGTACTCGATGAACTTCGCGACATGATGGATTACATCGGCTGGATGCACATCAAGGACTACACGATTGATCCCAGCCTGACCTGGACCGGGGCGGTCGATGAGGAGCGATTGAAGAACTTCGTTCCTGCCGACATCGGAGACGCCGGCCACGACAGCCTGCTGCGGGAGCTCAAGGATCGATTGCCGGAACTGGAAACCAGGATGGTGGCACTGGGCGCCCCCGGATTCTTTCTCGAGGTCGAACCACACCTCAAGGGGGGCGGACAGTTCGGTGGGTTCAGCGGTCCCGACGGCATCGGCGTGGCCGTTCGCAGCCTCTGTCGGGTCCTGGACTACGTCGGCATCGATTACGGCCTCAGGGACTTTTCGGATATCCAGGCGGCGCGTGGATTCTAGGATCAGGACGAGATCTTTCGTCGACAAGGCACACTCGAGTTCTCAGCGGTTTCGGTGACAGCGACCGGGGTGAGTGCACGGAAATGAGTGAATTTGAACTCGGTGACCTGGCCGATCTGGTCGTCTGCCCGCAGTGCCGTTCACGGTTGGTGTTGTCGGCGGAGAGCCTGGTTTGCACCGGTGCCGGTTGTCGATTGAGTTTTCCTGTTCGTGAGGGGATCCCGGTACTGCTGGTTGACGAAGCCGACGAGCTGGACCCGGCAGACTGGGGAAAGGTGGTCGGTCGCCCGGAGGGAATCGACAGGGATTCGGTGATGGATTCAACAGGAGATGACGCGTCATGATCAATCGACGATCAACTGTCCTGGCGACGGCGCTGGTGGTCCTGGCCACGCTGGGTTCCGCCGTTGGACAAGAACCGCGTGCGACGAAGCCGCGGCAGACGAAGCGGTATTCCTTTCGTCGCCTTCACGATCCCAACGGGATCGGCAAGTTCTACATGGGCCGCGAGATTGCCCGGGTGATGGGTTACGGATTCCAGGGGGCCGGTGCCCGCTGGCTGGAACGCGTCGAGCGTGAACGCGAGGAACGGCTCTCGTTGATGGTGCGTTCCCTGAAACTCAAGCCCGGTCAGAGTGTTGCCGACATCGGGGCCGGGAGCGGGGTCGTGACCGCGTTGCTGGCCTCGGCCGTCGGTGTCAGTGGGAAAGTCATGGCCGTCGACGTGCAGCCGCAGATGTTGCAGCGGTTGAAACTGAGGATGAAGCGGTTCGGAGTCAAGAACGTCATGCCCGTGCTGAGCAATCAGAAGACCCCCAAGCTCAAGCCCGCTTCGGTCGACCTGGTGATCATGGTCGACGTGTACCACGAGTTCGAGTTTCCTTTCGAGATGACTCTCGAACTCAGCAAGGCCCTGAAACCCGGCGGGCGGGCCGCCTTCGTCGAGTACCGGATGGAAGATCCCCGGGTGCCGATCAAGCTGATCCACAAGATGACCGAGGCACAGGTCAAAAAGGAAATCAGCCAGGCGGAGTTCGGCTTGAAGTTCAAGGAGACGATCCGTGTCCTGCCACGGCAGCACATCGTGATTTTCGAGAAGTCCGCCGGAAACCTTCCCCCGCCAGGTCCCAAGGAGTAACACCCCGTCGATGAACGATCCGGCTGGAGGTTTCGACTGGAACGACCGCCGCTCGTTTCTCGGCATGGGGCTGGGTATCGAGGCGGTCGCCCTGTTGATCGGCCTGGGATTGGGCTGGCTGGTGGGGATCGATCCCTGGAGCCACTGTCGCTGGACGATCGAGGCGGCGGGCTGGGGTCTGCTGGCAACCGGACCCCTGCTGCTGATCTTCGGCTTGGCCTACACCGTGGCCTGGCCTCCATTTCGCCGGATCCGTGAACTGCTGATTCGCCTGCTGGGCCAGCCGCTGGCTGCCTGTCGCTGGTATGAGCTGCTGCTGTTGGCGGCGATGGCGGGGTTGTGTGAGGAGGTGCTGTTTCGCGGGGTGATCCAACCGTGGATCTCCGCTGCCGATGCGGCCGCGCCGACTTCGACCCGGTTCCTGGTCGCGCTGGTCGCCAGCAACCTGGTGTTCGCCTTGTTGCACTCGGTGACCCCGACGTATGCGGCGGTGGCGGGGCTGATCGGCTGTTACCTGGGGCTGGTGGGCCTGGTCGATATCTTGCCGGCGACCGGTCCGGCTGCCGGTCAGGGCAACCTCGCGGTCCCGGTCATCGCTCATGGCGTTTACGACTTCATCGGTTTCCTGGTGATTGCCGCGGAAGGCCGCAAGTCCGCCGAGACGGGCACCGGGATTGTCGAGCTCGACTGAGCGACTACAATCCGCACCCGCGTTGATCGACGACCCTCGCCACGGCAACTCATGGATGAGACCACGGTGACACGGGAAAACAACGACAGCGAGTCGACCGGACTGCTCGCCAACAGCCTGGGCTGGATTGTCCTTGCCGTCGCCGCCGCGCCCCGACTGGCGCTGATCTCGGCTGCCAAGCTGACGATCCTGGCGCTGCTGGCAACGCTGGTGCTGCTGGAGTTCCAGACCCGGCGGTCGGACCTGATCGACCCCACCGCGGATTTTCACCGGCGGTGGTTGATGTTTGTCGAGAAATTTCCCGATACGGCCGACCTGGTCGTCGTCGTCCGGGGATCCGATCGTGTCAGCGTGCAGGTCACGCTCGAACAGCTGGGTCGTCTTGTCGAGGAACAGTCCGACCTGTTTCGCAGTGTGCTGTTCCGGATTGACCGCCCCGGGGGTGGTCCGACGACCTACGTGACGACCGTCGATGGCCACACCGGTTACCTGCGTGCGTCGCCGGTGGTTACCGGCACCGCTGGTTTCGAGGGAGCCACGGCAGCCATCTCGCGGATGAGAGAGTTGATCGCCGATGTCCGGGCAGACAATCGCAGGTCCGGCAACGGAAACGCCGCTGTGCAGATCGGTCTGACCGGGATTCCGGTGCTCGAGAGTGACGAGATGATCCGGTCGCGTGAAGACATGATCTACGCGTCGTTGCTGGCAGCCATCGGTGTCGCCGTCTTGATGGGCGTGGGTTTTCACGGGCTGCGGTTGCCGCTGGTGATCCTGGTGAGCCTGGGGATGTCGCTGATCTGGTCTTTCGGACTGACCAGTCTGACCATCGGCCATCTGAACATCCTCTCGGTTTCCTTTGCCGTCGTCCTGATCGGCCTGGGTGTCGATTTCTCGATCCACTTCCTGGCGCGCTACGTCCGGTTGCGACAGGAAGGCAGAGACCTGAGGGAGGCCCTGGGCGGTTCGGCCCGCGGTGTCGGGCCGGGGATCCTGACGGCGGCGGTGACGACGGCGCTGGCGTTTCTGTGCGCGTCGTTGACCGAGTTTCGCGGCGTGGCGGAACTGGGATGGATCGCCGGTGCCGGGATCGGCCTGTGCGCGGTGGTCACCTTCTGTGTCCTGCCGGCAATGATCCGGCTGACCGATTCGCGATTGACGCCGGTCGACTTTGCCGTGCCGTTGATGGGCGAACGTTGGCGGCACCGTGTGGCCGAGAACCCTCGAGCGTTCCTGCTGGTTTCGTTGGCAATCCTGGCGATCAGCGGATCGGCACTGGTTGAACGACGCGAGGGGCAACTGACCTGGCGTGTCCGCTACGACTACAACCTGTTGAATCTCCAGGCCGAGGATCTCGACTCGGTTGCCGTCCAGCGGCGGGTGGCCCGCGATCCCGATGGCGGGGCGCTGTTTGCCGTATCACTGGCCCGGTCGCTCGAGGAAGCCGAGAGCGTGGCGAAGAAGATGGAGGCGTTGCCCAGCGTGGGACGGGTAATGCACCTGGGCCGATTCCTTCCCGGTGCCGATCGCCGTGGACTCGAACAACTTTCACCAGCCCTGGTCTCCCGTTACCTCAGTTCTACCGGGGACTGGCTGGTCCAGGTGTCACCGCGGGAGTCGATCTGGGAGCAGGAACCTCTGGGACGGTTCGTCAAGGAGATCAGGGGAGTGGATCCCGAAGCGACCGGGACCCCGCTGCAGAACTACGAAGCCGGCCGGCAGATCAAGGAGAGTTATGAACAGGCGGCCATCGCGGCACTGGGAGCGATCGTGGTTGTGCTGCTGGCGGCCGGGCTGGGCGGTTGGCGGGCCCTGGTGATGTTGGCGGTGGCCGGTGCCGTTATCTCGCTGTCGATCGAAATGTCCCTGCGGGAGGGGCTGGGCCGATTCCCCGTTCTCTGGTCGGCCGCCTTCGTCGCCGCCTCGGTACTGAGCGGGCTGATCCTGGACTGGCGCAGCCTCCGTGACACCCTGCTCGCGCTCTTGCCCCCCGTCTTCGGTGCGGTACTGATGCTTGGCGTGATGCAGTGGCTGAAAGTTCCGCTGAACCCGGCCAACCTGATCGTATTGCCCCTGGTGCTGGGCATCGGGGTGGATGACGGTGTCCACGTGCTGCACGACTTTCGCTCCCGGCGGGGCCCGTACGTGATGTCACCATCGACGATCCATGGCGTGCTGCTGACCTCGCTGACCTCGATGATCGGTTTCGGCACGCTGATGGTCGCCTCGCACCGGGGACTCTCGAGTCTCGGGCTGGTACTCCTGCTGGGCGTGGGCAGTTGCCTGCTGGTGGCGTTGGTACCACTGCCGGCCATCCTCCGCCTGGTCTCCAGGGAAAAGGTGAATCGGCCGGCGGCCGATTGAACGATTGGCTCGACTGGTCTCCGGTGAGTATGCTCTGCTGGGTTCGAATGGCACGGATGCAAGGAGCGGACATGGAGAGTGTCGAATCGGCTGGTGACTGGGTGACGGACCTGCACGTCTGGTTGGAGCTGCGGCTGTTTGATGGCCAGCTTTCGAACTGGATGGCCAAGCTGATCGTGATTTCGGGAACGCTGGTCGTGGCGATCGTCGCGTATCTCGTCACCCGCCAGGTGCTGCTTGCCGCCATCCGCCGGATGGCGGCAAGGACCCGAACGCACTGGGACGATCGCCTGGTCGAGCGGGGATTCTTTTCCCGACTGGCTCTCCTGGTTCCCGCCGCTGTTGTTTATCTGGCCTCCCCGTTCTTCACCGACCCGTTCTTCAGCACGCTGGCCCTGGACGTCGTTCTGCGGCGATTGGCAACGGCCTGGATTGTCGTTGTCGCGTTGCGGGCGATCAGTTCCCTGCTGAATGCCGCAGCGGACATCTACGATTCACTCGACCGCAACCGCGGCAATCCGATTTCCGGGCTCGTCGGTGCCGTCAAGCTGGTCCTGTGGGTGCTGGGCATCATCCTCTGCCTGGCAGCGGTGACCGGCAAGGATCCGTCGGTGCTGGTTGCCGGAATCGGCGCATTGACCGCCGTGCTGATGCTCGTCTTCAAGGACTCGATCATGGGCCTGGTCGCCAGCATCCAGATCTTCTCCAACGACCTGGTCCGCGTGGGAGACTGGATCGAGATGCCTGCCTTCGGCATCGATGGAGACGTGTTGGCCGTGACCCTGACGACACTGAAGGTACAGAACTGGGACCGTACGATCGCGACCGTTCCCTCCTACGCGGTGATCACCGATTCGGTCAAGAACTGGCGGGGCATGCAGGATTCGGGTGGCCGACGGATCAAGCGGTCGATCGCCATCGACATGAGCTCCGTCAAGTTCTGCTCGCCGGAACTGATCGATCGCTTCTCGCGGTTCTCGATGCTCGAGGACTACATTTCCGGAAAACAGGAGGAGGTGACCAACTACAACCGGCAGCATGGAGTCGACATGTCGGAGATCATCAACGGGCGTCGCATCACCAACCTGGGCACCTTCCGGGCCTACCTGGTCGAGTACCTGCGTCGCCATCCCGAAATCAACAACGAGATGACGTTGCTGGTCCGGCAGTTGCCGCCGTCATCGTCGGGGATCCCGATCGAGATCTACGTCTTCAGTCGTGACAAGGAGTGGTCAAGCTACGAGAGCCTGCAGGCGGATATCTTCGATCACGTCCTGGCCGTGGTCGGCGAATTCGAGTTGAGGGTCTTTCAGAATCCCACCGGGGCCGATTGGTTGGACCGGCGTGGTCGCTCGTCGGCCGCCTGAACCGGGAACCGGGTTCGTCAACGGATCCAGCCGCCGCCCAGAACGCGATTGTCGTCGTAGAACACGACCGCCTGGCCGGGCGCCACGCCGAATTGCGGCTGATCGAACGTCACGCGAACCCGGTCGTCATCGAGTTGCTGGACCGCCGCCGTTGCTGCCTCGTGGCGGTAGCGGATCTGGGCACTGCAGCGAAGAACCTCGCCACCGGCTTTCTCGGCCAACCAGTTCAACCGGTCCGCTTCCAGCCAGTCACGTGCCAGGTCGTCGTGGGTCCCGATGGTCACCCGGCGTGTCCGGGATTCGATCGCGACGACGTACCGGGGTTCACCAAAGGCAACTCCCAGCCCGCGCCGCTGGCCGATCGTGAACCGCTCGAATCCGTCGTGTGTCCCGACAACTGTTCCGGCCGTGTCGACCAGTTCGCCGGCGGTGTCCAGTTCGCCACGGTGTCGTCGAAGGAAAGCGGCATAGTCGTTGTCGGGAACGAAGCAGATTTCCTGGCTGTCGGGTTTGTCGAAAACCCGGATCCCGGCCCGCTTGGCCGTTGCCCGGATTTCGGACTTGGTGGAGTCACCGATGGGAAACACGACGTGTTCGAGCAGATCCGGTTTCAGGCCAAACAGCACGTAGGACTGGTCCTTGTCCGGGTCGTGGCCGCGGAGCAGCGCTGGTCGGGCCGGATCGCTGGTCGGCTGGAGGCGGGCGTAGTGTCCCGAGGCGATCGCGGTGGCTCCGACCTGCCGGGCAAATTCCCACAGGCGGCCGAACTTCAGCCAGTTGTTGCACATCACGCAGGGGTTGGGCGTCCGTCCGGCCAGGTACTCGTCGGCAAAGTAGTCCTGGATCCGTTCGAAGTCGTCCTGGAAGTCCAGGGCGTGGAAGGGGATGTCGAGCGTGTCGGCGACCCGGCGGGCGTCGGCGGCGTCGGCGGCGCTGCAACAGCCCTGACGACGGGCGGATCCCGGGCCGGTGATCGGCAACTCGCAGGCCGTCTGTTCGGCGACTCCCGATCGCATGAACAGCCCGATCACGTCGTGACCTTGCTCCTTGAGTAGCCAGGCGGCCGCCGAACTGTCGACGCCACCGCTCATCGCCACGACAACTCTTCCCATGGCGTGAGTCTAGAATCCCTCGCAGGGATCGCCAAGTTCCCGGCGTGCTCAGCGGTCGTGGCGTCGATTGACCGATACGGCCGCAGTCTCGCCGATCAGTCCCGTCGAGCGGATGGCCTGGACCAGCTGGCGGGCTACCGGACCAGCCGTTCGGCCTCCCGACCCCGCGTGCTCCAGTACCACGACGAACGCCAGTCGTGGTGCCTTGGTGGGCACGTAGCCGGCAAACCAGGCGTGGTCTTCCATGTCTCCGCCGACCTCGGCGGTGCCGGTCTTCCCGGCGATGCTCACCTCCGGCAGGCGGATCCGCTTGTAACCGGTTCCCCGCGGGTCGGCCACCACGCGCCGCAGTCCCTCGCGGACGGCCACCAGGGTTTGTCGCGACAGGCCCTGGATTCGTTTCCCCCGGGGAATTCTTCGGGCCGGTCCGTTGTTGGCGACGACGTGGGGGGTGACCAGCGTGCCGCTGTTGGCGATCGCGGCCATCAGCCTTGCGATCTGCAGGGGCGTGGCCGTGATGGGGCCCTGTCCGATCGCCAATTGCATCGTCTCTGAGATCCGCGGCTTGTCAGGCGGTGCCGGCAGTCGTCCGGCGGATTCACCGGGAAGATCGATGCCTGTCGGCTGTCCAAAACCGAACCGGGCCGCCCAGGCATGCAGATGCCGATGGCCATCTGAGCGTGCCAGCCGTCGTGCGGCATCGAAGAAGAACACGTTGCAGCTGCGACACAACGCATCCCCGATGGCGGTTTCACCATGCCCCACACCGAAGTGGCGAAAGACATAGCAACGGTGGCGGCCCGGATGATCGAGGTAGCCTCGGCAGGAAATGCTGTGCCCCGGTTCCAGCACCCCGCTTTCCAGAAGTGCCGTGGCTGAAAGCGACTTGAAGACCGATCCCGGGGGCAGTGCCATCCGGGTGACACGGCAGAAAAATGGGCGGCGAGGATCTTTGCTCAACCGTTGCCAGGTGGTGGGATCCGGTGAGATCAACAGGTTGGGATCAAACCGGGGTGCCGACGCGGCGGCCAGGACGGCGCCGGTGTGCAGGTCGATCACGGCGATCGCTCCACCGGGTGAACCGGTATTGGTGGCGGCGTCGAGCAGTTGTTCGGCCCGTTTCTGCAGCGTCAGCGAAAGAGTCAATTCGATATCGCGACCCCGGCGGGGTGTCTGCAGGACCCGGGTCGAGAGCACCTCGCCGGAACGGTTTGTGACGATGCGTTTCAATCCCGGTCGACCCCGCAGCAGGTGGTCGTAGGTTTGTTCGACACCACTGGTTCCGATCCAGTCGCTGTCGGGTACGAGTCCCTGCGAGCGGGGTTGACGGCGACGTGTCCCCACGACGTGGGCGGCCAATGCTCCCGCGGGATAGCTTCGCCGCGTCTCGACGCGGATCTCGACGCCGGGGAATCGCTCGGGATGTTCCTGGATGACCGCGGCGGCTTCCAGTGGCACGTTGTCGAAGATCCGGTGGTACTCGAGTTCCTCGGTCACGACGACCGGTTCGCTCCTGAGTCGTCTCGGCGGGGTGGTCAAGGTGGTCCGCACGTTTTCCCAGGCGACCTGCCACCACGGCCCGGGTTCGCTGGGGACGAACGCCGGTTTGGCGGTGGTCGCTCGTCGCCGTTGGACCGAGGTGACCACCCGTTCGACACGGTCCTGCATGGCCTGCATCCGCCGCCGTAACTCCTGTGGGTCAACCCGGCACACGCGGGCCAGTTCGGCGTGCATCGTTTCACGATGAGCCAGGACCTTCGATTTCGCGGCGGCTAACCGCGCCTTGTCGCGGCGACCGAATCCGACCAGGCGTGCCAGAGCCTGTTCCCGCAGCCAGGTCGGGTCGGCGGGAAATTCCAGCCAACGGTAATGCAGGCGGACCCGGAACCGCTGCAGGTCATGGGCCAGCACGGTGCCATCGGCAGCGAGGATCCGACCGTCGTGTGTCGGGATCGGTTCAGTGGTGACGGTGACCGGTGCTGCCCGCCGAACGAACAGGTCCAGGCCGCCCTGCTGGATCCAGGCGACGCGGCCCCCGATCAGCAGCAGCGACAGCCCCACCAGCGTTCCCAGCATGGTCAATCGGGTTCCCGGTCGCCGGTCCCAGTGAGAACCGTCGGGTGTCGGGGGAGCTATCAGATCGTTGGTGGGTCGGTTGAGCATGAGTGGCAAAGTGACGCGAGATCGGACGGGGGTCAGGAGGTCAACGGTGTCGGCAGCAGCAGGCGGCCCAGAGAATTCAGCGTGGCCCGCCACGTCCACACGACCAGTAACAGCAGACCGGAGGTCAGCAGGGCGTCGCCCAGTGAAGCAATGACAATCGCTGGCAACGATGCGGTAAGCAGCAAAGAGAAGGACTCGTCAAGGCCGGCACGAACCTGCTGGGACACGCTGTCGATCGTCACGATCAGCAACAGTGCCACCAGGGCGATCTGGTGAGCCGAACGCAGTCGCCGGCGGGTCCACGCCGACGGCAGGCAGGTGACGACCGCGACGGCCAGGACGAGATCGAGTCCGAGCGGGCCGCTTCCACGGAGGCAGTCGCTGAGCAACCCCAGCACCGCGGCCCAGACAACCACGGCACCGCCCTCGCACACGGCCACGGCAATCGCCAGTGCAATCCATAATGGCCGGACCGACATCCCGGCGGGCTGCCACTCCGGCGCCAGCGTGGTCTCGGCGACCACCGCCACGTAGGCCAGGGCCAGCAGTCCGAGATGACGCATCGGTGAGAACACGTTCATTGCGACAGCACCCCCGGTGTCTTTACCCGGCGGGGATTCAACACCCGCGTCAGAACCTCGACCCGCTCCAGCCGTACGATGTCCATTGCCGGGCGGACCAGGATTTCCCAGTGGGGTGCCTCCATCGGCAGTTCGGCCCGGACCACCGTGCCGTAGAGCATCGGCCAGGGAAACTGGCTGTCGCGGCCGGCGGTGTAGACCAGGTCGCCGACCTTCACCGCGGCGGTTTCCCGGACAAGCGTCAATCGGCACAGGGAATCTCCGGTCCCTTCGAGCATTCCCTGGGAGGTGAAGACGGGATGATCCTGTCCGGGATGGGCCAGGCGGGCCAGTCCGCGAAAGCCGCGATTGGTCAGCAGCTGCAGTGTGGCCGTCCAGCGACCGACTCGTGAAATCCGTCCGGCCACACGGCGGCCCGAGTAGGCGGGTTGGCCTCTGGCCAACCCCGAGTCGCGGCCCCGGTCAAGCGTGGGGTGCCCGGGTTCCAGGACCAGGTTGTCAATCGCCAGGCCGGCTCCACGGTCAAGAATCCGGCCCGCCTGCCAGGCCTCGATCGTTTCGCGTCCGAGAATTCTCGTCCCGACCAGGTCCGTCACGAACAGGGGAGGCCCGAGTGGTACGGTGGTTGCGTCGCCGGCAAGATCATCGGCCAGGGGGTCCCCGGGGAGGGATCGGCCGGGTGTTCGTTGGGCCAGCCGGGCATTGGCCAGCCGCAACCTCCGCACCTCCAGCTGCGTCGCTTCGAGTTCTTGTCGCCGGTCCTGGTCCGACGTCGAGGATCGCTGTTGTCGCCACGTGGTGATGCGATCATCGAGGGCCACCACGAGCAACTGGCCGGGACGCGCCGCGTCGAACACGCCGTTGCGGATCGCCTCGCTCGGGCGCAAAGGCAACTGCGTGAGTCCCAGTCCGATCAGCAGAAATACCGCCGGGGGTTTCCAACTCGCTGATGCTGATGCCATGGAGTCCGGCCTCTAGAGATCGCCGTTGCCGTCCTCGAGGCTGTCACGCCACTGCGAGAGGTGTTCCAGGCAGATGGCCGTTCCGCGGGCGACGGTGGTCAGCGGTTCGTCGGCGACGCGAACGGGAACACCGAGTTGTTCGTTCATCAGGCGATCAGAGCCTCGTAACAGGGCCCCGCCGCCGGTCAGGACCAGGCCGGTGTCGACGATGTCAGCGGCCAGCTCCGGCTTGCACTGCTCGATCACGTTGCGAACCGCACCAAGAATTGCTTCGAGGGGTTCCCGCAGTGCCTCGCGTATTTCCTCGCTGGTGACCACGGCCTTGCGTGGTACTCCGCTGATTGAATCGACACCGCGAACCTCGCTGGTCAATTCCTGGTCGAGTGGAAACGCACTGCCGATCTCGATCTTGATCGCCTCGGCTGCCTGGGTGCCGATCCGCAGGGAAAAGTGCTGCTTCATGTATTCGACGATCGCTTCGTCCATCTCGTCACCGCCGATGCGGATCGAACGGCTGACGACGGTTTCGGCAAGGCTGAGGATCGCGATCTCGGTGGTTCCGCCACCGATGTCGCAGACCATGCTGGCCATCGGTTCCGAGATCGGCAGGCCGGCCCCGATGCCGGCCGCCTTGGATTCGTCGATCAGGTAAACACGACCGGCTCCAGCCCGTTCGGCGCTGTTGAAGACGGCCCTCTTTTCCACCTGGGTGATGCTTCCGGGCACGGCGATCACCACCCGGGGCCGCAGCAGGCGACGCGGGCTTGATTTCCGTATGAAGTACTCGAGCATCGCCTCGCACAACTCGAAATCGGTGATCACCCCGTCCTGCAGTGGCCGCACCGCCGTGATCGAATCGGGCGTGCGGCCAAGCATTTGCTTGGCGAGCTTGCCGACGGCCGTCCCCCGTCCCAGCACTCGTCGCGTGCCTTTCTCCAGAGCCAGCACGCTCGGTTCGTCGACGACCACACCCGCGCCCTGGATGGCAACCAGCGTGTTGGCGGTGCCCAGGTCGATCGCCAGGTCGGGACAAATCCACTGACGGAGACGGTGTAACATGGCGCCAAGGAGGGGTTCGGACACGGAGAGCGGGTGGCTTTGTAGCTGTGTCTCCGGATTGCTGCAAGAGACAGTTGGGGTCCGCTCTGGCTGCGAAATTTCGGCCGGGTTCGTAGAATCAACTTTCATGGACGCACGACCGGAACCCGCTGCAGAGACGCCTCGCCCGGTAGCGGTCATTACCGGTGCTGCCGTGAGGATCGGGAGAGCCCTGGCACTGGACCTGGCGGCCTCGGGCTGGCGGGTTGTCGTGCACTTCGGTCGATCCCGTGAGCAGGCCGAGACCATCGTCGAGGAAATTCGCGGGGGATCCGGCGAGGCGATCTGCGTGGCGGCGGACCTGCTCGAACCGCACCCGGCGGCCGAAAAAGTGTTTGCCGCCGCCGAGCAGCACTTCGGACCTGTCTCGCTGCTGATCAACAACGCGGCGATCTTCGAGGGTGGCCCGTTGGGATCGACCGACTCGGACACCTGGGATCGACTGTTCACGATCAACCTCAAGGCTCCCTACGTGCTGTCGGAACGTTTTGTCCAGGGGCTGGGCGAAACCGGAACCGGCCAGATCATCAACCTGGCCGATTGGCGGGGGTTGAAAACCGACCCGTCGCGGCTGGCCTATTCGCTGTCCAAGCAGGGACTGGTGGCGTTGACCAGGACACTGGCCGCCACGCTGGCACCACGGGTCCGTGTCAACGCGGTCGCACCGGGCCCGATTCTGCCGCCTCCCGATTCGACACCCGATCTGCTTGCCCAGGCAGCGGCGCTCTCGCCACTGGGACGCAGCGGTGGTCCCGAGGATGTTGTCGCCGCGGTCGGTTACCTGCTGCAAGCCGAGCTGGTCACCGGGGAAGTGCTGGCGGTTGCCGGCGGGGCACAACTTCCCCGGGAACCGTTTGCCGAATGAACGCCACGGTGGATAATCGCGAGTCTCTTTCCGGGAGTTCCAGGTTGTGAGTGATCGAATCGACGTGCATGACCTGCTGATGCGGGCCATCATCGGGATCAATGACGAGGAACGGATCAAACCTCAGGACGTGGTCGTGGGCCTTTCGCTGTGGGCCGATATGGGTCGTGCCGGAGAGACCGACGATATTGAAGATGCGGTCAATTATCGCACGGTCACCAAGCAGGTGATCGAACTGGTCGAGGGATCACAGTTCTACCTGGTCGAGAAACTGGCGACTGAAATTGCGAGAGTGTGCCTGTCGGATTCCCGGATCGAGCGGGTCCGGGTCACGGTGGAAAAACCCGGCGCGGTGCGATTTGCCCGCACCGTGGGTGTCACGATCGAACGGTCCCAGGGGTTTTTCCCACGCTGATTCCCCCGGGATGCCGGCGGTTTACTGGCTGAGCCGCTGCAGTAACCTGATCAATTGGATCAGGTCGTCGGTCTCGCTTCGCTGCCGGATTCTCAGATCCCAGGCGGTTGCCCAGCTGATCTTCTGGGGTCGAAATCCCAGGGCGGCCAGGCGGCGGTGGAAGTCCGGCATGTGGGCGGCACCGTAGAAGATACCCAGCCGGCGTTTTCCCTTGGCGACCTGCTGGCGAAACACTTTGATCGCCGCCTCGTTGCGGTCCTGGACGAGGATCCGATCGAGAGTTTTTCCGACACCGCCGGTGGAATCCATCGTCACCATCTGTTCGGCCATCATCCGTTTCATCTTGACCGGTCCGTTGGGGTCGGCCAGCAGAGTGAAGAAATCGACCTCCTCCGCCGCCGGGGCACCCTTCTTGCGGGACCCGGCAAGATTCTGCTGCCTGATCATGTCGGCCAGGATGCCCAGGGTGATCGTCAGACCGTTGTCGCCCCGCTTTCGCATCGCCTCGGCCATTTCCTCGGGCGAGAGGTCGGCGTGGACGAAGTTCTTCTTCGTGTAGTCGATGTTCTCGAGTTGGTGTTCGAGTCGAAGCATCGACTTCATGGCATTCTGCAGGAAACCGGCCGGATTGTTCGAGGCGGCTTTCCCCTTAGGAGACGGTCGCGCCCCCTGCTGGGCGACCAGCTCGTAAAGCAACGCGTCGTATTGTTCGAACTGTCGGTTCAGCCGGTCGTAGTAGGATCGTTCACCGACGTGAACCACGCCGATCAGGTCGACGGTGACCGGGCGACGACCCGGTTTGTCGGCTGTGGGCTTGGCCGTGTTTTTTGGTTTCAGCACGTAACGCACCGTGGCCGTTTCCATCCGGATCGGCTCCTTGGTCTTCTTGTCCCGGACCAATCGAACGAACTCGAGCCTGGGTTTTTTCGCCCGCGACTTTTTCGCCGCATCGGATTTGGTCCTGGGGGCCGCCTTGTCGGCATCACCGGCAACGACCGGGCCGGGCAACAGCCCCAGGGTCAATCCAAGCAGGCACAGACCCGCCCAGGTCCGGTGGGTCGCGAACCGGGGACGACGTGGAGACGGGTGGCGGGGGATAGAGAACGTCGTCATGGTCTGCCCTTTCGAGGTCCGTCGGTCCACGGAAACTGCAACCGGTTCACTTCAACCGCTCGCCGGGCAATTCGCAAGACTGTGAATGTTCTTTGCATCGAATTTGTCGATCTCGGCAAGTTTTTCGTTTTCGTTGGGATCGGCTGTTGCAGCGTGCCCGGTTGGCAGCTCGCGATTTCCAGCGAAATCAAATTGTGTGGGACCTGCATGGCGGAGATTCACAGCTTCCGGCATAGTGCTGTCCAGAGATCGTGTGGTGAGGGAATTCGATGAGATTCCACAACCGGTGTCCTGGGTGCATCCTGGCGGGTGTCGTGGTGTTGGCCGTCGCGGGACTTGCCCGGGCAGAGAGCCGATTCGTGTTGGCCGGGGGAGATGTCGTCGTCATGGTCGGGGGCACCAACATGGTGCACCTGCAGCAGGCCGGCTATCTCGAGACGATGCTCGCACAGGCCTTTGCCTCGTCGCAACCGAGATTCCGGGACTTGTCCTGGGAAGCCGACACGGTGTTTTCGCTGGGTACCGCGATCGAACGCTGGCGAAAAGACGGTTTCGGGACCTGGGACGCTCAACTCAAACGCGTCGGAGCCACCGTCGTCATCGCACAGTTTGGCCGGCTCGAGTCCCGGGCCGGACCGGGCGGCCTCGCGAGATTCATCAACGCCTACCGGCGACTGGTCGACGGGTTCGGCAAGCAGGCCCGGTTGGTTGTGCTGGTGACGCCCACGCCCTTCGAGAAGCCGGCAAGCCCGCTGATTCCCGACCTCTCGAAACGAAATGCCGTTCTCTCGTTGTACGTGAAGGCCATCGCGAAAATCGCTGCCCAACGCGAACTGGTTTTCGTTGACCTGTTTTCGGCCGCCAGGCCGGGATTGACCGACAACGGCATGCACGTCAAGCCGGTCGCCCAGGCGGGGGTTGCCCGGGAGATCGCCAGGCAACTGGGACTCGAGGTGACCGCGGGCCTTCAACAGCGATCCCTGCGGCGGGCCGTGATCGAAAAACATCGCCTCTGGTACGACTACTGGCGCCCGGCCAATTGGAAACTGCTCTACGGTGACGATTCGCGCCGACAGTTCACCCGCGGTGGTGAGGACTATATCCCGTTCCGCGACGAGTGGAAGAAGTTGCTGCCGCTCGTCGAGCGAGCCGAGCAGCGTGTCTGGGCGATCGCCGACGGCAAGAAGGATCCCGGCAGCAATCGGCCGAAACCCGAGGTCTTGCACGCGGCACCGCAGGCCGACATCAAGGCCGAGCTCGCGTCGTTTTCGGTTTCCAAGGGGTTGCAGATCAACCTGTTCGCCTCCGAAAAGCAGGGGCTGACATCGCCGATTGCCCTGCGGTGGGATCCGTCGGGTCACATGTACGTGGCCGTCACCACGACCTACCCGCACGTGTTTCCCGGAGACCTGCCCAACGACAAGATCATTCGGCTGGAGGACACCGATCGGGATGGCGTGGCGGACAAGGCGATCGTCTTTGCCGAGGGCCTGAATATTCCGACGGGGCTGGAGTGGGGCGATGGCGGCATCTATGTCGGGCAGAACACCGAGTTGTTGTTCCTGCAGGACACCGACAACGACGGCAAGGCCGACCGCCGCCGGGTCGTGCTGGGTGGATTTGGCAATGGGGACTCACACCAGACTGTCAATTCGTTCATCTGGAGTCCGGGTGGTGAGCTGTATTTCGGCCAGGGTGATGGTTGCGAATCACGGGTGGAAACTCCCTGGGGAACGAGCAACCTGTTCCAGGCGGGGTTTTACCGCTTTCGGCCACGGCGATTGCAGCTGCAGCCCCTGCTCGATGACATGATGGGGCCGGGAAATCCCTGGGGGGTTGCCTTTGACGCGTGGGGCCAGGTCTTCAGCGTCGACGGCGCAGGGGGTGTGACCTACCTGTCACCGGGCCAGGTTCCCACCACGCACCGGTTGCGTTTGCCGACGATTGGAAAACCCGGCGGCTACTGCGGAATTGGTTACCTGGACGGGCGGCATCTTCCCGAATCGATGCAGGGAGATTTTGTCATCGGGGACTTCAAGCCCAACCGGGTCAAGCGATTCTCGGTCAGCCAGGAAGGGGCCGGGTTCTCGTTGCAGTGGAAGGAACCGATCCTGCACTCGCGGCACCGCAATTTCCGACCCGTCGATGTCAAGCAGGGCCCCGACGGTGCCATCTACGTGGTTGACTGGTACAACCCGGTCACCTGTCACCAGGACGATGCCTACCGTGATCCCAAGCGAGACAAGGCCCACGGGCGAATCTGGCGATTGTCGACCAGCGAGCCGATCATCAAGCCGCCCGATCTTTCCAGGGCACCGATCGATGACGTGCTCGACGCTCTCAAGGCGCCGGAGCACTGGACGCGATACCAGGCCAAGCGGGCCCTGACCACTCGCGACAGTCGGACGGTTGCCCGTTCGCTGGACGTGTGGATTCGCTCTCTGGATCCGAAACTGCCCGGGTACGAGCACCAGCTCTACGAAGCGCTGGGCGCTTTCGCGACGATCGAAGTGGTGCGACCGGCTCTGCTGGACCGACTGTTGCAGGCCGGCGATTCACGGGCCCGTGCCTATGCCGCCCGCATCGTCGGGCGTTGGCACGATCGGCTGGACCGTCCTCTGGATCTGCTGGCTGCCCGTGTTGCCGATGAGGTTCCGCGGGTGCGGATGGAGGCGGTGCTGGCCTGTGCTGCGATTCCGTCGGCCAGGTCGATCGAGGTGGTTGCCCGCGTCGTCGACAGGCCCAGGGACGGGTGGATTGACTACGCGTTCAAGCAGGCGGTACATCACCTGGTGCCTTACTGGCTGCCGGCGTTACGTCGAGGTGAACTGGTGTTCGAGCGGCCCGGTCAACTGGCGGCTGTGTTGAACGAAGCCGGTGGTCGCGATGTGGTGGCGAGCCTGAAGAAGCTGCTGGCCGGCGACGGCCTGGATCGGGCGACGAGGTCGGCAGCGATCGCGGCGATCCTGGCGGTCGGCGGACCCGACGACCTGCGGGATTACGGACTCGATCCGCAACGGTTCACGCAAGACGGCCGTTACGACATGGATCTTCATGCCGAGGCGTTGGCCCGCTTGGTCGCGGTGGCCGGATTCCGCGACGCTCGTCCCGCGGGGGACCTGGTCGGGAAGCTCGGGAAGCTGATCGCGACGGCGCATGCCGGCGTACGAGCCCGCTCGTTAGACCTGGCCGGTCTCTGGAAAGTGAGCGGAACGCGGGATGCGGTCCTGGCGGTGGCTACTGATGACAGGCTGTCGGTCCCGGTACGGGAAGCCGCGTTCGGGGCGCTGATCGCACTGAAGGACCCCGGCGGACGTGATGTCCTCGAACGTACTGCCAGGCCGCCACACCCGCTGCTGCTGAGGTCGGCGGCCGTGCGAGGGCTCGTCCTGATCGATTCACGCCTGGCGGCCGAGTGTGCGGCCGACCTGTTCGACGGGGAAGGCCTGGCAGCGGCCGATGCGACGGCCACCCTGGCGGCGTTCGTGAATCGAACCGGTGGGGCACAGGCGTTGGCGACAGCGTTGCAGTCGCACAAGCTCAAGCCGCAGGTCGCGCGGCAGTTGTTGAAATCACTGTTCTCAACCGGGCACTCAAACCGGGAACTGCTCGGGATCTTCAACAACTCGGTGGCCGCGTCGAGCAAGGCTCCCGAGTACAGCGAACCGTTCGTCAAGAAGCTGGCCGCTGACGCGGCCAGGTCGGGCACGGTGACACGGGGTGGTGTGCTGTTCAAGAACCTGGCCTGCGGGTCGTGTCACAGGGTGGGGGGCAGTGGTGGCGGGACCGGGCCGGACCTGACGGCGATCGGGACGACACTCTCGCCGGAGCGGATTGTCGAGGAACTGCTGTGGCCCAACCGCCAGGTCAAGGAAGGTTTTTCGGTCGTCCAGGTGGTTACCGATGACGGCAGGATTCACCAGGGCTACGAGCGGAAGCCAAAGGCCGGCCAGGAATCCGGCGACCTGGTACTACAGCTCCTGGCCACCAGGAAACTGGTGACGATCAGGAAAGAGCGAATCGAAGTGAAGCAGGTCACCGGCAGCGTGATGCCCGTCGGCCTGACGGCGGTGCTGTCTCGCGAGCAGTTGCTCGACCTGGTCCGCTTTCTCTCGGATCTCGGCAAGATCCGCTAGCTCCTGCGGCGGGGTCTGTTGCTTGATCGAATCACAACCCCACAGCAAACTGCAATTTTCCGGATGATTGCCGGTTCGACCGTGTTCGTCGAGACGAGGCCATGATGCGACGATTCTCCGGGGGCCGGGCTGCTGTCGTGTTGCTGCTGGTGCTGGGTGGATGTGATGGCAATCCTCGTCCCCACGTGCCGGGGGCGCCCCCGCGGCCTTCGGCCATCGAGCACAGCAAGGGGATTGGCTTCTATGATCTCGAAGATTGGGACGCCGCGATCTCTTGTTTCACGGAAGCGATCCGTCTGAAGCCTGACTTTGCCAACGCCTACGTCAACAGGGGCCTGGCCTACCACAAGAAACAGAAATACGACCTCGCGATCAGTGATTACACGGAGGCCATTCGCCTGGAGACCAGGTTCCCGGCGGTGGCCTACCGTAACCGGGGCATCGCGTATCGCGAGAAGGGTGAACAGGAGAAAGCCGCAACCGATTTCGCCGAGGCCAAGGCGTTGCGGGCGAGGTAGTCCCGGTCAGGGGCGTTTGCTGGAACGCCGCCCGCCGGTCCGTCCACGTCCCCCGGAGTCTCCCCGCCCACCGGGACGGCCTTCCAGGCTCTCGGCGAATTTCAGCAATTCGCGGCGGTCGAGTTTTCCGTCCTTGTCGGCATCAAATCTCAGTGCCCGCTCGACGAACTGGTCGGGACCTGGCAGGCCACCGCCAAAACGGTTGCCCTGTGCTCCGGACGGACTGGAACGGCCGGTTCGTCGGCTGCGAGAAGCGGTACGGCCGCCCGTTGGTCGTCTCGACTGGCCCCGACGATTCGGCGGCCCGCTGCCAACACGCCTTTCCTTTTCCTGGCCCGGCGTGGCCGCCAACTCCGCCCGCCTCTTGGCAATCCGCTTCTCGGCCGATTCCCGTCCGCCGCGTGCCCACTGTCCCCAGACCCTCAGGTACTCGGGCACGTTGATCACGCCATCGGAGTTGGAATCCAGCACCGAGAACACTTCGGTGGCCAACCCGGGGCTGGCAAGCCGCTTTGTCGAGTGCCGCAGGAACTCGGATCGCTCGGTCCGTCCATCTTCATCGTCGTCCATTCGCTGGACAAGTTCCTTGGCTTCATCGGTGATGATCCGGTTCAGGACATATTCAGCCCTGGTGACAACCCCGTCTCCATTCCCATCGGCGGCACGAAAAATTCCGGATCGTGCCTGGGGAGTCAGGTAGCGGCCGTTGTCGACGTATTCCTTCCGCGTGTGTTTTCCGTCCCGGTTGGGATCGGTGCGGTCGAAGTGATTCGAATAATCGTCGAGTGTCGTTTTCGATGTTCCCCGTTCGAGCTTTGCGCCCAGTCGCTGGAGAATGTCGGCGACATCCACGCCCTGGATTTTCACGGGAATCGTGCCCGGTGAAGAACGAGGCTGGGCGGGGACCATCACCGAGGTCGAAATTCCCGAGACGGCCACCAGGCACCACAACCAGGGTCGGACAAGAATTCTCATTTTTCACTCTTTCCGCTGGAACAATCAGGGGCCCGGAAAAACAACGTGTCGGCGACGGCCGTCCGTGATTTCTCGTGCCAGCTTAGCACATCGGTTTCGACAGGGACCCGGCGTGATCCGGTTGGTCAACGTCTGCGATCAGCATGCCGGCAATCGGTCATACTCGGGATGGTGCGGGGTCTGTTGATCGGGTAGAGACAATGTCGATGGAAAAACCATGCCCGGTATGGGCGTGATGCTGGTCAGATAACCTGCGATAATGCCTCGACGATGAATAGCTTTCTCTGTCCAGGACCGATGCCTCGCCGCGAATTCATGCGGGTTGGCACGCTTGCGCTGGGCGGAATGACGTTGTCGGATCTGCTGGCACATCGGGCAGCGGCCGGAAGCCAGTCCTCGGACACCTCGGTGATCCTGTTCTGGATGTGGGGCGGACCCAGCCAGTTGGAAACCTACGACATGAAGCCCAATGCTCCGAGCGAGTATCGCGGGCCGTTCAACCCGATCCAGTCGAAGGTTGGCGGTATGGATGTCGTCGAGCATTTCCCGCTGCAAGCCCGGATCGCCGACAAGATCTCGGTCATCCGCTCGCTGCACCACACGATGTCGGCTCACAACGACGGCAGTATCGAGGTGCTGACCGGAAAAACCCCCGACAAACCCGACCCGACCTCCCAGGCCCGTTCCCAGCACCCCGACTTCGGCATGGTGGCCAGTCGTGTGCGCGGCCCGCGGCCGGACGGCCTGCCGCAGTACTTTGGCGTGCACCGATCGCCGTTCATGACCAAGCCTGCCTATCTGGGACTTAGCCACCAGGCCTTCCACAGCGGCGATCCCTCCAAGAAGAAATACGCCCCCAAGAACCTGACCCTGGCCGCGGGGGTGGATGGCAAGCGGCTGGATGACCGCAGGTCGCTGGTGAGCCAGTTCGACCGATTCCGACGCGACCTGGATCTTTCGGGTTCGATGCAGGGTGTCGACGATTTCCGAATGGCGGCCTTCGACATGTTGACCAGTGCAGGGATCGCAAGGGCCTTCGACCTGGGTCGCGAACCCGACACGGTCCGCGACCGGTACGGCCGTCACCGCTGGGGACAGAATTGCCTGCTGGCACGTCGGCTGGCTGAATCGGGAGCGGCCGTCATCAACGTCGATGCGACAGCACCCTCGGACGAAAGCGAGAACTTCAGCTGGGACGACCACGCCGGCCCGTTCCACCTGGTCCGTGCCAACCTCGAGCGGTTTCCACAGTACGACCAGGCGATCACCGCGTTGATCGAGGACATCCACCAGAGAGGTCTCAGCCAGAAAATCCTGGTGGTCGCCTGCGGGGAATTCGGCCGCACCCCCCGGTTGACCCACCGCAAGACATTCCCCGGCAAGAAGGGGGGGCCCTGGCTGGGCCGCGACCACTGGCCCAACGCGTTCAGCGCCCTGATCGCCGGTGGGGGTCTGAGGATGGGGCAGGTGGTCGGCCAGACCAACTCCAGGGCAGAACATCCACTCAATGATCCGGTCACGCCCCAGGATCTACTGGCGACGATCTATCGTCACCTGGGCATTGATCCGGAACTGGGTCTCGAGGATCACTCGGGCCGTCCGATCCCGATCCTCTACAGCGGACGTCCAATCCCTCAACTGCTGTAGCCGGGTCCCGGCGAGCGGCAAAGAGGTTCGATCACGCCGCAGGGGTGCAGGCACGGCCATCGTTGTCTCGGCGACCACGCGGTCATACGCTGGACCTGGTCGTCCGATTCAGGCTGGCGAAGTGCCGGCCGTGTCTTGTCATTCCCGACACTGCGAAGAAAGCGTGGAAGGACCATGAAGCGATTGTCTTTTCTTGCGTGTCTGTTTCTTGCCCCGATCGTTGCCCAGGCCCAGACCGTGGCGTTGTGGCGGTTTGCTGAGAAGCCGGCCGGGAATGCGGCCGGGTCCCAACAACGAGTCATGGATGCCAGCGGTTTTGGCAACCACGGCCGGCTGATCGGCCCGGCAGGCTATGTCCGGGGTTCCGGTCCCGACGGGACCGCGATTGCCCTGGACGGTTCCGGCATGCTGGAAGTGCCCGACGCTCATGCCTTCGATTTCCCCGGCGACTTCACCATCGAGGCAATGGTTCGTACCCAGAAGCGTGTCGGCCAGTACATCTTTCTCCGCAACGGTCCAACCGGAGAAATCTGGATCCGTCAACACGTCAAGAGTGGTCACGATGCGGCCATCGCCGCGTTGATAAAAACCGGCAAGGGCCTGGATCTTATCGTCTCGGGACCCCGTGCCGTCGTCGACGGAAAATTTCATCATGTGGCCCTGGTACGGCGGGTGAAGGGTGTCGAAGACGGGGGACACCTCGTGCTCTACATCGATGGGAAACCGGTGGCCAGCAAGCAGAAGCCGGCCAATCGTGGACCGTTGACGATCTCATCACTGACCTCGATTGGAGGCCTCCACCGCGGTGGCAGCCGGGGCAAGCCGAAAATTACACGGCCATGGACCGGTGCGATCGACTTTGTGCGGGTCAGCAATACCGCACTGGACACCTCGCAGTTTCTCATGCCCGGCGGGACGACGCCGGAGAAGATCCTGGCGCAGAACCGGGCCCCGGCCGTGCTGGCGACAATCAAGGCAATCCGCCCCAAGCCGCAGCCCCAGCTGGTGCCACGTCGGCCGCAATTCAACATGGAGCCCACCGGTGACCTGGGTGCCTTTCCCCGCGACTTTCAACCGCATGTCCAGCTCTTTGTCCCCGGCGATCAACTCGGCGCGATCGATCCCTCACCCTACAAGAACCTCTTCCCGGACGTCCTGATTCACGATTTTGATGGAGACGGGCACAAGGACATCTGGGCCGAGAAGCGTTTCTACAGGAACACGGGCCAGTACCAGAACGGCGTGCCGATCTTTGCCAGGTTCCAGGACAAGCCTGCTCCCGTGCTGGGCCGGGCGATCGCGGACCTCGACAACAACGGCAAGCTCGAGGTTATCTCGGCCCGCGACAAGCCGCCGATGACCATGAGCCGACACGAGTTGATCTTACCGTCGCCGAAGACCAGGGCGTGGACGGCCCGGAGCCTCGGAACGATCAAGGTGGTAACGCTCTCTGACCCCAGTGACAAACCGTTGCAAGCCCTGACCAGGACGTGGCCCTACGAGACGATCGATGTCGTCGACTGGGATGGGGACGGCCGCCTGGACCTGCTGTGTTCTGGCCATCCGGCACCGGCCGGGTTTGACGTTGGCTGGCAACCGTTCCTGGGCTGGGGATTCAAGCGTTCCTTCTGGCCCCGCAACGACCCACAGGGCATGCTGCTGGCCGGCCAGATCTACGGGACCGTCTGGTGGCACCGGAATCTCGGCACTCGAGAGAAGCCGGTGTTTCATCCCGGGCGAATCGTGACGGCCGGTCGTGATGATCGCCTGCTGATGCACTGGGGAGGCGTCAGTTCCACGGTCACCGATTTCGACGAGGATGGCGACCCCGACCTGCTTGTGCACAACTCGATGGGGTTGTTCCTGTACCGCAACCTGGGTCGTCCGGTCGACCAACGTGTTTACGACAATCGCCGCGCCCGACTGGGCGAACCGGAACAGATCCTGTTCGGGGAGCAGGACGAGCCACTCGCCGACCCCGGAATGCTCGAACTCGTCGACTGGTCCAGGCAGCACCGCAAGTGCCTGGTATTCCGCGAACAGGGTTACGGATTGCTCTACTTTGCCCCCAACCGCGGAACTCTCACCAAGCCCCGGTACAGGGACATCACGCCGTGGGTCACCCGCGGCGGGCCACTGACGACTGGAATCTTCACGATTCCCAAGGTGGCCGACTGGAACGGTGATGGCCATCCGGACCTGATCCTGGGATCCCAGGCCGGCTACGTTCACTACTGCCGGAACCTCGGTCGCAAGGGCGACCGGCCACAGTTCGCCACCCCGGTCATGTTGCGTGCGGCCGGACGTCTGATCCAGCCGCGAACGATGTCGGGAATGACCGACGTCAGCTTCGGAGTGCACTTCTGTTATACGAATCCCGAGGTGGCCGACTGGGACGGGGACGGCGATCTGGACCTGCTGCTTGGCTGGCAGGGCGCGACATTGTCGTTCCACGAAAACATCGGCAGCCGGACCAGGCCACGGCTTGCCGGGGCTGTCGAGGTCCACCGTCAAGGCAAGCCGATTTTTTCCGGAGCTCGTTCACGCCCGGCAGCGGTGGACTTCGACCGGGATGGGCTGATTGACCTGATCGCTCCGGACATCGAGGGCTACCTGGTGTTTCACCGCCGCGAACGGAAGGCGGGCCGGTTGGTGCTCCACCAACCGGTACGGCTCAAGCTGGAGAACGGCAACGCGGTCTTCGCGTCCGGTTACACCGGCGACCAGAACGACGGCAGTTACGGCCAACGGCTCAATGCACGGATCAAGCTGAGCGTGTTTGATTGGGACAGGGACGGCGACTTCGACCTGGCGGTGGGTAACCGCGGTCACGGACTCCGATTGTTCGAGAACGTTGGCACCCGTGCCAAGCCGCTGTTTCGCTTCACGGGAAGCCCCGGCTTCCTGACCAATCATCCCGGCGGCCACTATCGCATGGCCGAGCCGTGTGATTTTGACGGCGACGGCCGATTCGAAGTGATCACCGGTGCCGACTTCGGTCCGGTGTTCTACTTTCGCCGTTCGGTCGTCGATCAGTAGCCTCGCCGACGGCTTCACTTGACCGCGCAAGAGCAGACCCCTGCTTTGCAGGGGTCTGCTGCAGAGTGCGACGTGGTACCGGTGGCCTCAGTGCCCCCGCGAAGTTAATGGCCAGAGGTCCACAACCGTGAGATCACATGTTGATCTCGTACCCCTTGCGGTTTTCCCTCGACAGGAATGAGCTCGCTTCCGGATCCCCCACAATCTCGCGTTTGGCCGGGTCCCACTTGAGTTCGCGGTTCAATCGCATGGCAATATTGGCCAGGTGGCAGATTTCCAGCATCCGGTTGTGAGACCGAACGTCGGAGATCGGTTGTTTTCGGGATTTCATGCCGTCGATGAAATTCGCGGTGTGATTCTTGGCCACCGGCCCACCGTAAATTTCTTCGATGGCGTCTCCCGGGAGCGGGTTGTCCTTGAGATCGTCGACCGGCTTTCCGACGATCTTACCGCGGTTCACGAAGAAGCGGCCCTTTGTTCCTTCGAACAGGATCCCGTTATCTCCTTCGTTGGTAATCAACAGCTCAACATCGCCGGGCATGTCAGCCCGAATATTGAACTTCGTTGCGATGTTGTATTGATCATCGACCAGCGGATGACCGTCCTTGTACTCGACGGCCATTTCGTAATTGACCGGGGTCACTTTGCTCGGCCCGGTATCGCTTGCACCGATCGCCCAGCAGGCAATATCAACGTGATGCGCGCCCCAGTCGGTAAGTTTGCCACCCGAGTATTCGTGCCAGTTACGGAATGCGTAATGGCAATTGCTGTAGAGCGGCACGCCGCCACCATAACCTTTCCGAATTTCGGGCAAGGCGCGATAGGGAACCTTGGGAGCCGGGCCGAGCCAGAAGTCCCAATCGAGAGATTCGGGAACCGCAATGACGGGAATCTTCGGTGAGGGACCGAAGCCACCGATCCCGCAGGTGATTTTCTTGACCGTTCCGATGCGGCCAGCTCGGACCAGGGCAATCGCTTTCAGGAAGCGTTGCCCCGATTCTGTCCGCTGCATCGTGCCGACCTGGAAAACGCGCCCGGTCTGTTTGAGCACTTTTTCAATGAGCTTTCCTTCCTCGATCGTCAACGTGAGCGGCTTTTCACAATAGACGTCTTTTCCGGCGAGCATCGCCTCGACAGCAATCTTGGTATGCCAGTGATCGGGAGTGGCAATCATCACGGCATCGATATCTTTGCGGTCGAGGACCTTGCGGTAGTCTTTGTAGGAATCCGGTTTCTTGCCCTGTCGCTTCTCGACTTTCTTGACGTTAGCTTCCAGGACCTTCGCATCCACGTCTGCTAATGCCGCAAAGTTGGCGAACTTGGTGGATTTCTTGGTAATCGCCCAGCCCTGGTTTCGCAGGCCGATGGTGGCGAAAACGGGACGTTCGTTTGGTGACTGATAACCGGCTGCCCGGTTGTCAGCTGAGAACAGCAGACCGGCGGAACCGGCAGCCATGCCCCCGAGAAACTGACGTCGTGAGGTTCGATAGTTCGTGGTCATGAAATGAAGTCCTTGCAGGTGATCCGCCGATTCATTGATCGGCCCCAACGCCTCCCAGTCTCCCAATCCCAGCCCCGGCGTTCAACCCGCCAGGTCCGAGATGGCCGGAGTGCCCCGCAAGGACTCGAATAATTTGAGAATTCCCCGAGACGTGTGGCAAAACCCAAGACAGGCGCTGCAGAATACGCTGCAGTTGGTGACAAATTGCCGCCCATCGCCCCGGAGACATTCTGAGATTCGGCTGTAAGTTTCTTGAATGACGCGCAGTTTTATTGTGAACGGCAGATTGGCACTTGTAGGAATCCCTGGTGGATCACGAACAGGTCACTCGATTCACGACGCTCTGGACACAAGCTCAGACTTCGGTCTTCGCGGTGATCTCAGCGACCGTGACGAATTTTGCGGATGCCGAAGATGTGTTGCAGAAAGTCTCGACGGTCGCGGTTACGAAGTTCGATCAGTTCGCAAGCGACGGCGACGTAAACGCCTTCACTGCGTGGACGATCACGATCGCTCGGTTTGAGATTCTCCGCCATCTCCGCGACTGTGCGACGGATCGCCATGACTTCATTGCGGAGTCTCTTGGGCAGATCGTGGAGGCGTTTGAGGAGATCGCTCCGGAATACGACGCACGTCGGAAAGCGCTTGCCCAGTGTCTGCGGCGGCTGAAGGGGCGTTCGCGTGACGTTCTGGAGAAACGCTACGGCGAAGCACTCAAGACGGGCGCGATCGCAAGACAACTTGGTCTGACCGCCGGAAACGTGTCGGTGATTCTGAATCGCACCTATCGGAAGCTGCGAGAATGCGTCGACGAACGGCTCGCAGCGGAAGCACGGGGATCGTGAAAAACACCGAAGACATCATCGTCGCACACCTGCATGACGAAGCTTCGGCGGATGAAGTCCGTCGGCTGTTTGCGTGGATTCGCGAGGAACCGGAGAACGCCGAGGAGTTTGCTCGCTGCGCTCTGCTCCACGCACAACTACGCGGGCAGTTGTGCGGGGAAAAGAGGGCGCGTGAGGCGGACGAGTTTGCTACGCGTGTCGATCCAACACAGAACACAGAACTCGAATCAACGGAGCAGCTCTCTGTTGGCCGCACGTCAAGAAAATGGTCCAGGCTTCGATTCTCGATTGTGCTGGCAGGATCAATCGCCGCAAGCGTGGTCTTCGCTCTTGGCCTGTTCCTGTCACGGCCGCAGGAAGGTGAACCAGTCGCGCTGCAGCCGAAGATCCAGGTTCCGTTCGTGACAATCTCTCAAACGGTCGACGTCGAGTGGGATGGCGAACGTGACCTCAACAAGGGTGACCGAATTGCCGCGGCCACACTCGACCTCAGGGACGGTTTCGTTCGCCTGGGTTTCGACAGCGGTGTCGAGGTCACGCTTCAGGGACCGGCGAAACTCGAACTGATGTCGCCCGAACACGCCAAACTCACATCGGGATTGCTGACAGCGACTGTTCCGCCCGGAGCCGAGGGCTTTCGAGTCGACACTCCGAATGCTCAGGTCGTCGACCTCGGTACAGCTTTCGGCATTCATTTGGACAACAACGGTGTGTCCCGTGTTTCCGTGTTTGATGGGGAAGTAGACGTTGCTCTGCCCGGCTCCGGCGAGAAGTTGTTGCTGAAGGAAGGAGAATCAGTCCGCGTGGAAGACGGTGAAGACATCGAAACGGCTGACTTTGACACGGCACCGTACGCGAAAATCTGGCCGATCTCGTCCGGGATCGAACGCTCGACTGGTGCATTCCGCTTCACTCCAGCCTGGCCGCGCCGGCTGCGCTTCGTACGAAGCGATGACGAGATTTTCGTCGCGCCGGAAGGCTACGTGACTACGCTCGACCGGCCGTTGAAGGTCAACGTTTCAGCGCCTGGCGAGTACTTCCGGGCGGAGGAAGTTTCCGTGTTGGAGCTTCCTGCCGGCCGCGCCGTCCGCAGCTTCATTCTGCACTTCCATCCCCGGCACGATGGCAGACGTCGGCGGTTCAAGCGGACGACCGGGAGTATTACGTTTGATCGACCGGTGCTTGGACTGATCGTTCTTCACGAGGAACTCGCTGCCAGTGCCACACGATTCCCGGGACGCAGGGCAGGTGAAACCCTGAGGCATCGACAACTGGAACTGACAGGCCATCCCGTCGGTGACCTGATCACTCTCAGCGATGATCGCCGTACGGTTGGTCTCGATCTTGCGGCTCCACGGCGGTTCTCCGACCTCGTCCGCGTCATCGTCGATGCTTCGAACGAAACACCAGCCGTCAGTGATTAGGGTCATTGTTTATCGGGCACTTCACGACTTCGATTCAGTCGGCAAGACAACTGATTCAGGAAATACGAAATGATCAATCGACGCCAGGTGATCCGGCAGGCGGCATTTGTTGCCGCGGTCGTGCTGCTGTGTGGCGGTGTATTGCTTGCGCAGGAACGCCGCATCACGGACGGTCCGACCCGTTTCTTCGAGACGAACATCCGGCCGCATCTGGTCAAGCACTGCTACGGTTGCCACTCCGGCAAGTCGGGGAAAATCCGCGGAGGCCTGCGACTCGATACGAAGCTGGGAACTCTGCGAGGAGGAAACAGCGGGCCGGCGGTTGTGCCGAACACGCTCGACAAAAGCCTGCTCTGGAGTGCGATCAATTACGAAGACTTCGAAATGCCGCCGAACAGAAAGTTGCCGGCGAACGTCATCGCTGACTTCAGGAACTGGATCGAGATGGGGGCCCCGGATCCCAGGGTCGGCGACTCGGTTGAAGTACGGTCAACAGTCAGCACGGCTGACATCGAAGAGGGGCGGAAGTTCTGGTCCTTTCAGCCGCTGAAGGTCGAGACCCCGGTTTTCACAGGGAGCGGAGCTCCGCAGCGAGAGTCGTGGCCGACCAGCAAGATCGATCTGTACATCCTTGCGAACCAAATCGAAAACGGCCTGACACCGGCTGGCGATGCTGAACCCAATGCCGTCCTTCGCCGACTGTCGATGGACCTCGTGGGCCTCCCGCCCACGCCTGAGGCAATCGTCTCCTTCACGAGGAACTGGCAACGGGATCGACAAAAGGCGGTGTCGGATGCGGCAGATTCGCTGTTGAAGAGCAAACGCTTCGGAGAACGCTGGGGCCGACATTGGCTCGACGTGGCACGTTACGCGGAATCATCCGGCAAGGAGCAGAATCTCACGTATCCCCATGCCTGGCGATATCGCGACTACGTCATCGATTCGTTCAACGAAGACAAACCGTACAATCGTTTCGTGCAGGAACAAATCGCCGGCGACCTGTTGCCCGTGAAGACCGACGAACAATGGGCTGAAAATCTCGTGGCGACCGGCTTTCTTGCGATCGGCACCAAGACGCTGGTTGAACAGAATCAGCGGCAGTTCCGAATGGATCTGATCGACGAGCAGATCGACGCCACAACCCGGGTGTTCCTTGGCCTTTCAGTCGCTTGCGCAAGGTGTCATGACCACAAGTTCGATGCGATTCCGCAGGCTGACTACTACGCACTGGCGGGTATATTCGAAAGCACCAAGACGTACTACGGAACTCATCGAACCCAGCAGAATCGGAACCCAGGCCCTCTGCTGCACCTTCCGGTTGATGACAATGCCGAGAAAAACATTACGCCGCGGCAACTGGCAGCACTCGAGGAACAACTCGTACAGAAAAGGCGTGAACTTCGTAGTGTTCAACAGGAGGTGCGAAAGATCAGATCGTCCGGCTCAAGTCCCGGCGGCGATGCAAAGTCCGTCATCGGGAAGGCGATCCGAATGCGAAAGGAAGTCGGCATTCTGGAGATCCGGGTCGATTCGTACAACGAACGTGGAGAGGCCTACTCGTATTGCATGGCAACTCAGGCTGTGGACAGGCCGACCAATTCCACGTTGCTCGTTCGTGGTGATATCGATCAACCAGCGAAAGAAGTGCCTCGGGCGTTCCCGCAGATCCTGTCGAATCGTCCAACGCGAATCGCTCATGATTCGTCCGGTCGGCTTGAACTGGCCCGCTGGATGACGCGCGACTGCAGCCCGCTCGTGGCGCGGGTCATGGTGAACCGTGTCTGGCTGCACTTGTTCGGCGAGGGACTGATTCGGACGCCGGAAGACCTCGGAATGTCCGGCGAGCCGCCAAGTCATCCGCGATTGCTGGACTACCTGGCTGCCCGCTTCATCGAGAACGGCTGGAGCGTCAAGAAGCTGATTCGCGAAATTGTCAGCTCGCGCGTTTACCGAATCGACTCAAAGTACGACGCGGAGAAGTTTCTCGTAGACCCGGAGAACAAGTACCTGTGGCGACATTCGCCCAGGCGGCTGGATGCGGAAGTCATTCGCGATTCAATTCTCGCCGTCAGCGGGCAACTGGAGGTTCGGCGTCCGCGGGCATCACTGATCGCCGAAGTCGGTCCGGCCTCCGTTCGGAATGGAATACTCATCACCACGACCGGCGGCGACGGACCACAAATGGGCCGCATGAATTCGCAGCGTGACAGGTTCCCGCAAGGGGGACGCCGCCGGCAGGGACGACGATTCCAGCAGAACGGACGCCGGCAGGGCCAACGCGGCGAGCAGAATGAACGCCTTCAGCGTGGCGGAGTGAATCGTCAACGTGCCGGCAACATGAGGCAGGCGCAGGCCGGAACTCAGAGATCCGCGATCGAGCAAAACGCGGAATCTGCCCATTACCGCAGCGTTTACCTGCCGGTGATTCGAGACTACCCACCCCGCGCTTTGGACCTGTTCGACTTCGCCGAATCGAGCATGGTGGTCGGAAAAAGGAATTCGTCCAACACTCCCGATCAGGGGCTCTTCTTTTTGAACAATCCGTTTGTGATTGAACAATGCGACGCGATGGCTCACAGGCTCATCAATGAGAAGCGGCAATTGCGTGACCAGATCGCCCGGGCGTTTCTACTGGCATACGGACGTCAGGCCACACCAAAGGAACTGAGCGCCGCGATCAAGTTCATGCGCGGATTCGACGTCGGGACCCGTTCCGGACAGTTCCGCGACAACGCCGATACCGACGTACTGAGGCGGCTGAGTGCTCTGTGCCAGTCGATTATCGCCGCAGCCGAGTTCCGTTACTCCAACTGAAGTCACCAGATCAGACCGGCCCACCGATTGGGAGAATATCATGGTCCCGAACACATTGTCTCGCCGAGAATCGCTGAAAGCCGTCTCGTCGGGGATCGGTTACCTCGCGTTTTGTTCACTGGCGAACACTGCCCGGAGGAGTGAAGCAGCCCACGCGAGCGGTGCGACCGGCAGTCCGCTCGCACCGAAACCCCCTCACTTCGAGCCAAAGGCGAAACGCGTGATCTTCCTCTGCATGCGTGGGGGGCCATCGCATCTGGACACGTTTGATTACAAGCCGCGTCTCCTGAGGGATCATGGCAAGAGCAGTAAGTACCAGGGTGCTCTGCTGAAGTCACCCTGGCAATTCAAGCAGCGAGGAAAGAGTGGGCTATGGATTTCGGACCTGTTCCCACAGGTCGGAGTCATGGCCGACGAGTTGTGTTTGATTCGGAGCATGAAGACCGATCAACCGATCCACCCTCGCGCCATGACCCAATTGCATACCGGCAATGCCCAGTTCGTGCGTCCTTCTTTGGGCGCATGGTCGTTGTATGGCCTGGGTTCGGAAAACAACAGTATGCCCGGGTTCGTTTCCTTCAATCCGCCTGCCGGAACAGCACAAAACTACGGCAGTTCCTTCCTGCCCGCGATTTACCAGGGAACAAGACTCAATCATGCGTCGACTGGTTCATCGGGCGGGCGGCGCAGAGGTCGGGGGAGCGGCCAGACGATTCCTGATATCACGAACTCGCGTCTGACCAGTCGCCAACAACGGCAGCAACTGGACCTCATTCAGACACTGAATCGAGAAAAGCTCGATCGCGACAAGGAACAACCTGGCGTGGAAGGTGCGATCGAGTCGTTCGAACTGGCTTTTCGAATGCAGGACGAGCTGCCGAGAATCATGGATCTGGCGGGCGAAGATCAGCGAACGCTCGACCTGTACGGGATCGGAGCCGACGAAACAGACGACTTTGGCCGGCAGTGCTTATTGGCTCGCAGGATGTCGGAAGCCGGTGTTCGGTTCGTCGAGATCACGCACCGCGACTGGGACACGCATTTCAACATGACGACTGCTTTGCCGAAGCTTTGCCAGCAGATCGATAAACCAATTGCGGGTCTTCTGCAGGACCTGAAACGCCGGGACATGCTGAAGGACACACTCGTCATCTGGGCCGGCGAGTTCGGACGGACGCCCTACGGCCAGAACAGCGACGGCCGAGACCACAACAACAAGGGCTACACAACCTGGATGGCCGGAGGCGGCGTGAAAGGCGGTTTCAGCTACGGAGCCACTGACGAGCATGGTTACGAAGCCGTCGAAAACGTTTGCCACATCCACGACTGGCACGCCACGATTCTGCATCTTCTGGGCCTGAATCATGAGCGACTGACGTTCCGTTACGCTGGCCGTGACTTCCGCTTGACCGACGTCCACGGCACGGTCGCCAAAGACATCATTGCGTGACGCAGGCACACCACGCAGCTCTCCATCCGTGGCCATCAGCAACCCGCCGTTTTGTCTCGCACGGGGTCGCAACCGGAGTTGGCCGCGCAAGAGAAAACCCCTGTTTTGCAGGGGTCTGCTGCCGAGTGCGACGTGGTGCCGGTGGCCTTAGTGCCCCCGCAAGGACTCGAACAATCAGAGAATTCCCCGAGACGTGTGCACGTTTCGGATACGGCCGGTGCGAAATCCGGTGCAGTTGACCGCGAAAACGCCCCAATCGACCCCGATCCGGCCCAGGTGATCGAGGTCTGGCCAACGCTGCCACCAGCGATCCGCGAGGCGATCCTGGCCATCGTCGAGGCCGCTCACGGGCGGTAACCGCCAGATCCGAACCACGGTACCGGCCCTCGCTCGCGGCGTGACTCCGGTTATCGCGTGTTCGGGGCGTGGCCAACGCTGCCACCAGCGATCCGCGAGGCGATCCTGGCGATGCTCAGGGCAGCCGAGTGAGCCAG
>PBSL01000036.1 GCA_002726205.1 Planctomycetaceae bacterium | reverse complement strand
CGGTTTCCGAAGATCAAACGGTTTCCGAAGATCAAACGGTTTCCGAAGATCAAACGGTTTCCGAAGATCAAACGGTTTCCGGAGATCAAACGGTTTCCGGAGATCAAACGGTTTCCGGAGAATCCGAAGACGGTGAGAAGCAACCGAAACGACGGCGGCGAAGACGGCGGCGAAGACGGCGTGGTTCCGGTACCGACACGGATCCTGCAACAGGCCAGCAGGATGACGTTGAGGCCGTGCCAGCGACGGACACAACGACAGACAACGTGGACGATCCACTGGTGGCCTGGTTGACGCCTGACCAGCAGGCCGATCCAACCGTGGCAAATACACAAAGCCGGCATGTCCTCGAAGAAGCTCGTGAGGCGGCTGAAGACATCGACAACGAGGGAGAATCATCCGACGACAATCCCCACTCGGATGACCTAAGCGACCCGGAAAAACGCGGTTCCAAGGAAATCCCCACCTGGGAAGAGGCTTTGGCACACTTGCCACGTGGCGGCAACGCCGGACAGTCCTCCGGAGAAGGCGGGTCCGGCGGGCGTTCCGGCGGGCGACGGCGACGGCGACGGCGCGGTGGTGGCCGAGGCGGCGGGAGCAACGAGGGCGGCGGGAGCAACGAGGGCGGCGGGAGCAACGAGGGCGGCGGGAGCGACGAGGGCGCTGGCTAAGTGGAGACAGCGGTCATCGCTGCGTAAGAATCGGTCGCTCGTCAATTCTCCGGCCACTATACTGGCGGCCATGACGACCACGATCACTCAACCGACCTGTCGACTGGTCACACTGGGTTGCAAGGTCAACCAGTACGAGACCCAGATTGTCAGGGAAGCACTGACCGCGGGTGGCTACCGTGAAGCGAGTGACGGGGAAGTGGCCGACATCTGCGTGGTCAACACGTGTACGGTTACCTCGACGGGCGATTCCAAGGGTCGGCAACTGATTCGGCAGTTGGCGCGCAACAACCCCGGGACCCGCACGATCGTGATGGGCTGCTACGCGACCCGGGACCCGGAAACCGTGTCGCGGCTGCCGGGCGTCTTCGAGGTTGTGCGAGACAAACGGGAACTCCCGGACGTGCTGGGACGACTGGGCATCGTCGACCTTCCGCGAGGCATCAGTCATTTCGATGGGCGGCAGCGGGCCTACGTCAAGATCCAGGACGGCTGCATCCTGCGGTGTTCGTATTGCATCATCCCCCAGGTCCGACCGGGGCTGCTGAGCCGATCGCCGGTGGATATCGAAACCGAAGTGCGAAGGCTGATCGATGCGGGCCATCGTGAGATTGTCCTGACCGGGATCCACATCGGTCATTTCGGTGTTGATACGACTCGCGGTCGTTCCGGCCACACTCCCTTCCGGCTCTGGCACCTCTTTGAACGTCTCGACCGAATTCCCGGCTCGTGGAGAATGCGGCTTTCGAGCATCGAGGCCATTGAAATCAACAACGACTTCATCAACGCGGCCGCCGACTGTGAACACCTCTGCCCTCAGTTCCATCCGGCCCTGCAGAGTGGTTCCGACCGCGTGCTGAAACGGATGCGGCGGCGATATACGGTCGAGCGATTTCTCGAGACGATCGACACGATGCGGGATCGTCTTGATCGCCCCGCATTCACAACCGATGTGATCGTCGGTTTTCCGGGCGAGACCGACTCCGAATTCGAAGAAACGCTGGCTGTCTGCCGGCGTGCGGAATTCTCGAAAATCCACGTCTTTCCTTTCAGCGTGAGGACCGGAACACCGGCGGCAGACTTTCCCGACCAGGTTGCGCCAGCTGTCCGCAAGGATCGCGTTTACCGAATGGGGATCCTGGGACGTCAGCTCGCCGAGAAATTTCACGAATCACTGATCGGAAGTTCACTGGAGGTCCTTGTCGAGCGTCCGGCCAGCGATCGGCCCGGCCATGTTCGTGGAACCGACCGCCGCTATGTCCCGATCACACTGGCCGGTGACAGCAGCGACATTGGGCAGTTGCGCCGGGTACGAGCCGTCTCTGCTGACGATGTAGGAGTCGAGGGAGGTCTTTAATGTCTCTGGATGGGTTCAGTTCACGACATTTTCTTGCTGACATCGTCGATGATGCCGTGGTGGCGAGCTTCCATCCCGGGATTCTCGATGAAGAAGGAAATGTCGAGTTGTTGGGGCAGTCGTTGTTTCAGCTGGTCGATCATCATCGCTTCTGCCGGATCATCGTCGATCTTTCCGAGATTTCCTTTGTCAGCAGTTCGGTGCTCGGCAAGTTGATCTCTCTGCATCGCAAGCTCCACCGCGCCGGGGGTGGCTTGATCCTGTGCGGACTGCAGGAGCCCGTCGAGATGGTCCTGCGGCGAAGCAACCTCCTGGATTACTTCCAGGTGGTCCCTGGCCGAGACGCCGCCCTCGACTTCCTCAAGACAATGGATTGATACCCCGTGGGATTCCTGGTGGCCATCGAAGGCATCGACGGTTCCGGCAAGGGCACGCAGGCCCGGGAACTTGTCGAGCGGTTGGCCGGCATTGACGTTTCGACGACCCTGTTGAGTTTCCCCCGTTACTCGGAAACACTCTTCGGAGCGGCGGTCGGTGAGTTCCTCAACGGAGCCTTCGGAGCACTCGACGCCGTCGCCCCTCAACTGGCCGCGACGCTCTACGCCGGAGACCGCTACGAGTCCCGTCCCGTTCTGCTCGATGCTCTCGAACAACACGATGTCGTCGTCTGTGACCGGTACGTGCCATCCAACCTTGCCCACCAGGGCGCCCGGCTCAACTCGACACAACGGACGGCACTGCTCGCCTGGATCCAACAGGTCGAGTACGGCGTGTTCGCCTTGCCTCGCCCCGACGCGGTGATCTGGCTCGACCTGCCGGCTCAGATCACACGGACCCTGATCTCGCGAAAGGCCGCCCGCGATTACACCACCAGGGCCGCCGACATCCAGGAAGCCGACAGCCAATACCAGGCCGACGTACGGGACGTCTATCAAGCCCTCTGCAAAGCCGATTCCAGCTGGATCCGCATCGACGGCCTGGTCGATTCACCAGCACCCGAAAACGAGATGATCCGGCCGGTCGAGGAGATTGCCGAAGAGGTGCTGGCTGCCGTCAAGGCACGGATCGAGGATCGCCAGCGATGATCTTCATCACTCGTTGTCCTCGTCGTCTTCGTCGTCCTCGTCGTCCTCGTTACTGATGTCGCCCGGTTGTTCGGCCTCGTCGGAGTCGACCGCACGCACGGCACTCGCAGCAAGCTGGTCGGCGTTGGGAAGGAATTCGAGCCCGCGAAGTCCGAACAACTCAAGAAACTGTCGCGTGGTTTCATAAAGATAGGGACGGCCGAGCGAATCCTCTTCACCCCCGATCCGGACCAGTCCGCGATCCATCAGGTGCTTGAGAATATCGGTGGATTGCACACCACGAATGGCCTCGACATCGGCCCTGGTGATCGGCTGTCGGTAGGCGACGATCGAGAGGGTTTCCAGTGCTGGTGTCGAGAGTTTCAGTTGAGTCTGGCGGTTGTGCAGGCGGTCGAGCCAGAGGACAAATTCCGGGCGGGTCAGCAACCGATAACCGGTCGCGACCCGCTCGACACGAAATGCGCTGCCGCTGTGTTCGAATGCCCTGTTCAGTTGGTCAACCAGTTGTCTTGCCTCGGCCGGCGTCGCCAGGGTGGCCAGCTGGGCAAGGCGGCGGCTCGAGAGCGCCGCATCGGCCACCAGCAAAGCAGCCTCGATCCTCGCCATTTTCTGGGTCCGGCGCGTGCTGGCCGCCTGCTGTTCATCGCCAGGATCGGCGACGGCACGTTGCCGGAGAAACGCACGTCGTCGTCCGGAGGAGCCCGCCCGCGACACGGCCAGGCCGTTTCGTTCACGATTCCACGGGCCGCCCGGCGAGTGCCACATCGTTTTGACTCCCGGGCGTTAACGGGACCCGACGATCTGCGGCGAGGAAGCGATCGACTGCTGGATCTGCCTGAGCACGTCGCTGGCAGCCGACACCGGATCGTTCGCCTCGGCCTCGAATCGTCTCGACAATCGTGGCTGCCCCGGGACCGATTGCACGCAACTGAAGTGCACCTCGCCGCCACGCCCCCCCGGTTGAATCTTGAACCGTTCGACGCCCACAAGTGCCAGTCCCGTACGAACCTCGTTCCAGGTCACTGACACCTTGCGGAGGGAACGAGGCGAGGCCATCAACTGGCCGACACGGGGGCGACGCGCTGTCGCCGAGAGGGGCCGGCTCAGGGTCAGCCGGGCCGTCGTGTTTTCACGCCGTCCCGGCTTCTGCAGGGCTTGTCCGGACGTTGCCCTGGCGGAAGGATCAACAGGGCGATTCCGCCCGGTCTCGGCTGGTTCCTGCCAGCCGGGCAGAACCACCATCGGTGTGATCTGTGGCACACCAAAGACGACCATGGCCACCATCGCCGACACCGGCACCAGCAGCAGCAGGACCCCCAGGCACCGTGTGATCACGTTGGTCATCGATCCTTCATCTCGCAGTTCCAGGGCGGGGGATCATAGGCCAGCCCGCCGACATCGACAATTCCAATTCTCCGTGTCGCTGCAGGCCGTCTTGACCGTTTGGCTGGGGGATCTTGACCACAAGGAACCGATCACTACAATCCGCGCCCGCGCAGCACCGTCACGGAAATCACATGCGATTCGCATCAGCTCTGATTCACCGACATCGATATCCGGATCGTCATTTCTTGGCCTGGCTGGTTCCTGTCGGACTCGCCGTATCGGCCTGGCCGACGGCCGGAGTGCACACGGCCGAGCCAACCTGGCGAGACATCCGCCGCAGCGGGCCGTTCGTATTTCACGCCGATTTCTCACTTGAGTCACACCAGCGACTGTTGAGTTCCCTGAAAACGTTGCCCGATGATTTCCGCAACGTGCTGGCATTGTCGACCAGGGGACGGCCGATCCACGTGCACCTGCTGGCAAATCGTCGCCGCTACCGCGAGCACCTCAACCGCCGCGTGCCGGGCGGGTCCCGGCGGCGGGCGCTGTTCCTGAAAGCCTCGGATCGCAGCTACGTTTTCGCCTATCACCACGGCGATTGGGAACGGGATCTGCGTCACGAGTGTACTCATGCGCTGATCCATGACGCCCTGCCCTACCTTCCGTTGTGGCTCGATGAAGGGCTGGCCGAATACTTCGAAGAACCGGTTTCTCGCGAGGGTACCGTCCACCGGCACATCAATCGGCTCCGCTGGTCGCTGAGGTTCGGGTGGTCTCCATCGATCCAGCGGCTCGAGTCGCGAAAGACATTTGCATCGATGCGTGCCGCCGACTACCGGGAGGCATGGGCCTGGGTCCACTTCCTGCTGCACGGTCCGCCCACAGCACGACGGGCGTTGACCGACTACCTGGCGGCCATTCGCCATCAGGCACCACCGGGTCACTTCAGCCAATGGCTCGAAAAGCGTCTCCCCGACGCCCCGTCACGGCTGAAAACCCATCTGAGACGCCTGGAACGCTGAAGCCCGGTCCCCGGCTCCTGAAAAAACCGCGGGATGCCCGGGAATCGAGCTGGAGTCACATCGCCGGTGTTCCGATATGGTGGGATATACGGGTTATTCGGATTACACCCATTAACCGGATTTCGGCGGTTGCGGCCACAACCCGGCCAGCAAGCAAGAGACTCGACCGGACGGCCTAACTCAAAGAGGATCTGATCGATGCAACGGATTGCCTCACCCAATACGTGGACGTGGGCGTTGGCCTTGCTGGCCTGCCTGGGAATGTCGATGGGTCAATTGCCGGCCTGGGCATTGGGACAACCGCAGGAATCGAACCGGCAGACAACAGCCAGCCCCGCGGCCACAGTGATCAACGACGTGGCCCTGGATGATTCGGGGCAACTGGTGGGCCGGGTTGTTGACGCCCAGGGACAGCCACGCGACGGCGTGCTGGTCGTTCTTCGACAGGGGCATCGCGAGGTGGCTCGGACGACGACCGATGCCCGTGGCCAATTCACACTGGCCAACATTCCCGGCGGTCTCTACCAGCTCGATGCCGGTTCAACCCGGGCCGTCTACCGCATCTGGGACGCCCAGCTGGCTCCTCCGCAAACCCGCCCACTGGCCGTCCTGGTCTCCGACGCGACCACGGTTGTCCGCGGCCACCACATCGAGGCGGCCGTCGATCAGCTCGACGTGGTCACTCTCGCGATGGTCAGCACCGCGATCGCCGGCGTGTCCATCGCTGCAATTTCACTGGATGAGATCCACGATCTGCAGGATACCGTTGATTCGTTGATCACCGACGGTCTGCCGGTCAGCCCCTAGACGACCGCAGACGATCGCGACAACCACAGCAATCCATGAAGGCCTCACCTCTCCGGGTGAGGCCTTTTTTTGTCCCCGGTGTCTTCCCGGCTCCCCTCGAATACAACCGGCCCATTCCGACCGATCTGACTGACCGGACCCCGGCGACGTCACATCATGAATTCAGGAGTGATTCAGCAGAAGACGTCCGAGACGCCACGTCGATAGAAGTTCTTGCCGGATCCGAGCTAGTCGGACCACACTCCCGCCACTCGCCGCGTCGATTCACCAGAGCGGCCAAACTGAGACCGAGGGACCTGAATGAACATCATGACCCGGACAGACCTCACCAACCACTCGACCCTCTTCGCCACCCGGCAACGGCTGGTCCTGGCCACGCTGGTCGCGGCCACGTTGATCCTGCCTGCCTCGGCAGCCGATCGCGTGGCGGCCCGACCGTCAAACACCAAGGCGGGCGTGCTCAGAGACGCATTGCGAGTTGCCGAACAAAGTCGCGTGGCACTGCAATCGGTCAAGGACTACAGCGCGACTTTCTCGAAGAGGGAGGTCATCGGCAAGAAGATGATCACCCAGCGAATGCAGATCAAGATGCGGCAAAAGCCGTTTAGTGTGTACCTGAAGTTCGCGAAGCCCCATTCCGGCCGAGAAGTGATCTACGTTGATGGCCAGAACGACGGCCGACTGATCGCCCACGGGACCGGCATCCAGAAACTGCTGGGCACACTGAAGCTGAAGCCGACCAGCAAGATGGTCATGAAAGAGAACCGTTATCCCATCACCGAAATCGGCATCACCAAGATGCTCGACACGGTCATCAACCGCTGGGAACAGCAGGCCGACAACACGCGGGTCCGCTACTTCCCCAAGGCCAAACTCGGCAAGCGGAGCGTACGCGTGATCCAGGCGATTCACCCCAAGAAGGCCGGTGACAGCCCGTTTCACATGACCCGTCTCTTCATCGACAACCAGACCAACCTGCCGGTCCGGTTGCAGCAGTACGGGTTCCCGAGGAAGTCCAAGGGCAAACCACCGCTGCTCGAGGAATACACCTACTCTGACCTGAAGACCAACCTCGGGCTGGATTCCGAGGACTTCGACCGCACCAACCCCGACTACGACTTCTAGGCTCGACGAGTCATTTCGATTCTCGATTCGTCGCCGGACAATCACAGCGGCACGATCAGTCCCACGGGACCGGTCGTGCCGTTGTCTGTGCGCAATCTCGTCAAACCGGCATCCAGACCATAGAATCCCGTCTGGAAGACGACCCCGCTCCAAACGCCTCCACGTCGAGCCGCTGGACGGGACAGCAGTTCACAACGAACCGACAACGGATCGACGAGTACAGGGTGCAAGCAGCACGGATGAGGACGACCGGAAGTGTCGACGAGGTCCGAACGCTGGTCAACATGGCCCGGCAGCAAGGCCGGTGTGTTGGCTGTGTACCGACGATGGGCGCCTTGCACGCCGGCCACAACAGCCTGATCCGGATCGCCCGCGACCGGTGCGACCAGGTCATCGTGACGCTGTTTGTCAATGCAAACCAGTTCAACGACTCGACCGATTTCCAGCACTACCCGCGTCCACTCGAGGACGACCTGGCGATCTGCAAGGAACTGGGCGTTGATCTCGTCTTTCAACCCGAAGACGCCACGATGGATCCGCCCGCCAGTGAAACAACCGTCGATGTCGGCCGGCTGGGCCGAATCCTCGAGGGCCAACACCGTCCCGGGCACTTCCGGGGTGTGGCCACCGTCGTCGTCAAGTTGCTCAACATCGTCAGACCCGATGTCGCATTTTTTGGTATGAAGGACTACCAGCAGCAACTCGTCATTCGTCACCTCTGCCGCGAGCTGCACCTGCCGGTCGAGATCACCACCTGTCCGACAATCCGGGATGACGACGGGCTGGCTCTCTCCAGCCGCAACGTACTGCTCACCCCCGATCAACGAACCGCCGCCACCTCACTGTACCGGGTTCTTCGCCTCGTCCAGGATCATCTCGACCAGGGCGCAACCGATCTCGATCAGCTCCGGAAAATCATGCGAAGTGAACTCGAGACCAACCCGGAAATCACCGTCGATTACGCGACAATTGTTGATGCCCAGACCCTCGCAGAACCCTCCCGTGTCGAGGGTGAACTGGTGGCGTTGGTCGCCGCTGCCGTCGATGACATCCGCCTGATCGACAACCTGCCGCTGACAACGACCACACCGCCCGCATCCTGAAAACTGATCCATGCGACAGATCCTGATCCGTCTCCGGCTCGACACCCTCTTCGCCTGCGAATCCGTGGACGGGATTCCAGTCGTCGGGATCGGCTGGCTCGTGATCCCCTGGACGCTGATCACGGCCTGGTGGCTGTGGACGGCCCGACGGCGGGAAGAAGCCGCGACCGAACGGCGGGCGCTGCTGATCAACTACGCCCTGGGCCTGGCCGTTCTGGTTGCCGTGTGCCTGTTCACCCAGGGTGGCAAGCCGGGTCCGGTGATCCCTGTCTTCGGCTACGGTTTTCTCGTGTTCATCGGCTGTGTCCTGGCCGGCCAGACGGCCGGACGCCGTGCCCGGCGAGAGGGGATTCCCGAACAGTTGATCTGGGACCTGGCTGTCTGGTTGTTCGTCGCGAGCCTGGTTGGAGCCCGCCTGTGGTACGTGGTCCAGTACCGCGAGAGGATCTTCGCCGGGCGGACGACCCTGCTGGAGAAGTTCTTTGCCTCAGTCAATATCTCCGCCGGAGGCCTGGTACTTTACGGCGGTGTCGGCCTCTCGCTGGTCGCGATCACCACATTTGCCCGCCGTCACCGCGACCAGTGCAACCCGCTGCGACTGGTGGATCTGGTCGTCCCCTCGTTCTTCCTGGCACTGGCCTGCGGACGGCTCGGTTGCCTGATGAACGGTTGCTGCTGGGGTGATGCCTGCAACCTGCCCTGGGCGATCACGTTTCCGCAGGACAGCGTGCCGTTTCGCACCCTCGTTGGCCGGGGATTCCTGGACCCGGACGCGGCCACCACCTTCGCCATGCATCCCAGCCAGATTTACAGTACGCTCAACTCGCTGGTTCTCGCACTCGTCACCGCCACCGCCTTCCGTTACAGCCGACGCCACGGCGAGACCCTGGCAATCGCACTGGTTGCCTATCCGCTCACGCGATTGCTGCTGGAAGTACTCCGCGGTGACGAACTGGGGCAGTTCGGAACCAGCCTGACCATCTCCCAGTGTTTCAGCCTGCTGCTGCTGTTCGTCGGGCTGGGTTTTTCCGCCTGGCTCCTCCGTCAACCCGTCCCGGAACCTTCTGTCGAGCAGGAAAGGACTCGTGCCCGGTGAACTCGCTCGACGATCAACAACTGGTCCAACGCTGCCGGGATGGCGACGACGACGCTTTCGGTGTGCTCGTCGAACGGCATCAGGATCGCCTGTTCCACTCGCTGAACCCGTTGCTGCGATCCCGCGAGGATGCCCAGGACGTGGCCCAGACCGCCTTCATCCAGGCCTACCAGAAACTCGACGGGTTCCGTGGCGAGGCGGCTTTCTACACCTGGCTCTACCGGATCGCCATCAACCTCGCGCTCAGTTTCCTGCGACGACAACGCCAGCAGACGATCTCAACCGACGCGCTGCGTGAATCCAGTGGAACCGAACCACCCGACCTCCGGCCCGACAACCAGCCGCTTTCAACGCTGATCCGCGACGAACACAGCCAGCTGGTCCGGCAAACGCTCGAAGAACTCCCCGACGAGTTTCGCACGGTGCTGGTCCTCAAGGAATTCGAGGGACTGCGTTACGACGCGATCGCCTCGCTGCTGGAATGCCCGATCGGCACGGTTCGCAGTCGCATTCACCGTGGACGAATCGAACTGGCAAGACGACTGCGGCAGCTGCTGGGTGAAGGCCTGGACACGGCGGCCGACTAATCGAGAATCGGCGGCGGCAGGGATCCCCAGCTGGAGAGGTACATGGCGCGGGGAACACCGCCCTCGAGCCATTCTCGAAACAACTCGCTCGAACCCGGCGACCGGGACTGGCCAAGCAGCAGATCGATCCAGTTGGAACGCGAGCGGTAGGTGACAACCCGGGCCCTGGCCAGCTTCAACTGGCTCCTGAGCGCCGCGATCGCGTCTTCTTCGTAGCCGAGTTCGTCCACGAGACCGTTCTCCAACGCCTGGCTGGCCGTGTAGATCTGGCCGGTCGCCAACCGGCGTACCCCGGCCTCGTCCAAGCGGGGACGATTCGTCGCGACCACTCCCACAAAGCGATCAAACGCATCGTCGAGAATCGCCCGCCAGACGACTCGATCCTGGTCGCTCAACTTGCGGAACGGATTCAACGAATCCTTCAGTGGGCCGGTCTTGAGCGGATCGGAGTTCACACCAAGCTCACTGGCAAGGCCGCTGAGGTCGTAGCGGGGGATGATCACACCAATCGATCCGGTCCAGGTTGTCGGCTCGGCAAACACCCGCACTTGCGGCCCGCCACCCATCGCCACGTACAGGCCTCCCGATGTCGCCATCCGCGACATGGTCACGAACACCGGATTGCCCGTCTTGGACCGGTATCTCTCCAGGCGGTGATAGATCTGGTGGCTGTCGGCGACAAGGCCACCGGGACTGTCGATCGCCAGCAGCAACCCACGTACCGACTTGTCCTTCTCGATCCGGTCAACGATCGAAAGCACTCGACCGGTCAACGGTGGCATGATCACCCCGTTGATCGGCAGGATGGCCAACTTGGCCTCGGCATCTTCCTCCCCAGAGTGAAATACCTCCCGGGGCTCCTCCGCCAGCAACTGCCACAGCTGGTATTGCCCCCAATTGGCCAGCAACGATCCCGCCAACACTACGGCCAGCAGGCCCACTGCCCAGCCCCAAAACCTCGATCGAGGAACCGGGCCGCCCGTTTCACTACCGGGTGCCTCCACGTCCGCAGACGAAGACTCGTGGTCGGTCGGCTCGCTGGCCATCGTCACCCTGTTGATAAGATGGGTAAAGTCTAACGACTGTAGCAATCGTAACGATCGTAGCGATTCTACCAATTACACCCGTCAACTCCGTTCGATCGGGTGAGAACGATTCTTCCGTTCTGAACCGGTGACGGTCTCCTTGCCGATAATCAGCAACAACTCGGAATTTTCCGGTGGCGCCGATTATGCGTCGCCGCGTCATCTCGTGCAATGACGAGCTGGTTGACAGGGAGACAGGGTTCATGAAGGCGTTCACGACACGAACACGGATGTTGCTGGGATTGGCGGGAATCGTCGCCCTTGCATCGTTGCTGACGGCAATCCGGGCCGAAGGCCCCCTTCCCAGCCTCGCCGAACGCCTGAAGACACTCTCCAACCGCAAGTGGGAACTGCCAAGCTTGCGGGGCCCAGGCGCACCAAAGAAGCAGGAATCGGCCCCGGCCCCGGCCCCAGCCTCGGCCCCGGCCCGGTCCGCACGCTCCTCAATCGTGATGGAGGAGTTGCGGAGATTCTACCACCACAACGGCCTGGCCATGCCCGACATGACTCCCGTGAAGGTCGACCAGTTGACCGACGACATCTCGGCCAACACCGTGGCCGGCTTCAAGCGGGTGGCCGATGATGCGACCCGGAAAGCAGCCGATGCCGTGGCGGCCCTGAACGCGGCCGAACTGGCACGCGCCAATTCTGTTTCCAGGATCCAGTCGGCGCAGGACAGGGTCGACGCGGCAATCAAGACCAGATTCGCCGCGGACGTGGAAATCCTGGAACAACAGAAACAGTTCGACAATGCCAGGGCCAAGGGAGCTGCGGTGACCGAGGCCAAGATTGTGGCCCAGCGGAAAAACGCAGAACAACAACAGAAGCTCCGTGACATCAAGACCTGGGCGGAAGCGACAGCCAAGGCCACGATCGCTGCCGAGCAGAAACTCGCCGAACAGAAAAAGAAACTCGCCGAACAGAAAAAGAAACTCGCCGAACAGAAAAAGAAACTCGACGAGGCCACAGACACTGTGGATGCGGCCAACGAGGTCAAGGCTGCCGCCGAGCTGGAAGTCGTCGAGCAGCGAAGAAACTCCGCTGACGCCAAGACCTGGGTCGATGCGGTCGCCCTCGCCGAACTCGCATCCGAGAAGGAACTCGCTGAACAAAAAAAGGAGCTCAACGCAGCCCGGGCCAAGGGCATTGCGGTCAATCAGGAAATTCGCGACGCCGACCGGATGATCGTCGCGGCCAGGAAGGCCGCTGCGGCCGCGACGACGAAATCAGCCGACATGAAGGTGATCGCCCAACATGCCGCGAAGATCGCCACAGAACTGACAGGCAGAGCAGCCGTTGCCGAGAAGCAGGCCATCGCCGCGGCCGAAGCTCGTGACAGGTCGGCGCCAGCACTTCCCGCGGCACCGGCGGCGAGAGTGCAACCGGTTCGACACGTCGAAACCCGTGGTATCCTGGTCGGTCTGAAGGGATTCTGCCCTGTGGCACTGTGTGACCAGCGGAAACTCATCAAGGCGCGACCGGAATTCGAAATCACCCATCGAGGCTTCGTGGTACTGCTGAGTTCGCCAGCCGCCCGCACGGCCTTCCTGGCATCGCCGGGCAAGTACCTGCCCGCCGCCGGTGGGCAGGATGTCGTCAGCCTCGGGAGCCAACGGCCGCAACCGGGAAGCCTCGATCACGCCACCTGGCACCGTGGACAACTCTACCTCTTCGCCAGCCCCGAGAACCTGGCGACCTTCACCAAACAGCCGGACCGTTACTCCCGCTGATAGCGACCGAGTACCGCGGCGAGACCGGCCAGAACCTTGCGCCAGGCCGGAACCCGGATGCGATGGTCGAAGACGTTGTAGTCGACCTGCTCGATGCGATCGAGCAGTCCGGCGTAGATCGTCAACATGGCCCTGAGGACCGGTCGGCCCGGGCGATCGATCTGCTCGAACAGCTGTTCGGCGGAAGCGTAATATGCCCGGGTCCGCTCGACTTCGAATCGCATCATTGTCCGGAACCGGTCACCGGCGCGACCGGCGACCAGATCATCGGTGGTCACACCGAACCGGCGAAGGTCTTCCCGGGGCAGGTAGATGCGACCCATGACAGCATCTTCCTGAAGATCCCTGAGGATGTTGGTCAATTGCAGGGCCATGCCGCAGTCAAGGGCGGTTTCCTTTGCCACCGGGTCGTGGAACCCCCAGATGTGCAGGCAACACAGGCCCACGGCACCCGCGACACGGTCGCAGTAAACCTGCAGATCCTCGATCGTCTCGTAGGTCCGTGGGACCAGGTCCATGGCAATCCCATCCAGCACACCACCCAGGGATTCGGCAGGGACCTGGAACCTCGCCACGGTGTCGACCAGTGCCGGAAACACATCGACGGGTTCGACCCACGGAACCGTCGGACCAGCCAACGCGGCTGCCAGCTGCTCTCGCCACGCCTGCAGCCGCTGCTGCCGCTGAGGAGCTGACCAGCCGGGTTCGTCGCCGAGATCATCGGAGAGCCTGAGAAAGGCGTACAGGGCACACATCCCTCGAAATCGTTCACGGGGCAACCCGAAAAACGAAACGAAGAAGTTCCCGGCCGTCCGACGGGTCAACCGGCGACAGGCCTGGTACGAATCATCCAGCCGCGATCTGTTCACGTCGTTCCCCCGCCACCGCACAACCAGCGCCGGACCGTCGATGCTGACGCGGCCAGGACCATCCCCACCACATCGCGGCGGCCGACCACCGGACGGTGATCCCATACCCGGTAGCCGGTTCGCTGGACCCGCTCCAGGATCACCAGGCCACCCCGGGCAAACAGGTCGATCACGATCTGCATGCGACCGGGAATCAACGTCACCAGGGATCGCCCCTGCTCGAGCAGGCCGCGGGCACGATCCACCTCGAACTGCATCAGCGACAGGAAGGCGTCATCGGTCGTCCGCGCCGCCAGTCTCGTCCGGTCATAACCAAACCGGCGACAATCCTCCAGCGGGAGATAGACGCGGCCACTCTCGTGGTCCCGTCGCAGATCCTGCCAGAAGTTCGCCAGTTGCAACCCGGTACAGATCGCATCGGAATGCACGAACGCCTCGTCGGTTTCTGTTTCACACAGTGCCAGGACGATTCGCCCGACCGGGTTGGCGCTCAAGCGACAATACCCCAGCAACTGCTCGAATGTCTCGTATTCGACAACCCGCTGATCCTGGACGAACGCGTCCAGCAGGTCATCGAAGGGCTGGCGACAGAGCCGGAATTCCCCAACGACCTCCTGCAGCGCCAGAGGCACCGGATGCGTCGGCGTACCCTCGAAACAGGCTTCCAGTTCACTTCGCCACCAGGCCAGCAATTCCAGCGATTGCTCCTGCCCTGGGACCTCATCGGCCAGGTCATCGGCCCAGCGGCACCAGGCATAGACAACCTGTAACGGGTGCCGAAGCCGGCGGGGAAGCATCCAGGACAGCAGTGGAAAATTCTCGTAATGCGTCGCCGCCAGCCGCCGACAATAGTCACGCGCTTGCGGTAACGTGCAAACCGGTACCGGCCCTGCCCCGGGCCTCCAGCGTGCCAATTCGGCCTCAAATCCCCCCGTCACGACATCCACCAAAGCCATCCTCGCCAGCGTGTCCCGCGGGTTCCATCATCGGACAATTGTTCTGTACCCATAATTGGCTACAGTTGACATTGCAACCGGGCAGGTGACCCCGCCGCGGTTACCACTCGCCCCAGCGTCTATTCCACGGCCTCCTCTCCCGGTCTGACTCATGCCCGTCCCTCGTGTCGCGATCATCGGCCGCCCCAATGTCGGCAAGAGTTCACTGCTGAACTGGCTCGCCCGGCGGAGGATATCCGTCGTCGATCCGACAGCCGGTGTCACGCGCGATCGCGTGACCCACTTGATGCAGGCCGGTCCGCGGTACTTCGAACTGGTCGATACCGGTGGCATCGGCATCAACGACACCGACCGGCTCGAAGAGGAAATCGAACACCAGATCCAGGTGGGACTCGAGAGTGCCGACCTGCTGATGTTCGTCGTCGATGGACAGCAGGGAATCACGCCGCTGGACCGCGAGGTGGCCCAGCGGCTGCATCCCCTGCAGAAACCGATCCTGCTGGTCGTCAACAAGTGTGACTCGCCTCGCACCGAGTACGAGGCCCCGGCCTTCCTGGAACTCGTCGATGCTCCACTGGTTACCACCAGCGTGATCGGAAACCGAAACCGGGGCGAATTGCTGGCATCGTTGATCGAGATCCTGCCCCCGGCCGATCCCGACGAGGTCGAGAGCGGAGAGGACCTGACAACCGAACCGGAACTGAAGCTGGCACTGGTCGGTCGCAGAAATGTCGGCAAGAGCACCTTCATCAACGCACTCGCCGACGATGAACGGGTGATCACCAGCGAGGTGCCCGGGACGACCCGTGACAGCATCGACGTGCGATTCGAGATGGACAAGAAGGCTTTCGTCGCCATCGACACGCCCGGGGTACGAAAAAGAAAGAGCATCGCCAACGACATCGAGTTCTACGGCCTGGTCCGTTCACGCCAGAGCATCCAGCAAGCCGATGTCGTGCTGATGTTCTTTGACTCACTGGAGACGATCTCCCGGGTCGACAAACAACTTGTCGAGAGCGTCGTCGAGAACTACACGCCGTGCATCTTCGTCGTCAACAAGTGGGACCTGGCCGTGGAGGCCGGGATGACGACCGAGCGTTGGTCGCAGTACCTGGTCGAGTCGTTCGGAATGCTGCGGCATGCACCGATCGCGTTCGTCACGGCCTTGACCGGACGCAACGCCAAGAAACTGATCAACCTGTCGCAATCGATCTTCAAGCAGTCACGGCAGCGGGTCAGCACCGGCCAACTCAATCGCATTGTCCGGGCCGCGATCAAGAAGAACGCTCCTCCATTCCGCCGCAACAAGCGGCCCAAGATCTACTTCGCCACCCAGGTCGACACCTGCCCTCCGACGATCGTCCTGAAGTGCAACCTGCCGCAACTTTTCAATGAAACCTGGAAAAGGTACCTGCTGGGTGTCTTCCGCGAGGAGCTGCCCTTCAAGGAGGTGCCGATCCGGATCCTGTTGCGGCCGCGACAGCGGGACGAGGGAACCGGACGGGCTCTGCACGAATGGTCCGAGACCGACATGATCGAGGCGGACTGAAGAACCCGCCAGTGGACCTGGTGGACACCGCCTGGGAGCATGGATTAGTCTGAGTCGGCTTGGAGTTGCCGCAAGCCACCGCGAAAGGACCCGCCCATGCCAGCCGTGATCCGGACCATCCTTCCGTTTTCCCTGGTGCTGCTTGGACTCGCTCCACAGGCCCTCACCGCCGACAAGGCCGACGCGGTCACCGTGTTGCGGAAAGAAGTGGCCGGCAGAGGATTTGTCGTCACCAGCGTGAAGCAGCCGCGAGGCGACTGGGACCTGGTGCTGATGCGGCCCGACGGGTCGCAGCGTCGGAAATTGACCGACACGCCGAAATGGAGCGAGGCGGCGCCGCGGTGGTCGCCGGACAGCCGCCGGTTGCTCTACCGGCGCATCAAGACCGGCACGGTCATCAGCCATGATCGCTGGGGATTCCAGGGCGAACTGGTCCTGGCCGATGCCCTGGGACGCAATCCGCGAGTCCTGGGCGCCCGCCCCTGGGGATGCTGGAGTCCCGATGGAAAGCAGATCTCCTGCCTGTCGTTGAAGGGGATCGAGATCATCGACGTGGCCACCGGAACGATCCGCCGCCGGATGAAACGGGCCGGTTACTTTCAACAGTTGTTCTGGTCGCCCGACGGCAAGTGGTTTTGTGGCACCGCCAACGTCGGCGGGGAACTCTGGACCATCGTCCGCATGGATGTCACCAGCGGTCGTTGGAGTGTGGTCAGTCGTTTTCGAAATTGCACACCCGACTGGTTCCCCGATTCCAAGCACGTGATCTTCAGCAACCGGCCGGCCAACCAGGCCAAGTACGGTTGGACACAGTTGTGGATGGCACCGGGAGACGGTTCCAGCCGCCGGATGATCTACGGGGAAGATGGTCGCCACATTTACGGGGGCGCGTTGTCGCCGGACGGCCGCTATGTGCTGTTTACCCGCTGCCCGAAGGACGGGGGAGGCTCGGAACGTGACGGAGCACCCGGCGGATTGATGAGACTGGCCGACGCTCCGATCATCGGCGGCAAGAGCCCGGCGCTCCGCAAGCAGCATCCCGATGCCCACGACGGACCCGTCCTGCCATTACTCGACTGCTGGGAGCCTCACTGGACCTTTGTCGATGTCACGGCCTCCCGCTGAAATCGACTCCGAGATCATGTCCGACAAGCTCGATCCACGACCCGACCCAGCAGCTTCCAACCCCATGGCAGCGGAGTCCTCGGCCTCGATCCCGGAGAAGTCGAGCGGGACCCGGGCGTCCGGCAGCGAAAACACCATGGTCCGCTGGACCCTGCTGGGGCTGGTGATCCTGGCAACCGCCGGCGTGGGGTTGGCGATCCAGATGAAATTCACGCCGGCGGGACGCTACGGCGACGGCGGACAGGTCACGACGGCCGGCAGCGTCGAGGTGACCGCCACGCTGGTGGAATTGCCCGGCGAGTTCCTGCCCAACGACGGGCTGTACAACTACGCGTTCGTCCTGAAATACAAGGTTGACCTGGTGCACCGAGGCGAAACGACCGGCGACACGATCTACGTCGCCCACTACAACCCCCGCAAACCCCGCGGGAAGGTCGCCGACGAATTCTACGCCGACCTGGGCGGAACCGTGACCAGGTTTCGTGCCGGCGACGCCCAGAGAATGGCGTTGACGCTGCCGTTGGACGAGCACTACATCGGGGCAATCGTCGACCGCTACCACAAGATCGACGACAAGACGGTCTACTGGGCGATCTGGACCAATGCCACAGGAAGTGGTTGGTGACCGGGGCTACCGCTTCCGGAAAAACCGCGACCAGACCAGGAACAACGCGACCGGCGACACCAGTGGCGAGACCACGTAGGGAAACCAGGCGGGCATGATTCGCGTGACCGTGCCGGGAACAACCCAGATATCCAGCACCACCGGCAACGCGATGCTCCAGCACATCAGGATGATCCCCAGCTGTTTCCTCTGGTGCGTCTCGGCAAAGTCCTCACCAGCCTCGCCCGCCCGCGGCGTTTTTTTCCTCGGCTCTTTGGTCTTTTTCGCTTCCGGTTCCGCCTTGTCCGATGCGCCGGCCTCCAGACCCGCGTAGTACTTGGCGATCGCCTGGTTGATCGCCAATGGACTGGCGATCACCCGCCGCATCGACACCCCGACCCGCAGTCTCAGTTCGTCCTCGATTTCATGCGTCGGTTCGTCGACGCAGGCGACCAGCAGCATGTCGTCGTCAACAAACAGCGGCAGCACCGAATTTCGGCGGGCGACGTTGCGGGGGACTTTTGCCAGAATCGAATCGTCGGGAATGAGCTGTTCGAGATCGACGTAGGGGAGTCCGAGTTCGCCGGCCAGCGCCTCGGTCGCCGTCTCGGCATCGGTCAACTTCATCTGCACCACAGCATCACGAATCGAGAGTCCTCGCTTCTCGGCAAAGTCCTTCGCCTCGGTCATCTGTTCCCGCGTCGCGATCCCCCGCCGCACCAGGGTCTGGGAGATCGTCGGTCGGACATCGTCCTCGTCCTCGAATGTCCGGCCGAGCCCTTCGTCGTACTCGCGTTTTCGCTCGGGATCGGTCAGGCAGAGCATGCCCTTGGCAAGCTCGTTGAGCAGTTCCTGGGACTCCAGCTGGTAGGTTCCCGTGGCGTACTTGCGGACGTGGGCATTGAGTTTCTTGTAGTGTGCACGGATCTTGTCGGCTTCGTCCTCGAAGCGGGACAACCGCAACAGGGAATAGAGATCCGGCGGTCGAGGGATCTCCTCGGAAATTCCCAGCCAGTCCTTGTAGACGTCCAAGGCCACGCGGTGTCTCAATTGTCAGAACAGGAAACAGCGGGTTCAGCAGCCGATGAACCCCGACCCATCAAACACACGGCGTGATCACTCGACCACGTAACTCTCGGCAAGACTCTCAAACGAAGTGACGCCATCGGCGTCCAGTCCCGAATCCCGGACAATCTCGATCGATGCGGCGGCGTTACCGGTCAGTTCTTTCGCCGAGCAGTTGATGCGACCGGCGGCATCGTAGGCGTAGGTCACCTCCAGGGGCGACCCCTTGGGCAGGTTCGGTGGCAGGTTGGTGATCCAGAAATCACCGATCGTCGCACAGGCATCGGGATCGGCAACTTCACCCTCGAGCACCGAGACGTGGATCCGTTGCTGGTTGTCCGACGTGGTCACGAATTTCTGTGTCACGTTGAAGGGCAACTCGTTGTTACGAGGGATCATGATGTGGTTGATCTTGCTGGTACGGTCGGCGGGATTGGTGATCTTGGTACCCAGCGAGTGCGAGTTGACATCGGCGGTCGAAACCGCGCGGAGCCGGTTGATGATCGCCTTGCCCATCCGCGACTCACCACCGGTGGCGCGGGCTTCGAGAATCGCCGCGTGGATCGCCGCCCCGTGGCCAACAGCCTTCTCAGGATGCACGGCACGGGATGGCTCGCGACCGCAGATCTCTCTCAACATCTGTTCAACAACGGGCATGTGTGTCGAGCCCCCCACGAGGACCAGTTCATCGAGTTGACCGGAACCCACGTCGGCCTGCTTGAGCACCAGTTCGGTGGTGTCCTTGGTCCGCTGCAGCAGGTCACTGGTCAGCCGTTCGAAATCCCCACGGGTGATCGAGACTGTCAGTTCGTTGCCCTGGTAGTAGGCGTCGATCCGCACCTGGGCGCTCTCGGAGAGTTGCCGCTTTGCCTCTTCGCAGTCCTGCGTCAGGTCCCTCAGGCTCTCGGCATCCTCCCGCGGATCCATCTCGAACTTCTTCTGGAACTCGTCGGACACGTGATCGACCATCCGGCGGCTCCAGTCAAGCCCACCCAGCATCACGTCTCCGTCGGTGGCCAGGACCTTGAAGTTGGTCGGCGTGTACCGCACGACGGTCACGTCGAATGTTCCGCCGCCAAGGTCGTACACGAGAATCGTTCGTTCGGCCTGTTCGAGATCCGTCCGTCCCAGCTCGCCCATTTCCCAGGCATAGGCCAACGTCGCCGCGGTCGGTTCGTTGATGATGTCAATGACGTTCAGCCCCGCGATTCGCCCCGCATCCTGAGTCGCCTTCCGGCGAATGTCGTTGAAGTAATAGGGCACGGTGAGCACGGCGTTGGCGATCGGGCCAATGACCTTCTCGGCGTCCTGCTTGAGTTTCTTGATGATCAAAGCGGAGACGAACTCGGGAGTGAGCTTGCGGTCCTGGTAGATGACGTGAAAATCCTTGTTCCCCATCTCCCGCTTGATCGCCTCGACGATGCGATCCGGGGCCTCTTGCGCAATCCGCTCGAACGTCGGGCCGACCACCACGCGTTCTTCATCGCCGAGCAACACGACCGACGGGGTGATCGTCTCACCCTCGGTGTTAACAATCGCCTGGGGATTTCCCTCGTCGTCGAGTTGTGCGATCGAGGAAAACGTGGTCCCCAGGTCGATACCGACCGTGTGACCTTCCTGGAGCGTGATCGTAGCCATGCTGTGTCCCTTATCTCTCGAAAGGCGAACTCTACAGTCGGAAACGCCTCCGAGTCATTCGTAAAACAAACCACACCTCGGAAAACGAGGGTTCATTGTGGCACCGTCGATGGGCCGATTCAAGCTGCCCGGATGGTCAACTAGGGGCGACGTTCTTCCCGCGAACGCCGCGTTTTTCTGGATCGAGTGCCCGGCAGGCCTCGGCGGCGAGAGAACTCGGCAGGAGCGACACTTCCCGCCGGTCTCGACCTGCCCGAATCCGATGCCTTCGGGACGGGTCGTTCGAAACCGGCCTGGCCGACCTTCCGCGAAGCCGCCTTCGTCCGACTCGCCAGGCCAAACTCAACGTACATCATCGGTGAGGCCCACCCGATGTCAAACAGCGGCAGCGACACGTCACCGAACTGAAAATCACTGACCGCCACGGTTGCCTCCAGCGCCTTGCCGGCAAACGCCCGCCAGGCCCGGTCGAACTGCCGGTGAAACACGTCGTCGTGCAACGACCGGTCAGCGACACTGACTCCCTTTGCCCAGCGGCCAACGACGGTGATCTTTGGCGGTGCAGCAAATCCGACTTTCAGTCGTCGTTCGCCCTTCTCGGGCGGCAACAGTTGCATCGTGGCCATGTGTTCGAGAGTCACGGCGAAGCTGGCCAGTGGCTGCCAGTTCGGCCCCTCACGACTCTCGCGGGTCGATACGGCCAGCTCGAGTCCGGGAACCGAAAATCGAAATTTCATCGGGGCCCGCGAGGCCAAGGGCGAATCGTCGGACGGGATGACGGCGATCGATCGCGTCAAAACCAGTTCGGTCCGCACGTCGGTGGTCGCCGGCAACGCGGCCAGCGCCGGGATCACCTTCACCAGCCGGCTGCGGCTGCCCAGCTCTCGTACCAGTTCCTCGGGCGTGTCCCTCACATCGACCCGGGCCACACCCGACTCGATCAGCAACGACGTCAACGGCTGCAACAATGCCGGGGCAAACCCGATCCGCATGTTCCCGGTGCGCGGGATCTGGTTGATCAGATCCTTGACCAATGTCAACTCGCGAGGTTTCCGGGGTGCCTTCTCGGGATCGGCTGCCGCGACGGTCATCCCGATCGCCACCGAAATGCCGCTTTTTTCCACTGTCAGCGCTTCGGGCCAAATCCGCACCCGCGGCTGGAAGACCGGCAGCGGCCAGAGACTGCGAAACAGGTCCGAGGAATCCGCGAAATCCAGCTTCGCTTCCATTTCCTCCAGCAACATCGGGACAACATCCCGAACCTTCTCCTCAAACAATCCCCGCTGCGCCGACAGGCCGTTGACAATTTCGTCGTAGACGCGGTTCTGCTTGAGTCCCTTGAACAGCCCCGACGCCTCGATCGCCGACTTGTTCGGACCGACGACGACGAATTGATCCTCGTCAATCGAGAAAGAGGACTTCACCAGCGACAGGCGGGCTCGTCGGTCCTTGATCGTCGGCCGCACCACGATTTCCAGCATGACCGGTCGCTCGTGAGCGACACGAATCTCGGTCAAGCCCGTGCTGAACTTCCTGTCCCGATCCTTCTCGAAGTACTCTCGCCGTCCGTTGACCTTCCTGTCATCAAGCTTGACCCGATCGATTACCGTCCGGCCAAACTTCACCGTCAGGTTCCTGAGAGCCAATCGTGCACGCAGGCTTGCATCGGCCTGGGTCTCCAGCGAGACCTCCTGGATTTCTCCCGTGTAGGAGATGTTGTCGAGAGTCGCCTCGTAGTACTTCTTCTTTCCCTCGACGTCCTTGAAGACCAGTGGTTCGAGCGTCCCGGAAATAATGTCCTTGGGAATGGCCGAGGGGATCGCGCCGGCAATCGCATCCAGGACCTCGGTCCCGATCCGCAGGTACGCCGCGCCACCGATATGAGCCACCGGGACGAACGGGGACAGGTCAACCGGCAACCTGGTGCCTCGCGCCACCAAAGCCACGGATTTTTCCGGCAACGGCTGACGGGGATCCAGCAACCACTTCTCGAGGACAGCACTGTCATAGGCTCGCTGCCAGACCGAGTGCGTCTCGTCCCTTGGTTCGTCGTAACGCACGAGCCCGCCGGCCCGTTTCAGGGCGTCGACCATCCGCCGCGACTGTTCGGGATAAACAGTTCGGTCACCCGGCCCGTGGATCACCCAGACGGGCGTTTCGCGGACCGCGGCGACTTTGGTGACATCACCGCCACCGGCCACCGGCACCACGGCCGCCCACCGCTCCGGATGGGCGATCGCCAGGCTCCACGTCCCGTATCCTCCCATCGACCAACCGGTCAGGATCTCACGACTGCGATCCACGCTGTAGTCCTTCTCGACCTCGTCGAGAATCTTCAACGCCCGCTGGCCATCCGGAGAACCGGCCTGCCAGCGTTCCAGGAATCGTCGTCCCCGGGTTGTCTCGCACTGCGGAAAGACCACCAGAAAGGGAAACTCCGCGGCCCGGGCCCGCACGTAAGGACCCAGCCCGATCTGCGTCGGCTTGATCCCATCGCGACCGCACTCGTCGGCCCCGTGCAGGTACATGATGACCGGGTAGCGACGGTTGGCATCGTAGCCGGCCGGCAGGAACACCTGGTACTTGTGTGTCCCGTCACCGTCCTTGTAGACCTTTGCAACGAACCGGCCCGCCGGCCGTTCCTCCCGCTCCTGCCCCTGCGAGACCTTCTCCTGCGCCGAAACCACCGACAGCCACGTCGCCGTGACCGCCATCACAACGATCATCCCCAACCAGTTCCAGGCGGTTTCTGGCGTCCGACCATCCCGAAACCACCCACCAGTTCGACAACCGATCCCCATTCCCAGCCCCTCGTGTTGACCCTTGAACGTGCAGAAAACCCATCAATTCAATTCCCCGCACCCCTCCCTGTTACCCGCACCGCCACGGGCTGTCAACAAGTCATTGAAGAACCGTCCCGATGAAACTCATTGACCCCCCCGAAGAGGGCCGATACCATCGCTTGAGCTGACTTTCACGGGTGTTGATCCCCGGCGACCGGGATGGTGATCTGAGGCGTTCTGGCCGCGTTGTTCCGAGTCGGGATTGGTTTCACGGGAATCGCTAATGTCGTCAGACAACGAATTTTGTGACCGCCTTTCACGACGGACGCTGCTGCAAGCCGGACTGGCCGGGACGATCGGGCTTTCCGTCCCCGAGATCCTCCGACTCCAGGCCGCCAATTCCAGGAAAGCCGGCACCGCGGTTCCCGACACCGCCGTGATCTACGTCGAGATGGCCGGTGGACCGACGCAGCACGAGACCTACGATCCCAAGCCGGATGCGGCGACGGAGTATCGGGGTCCGCTCGAACCGATCGCCACCAACGTTTCCGGTGTCGTGTTCAGCCAGTTGATGACCGGCCAGGCCGCGATCATGGACAAGCTGGCGGTGATCCGATCGATCCATCACGACTCGGGCAGCCACGGCACCAGCAGCCACCTGACACAGACGGGATACTATCTCCGCGATCGACAAAACCGTGACAACGACATGCCCTGCATTGGATCACTGACGGCAAAAGTCCGTGGTGCCAACAGCCCCGGGATGCCGCCGTTCGTCTCGCTGCCCAACAGCATGCGGTTTGGCCGCGCTGGCTGGCTCGGCAAGGGCTACAACCCGTTCAACAGTGGCAAGGACGCCCACGTGAAGAACTTCAGTGTCCCGAATCTCAGCCTGCTCAAGGGACTGACGGCAACCCGACTGCGAGACCGCCGGAGCCTGCTGACCGGTTTCGACGCCGCCCGACGGACCATCGACAATCACGGGGTCTCGGAAGCAATCGACCAGTTCACCGAGGACGCCTTCGAGATGGTCACCGGCGAGGGTGCCCGGAGAGCATTTGACATCGGTCGCGAGTCTGCTGCGACCCGGGCTCGTTATGGCAACCACGCCATGGGCCAGAACATGCTGCTGGCTCGCCGTCTCGTCGAGAATGGCGTGACCTTCATCTCGGTCCGTGCCAACAGCCTCGGCAGCTGGGACGACCACAACGGCGTCGAGAAACGAATGCGGGCCAAGGGCCCCTCCTTCGACCAGGGTGTCGCCACCCTGGTCGACGACCTGCACGATCGCGGCCTGGCTGCCCGGACCCTGGTGGTTTGCATGGGTGAGTTTGGCCGGACACCCCGGATCAACGGCAATGCCGGCCGTGACCACTGGGGCCGGGTGATGAGCGTGGTGCTGGCCGGCGGCAACCTGAGAACCGGACAGGTGGTGGGATCCTCGGATGCCAACGGGGCCGTGCCCAAGGATCGGCCCTACCGGCCCGAAAACGTGCTGGCGATGATCTATCGCCATCTGGGCATCGATCCGTCGCTGAAGTTTCCCGACCACAACGGCCGGCCACGTTACCTGCTCGAGGAACGCCGGCTGATCAACGAGTTGGTCTAGCCGCCTGCCGGAGTCGGGTGGTCTGGCTGGGAAGAACCGCTGCGGCGTCTCAGCTGTTCCCGGGCACGGGCCAGCGTGGGTCCGATCGAGTTTTCCGGGATCTCCAACCGCTGGCTGATCTCGCCGTAGCTTCGGCCTTCCAGGTGAAATTGCCGTACGATCTCGGCATCGCGGGCTGACAGGCCCGCCAGCATCGCATCCACTTCGTCGCGATCATCGATCCGACTTTCGTGCGGTGCCCGGGGCTGGCTCGGACCGCCGCCGCCATGGTGCGCCGAGACGTGTCCGAAGGCCTCGGCCTTGCGGCGTCGCGCCATCTCCCGAACAACGAGACGCCGGGCGATGACCGTCAGATAGGTCGCCAAGGAACACTTCCCCTTGAATCGCCTGAGGACGGAAAAATCGTCGGCCAACAGCGCCAGGAAAATCTCGGCACACAGGTCATCGACATCCGGCTTCGCCAGCCGGACGCTGCGGACGTGCCCGGTGTGGTTGATCACGTGGACGAACAGCCCAATAAAGCGATCAACAAAGTCCTCCCACGCACCGGGCTGATGGGCCAGGCAGCGATCAAGCAAACTGCGATCGACTTCGGTCAGTGCCAAAGAACTGCGTTTGTTGGAGATCGGGAAACACGCCCAGGCCGCTCCGGCGCAAACTGTAGTCGGGGACCAGACCTGAGGCAAGATGGGTCTTCGCTGGTACCGATGCAACCGCTGTCATCACAGGGTCTTGATATTCAAGAACCGGCCACGTGGCCACTTGACACTTGGACGCAGCCACTACTAACATCCGCACTTAGCTCGTCAATTCACTCCGGGATCGCCTGCTCACGCTGATGCGACCCGGATCCTTGCGTGGCGTCTTGAACAAAAAGGGATCCTGATGACGCACGTCGTTGCTGAACCGTGTTTCAACTGTAAGTACACCGACTGCGTGCCGGTTTGCCCCGTCGAGTGTTTCTACGAAGGCCAGTCGATGCTCTACATCCATCCGGACGAGTGCATTGACTGCGAGGCCTGTGTGATCGAGTGCCCGGTGGAGGCGATCTTCCACGAGGACAACCTTCCCGAGGAATGGAATGGGTTCACCGCACTCAACGCCGAGATGTGTGAGAAGGATCCACCGCTGCCGGTCATAACCGAAAAGAAAGAGCCGATGGTCTGACTCCGGCGGTCGCTCACAAGACCTGTCGGATCGGCATCGCCGGGGCTTGAGAGAGTGTACGGTCATGATTGACCTGGAGACCCGCCGCTGCGCGGCTGATCTGCTGGCCGCAACCGGCCGGTTCTGGGAGGTCTCGGCCCGTTCGCTCGACCTGCTGACCGGCCACGCGCGACCCGACACCGCATCGCCGGTCTACACCGTCGGGGGTCGTTACACGTCGCGTGGATGGACCGATTGGACCCGGGGCTTCCAGTTCGGCTCGTCGCTGCTGCAGTTCGATGCCACCGAGGAGAGGCGATTTCTTGACTCGGGTCGCGAGGCCACCCTGGCCCAGATGACGTCGCACCTGACCCACACCGGCGTTCATGACCACGGCTTCAACATCGTCAGCACCTACGGCCACCTCTGGAGACTGGCGGGTGAGAGCCGTTTCGAGGCGTCACCGGCAGAAAAAGACCACTTCGAACTGGCGCTGAAGGTCAGCGGCGCCGTCCAGGCGGCCCGCTGGACGACAACCGCCGACGGCGACGGCTTCATCTGCTCGTTCAACGGACCCCACTCGCTGTTTGCCGACACCATCCGCAGCCTCCGTTCACTCGCACTGGCCCACCAACTCGAACACCAGTTGATCGGCGAACACGACCAGCCGATCAGCCTGCTCGACCGGCTGGTACAACACGCGCGGACCACCGCCCGTTACAACGTCTATTACGGCGAGGGCCGGGACCGGTACGACACCCGGGGACGCGTGGCCCACGAGAGCCTGTTCAACACCAGCGACGGCCGTTACCGCTGTGCCTCGACTCAGCAGGGCTACTCCCCGTTTTCCACCTGGACCAGGGGGCTGGCCTGGATCATGCTCGGATACGCCGAGTTGCTGGAATACCTGCCCAGCGTCAGTGACGAGGAACTCGATTCGCTGGGAGGACGTGCGGCGATCCGCGAGATGATGTTGCGGGCCGCGACGGCCAGTTGTGACTTCTACATCGAATCGACGCCCACCGACGGAATACCCTACTGGGACACCGCCGCACCCGGGTTGGCCGCCCTGCCCGATCATCGCGACCGGCCGGCCGATCCCTTCAACGACCACGAGCCCGTCGACAGTTCGGCGGCGGCGATTGCCTGCCAGGGACTGATACGACTCGGACAGGTCCTGGCCTCGACCGACCCGACCGCGTCGGAGCGTTACACGCAGGCGGGGCTGGCGGTGTTGTCCACGCTGTTGGAGGAACCCTACCTCTCGACCGACCCCGAGCACCAGGGGCTGCTGCTCCACGCCATCTACCATCGCCCCAATGGCTGGGATCACGTGCCCGACGGATCGGCCATACCACGTGGCGAATCGTGTCTCTGGGGTGACTACCATCTCCGCGAAGCCGCCCTGCATGTCCAACGACTGGCCGGGGGCCGGGATTACACGTTTTTCGGGTCAACCGGGGACAGCCGGGATGGATGATCGACGGCCGGTCGCACTGATCACCGGAGGCACGCGAGGCATCGGGCTGGGCATCGCCCGGGAATTGGCTGCCGGGGGATGCCGGTTGGCCGTCAACGGGCTGCGACCCGATGCCGAGGTTGCCTCGGTCCTGGATTCACTCGAACAGACCGGAGCCGAGATCTGCTACTGCCGCGGCGATATCGCCAGCAGCGAGGATCGCCAGGCGATCCTCGAGCAGGTTCGCGATCGATTCAAGGCGTTGCACGTGCTCGTCAACAACGCGGGCATCACCTCGCCGGGACGCCGGGATATCCTCGAGGCTGACGAGGAATCGTTCGAACGGGTACTGGCAGTCAACCTGCAGGGGCCCTTCTTTCTGACACAGGCGTGCGCCCGCTGGATGATCGAGCAGCAGGAAGCCGACCCGGCCTACCGGGGCACGGTCGTCAACATCTCGTCGGTCTCGGGAGACGTCGTCTCGGTCGGGCGAGGTGACTACTGCCTCAGCAAGTCGGCCACCCGCATGGCCACTCGCCTCTGGGCCGTGCGAATGGCCCCTCACGGCGTCTCGGTCTACGAGGTCCAGCCCGGGATCATCCACAGCGACATGACCGCCGGGGTCACCGAGAAATACGATCGACTGATTGCCGAAGGCCTGACGGTCGAGGGTCGCTGGGGTGAACCCGAGGACGTCGGCCGCGCCGTTGCGATGCTCGTCCGGGGCGACCTGCCTTACGCCACCGGACAGGTACTCACCATCGACGGCGGCCTGATGATCCAGCGACTCTGAACCGGCTCACCCGTCGGTCGCGGGAATGTACTTGTTGTACAGCTCGGCGTAATCCTCTCGAACCGGGCTGAACACGTCCAGCACCCGGGCTGGCCCACCGACGGCGACGGCCTTGTGCGGCGTTCCCGGCGGGATGATGAACAACTCACCCGCCTCGCAGACCCGCACCTCCTCGCCGATCGTCAACTCCATCCGCCCTTCGAGCAACATCCCCCCCTGCTCGTGAGGATGACTGTGCAGGGGCACAACGGCCCCCTCGTCCATCTCCAGGTAGCTCAGCATCAGGTTCTCACCGTAGGGCGTCCGCATCCGGCACCCCGGCAGAATCTCGAGCGGTTCGACATCATTGATATTGATATGGGGCATCGCCTCAGGTCCCTCCCGCACCACACACCTTGTCTCGACCGGCGACCAGAGCCTCGATTTTCCGGTCGGCCACGCTCCGCGGCAACATCCAGAATCCGCAATCGGGATGGACCCACCCGATCCGGTCCTCCCCCAACACATCAATCGCCCGCTCGATCCGCGACGCCACCACGTCGACCGACTCGACCTCGTTGTCCTTGATGTCGATCACGCCGATCCCCAGCGAGATCTCCGGCTTCAACTCGCCAAAGACCTCCAACTCGGCGTCACCCCGTCGAGCGAACTCCAACACCAGGTGGTCGCATTCCAGGGCATTCAGGAACGGCAGCAGATCGGCATAGGTCCCCTGCTGGATCGTCTGGCCCCCGTAATTGCCGAAGCAGAGGTGAACGGCACGTTGCGTCGTGACCCCGGCCAGCACACGGTTGATCCCAGCCGCGGCCAGTGCCGCGTCCCCGGGCCGTCCCGGCAGGTTGGCTTCATCGACCTGGACCACGTCGGCATCAATCCCGGCCACCTGGCCGGCCAGCACGTCGCCGAGGGCAAGAACCAACGGCTCGAGATCCCCGTAGTGGGAGTCGAGCAGGGTTCGCGCGAGCATGTACGGACTGGTCACGGTGAATTTCAGCGGCGCCGCTGACAGATCGCGGACCCAGGTGAAGTCCTCGAGCAGGTCCAGCCGCCCCGGTCCCAGGGCGGTTCGCACCACGCCGGCCGGCCGCGAACGAAACTCGAAATCCGGCAACGCGCGAAACCTCGCCAACTCCTCACCGGACAACTCGGTGCTCACGCCCTCCAGGGGCCCGACAAAGTAATCGATCATCCCGTTGGTCTCGGGATGGTTGACATCGAACCGGGACAACTCGCCGTCGCTGATCACGTCCAGGCCGGCAAGCTCCTGGGATTTCAATACGACCATCGTCGCGTCACGCAGATGAGCGGCCGTCGGATAGGCCCTCAACCACTCGGGGACGGGGTAACTGCCGACGACAGTGGTCTTGATCGGTGAGGTCATCGTTTCATGATAGCCTTGCGATCGACCCGGAACAGCGCCGGGCACCCGCTGAGGCGGTCACCGCGCATTCCGCCAGGCCGACGAGGGCGTGAATTGCTCGACATCCAGTTCGAAGCCGACACCCAGTGGAGCACGGTGCAGGCTGCCCAGCGACACGCGGCCCCCGCGGACATCCAGGGTCGGCCACCCTCGGGAGCTGCGATGGTAGAGGTCGGGGTGAGCGGCGAGGATCTGATCGCCGACGGCTCCGGGGAACGCCTCCAGGCCGGAAAAATAATGGTGCCCGTTACGCTCGATGCTCGTCACACCCAGTGTCGATGCCACGGCCAGGTCCTGGAGCAAGGCCACCGGGCCGATGTTGGCCAGGTCCTCGCCGCTCATGATGTATCCCGGCCCCGCCTCTGACACTGACTGCTGGTTGAGCCGGGCCAACAGGCAGGCGTTGATGACACCACGGAAGACACCCTTGCAGTTCTTGTGACTCGTGCCGTGGTAACCCAGGGCCAGCGCCCGGGCCAGGCTGTCGGTCTCGGCATCGGATTCGTCGATGATCATCCGTGGCCGCTGCGACCAGCCGGCCAGCCCATCGTCCCCTCCCAGGACACTCTCGTCCAACGCCACGTCACGATGAAACGGCTGTTCGACGAACATCAACCGCGACAGGAATTCCCCCAGGTCCGCTTGTGACGAGAGCGTCTCCCAGTAACCGCGAAACGTGTCCAGGTCGCGGAACTGCTCGTTGCCGTCGAGCGTGAACCCGAAACCCCCGACCCCGGCCGCATCGACCAGCGCGGCAATGTCTCGCAACCGTTGCCGGTCGGCATCGAGATCGCCGTTGACCTTGATCTTCAGATGGCAGAGTCCATAGACGTCCAGGCAGGCGGCCAGCGACTGCGGCAGCCCGTCCCCGAGCCGCGAGGACTCGTCAATTTCCTCGTCGGTCAGCGGGTCGGCCATTCCCACGGTGTGCCGGGCAATCACGCGGTCGGGAAGTTCACGCGGCAGAAGATCCCCGACCTGCAGCCCTTCGAGCCGGGCTTCGCATTCGCCCAACCGCAGGCCCAGTTCTCCGGAGTGCAGCAGTTGCGACCAGGAACTGCCTTTCGCCCGCGCCACGGCCTCGATCATGGCTCGTTCGACAAGCGTCATGCCGAAATTGACGAGCAGTGGCGGCCAGCCCCGTTGATGCCCCCACGCGGATTGCCGATCGTAGAGCTCCCGCCAGAGATCGAACGCGGTTTCGCCCCGGCAGCCCTCGGCCAGGGTGACGGCCTGCTCGATCGTCGTCAGCATCTCGTCGATTTCGTCGTCCAACGGTGTTTCCGGCACCTTGGTGAACCACTTGGGCGGCAGCAAGTCAGCCGCCACCCCCGACGCCTCGCGATCATCAACCCGCACGTGCAGGCGGACAAACGCATGCGGTGCCTCGGTCATCGTGGCGATGCCGTAGCGAAACGGCAGCCGCGTCTTCAGGTCGATCAGGTGGATATCCCCACCCAGTACCTCGATCGTCATCGCTGCCTCTCCTCGATTGCCAGGACCCGATCGGTCAACTCGCTCCGGAAATCTCCGACGGATTCCACCACGGACTCTCGCCACGGTCGGCGACCACGACACGGGCGGCGTTGTAACCGCACAATCCGGTGATGTTGCCACCGGGATGGCACGAACCGCCGCACAGGTAGAGACCGTCGACGCCGCTGCGATAATGACCGGCCCCGGGAAACGGGCGGTGGTACCCCACCTGGTCGTTGGCAAAAGAACCGACCAGCAGGTCTCCCTCGCGCATGTTCGGCAGCCGGCGAACGGTGTCCAGCGGTGTTCGCACAAACCAGTCAAGAACCGCGTCGACGAGATTGGGTGCCTCGCGCGTCCACTCGGCCAGCATCTTCTCGCCGTGCTCACGCCCCATCTCGTCCCACCGCAGTGGATCCCCGGACAGCCGATACGGGAGCTTCTCCCACATGAAGGCCGTGTGCGATCCCGGCGGGGCCTGGCTCGGATCAAATCGTGTGGGACAGCAGCCCCACATCACCGTCGGCGGAATCGTCCCCTGCTCGTGGGCCTGGACGATCTGCTCGAACTGGCCGTCATCGGACAGTCCCAGGATGACCATGAAAGCCTCGTCGAGTTCCGGATCGTCCTGGGCCGCCCGGTAACCGGGCGGCTCGGTCAGCGCCAGATTGAGTGCAAAAAGCGGTGCCAACAGGTTGTAGCGAAAACTGCCTGCACGCTCGCGCAGCGGCGGGGCAACCGCGTCGGCATCCAGGAGTTCGAGGAGCGTCTGCTGGGGGTTCAGGCCGGAAACAACGAACGAGGCGCCTTCGATCCGCTCGCCATCGGCCAGAGCGATACCCGTCGCGCGACCGTCTTCGACCAGGATCCCGTCGATCGACACGCCGCACCTCACCTCGCCACCGTGCTCGGTGATGTCGCTGACAAGTGCCCGGGCGAGTTCGACGGCACCTCCCAGGCACATCTGCGCCTTGTGGCGCCCGGCCATCAGGGCGGGAATCGAATGCCCGAATCCAGGCAACCTCAGGTCAACCTCCCGCAGGCCGTTGAAGAACAGCAGGCCGGCCCGCACCGCCGGGTGTTCGAACTCCTCGCGGACGAACTCCAGCGGCGACCGACGCGACACGTCCAGCAACAACCGTCCCTCGCTGGTGCTCTCGAGCCAGGCTTGCCGTCTCTCTGGCATCAACGGCGGCGACTGGGCCTCGGGAACCAGGATCGTCTCGACGATCGGCCCGAAACGCTCGATCCAGGAACCCAGCACCCCGGCGTCGCGCCGTGAGAACTCGGCGACCGACGCGAGTGTCCGCTCCGGATCGGTCCACCACTTGATCGCCCGTCCGTCGGGGCAGATCATCGCGACGTTCAACTCGGGCTCGATGTAGCGGGCCCCGTGCCGGTTGAGTTCGAGGTCGCTGTACCAGGGCATGGCGGTCAGGGCCCGGTGAAAGAACCCGTGCGTGTTGTGCAGGAACCCGGGGTGACGCGGGTTCTTTATCGTCTCGAGCCCCCCGCCGGGCTCGTCGGCCCGGTCGACCGACAGCACGCGGTGACCGGCCCGGCAGAGGTAGGCCTGCAGAACCAGGGCGTTGTGCCCGGTCCCCAGCACGATACCGTCCCAGGCTCCGCTCATGGCTGCCGCTTTTCACGCCGCCAGCGGGCCATCTCGGTCGTCACCAGCAAGGCCATCGCCCCGCCCCGATTGTCGGCCCCGAGGATGGCCGGTCGGTCGAAATAGGCCCGCAGGTTCTTCTGCTTGCCGGTGCCGGTGCAGACATCAACCAGCGTCGCGTCGGTGGCGATCCGTGACTGGATCGCCGGCCACGCGCGGGCAACCACCGCCGAATAGGTCTTCTCATCCAACCATCCCCGCCGGATTCCGCGGATCATCGCGTAGGTGATCATGCAGGTGCTCGTGAATTCCCGGTAACTGCCGCTGTGATCGACGACCTGGTGCCAGGTGCCGGTCGGATCCTGGAATCCGACCAGGGCCTTCAGGTGCGCCCGATGGGCGGCCAGGATCTCGGACCGCTCCGGCGCCGCCGCGGGGAGATGCGAAAGGCACCAGGCCAACCCCAGCGCCGGGAACCCGTTGCCGCGACCCCACGGAGCCGGGTCCAGGGGCGAGTGGGCGTGGAGACCGTCCGGGCGGAGGTTCTTGCCCAGCATGAAACGCAGGTGCCGCAACGCCATCGCCGGAAAACGATCGTCCCCGGTCAACGCACCGGTCTCGACCAGGATCGGACAGGCCATGAAAACCGAATCGCTCATCTCGACATGCCCGGGCATCGCTGCCAGCGGGCGTCCCTGCTTGTCGAAGGCCACCTCGGCAGCACGCCGCGCCAATCGAAGATAGACGGGCTTGCCGGTCACGCGGGCCAGTTCTGCAAAGATCAGGTGTCCCGAGTGGTTGCTTCCGGACACTCTTCCCTTGGGAATTGTCGGTTTCTTGCCCTCGGCATAAGGGGCCACGATCCTCTCGACATCTTTCAGATGCGAGGGATCGCCGGTCAGTTGTCCGAGTCGAATCCGGCCGACCAGCGCCAGCGCCGGGATATAGGCCACCTGGTTGAGCTGCTGACCGTATCGACGAACCAGCTGGCCGGCGATCTGGATCGGCGTCCGGGTCTGCCGCCGCTGGATCTCGCGGCGAGCCGGTGAAGGCCCCGAAAATCCCGAACCGAAAATCTTCAGCAACTGCCTCGTCGCGTCCTTCCCGGCCGAATCGGCTCCCACGACCAGCCGCAACGCGGGAATCGAACCGGTTCCGCAGGGCTTGTGCCGCGGCAGACTCGACGAAAGATCGGTCGTGGCCACCAGTGGCGGCCCGAGTTTCTCGAGCGAGGCCATTCCTCTCAGTCCGGCACGAGGTACGAGCAACGCCGGCTTGCCCGGGGGGCCGACTTCGATGACGAGGTCCGGAGCCGAGATGCCGATCCACCGCCACAGGTAGTGAGACTCGGGGTTCTTTGGATCACTGTAGGCGGTTCCCTTGGGTGGGAACGCCTGGCGGGGTCGGCCACCCGAGAGGTTGCCGCCCGACTGACCGGCAGCCCAACCGTCGGGATTGGCGATCGGCACGGCCGACAGGACAAAGCGGTCCCGGTAACCGGCCGCGTCCCCGGACGTATAAAACCATCGCAGCACCGCCAGGATCGACTCCTCCGGCCGCGGTGACACAGAGAAGCCAACCAGCAGGATCCGTGTCTTCTTCGTGGCGAAGTCCAGATCGTCGGCGGTGACCAGCGCCGGGATCCGCGTCCCGTGACGCGTGACCCCGATGTCCAGCCGACTGAGTCCGGGAATCCGGACCGCGGCGATCAAACGATCGACCTTCCGACTGGCTTCGGTTTGCTCGGCAGCCACGGTCGCCGGCCCCCCGCAGAACATCAAGCCGATGATCAGTCCAACGATCCCGGTCCCGAAACCCCGCATCCGATCTCCTCCACCTGGTTTGATCACGACGATGTCTCCACAAACTCCTCCGGGTCAGTCCGATCATTCCGGCCCCCGCCCAGACCCATCTCCAGACCCAGCCGGTCAAGGAAAACACGGCTCCCGTCGAGACATTCCCATACCTCCGGGGACGGGGCGATCTCGAACAGGTACGGTCCGGGAAAACCCTGGCCATCACCCATCCCGTTGATCGCCCTGACCACCGCGGCCCAGTCGACCTCGCCCTCGACCACCGCCGGCCACGGTTGACCGTCACGACGCTGCTTGAAATGGATCATCGAGATCTCGGCGGGCGCCAGGCCGGCCGTGACCGTGGCCGGGTCCGGCTCCCCGGGAGCCAGAAGCAGGTTGCAGGGGTCAAAGCAGATTTTCAGCCAGTCGCGGTCGGGACCGGCCGCCGTGCGGGCCCGATCAAAAACCTCGCGGAACCAGCCCCAGTCTTCCCGGGCGTGCTCGATCGACAGCAATCCGCCCACCCGGCGGACCGCCGTCAACAACCGCAGCACCGTGTCGGCGGCCTCGGCAGTTGCCACGCGGGTGTGGTCGGTCTGCAGATCAACCAGCCGCAGGTGAGGGGTTCGGCCGGCTGCCAGGGGACCGATCGCCTGGCAGCCGGCGGTAAAGACCGCGTCGTCGCCGGCATTGCCCGGTGCGAAGCAGGGGTAGCCCAGCGCCAGATCCCAGGTCAGGCCGTCGCAGGCCGCGGCGAGTTCGGACAACCGCTCAACGTCGGGAACCAGGTCATCTGACGATTCACAATCACCCAGGCATCCCTGTCTTAGTTCGATCGCCACGTACCCACGGTCACGTGCCTGGACAACCAGGCTCTCCAGGGACACTCCCTGTTGGATCTGGGCCTGCCAGCAGTTCGAGACGATCCCCGCATTCATGGCCGTATCCTACCGCCCCGGCGATGAGACGACCAATCCGCTGCGACGGGACTTCCCCTGCTGATGGTGATCGGAGATGATGGGCCGGCGGAGCCACCACGGGTGGAAATCGGGATGAGGTCGCCGGGAGCGGCGGTCGTGGAAATCGGGGCAGGGATGAGTAAGACGCCGACACCGATCGAGACCGTGCTGGCCGAACTCAACGGGCCGCAGCGCGAGGCCACCTGCCACGACATGTCCCCGCTGCTGATCGTCGCCGGAGCAGGCACGGGCAAGACGACGACGCTGGCGCATCGCGTGGCCTGGCTGATTCACCAGGGCACCGATCCCTCGCGAATCCTGCTGCTGACATTCACGCGGCGGGCTGCAGCCGAGATGCTGCGCCGGGTCGATGCGATCCTGCAGCAGACCCAGGCCGGACAGGCCGCCCGCTCGGCATCGCAGCGCGTCTGGGGAGGCACGTTTCACTCGGTCGCCGCCAGGTTGCTGCGGCGGTTCGGCAAGATGATCGATCTCCAGCCGGAATTCTCGATTCTCGATCGCGGCGACGCCGAAGACCTGATGGCGACGCTGCGAACCGAACTGGGACTGGGTGACAGCGGACGCCGCTTCCCGAGAAAAGGCCCCTGCGTGGCCATCTACAGCCGTATGGTCAACACGCAGACGAGCCTGCAGGACATCCTGGAGACGGCCTTTCCCTGGTGTGCCGAGGATGCCGAGGGGCTGGCCGGGTTGTTCGCGGCCTACGTCGATCGCAAGCAGGACCAGTATTGCCTGGACTTCGACGACCTGCTGGTCTTCTGGGACGCGTTGCTGGCCGACGCCCAGGCGGGTCCGTCGGTCCGCAGGCAATTCGACTGCGTGCTGGTCGACGAGTACCAGGACACCAATCGGCTGCAGGCCGATCTTCTCGACGGCCTGAGTCCCGGCGGTCACGGTCTGACGGCTGTCGGCGACGACGCGCAATCGATCTACTCGTTCCGCGCCGCCACGGTCCGCAACATCCTGGACTTTCCCGAGCAGCATCCAGGGACGTCGGTGATCCCGCTCGAACAGAACTACCGCAGCACGCAGCCGATTCTCGAGGTGACCAACCGCGTGATCGGACAGGCCCGACAACGGCACGACAAGACGCTGTGGTCGGAACGAGTCGAGGGCGAGCAACCGGTCCTGGTCGATTGCACCGACGAGGACGAACAGAGTGATTTCGTGGTGGAGGAGATCCTGGCGCGTCGCGAACAGGGAATCGCCCTGAGGGACCAGGCCGTGCTGTTCCGGGCGTCACACCACAGCGTTGCCCTGGAAGTCGAACTCGCACAACGCAACATCCCGTTCCACAAGTACGGCGGCCTGCGTTTCCTGGAAACCGCCCACGTCAAGGACCTGATGTCATTCCTGCGACTGGCCGACAATCCCCGTGACGGTGTCGCGGCAACCCGAATGCTGATGCTGTTGCCGGGAATCGGTCCCACACGGGCCGGGCGATTGGTGGCGACACTGCTCGAGGCCGCAGGCAAGCTGACGGCCTGGGATGACGTCAAACCACCGGCGGCGGCCCTGGAGACCTGGGGGCGATTGCTCGAACTGCTGAAGCGACTGGCCCGGGACGACGGGGCCGAGCAGAACGTGTCGGCCCAACTGCACCTGGTTCGGCAGTTCTACACGCCGCTGCTCAAGGACCGCTACGATCACGCCGCATCCCGTCTCCGTGACCTCGAACAACTCGAACAGCTGGCCACCCGCTACACCAACCGGACCCGCTTCCTGGCCGAAATCACGCTCGACCCCCCCTCCTCCACCCAGGACCTCGCCGGCGAACCGGTCCTCGACGACGACTTCCTGATCCTCTCGACGATTCACTCCGCCAAGGGACTCGAGTGGGACAGCGTCTTCGTGATCCATGCCGCCGACGGGAACATCCCTTCCGACATGGCGACCGGGGATGCCGAGGAAATCGAAGAAGAACGACGACTGCTTTACGTGGCGATGACCCGTGCCAAGAATCGCCTGTTCATCTGCCATCCTCACCGTTACTACTTTCACGGACGTTATCGGGGCGACGCGCACGGGCTCTCGCAACGCAGCCGGTTCCTCAACGAGGATGTCCTGGCCTGGTGCGAACGACGAAACGCCCGGGCGTGTGCCGACGACGAACCTGGCGCCGAGCAAATCACCGCCGACGTGACGGTGGCCGATATCCGGCGTAGAATCAAGGACCTCTGGTAGCCCACTCTCTTTGGCCATCGTCTGCCGTGTCCGATCCCCGCCGTGCATTGCTGTGCGTTCTGGTGATGCTTGTACTTCCGGTCGCCATGCCGGTGCAGGCCAACGGGGAGATTGCCTCCTACCGCTCCCGCAACTTCCTCGTTCACACCGACGACGAGCCGGCGAAGGCCCGGGCGTTGCTCGAACGACTCGAACGAATGTTGGGGATCATCGCGGCCTACTGGAAACGCCCTAACCGGCAGATTATCGAGTGCTGTGTCGTCAAGGATCTGAAGGCCTGGCCCCCGGACCGCCTGCCCCCGCGGGCCCTCGAGAGACTCCGCCAGCGGGCGGGCATCACCATCAGCGTGAAACGCATGCGGGGCAAGGCCTTTGTCACCAAGAGTCTTGTCTATGCCACCGCCGATAACCAGACCACCCAACACGAGGCCGTCCACGCCTTCGCCCACCAGATGTTCGGGACATCCGGACCGGTGTGGTACAGCGAGGGAATGGCGGAAATGGGAAAGTACTGGGAAAGCGAGAACGATCGCAGCGTGCGGGCCAAACCGGCCGTGATCCGGTACCTGCAGTCCACGCCCCCTCCCGCACTTCGTGTCCTGACCCGCTCCGGAAAAACAGCCGACTCGTGGCAGAACTACGCTCAGCGATGGGCGCTCTGTCATCTCCTGGCCAACAATCCCAACTACGGGCAGCGGTTCCGCCTGCTTGGCCTGGGACTGCTCAGCCAACGTCCCGGCGCCAACTACCGGTCTGTCTTCGGGTCCATGGACCGGGAGATCTCGTTCGAATTCCGGGTCTTTCTCAAAGACCTCGCGCCGGGATACCGGGTCGACCTCTGCGCGTGGGACTGGAAGACCCGTTTTCGACGACCCAGGAAAGGACGAACGTCGAAGGTGACCGTCGACGCCGGCCGTGGCTGGCAGGCGAGCCGATTGACCGTACAGGCCGGTCGCACCTATTCCCTGACAACCAGTGGCACCTGGCAACTCGGCAGCGAGGACAAACCAGTCGATGCAAATGGCGACAAGCAGGGACGCGGGAAATTGCAGGCGGTCATTCTCGACGATTACCGGCTGACCGCGACGGCCGGACTGGGCACCAAGGCGACTTTCCGCCCCAGCCAGGATGGGAAGTTGTTTCTGCGTTGCGGCGACGACTGGGGCAGCCTGGCGGACAACTCGGGACGGATCACCGTCAGCGTGACGCTGGACCCGAAGTCTGCCGAGTCCGACACCAAACCGCCCAACAATCGACGCTGACCGCAGTGTCACGGCAGCCGCGTGTGGGTTTCCTGCCCAGTCACTTCTTGCCTGTTGTGATCCACGCCGCCGCCGAAAACCACCAGCAAACGTCCGGTCCGAAGACCGTGCGTTGGGCTGGTGTGTTTTTTCGGTTTTTTCCGGAGATACCGGCTTTTCCATTTGCCATCCCGGCTGTGCGTCACTACAGTCTGATTTGTGGGTTTTTTGCCCAAACGTTCTTTTACAATTCGGTTGCATGTGGGTTTTCTGCCCATTATGCTGGATGCGACCCGCGGGCAAGGGTCGGTCGGCAAGGACACCGTCCGACGACCGCTCGCGATTCAATCCGACCGGCACTCCGACTTCTCCTGTCAACTCATCCCCATTCCAACTCGATCGACCGAGCAACGAGACCGGGGTTTGCGACAAGAGTGCAAGAGTGACAGACACGAGGAAATGGCGGCTCAGGGACGAGCCGGGAGTCCGGAAGGATTGAGCCTGGATGGGTTACGGCCAGACGCTTTGATTTTCATTCACACGACCGTCCACACATGGCGACATCGACGTTCATCACCGGTGAGATTCGACGGACCGTCGATGAACGCTACCGGGTGTCATTGCCTTCGGAGATGGCCGAGGCAGTCACCGACGCCAACGGCGAGACGATTGTCTCCAAGGAGCGTTACGGGTGTGTGAGTTTGTGGCGGGCCTCGGACTGGCGGGAACGGATTGAAGCCGGTGTGAACCTGATTCGTCAGAAGATCGAAGCGGGACGGATGGAGCGACGCTACGGGGACGTGCAGCGGCTGGGACGCCTGCTCTCGACCCGACACCAGACCGTTCGATTGGCCAACCGGTCCCGCTTGCTGGTTCCCGACGAATTCCGCGAATTTCTCGGCGTTCGTCCCAACCAGGAGGTCATGTTGGTCGGTGCGGCGATCTGCGTCGAGATCTGGAACCTCGAGTCCTGGGTCGACGTGCTTCGTGAGGACATGCCCGAATTCGGGCCGCTGTTCATCGAACTCACCGACTGACCGGACGATCCGGAGGTCGTGTTCTTCAGCCCAGGCAGAATCTGCCCTTGCATGCCCGGCCACGGACGTAGAAAGAGGCTGTCGTTCACTTAATCAGTCACACGTGAACATTCCAGGGACGGTCCTCAGGCATGGATGCCACTTCTTCTTTCCCCCCGATCGGCCGGGCATGCTCTTTTAATGCGCGGAGGGTTTGCGCGGTTATAGCGAAAAAAACAGCTGCAATGCCGCCAGATCGACATCTCGGAAAGTTCCGAATTGACCGATCGAAAATTCCGAGCCTATACTTCGGATGGAATAGCGTGATCTGGTGACGGGATTTTCCCGATGACGAAACTCAGTAAGATTCTCTGTGTCGCTTTGCTCGTTGGCAGCCTCGCCTTCCTCGGCGTCGCCTCGCTGACGACGATGGGCGGGGTCAACTGGCGGGTCGAGAGGGACGAGTTGACCGGAGACTACGTTTTCGACAAGGCCGTGGGAGAAACAACCACTTACAGCGTCAAGGCACGACGAGGGGATCGCGCGTTGGCGTCGGGAACCAAGAGCCTGGCAGCGGTGGTCACCAAAGCCCGCGCCGACATGGTCGCTCAGCAAGACAATCAGATCAAGGATCTGCAGGCAAAGACCGAGCAGCTCAACAAGGAAAAGGCCTTCTGGGAGAAACCACTGCAGATCGACCAGGCGGCGATGACGGCCCGATCCGACAAACTTGACGTAGAACTGGCTGCAATTCGCAAGAAAATCGACGCCATCTCGAAGAAGAACATCGAGCTTGTTCAGGGGACGCAGAAAACACTCACGACCAATGAATCACGTCGTGAGGAGATTTATCGGCTGGTGTCACAACTTGAAGAGATCCAGATCGATCTCTTTCAGATCAAGGAACAACAAAAGCGACTGAGAAACCTGCTCGTGCGGACCAGCGGGGTGGTCAGTCGCCTGAAACGCCGTCAACAACAACTCGTCAAGTCGGGAGCCCGTGGCCAGTACGAAGATGACAAGGCCGTGCCCGCAACGCCGGGTGCCAAGCCGGCTCCCCAGCGGAAATCCAAGTAATAGAGAGTCCTGACACCAAACCGGGGACGATGTCCCCGAGTGGAGAACTACCATGACCTTTGTCGGGAAAATCCTGGTCGTCGTTCAACTCGTCCTCAGCCTGCTGTTCATGACGTTCGCCGGCGCGGTGTTCTCTGTCGAACAGAACTGGAAGACGGCCCGTGACGATGTCCAGCAAGAACTCAGTTCCGAAAAGGAGTCGCACGCCGCCACTCGCAAGGACTTCAACAAGCTCAAGACCGACTCGACCGACCAGATCGCAAGTCTCAGTGGCGAGTCGAAGAAGTGGAAAAGCAACTACGAGCAGTTGAAGACGTCCACTGACAACCTGAAGCAGGACTACGAGCTCAAGAAGACCGAGGAAGGTGTACAACGGGCCGTGGCGAAACTCGAAATCACCGAGTCTCAGTTTCGCCTGGACGAGGCGCTTGAGCAACGTGAGATCAACAAGGCTCTGCACGAGAAGCAGGTCGAACTGGTCAAGAAGAACCGGAGCCTCGAGGACGATAGATTCACGTTGGAATTGAAGCTCGGGGCACAGGAGCAACGCAACCTGGTGGTTCTCGATGAATTGAAGACCACCCGGGCGTTGGCCCGCCGCAAGGGCGGTGGGCTGGGCGCCTTGCCCAGCAAGGATATCACACCGCCCCCGCCGATTTCCGGCAAGGTACTCTCGGCCCGCTACGGCATCGGGAATCGTATCCTCTACATCGAACTCTCTATCGGCGGTGACGACGGAATCAAGGAAGGACAGTTACTGACCGTGTGGCGTCCCGGAATCGCCAAGCGACGACAGACAAAGTATCTCGGCAGAGTTCGTATCATCCATGTCTTCCCTGACAAGGCCGTTGGCACCATCAGAGAGAAGGCAAAGAACGGCGTGATTGCAAAGGGCGACAATGTCACCTCGAAGCTCTAGATCTGGACCCAGTCCCAGCCCCGACGTCTTTGTCGGCCTGTTGTTTGTCTCGGTCGCGGCACTTGTGGCCGGCATCAGCCTGCTCGTGCTGGAACTGAACCGCTACGGTTGGGACATGGCTCCCTGACCCGCCCGCGGCCCGGCTGTCGGGGCAGGTCCCGGACAACGATTCTCTGCGACTCGCGATCGTGCGGTCGTGGCGATACGATGTGGCCTCCCAAGTCGAGCCCGGAGGCCCACGATGTCCCGCCGTCTGCCGATCGTTCTCTGCCTGCTGACCGCAGCCCCGCTTCTCCTGGTCGCCGCCGATTCTCCCGTCGTTCGGCTCAACGACACCATGTCGCCACCGGCCTGGGCACTGCTCGAGCGTGACCTGCTGCGTGCCAACGAGGCCGCCTGCCGCGAATTCTTCACCAAGTACTTCGACCAACGGGGGTTCCTCCTGTGCGTGGAACGCTGGGGCGGCGATGACGGCCCGGATGATGCGATCGAAAACTGCAACGACTGGCCGATCCTTCACGCCCTCGGTGCTCACGATGATGTACTGAACCTGTACAAGCAGGCCTGGGAAGGCCATCTCCGGCAGTTCACGCTCGCCAAGACCAGCGAGGTCCCTTTTGCCCGTGACGGGATGTACTACAAGGAGTTCCCGGTCACGTTCGACTGGGTGCACAACGGCGAGGGTCTGACAGTCTTCAACCTGCAGGGACTCTCTGATCCCAACAACATCGCCTTCGGCCACCGGGTCCGCCGCTTCGCCGGCTTCTATCTCAACGAAGATCCCGGTGCGCCCAACTACGACTCGAAACACAAGATCATCAAGAGCCTCTTCAACGGCAGCCGTGGTCCGCTGCTCCGCAAGGCCACGGGACTGGACTGGGCCGGAGATCGGATCGAAGTGGCCAATCGATTCTCACTGGGGCACGGCGAACGCAGCTACCAGGAGATGCTCGACCACTTCAAGGACTACAATGACATTATCGGTGACCATCCTCAGAACATGGGCGCCACCTCACTGGCCCTGAATGCCTACATGCTGACCGGCCTGCCGAAGTACCGGAAATGGCTGCTCGAATACGTCGATGCCTGGCGGCAGCGGACCCTCGACAACAACGGCATCATCCCGACCAACATCGGACTCGATGGCAAGATCGGCGGCGCGACCGATGGGAAATGGTACGGGGGGGTCTACGGCTGGGCCTTCTCGGTCACCGTTCCGCAAACCGGAGCCATCGCCCACCGAAACACGCACTACCTCGGCCACACCGGGTTCACCAACGCCTTCATGCTGACCGGCGACGACAAGTACCTCGATATCTGGCGGCAGCAGATCAAGCAGGTCAATGCCCAGTCGAAGGTCATCGACGGGCGACGGATGACGCCCCGGATGTTCGGCGACAAGGGCTGGTATGCGTTTTCTCCCTCCCCCTACACCGCCGGCGGCTACGAGACCTGGTATCACTCGATGAAGGACTCGGATCGGAAACTGTTCAGTGAAAATGGCTGGACGAGGTTTCTCGAGGGCAAGAATACCGGTTTCCCGGAATCCGCCCTGCGAGGAGATCTCGAACGCGTCCGCCAGCGTGTCGCCGGCCTGCGTGCCGACACGACAACCCCCGATACCCGCCTGGCCGATGACCCGATGCGTTTCAATCCAGCCAGCGTGAGTTCGCTGATTCAATTGATGCTGGGAGGCGTTCACCCCGGCCACCGTGGCCAGGTGCTGCACGCTCGCGTCCGCTACTTCGACCCCGTGACACGACGCGCCGGCATTCCCGATGGTGTCGCGGCACTCGTCGAGAGACTCTCGAACACATCGGTGACCCTGACACTGGTCAACACCGACCAACTCCGGCCAAAGACTCTCATCATCCAGGCCGGTGGTTACGCCGAGCACCAGTTCCATGGCGTCAGCGTCGGCAACACCAAGACCGCCTCCGATTCCCAGACGGTGACGGTGCGACTGGCTCCCGGAGCCGGGGGACGGCTTGTGTTGGCAATGAAACGTTACGTCAACGCCCCCTCGATGCGGCTGCCCTGGGACCGGGACTGATCTGGACGGGCCTGGCGGTTTCAACTATCAACCGCCCTCGCTCTCACGTCTCCCGTCCCTGAAAACACGCGACGCAGCCCGGTTCCCGGTTCGGGAACCGCAAGCCCAGTCGTCGTCCCACATCATGCGGAATCGTCTGGCAGCCATCCTGCCGACCTACGCGGCGGTCTACTCGCTGTGTTTTCTGGCCGCGTTTCTGCTGCGGTTTGATTTCCGACTCCCGGAGATCTACCAGCAAGTCGCCCTGATCAGCTTGCCCCTGGTTCTCTCGATCAAGTTCACCGTCTGCATGGTGACCGGCGAGTGGAAACGGACGTTTCGTTACACGACCGTTACCGACCTGTTCAGCCTGATCGCCGGTGTTGTCGTGGCCGCCGGTGCAAGTTACCTGTTGCTTTCGACGTTGCTGACGGGACTTCCCCTGCCCCGCAGCGTGCTGGTGCTCGATGCGATGCTGACCCTGTTCGCCGTCGGCCTGCTTCGCGTCGGGATCCGTGTTGTCAGCGAAGGTGCCAAACGGGCCGGAGACGATGGCCGGGCACTGATCATGGGAGCCGATCCCGACGCGGTCGGGATTGCCCGCAGCCTGCAGTCGGGATCACGGCCATTCCGGGTCGTCGGTTTCGTTGATGACTGCCCCCGGGCGAGAAACACACTGATTGCCGGGATCCCCGTATTTCCGCTGGCCATCGATGGAGAACCGGTGGCCGACTTGAAGAGCCTGGCCCGACGGCGGCAAGCCGATTTCGTGCTCGTGCCAAGTACTGTCGAAGGCGACACGGTTCGCGAGTTGATCCGGCTGTTTGCCGGCACCAGCGTTCGAGTCCAGGTCATGCCGACCGTCGGCGACCTGCTCACACAGCGAGATCGCCTCAACGTCCGCGACGTGACGATCGCCGACCTGCTCCGGCGGGAACCGGCGCAGTTGGACCGCGAGGCCATCGACGAGTTGATCACCGATCGCCGCGTCCTGGTGACCGGAGCGGCCGGGAGTATCGGCTCGGAACTTTGTCGACAGATTGCCGCACTGTCGCCGGAGTCACTCGTCCTTGTCGATCATTCCGAAACCGGGTTGTTCCTTGTCGAACAGGAACTGATCGACTGCACCATCCCGCTGCACCCGGTCGTCTGCAGTGTCGTTGACGAACGGGCAATGACCCAGGTGATGATCGAACACCGCCCCCATCTTGTCTTCCACGCCGCCGCCTACAAGCACGTCCCCCTGATGGAACACAATCCCCAGGCGGCGATCGCCAACAATGTCGGTGGCACGCGGTTGATGGTTGATCTCTCCAACCGCTTCGGCGTCGACGGGTTCGTATTGATCTCGACCGACAAGGCCGTCGATCCCTCCAGCATCATGGGCGCCACGAAACTGGTGTCCGAAAAGTATCTCCAGGCGGCCACCATCGATTCGCTGACCCGGATGATGATCGTCCGCTTCGGCAACGTCCTCGATTCGGCCGGCAGTGTCGTTCCAACATTCCGCCGCCAGATCGTCGCTGGCGGACCACTGACGGTGACGCATCCGGACATGGAACGCTTCTTCATGACGATCCCCGAAGCGGTGCAACTGGTCCTGCAGGCCGGCGCCATCGGAGAAACCGGTGACGTGCTGATCCTGGACATGGGAGAACCGGTCAAGATCGTCGACCTCGCACGAGACATGATCGAGCTGTCGGGATTGAAGTACCCCGACGACATCGACATCGTCTTCAGCGGTACCAGGCCCGGTGAAAAGCTGACCGAGACCCTGTTCTACCAGCGCGAGCACGGCGCACGAAAAATCCACGAGCAGATTTACCGCGCTCCGGGAATGATCCCCTCTTCCCGAGAACGAATCGAAAGCGAACTCACACGACTCGACCAGGCTCTCGGTGGGACGCGCAGCGAAGCGATCGAAACATTACGAGCGGTCGTCGCCGCACTCGTGACTGATTCCGAATCCGTCGCTGACGACCAGTCGATGCCGGCCGCCGCCTGAGCAATTCCCGGCCCCCGTCGCAGCGACCGGGTTTGCTCGCACCACCGTCGACTTGTTGCCCCCCCGTTGACCGGCCTGCCGGTCACTTGGCCGCGAGATCCTTCAGGCGGATGTGGCGGAAATCGATCCGGGCACCGTGTCCCATGAAACCGAGATGTCCGGACTTCCGCGACAGGCCGGCGTGCTTCCTGCCGTCGAGCGGCTTGATGCCCTTGAGGTCGGCGTCGACGATCGTGGTGCCGTTGAGAACCACCCTGATTTTCGTGCCGCGGGCGATCACCTCCTGCTGGTTCCACTCACCGACCGGCTTCAGGTGGCCGCGCAGGGCTGCCACCACACCGTAAATCGAACCGTGGTACTGGTAGGGCTTGAGCTTGGCGTACCTCTTGGACGTATTGTCCAGGATCTGCAGTTCCATGCCGACGTAGGCAGGATTGCCTTTCCTGGGAGTCCGAATGGCCAAGCCGTTGTTGCCCCCCGGTGGCAAGCGGAATTCAAACCTCAGCACAAAATCAGCGTACTGCTTGGCGGTCAGCAGGTTGCCGCCACCCTTTTTCCGGCAGACCAGGAGACCATTTTCGGCGATGTAGCCCTTCGTCGAACCAATCCAGCCATCCAGTGTCTTGCCGTTGAACAGGGACACGAACCCCTCGGCCTTCTCCGCCTTCGACAGGTCACCGGCGAGGGCACCAATCGACACACCCAGCCACAGACCAATTCCGGACAGCACCGGCAGCATCAGCTTCAGACGTCGCATGGTTGTTTCTCCGGGTGGATGTCTCACCGCAAACCGGTGTTCAAGATAACCGGCGCCACACGGGTTGGAAACCGTCAAATCGCGTCTGTTGCAAGCCCCGAAACGGTCGGCTATTCTGGCCGGTTCGTACCGTGTGGTGGATATAGCTCAGTTGGTTAGAGCGCCAGATTGTGGTTCTGGAGGTCGCCGGTTCAAATCCGGTTATCCACCCCTCGTGGTCGCCGCGTGACCGGTGGCCATGGTCAGAGAATCCAAGAGACCCGGTTTCTTGCCGGGAAACCACGAACACCAAGGAGACGAAAAATGACACTGGTGGGACAAGCCGCACCCGAGTGGAGTGCACAGGCCTGCGTTAACGGCGAAGACCAGACGATCAGCAGCAGCGACTACGCGGGAAAATGGTACGTGATGTACTGGTACCCGCTGGACTTCACGTTTGTCTGCCCCACGGAGATCTGCAGTTTCCAGGAACTCGCCGGCGATTTCGCCGATGATGGGGCAAGCGTGATCGGTGTCAGTACCGACAGTTTCTTCAGCCACAAGGCGTGGTTCGCGGACCGCGAGATCTTCCCGCAGGAAATCACTCACCCGGTCATCGGGGACACCAACCATGCCGTCAGCCGTGCCTTCGGTGTGCTCAAAGAAGACATGGGCGTCGCCTTCCGCGGTACGGTCATCGTCGACAACGAGGGCATCGTCCGCTCGCTCAGCGTCAACGACCTCAGTGCCGGTCGCAGCCCCAGGGAAGTCCTGCGGACCCTGCAGGCCCTGCAAAGTGGGGGACTGTGCGGTGCGGACTGGAGCAAGGGCGACGACTTCGTTGGCTGACCTCGCCAACCGGGCCCGGACATTTTTCGGGTGCCGTGGCAGTAGCAGAGGGGGATCGGCGTGAGTCGTCTCGAGACGATCGCAGGGGGGAACTGGGAGGACTTTCTCTCGGCCCCCTCGGCCGTCCTGATGCTCGGCAAGAGCGACTGCCCGGCCTGCGCGGCGTGGACCAAGGACCTGGAGACGTTCCTGGAGTCCGACGGCGAGTGGGCCAGGGTTCGGTTCGGCAAGATGCTGCTCGATCAACCCGGCCTGGGTGGTTTCAAGAAGACCAATCCCTGGTTAGCGGAACTCGAAGACCTGCCGATGAACCTGATCTACATCGACGGTGAAAAGGTCAAGGACTTTCTCGGCTCCGGGGTCGATCGACTCGTCAATCGGCTCCGCAGGCTGAGCCTCGCCACCTAGGCATTGCCGGCGACGGTGGGAACAGCGGTGCGAATCGCCCGCGCCAGGTGCCTGACCCCCGTGACGATCTCCTCGTCGGACGGGTAACCAAAAGCCAGTCTCAGGTAGGGAATGTCCCGGTCACCGCTGTGGAAGTTGCGGCCGGGGTGATACAACACGCCTTCCTGTTCAGCCGACTTCGCCAGGACCGCGTTGTCGATCTCGTCGGGCAACCGCACCCAGAGGAACATGCCGCCCAGCGGAACCGTCCAACCGCAGAGATCTCCAAGTTCCTCGCCGAGAGCGGCAACGAGCACATCGCGTTTTCGTCGCAGCACGTCGCACAGCACCGCCGTGTGCGACTCGCGATGATGCTCCATGTACTCGGCCACGATCATCGCCGCCAGGTTGCTGGTCCCCGCATCCCGTTTGAGGTCGAGCAGTCGTTCCAGCAGTTCCGGGCCGGCCGACACGTATCCCAGCCTTGCTCCTGGACCGAGGATCTTCGACCAGGAGGCCACGTAGATCACTTCATCGGCACCGGGCAGCGCACGAATCGATGCGGGCGGTTTCTCGGATTCGAAGTGCAGGTCCGCGTAACAATTGTCCTCGATCAGCGGCACATCGTGTCGACGCGACAATTCCAGGATGGCCCGGCGACGTTCCAGTGACAGGATGGCGCCGGTCGGATTCTGGTAGGTGGGAATGGCATAGATGAACCTGGCGGGAGTCCCCGCCATTGCCAGCGTCTCCAGTGCCCGATCAAGCGCCTCTGGACACAGTCCTTCCTCGTCGATCTTCACTCCCTCGATCGTCAAACCGAATCGTCGCAGAATGCCCAGCGTTCCCGTGTAGCTGAATTCTTCGGTGATCACGACATCGCCAGGCTCGGTCAACGCCTCGGCCAGCAGGGCCAATGGCTGAGTCGATCCGGTGCCGAGCAGAAAGGAGTCCGGGTCCAGATCGACGCCTTCCCGCTGCCGGAACCGTTCGACGGCCAGTCGCCGCAACGCCGGATACCCCTGGGGATCCGGATACAGGACCAGGTCGGGTCCCTCGGCAGTCAATCGCCGACTCGCTGCCGCCACCAGATCACCAACGGGAAAGGTCGCCGGATCAGGCCGGCCACTGCTGAAATCACAAACGGTCATCGCCACACCCTTTTTCTCGTGATCGACAGGCCACATTGTCGATTGCCGTGACACGGCTGGCAAGCGATCATGTCTGTCTGCGTCAGCCAATCGCCACACAACAGCCGACCTCCCCACCAACACGGTCGAACCATGCCCGCGTTGTTCGAGTACCCGCACACGGTCACGCCCGAGGAAATCGACGGGCAAGGTCATGCCGGGAACGTGGTCTACGTTGACTGGATGCAACAGGCCGCCGTCGCACACTCGACCGCCCAGGGATGGCCTCCACAACGCTACCAGCAAAGCGAAGCCGGCTGGGTCGTTCGAAGTCACGAGATCGAGTACCTGCAGCCGGCCTGGGAGAATGACCGGATCGTTGTCCAGACCTGGGTTGCCGACTTCAAGAAACTGACCTCGCTGCGACGGTACCGGATCATCCGTCGCGAACCGGCCGACGGCCCCCTCGAGCCGGTCGAAACGGTGCTGGCCACAGCGGCGACCAACTGGGTCCACATCGGGTTCGCGGTCCGCATGCCTCGCCGCATTCCGGTGGAACTCTCCAGCGCCTTCGAGATCCTCGACGACGACCACGCGCCCGGCGGCATCGCCTCAGACGGGCGGCCGTGAGGCTGCGGCTCCACGCACGGTGATCTCCGCATCGACACGGTCCAGCATTGCGGGGGTGACATCGGCCCGCATCGCGTCAGCCGATTCCCTGACCTGCTGCGGACGACGTCCACCGCACAGCGCCACGGTGATTCCCGGGCGAGCCAGTGTCCAGGCGATCACCAGTTGAGAGACCGTCAAGCCCTCCTCGACGGCTAGCAACCGAAGCGAATCCACGAAGTCCAGGTTCCGTTGGAACTCCTTTCCCTGGAACATCGGGTACTTGGCCCGACCGTCTCGCGGATCAAATTCTCGATCACGGGCCAACCCGCCGGCCAGCAGGCCTTTCAGCAAAACCCAGTAGGCCGTCACCGCCACACCGTGCTCCTGACACCACGGCAGATGATCGACTTCGATTTCCCGCTGCAACATGTTGAAGTGAGGCTGCGAAGCGGAAATGGGACAGACCACCTGAAACTCTTCCATCTGGGCAACGCTGAAATTCGACACACCGACACTGCGGACCTTGCCCGCGTCCAGCAGATCGCGAAGCCCGCCGGCCGATTCGGCCACGGGAACGGCCGGATCCGGTGCATGCAGGAAATACAGGTCGATGTGATCCGTCCCCAGCCGCTGCAGGCTCTCCTCGCACTGCCGGCGCAGCGTCTCGGGACGAGCGTCTTTGTGCTGGCGACGGTTCTCCCAGTGGATCCCTCCCTTCGTGGCAATCACCACCTCGTCGCGCCGCCCGGCAAATGCCCGTCCCAGTAAACGCTCGCTCTCCCCCTGGTAACCGTAACAGTAAGCGGTGTCGAAGAAATTGATCCCGGCATCCAGGGCGGCATCGAGCGTCGACAACCCGTCGGTCTCGGTCACGTCAAGTGTCGTCACCCCGCTGATCGGCCAGCAGCCCATCGCCACCGGGGTTACCAGGATCCCCGTCGATCCGATCTCGCGCTTGTTGAATTGATCAGTCATGCCCGACCAGCATACCGGCCCAGACCCCGGCGCCCAGCAACCCGGCATTCGCCTCGGGATCACGGCTCGGCTAGCATGGACTCGATGTGCGGACGATTCAATCTCAGGGCCTCGGCATCAGAGCTCGCGATGTTCTTCGACATCGTGTTCGACCCGCCCCTGCTCTCCCAACTGGCTCCACGCTACAACATCGCACCAACACAACCGGTGCTGATCGTCCGTGTCGAATCGGATCAGGCCCGGCCGGCACTGGTCCGCTGGGGACTGGTGCCCGGATGGGCCCGCGACCCGGAGACCGGAAACCGGATGATCAATGCCCGTGGAGAAACCGTGGCCGAAAAACCTTCGTTCCGGGCCGCCTTCCAACGCAGGCGGTGCCTGGTCCCCGCCAGCGGCTTCTACGAGTGGCAGAAAACCAATCGATCCCAGAAGCAACCCTGGCACGTGCACCGCCCCGATGATGCCCCATTCGCCTTCGCTGGAATCTGGGAGCCCTGGGAGGCGGCCGATGGATCGGCGATGGAAACCTGCGCGATCATCACCACCCGGGCCAACACGAAGATGGCACCGATCCACGACCGCATGCCGGTGATCCTGGCTTCCGAAGACTTCGGGTCCTGGCTCGACCCCGGCAACAACCAGACCGCCGCACTCGAATCGCTGCTGGTCCCCTGCCCCGACGGCACGCTGGTGACTGACAGGATCGACACACACGTCAATCGCCCGTCCAACGAGGGTCCCGACTGCCTGCGGGCCGCCCCCGAAACAGACGATGTGAACACGTCGGACCGCTCCCGTCCCAGGCTATTCGAGAAGGACTGAGACGACATCCCCGGTCGACGACAAGTCATCAAGCAGCACGTCCGGTCGAGACCGTGCCAGTTCATCCTTCGAAAACATCCCGGTTGCAACCGCGAGGACACGGACCGATATCGCCCGAGCACACTGCACATCCAACGGCGTGTCACCGATCACCCAGACCTCTGCCGGATCCCAGCCCTGCAACCGGGAGCGGACCGCCTCGCGTCCCCGCCGGGCCACGTCGTCGCGGTTGCGGTCATGATCGCCGAACCCCCCGAACAATTCTTCATCGAGATCGAAAAACGTGTCGAGGCCAAAGTGTGACAGCTTGTGACGAGCTCCACGGATGAAGTTTCCTGTCAGCAGCCCCAGGACCACGTCCTCACGAGCCGAGAGTCCCGACAACAGTTCGCGCACGCCTGGAAGGGGACGGCCATCGAGCCGGGCCAACTCGCCGGGCAGACCTTCGAGATACGAATCCAGGAATCTCGCAATCGCCGCCTCGCCTACCGGCAGGCCATGAAAGGCCAACAGATCCTCTGTGATGGCCCGGTCGGTTCGACCGGCGGTCGAGATTCCCTCGGCCGGACCTGAAACACCGAAATTGCGGGCCAGCCCGGCTTCCATCGCTGCCTGGCCGGCACCACCGGTGTTGACCAGCGTTCCATCGATGTCAAACAGGCAGACCCGCATCAGGCCGCCCGCCCCTGGGCGGTCGGCGACCCGACCGGACCGATTGCCAGGTCCGCCCATTCCGTCAGCACGGCCGACCACCACGAATCGTCGCGATGTGCCGAAATGATGACCGTCGCCCCGTTGATGATCGCGTGGTGTTTGAGCGTCGATACCAGCCGATGACCGGCTGCCGGACAACGGTCGGCCCGGTCGAGAATCATGCGAATCGAATGCGCGTCGTGTTCCAGGATCCGGACCAAACGCCGCCATAAGGCCGCGGTTGATCGGGCGGTTCCAGCGTGGGTCCCCATCAGTTGACGCAGAACACGGCCCTGGCCATCGTCGGTTCCATTGCTGCCGTCACCGAGTACCGAGAGGTCGCTGAACAACACCTGGTGTCCTTCGACCTGCCAGCTGGAAATCGCCGCCGCGATCAGGGACGACTTGTCGACATCGTCGGGACCGTCCAACCAGACGACATGCCCCCCGCGGCCAGCCAGCCAGTTCATCCTCGCCCAGGCTTCTTCCGGTTCCACCGCTGCCACACCAATCTCCAATCGCCTCCCGGATTGACTGGTCAACCTATCCTGCATTATCGGCACAACCGGAACGAATCCATGATCGGCACTCGAGGAATCGTCGCTGTCACTGGCATCACCGACATGGCCACCCTGTTCGGGTTTCCGCCAGCAAGTTTCTTGCTCCTGTATGCAGAACACGTGAACGGACCTGAGTCGCTGCCTTTCCTTTACCGATGATTGTTCTTGACGCTTTTCGCGCAACGCAAGTAGAGTACGCAACGGGGATGGGAGACCACTGTCACGGGACGCTGTCAACGATGGGTGGTTTCCACCGATTGTTGCCGAAAACTGGCTTGGATTCTGCTCGACGATTCCAGACCCGTGGCTGTTTCTCTGCGTGCCTGACGCATGACCACTGGTTTCGAGGAGTTCCGACATGATTCGCCGCCGCCGTCCGGGATTCACTCTGGTTGAGTTGCTGGTCGTCATCGCGATTATTGCCATCCTGGTGGCGCTGTTGCTGCCGGCTGTCCAGAATGCCCGCGAGGCTGCCCGCAGCACCCAGTGCCGCAACCATCTCAAGCAGATCGGTCTGGCGTTGCACAACTACCACACCACGCACAGCTGCTTTCCGCCCGGACAGATCAACCAGTTGTTGATCGGCGGCGTTGGCCAGGGTGGTTTTCAACACTCCGATCCGTCCGAACCGACCATGGCCAGTGGAAACGGACTCCACGGCACAAGCTGGATGCTGCACCTTCTGCCCCAGATGAACCAGGGACGACAGTTCGATCTCTGGGAACCGAAGATGAACGTCCAGATGAACGGAAACGGCATGAACCTGGCCATGGATCCGGTCACCGGTCTGCAGATTGTCATGCAACCGGCGCAAACCGACATTCCCGGCTACTACTGTCCGTCACGGCGGAACACGGTTGACCGTGGCCAGTTTCCTTCGCTGAGACTGGTCAACCCCGCCTGGACCCGTGGTGGCAACGACTATGCCGGCGTGACCGGTTCGGGCGTGGCATTCAACGACGCCAACTACGGAACCTGGGCGCTGACGCCCGACCAGACGATCAACGATCCCACGCTCTCGCGACTCCCGAACAACATCCACATCGGTGTTTTCAGCGTCAACAGTTCGACGCGGATGCGCGACGTCATTGACGGTTATACCCAGACGTTGCTCGTCGGTGAGATCGAACGGTTCACCATCGTCGGCGATCCGCTGCGACAAAGCAGTGACGGCTGGGCCTGGGGTGGACCGGCCACCCTGCTCAGCACCCGTTATGGCCCCAACCAGAAGATCCACTACGACAACGCCGGCAGTGCTCATACGGGTTCGGTCAACTTTGTCCTGGTCGATGGAAGCGTGAGAAGTCTCAGCCAGAACATCAACCTGTCGATCTTCCAGAACCTCGGCAACATGCGTCGCAAGATCCCGGTGACGATCCCGAACTAACCGCCAGGACAGACTACGGTTTTCGATCCCGACTCGTGCGACGCCGATGCCTCCCGGACCCCCCAACGCCTGCCAGGGCAGATCCAAGAGCCGATGACCATTCGCTACCAATGTACCGAGTGCGATTCGGTCCTGAAGATCCGGGACGACAAGGCCGGCGGCCAGGGCCGTTGCCCCAAGTGCAAGACCGACTTCCTTATCCCCGAGCCGAACGAGGATGACGGTCCCGAGCAGGATTCGTCGACACCTGCCGCGATCGGTCAAACCGGCGACGAGGAAGAAGACGCGCTGGCATTCCTGCTCGACGGGGGTGACACCTCCCCGCCCACGGCTCCGGCGGCAGCCTCCACCTCGCTTGATTCCAACGACGAACCGCCCCCCTCACGACCCGACCCAGCGGAACGCGAACTGCGTCGGCCACCAGTCAGGCCCCAGGCCAGCACAGCCGACACGGCCAGTGCCGCCGGGGACTTGCTGTCCAGTACCGAGTCGGCTCGGGCGGCCGTCGCGAAAGAGAAACCCGCCGAAGAGCCACGGATCGATCTTGCCGGGATGAAGCAGGTCGCCAGCCGTCAAGTTCCGCTCATCGGTGGAATCCTTGCCATGTCACTGATCTGCTACGTGGCCTACGCCGTCGGCTCCGGCTGGGTTGGCGGTTCCGGTGCGCCTCCGCTGTCAAACGTCACCGGCACCATCACCCTCGACGGCAAACCCCTGAATCTGGCAACCGTCGTCTTTCAGCCGGACCTGAGCATGGAAAAAAGCGAAGGCAAGACGGTCTCGGCCAGCATGGGCCGGACAAACGACCAGGGCAGTTACACGCTGACTTACCCGGGTGTCGAGGTCGCGGAGGGAGCGGTGGTCGGCACACACATCATCCGGATCAACAAAACCGACGATAAGACCGGACTCGAGATCCTGCCGAAGAAATACCACCTCAAGACCGAATTAAAGAAGGAAGTCAAGGCGGGGTCGAACACGATCGATTTCGAGTTGGCCTCCGAGCCAGCCGGCTCGACTCCTCCCCCTCCGAACCTGAAGACCGGCACCCGCTAGGGCCCGCCGAACCGCTGGGGATCCAGTTCCGCGGCTCTCTTGAAGTCGGCGACGGCGGCCTGCTCGCGTCCCGCTTTGCGGTGGACTTCTCCTCGCCTGGCGTACGTCTCGGCCACCACGTCATCGAACCGCCGGGCCCGCACGAAGTCGGCGATGGCCTTGTCCCATTCACCCTTGCCACGCCAGGCTTCGCCCCGCAACGACCAGCCACGTTGCTTGGCACCTGCCTTCACCCCGGCCTCGCAATCGGTAAGCGCCCTGTCCCATTGCTGACGGGCGATCCAGTATTCGGCGCGTGCCAGGTATGCCGTGACCGACTTGGCCGGTTCGACGGCGATCGCCCGTTCGTAATCCGCCAGGGCGGCCCCGCTTCGACCGTCGATCGCCAGGTGATCGGCGCGTTGGATGTAGCCCTCCGCCTTGCCCGGAGCGTCGGCAATTCGACGCGAGAGCTGCTCGTGTTTCAACAACCAGATCAATCGCATCCCGTCGGCCAGCGCCTCCTTCGACTTGCCCAGCTTGCGGTAAGCCTCGCGTCGCAGATGATAGAAGCGCGGATTGTCGGTTTCCCGCTTGATGGCCTCGGTACAATCGGCCACCGCCTTGCGGTATTCCTTCCGATCCATCCTCAGCAACGCCCGGTTGTTGTATGCCATCACGAACCCGGGATTGCACTTCAGTGCCTGATTAAAATCTGCCAGGGCCTGCGCATCGTCGTTGCTGCGGAAGTAGGCAAAACCACGGTTGTTCCAGGCATCGGAAAATTTCGGCCGTGCGGCAACCGCCGCATCGAAATCGGCAATCGCCCGCTTGTAGTCCTGGGCCCCGACGTGTGCCAGGCCCCGGTTATTCAGTGCCTCGGCATAATCAGCCTTCAGGGCAATCGCCGCATCGAGATCCCGCAGAGCCTCGACACGACGACCACGGGTGATCAGGAAGTAGCCACGTGAGTTCAGCCAGCGAGGATTCTTGGGATCAACGCGGACGGCCGCGGAAAAATCGGCCAGGGCATTCGCGTCGAGTCGACGCCGCGCATAGACGTCGGCTCGCAAGGCGTAAGCCCTGGCATTGTCGGGGTCGTTGCCCAGGACCTGGCTGAGCAGTTCGACGGCGGCCTTGGCGTCCCCGGCGGCAATCCGCGCCCGTGCCTGGTCAAATAGCCGATCGGTGGCCTTGGCGGTCGTGTCCACCCCCACTTCCCGGGCGGAACCCGTCGCCGAATCCTGGCCGGCCGGATCTGTTCGCGACACCGGAGAATTCTCGCTGCCCCCGCAGCCGGCCAACATCAAGGCGATGGCAATCATCGAAACCCACTGACATCCTCGCATCGACCGCCTCCTGAAAACTTCAACCCGCGGGGGGTCCTGGAATGATCCGGCGGCTTTTAGTCCTGGTCGACCACGGGTGTCAATCCCGAACACCTCTGCTGCTGGAGTGTCCTGGCGGACGTGACTACAATCCGGATCAGGTGGTCCGATCTTCACTCGATCGCTCAACATCCTGCTTCCGCAACGAGCCTCCCCACCGTGGAATTGCCTCGCAACCCAACTCGCCTGGTGACCATCGGGACGATCACGATCGGCAGCGGTCAACCGATTGCCGTCCAGAGCATGACCGCCACTCCGACGCGTGATGTCGAAGCCACGGCCGGCCAGGTTCGCGATCTCCACGAGGCCGGGGCCGATGTTGTCAGGATCGCCATCGACAACCGTGCCGAAGCTCAGGCCGTCATCGACATCAGCTCCGAAACCGACGCCAACATCGCCGTCGATCTTCAGGAGAACTACCAGCTCGGCAAGGTCGTCGCACCCCACGTCGCCAAGCTCCGCTACAACCCCGGCCACCTGTATCACCACGAACGAAACAAGCCGTGGCAGGAGAAGGTCCGGGGCCTCGTGGCAACTGCGGCCGAGAACGGATGTGCTCTGCGTGTCGGCGTCAACTGCGGATCGGTCGATCCCGCCAAGGCCGACAGCTACCTCGCGGATGACTCGATCTCGCCGATGCTCGACAGCGCCTGGGAACACTGCGACCTGGTCGACTCGCTCGGTTTCACCAACTACTGTGTCTCGTTGAAAGACTCCGATCCCTCCAGGGTCATCGAGGTCAACCGACAATTCGCTCAACGGCGACCCGACGTGGCGTTGCACCTGGGAGTGACCGAAGCTGGTTTGCCCCCCGACGGAGTCATCAAGACGCGGATCGCCTTCGAACAGTTGATCTCGCAGGGCATCGGCGACACGATCCGCGTCTCGCTGACCGTCCCCAACGACCGCAAGCACGAGGAGATCGATGCGGGGCAGGAGATCCTGGCCGACATTGCCGCCGGTCGGGTCCGCTCGGTGGTCGATTTTGGGCTCGAAACACTCAACATCATCAGTTGTCCCAGCTGCTCGCGTGTCGAGAACGAGGCGTTTGTCGAGTTGGCCGAACAGGTCCGCGAGATGACCCGCTACGCGAAAGACCATGCCCTGACAATTGCCGTGATGGGTTGCCGGGTCAACGGCCCGGGGGAAACCGACGGTGCCGACCTGGGCCTGTGGTGTGCCCCGAACTTCGTCAATCTGAAGAAGGGCGAACAGAGCCTGGGTGCCTTCCCCTATGATGAGATCCTTCCTCGACTGCGACAGGAACTCGACCTCCTGATCACCGAACAGGCTGCCGGAAAATGACCGTGGCGCGACAGGCCCCGGTTCACCGACAACCAGACCATCCTGGAGAAGTGCGATGGGCGTCTACCTGGGAATCGACATCGGGACCAGTGGCACCAAGACCCTGGCCATCCGAGGCAATGGCAAGATCCTCGCCAGTGCCACGATCGAGTATCCGCTCTCGAGTCCCCGGCCGGGCTGGTCCGAGCAGGACCCCGAGCACTGGTGGGATGCGGCGAAAAAGAGCGTACGACGAGTCCTGCGGGACGGAAAGATCAAGCCCACCTCCGTCGCCGGGATCGGACTCTCCGGACAGATGCACGGCAGCGTGTTTCTCGACAGCCGCCAACGCGTCATCCGTCCGGCGCTGCTCTGGAACGATCAGAGAACGGCGGCCGAATGCGACGAGATCGAACGTCTCGCCGGTGGACGAAGCAAGCTGATCCGGATGGTCGCCAATCCGGCCCTGACCGGGTTCACCGCCCCCAAGATTCTCTGGCTGCGAAACCACGAACCACGTCATTTCGATCGCACCCGGCAGGTACTGTTGCCCAAGGATTACGTCCGATTTCGCCTGACCGGTGAATTCGCAACCGAGGTCAGCGATGCCTCGGGAACATTGCTGCTGGATGTCAGGCGACGACGCTGGAGCCGTTCGCTGCTGCAAAAGCTCGAACTCGATCCGGACCTGTTGCCTGCAGTCTACGAGTCCGAAGAAGTCAGCGGTCGACTTTCCGGTATCGCCGCCTCCGCGCTGGGGCTACCGCAGGGAGTCCCCGTGGTTGGTGGCGGAGGCGACCAGGCAGCCGGAGCGGTCGGAAACGGGATTGTCCGCCGAGGCGTCATCTCGGCCACGATGGGAACCAGCGGCGTCGTCTTCGCTCACAGCGACGGAATCGAAATCGATCCCGGGGGTCGTGTGCACACCTTCTGCCATGCGGTCCGTGGCCAATGGCACGTGATGGGTGTTGTCCTGGCCGCCGGCGGCAGCCTGCAGTGGTACCGCAACCAGCTCGCAGAAGCCGCCGTCTCTGCCGCCAGGCGAAAGAAGGTGGACCCCTACGAACTGATCACCGCCGAAGCCGCCACGGCACCGGCGGGTTCCGAGGGCCTTTATTTCCTGCCGTACCTGACCGGTGAACGCACGCCGCACGCCGATCCTCACGCCCGGGGCGCATGGATCGGCCTGAGCTTGAGACACGGCCGCGCGCACCTGGCCCGCAGTGTGATCGAAGGCGCCACCTACGCGATGCGAGACTCGCTGGAGATCATCAAGGGCATGAACATCCCGGTTCGCGAGATCCGGCTCTCCGGCGGAGGAGCTCGCAGCGAGTTCTGGCGGCAGGTGCAGGCTGATGTCTACGGGCACAAGGTCGTCACGATCAACGCCGAGGAAGGTCCGGCCTTCGGGGTTGCCCTGCTGGCCGCCGCCGGAACCGGCGCCTACAAGGATGTGGTCGAAGCCTGCCGCGCCACGATCCGCGTCGTCTCCGGCACACCGGTTCACTCACCGACCCGTCGACGCTACAACCGGCTGTATCCCCAGTACGGTCGGCTGTACCGGTCACTCAAGGATGACTTCGACAGGATGTCCCAGCTCGTCGATTGAACTTCGATTCTCAACCTGTTCCCGTCCCCGCCGTCGAGTTCGCGATCATGCCGGTCCTGTTTCTGACCGAGTCCGATGTCGAAGCACTGATCGACATGACGACTTCGATCGAGGTCGTCGAACGTGCCTTCGCCGCGCTGGCCGAGGGAACCGCGGCCAATGTTCCACGAACCCGGGCCCGGGCATCGGGACTGATCCTGCACACAATGTCGGCCACTGCTTCCTACCTCGGCCTGGCCGGATGGAAGGCCTACACGACCACCACTGCCGGGGCCCGTTTTCACGTTGCCGCCTACGACCTGAACTCCGGCCGGATGGTCGCCCTGATCCAGGCCGACCGACTCGGCCAATTGCGAACCGGGGCCGCCAGCGGTGTTGCCACCCGTCACCTGGCCCGCGACGATGCCGCCACGATGGGTCTGCTCGGCACCGGCTGGCAGGCTCAAAGCCAATTGGAAGCCGTGGCTGCTGTTCGCGAACTTCGGACGGTCCGGGTCTACTCGCGTGATGAATCACGTCGACGGGAATTCTCCGAGATGATGAGCCGGCGACTCGAGATCAATGTCACCGCGGTCACCTCGGCCGAGCAGGCCGTCGCTGGTGCGGAAATCGTGTCAACGGCAACCACCGCCCCGTCACCACTTTTCGACGGTCAATTGCTCGCCCCTGGCAGCCACCTGAACATCATCGGCTCCAATCAACTGGCAAAAGCCGAAGTCGATGTGGCCGCGATTGCCCAGGCCGATCTCCTCGCCTGCGATCGAATCGATCAATGCCGAATCGAGGCAGGAGAACTGGCCGCGGCGGTCGACTCGGGCCGTTGGCAGTGGGAATCAAGCGTCGAGCTGGCCGACGTCGTGGCCGGTTCGATCCCCGGACGTCGTGGCGACGACGACCGAACCGTGTTCAAATCGGTCGGACTGGCCATCGAGGACGTGGCAATGGCGGCCGAGTTGATTCGACGGGCCCGTGACCGAGGACTGGGCCAGGACATCCCCCTCGATGGACCCACCTGATCAATGGCACCAATCCCGACAATTCGACGGATCACGACTCCATGACAGCCGACGCAACCAATATCGAACCCCCCCTGGTCAAGACGAAGATCATCGCGACGGTCGGTCCGGCCTGCCGCGAAAAGACACAACTGCAGAAACTTGTCCTGGCCGGGGTCGATGTCTTCCGCCTGAACTTTGCCCACGGCACTCACGACTGGCTGTCAGGGGTCCTGGCCTCGATCCGTGAACTCGAAGCAGAACTGGGACGACCGATCGGTGTCCTCGCCGACCTGGCCGGGCCCAAGATCCGGCTCGGCGAAATCGCCTCCGGCAGCATGCTCTGCCAGGAAGGGGAGACGGTGACCTTCGTGCGCGAGTCGTCCGGTGCGGATGACGAGTTGACCTGCACCTACGACCAACTGATCGACGATGTCACTCCCGGCGATCGCATCCTGTTGGCCGATGGCATCGTGGCACTGACCGTGGAAAGCGAAGAAGAGTCGGCCAATCGCATCACGTGCCGGGTCGTGCGAGCGGGGACAATCCGCAGTCGCCAGGGAGTGAATCTCCCCGGCGTGTCCCTGAGCACGCCCAGTCTGACGGAGAAGGACCGCGAGGACCTGGCCTGGGCTCTCGAACATCACATCGACTTCGTCGGACTCAGTTTCGTCCGCAGCAGCAGCGACATCCGCGAATTGCGGGCGGCAATCGACGCTCATCCCGGCGAACACGCTCCTCACATCGTGGCCAAGATTGAAAAGGAGGAAGCCATCGACGACCTCGATGCAATCATCGATGTCACCGACGCCGTGATGGTCGCCCGCGGTGACCTGGGAGTCGAGATGGATCTGGCCCGCGTGCCGATCCTGCAGAAACAGATCATCCGCATGGCCAACGCCCATCGGGTCCCGGTCATCACGGCCACCCAGATGCTCGACAGCATGACCAACAGCGAGCTGCCCACGAGAGCCGAGGCCAGCGACGTGGCCAATGCCGTGCTCGACGGCACCGACGCCGTGATGCTCTCGGGCGAAACCGCAATCGGCGTGAACCCCGTGACCACCGTGGCGATGATGAGCCGGATTGTCTGCGAGGCCGAATTGCTGGTCGATGGAGACGCGCCACGGATGTTCGAACCCAATGCCCGTGGCCGAGCACTCGAGGTCACCGAGGCAATTACCGTCGGTGCGGTGACGGTCGCCGAACAACTGGAAGCCGCCCTGCTGGTGATTCCCACCGTCAGCGGTCGCACCGCCCTGGCGGTTTCCAAGGAACGCTGTCCCGTGCCGGTGCTGGCGCTCTCGGATGCCATCGGCACCGCGCGAAAAATGAACCTCTACTGGGGAATCCGCTCGCTGCATTCGCTGGAAACCGATACCAGCCCGCGACGACTGCTCGACGCCGTCTGCAACTGGGGCCGTCGGCAGGGCGTGCTCGAAACCGGCCAACGGCTGGTCCTGGTCGGCAGTTCCAACTGGTCGGCCGCCGGACACGACCTGGTCATGGTGCACGCGGTCCCGGCCGCCGATTGATACCCTGCCGCGGCAACGGCCCTACTTCTTCGCTGCCGACTTGGGCAGAGCCCGCAACCAGTCGGCGATCCACAACTGGCTGCTGCGGTCGCGACTTCGAGCCGATGTCCACATCAGCTTCTTGCCGTCGGGACTGAAGACCGGCAACACGTCAGCGGCAACATGATCGGTCACCTGCCGGACCTTGCCCCCCTTGACGGTGGTCTTGCCCAGTTCCAGTTCCATCGTGAACAGGTTGAAGTGCGCGCCGCGTGGACCGCGTGAATAATCAGCCCGCGTCCAGACGATGTACTTCCCCGACGGGTGGAAATACGGTGCCCAGTTGACCGTCCCCAGGTCGTCGGTCAGTTGCACCTCGTGCTTGCCGTCAACACTGACGGCAAAGATCTGCAGCATGTGCTCCTTTTGCCGATCGCTGCGAAAGATCACCCAGCGCCCGTCGGGCGAGAAAAACGGTCCCCCGTCGTAACCTGGCTTGTTGACGATCTGGCGAACATTGCTGCCGTCGGCGTCCATGATGAAGAGGTCGGGATCACCGTCACGGCTCGAGGTGAACACGATGTGCTTGCCGTCGGCCGAGTAGGATCCCTCGGCATCGTAACCGGGAGAATTGGTCAACCGCTTCATGCCGGTTCCGTTGAACTCGGAGATGTAGATGTCCATGTGAGGATCAAAATCCCACTGGTAGCGGCGCCGGCCACCCTGCGCGGCAAGAACGCGGGCCTTGTGCTCGGTCTGGTCGATCCGCGGATCGGTGTGGCTCGAAGCAAACAGAATCCGCTTGCCGTCGATCGTGAAATAACTGCAGGTGGTCCGCCCGCGACCGGGACTGACCCGGCGGGGAGTCCTCTCGCCAAGCTTCTGCACGTAGATCTGGTAGAAGGGATAGCCCACCGGGTAGGCCTGGAAGACAACCCATTGACCGTCGGGAGAAAAATACCCTTCCCCGGCACGCGGCAGCCCGTGGGTCACCCGCTTCACGTTGCCCAGGTGTTTGGCCTCCAACGGCCCCGGACCGGCCGCTTTCTTCTCGGCCGCTTTCTTCTCGGCCGCTTTCTTCTCGGCCGCTTTCTTCTCGGCTGCCTTCTTGTCAGCTGCGAGCAGCGTGGTCTGTTGCACGACCAGGGTCAACACCATCAGTCCACTGAGCAACCGTATCACGTCTCCACCCTCACCAAAAACCCGCAGAACCAGTCTCTTTCGACGGTGGAATTATACTGCCCCGACAGGTGGCTCTGCCATCGCCAGCTCCAAGTGTCCCCTAGTCAACCAGCCATCGGAGTGGCAGAATGGCAAGATCCCCCCACACAGGAGTCCTGTCGATGCCCACCTCACTCCGCCTGGCGACCCTGCTCACACTTGCCGCGATTTCCGGGACAACCACCGCCGACGACTGGCCACAATGGGGCGGACCTCAACGTGACCTCGTCTGGCGGGAAAAAGGAATCGTCCGCACGCTTCCCACCAAGGGCTTGTTGCCACGGGTCTGGTCAACGCCGATTGGCGAGGGATACTCGGGACCGGCCGTTGCCGGCAACCGGGTCTACATTACCGATTTCCTTCCCGACAGCCGCCAGGAACGCATCCACGCACTCGATGCCGCGACCGGCAAGATCATCTGGACTCACAGCTATCCGGTCCGCTACAGCATCAGCTATCCCGCCGGGCCGCGGATGACACCGGTCATCGAGAACGACAGGGTCTACACGATTGGCGGCATGGGACACATGTTCTGCCTGTCGACCGCCGACGGCTCGGTCCTCTGGAAAAAAAACTTCGTCAGCGACTTCGGAACCAAGCTGCCGATCTGGGGCATGGTCGCCTCTCCGCTGATCGACGGTCGGCAACTGATCACGCTTGTCGGCGGCACCAAGGGATCGCTGGTCGTCAGTTTCGACAAGCTGACCGGCAAGGAACTGTGGCGAAGCCTCGAGGACGCGATGATCGGCTACTCGCCCCCTGTCATCTTCACTTTCGGCAAGACCCGCCAGATGATCATCTGGCACCCCGATGCGGTCAGCAGTCTCGACCCGTCCAATGGCCAGTTGATCTGGCAGGTCCCGTTCCGGGTTCGCGCCGGGCTGACGATTTCGACACCGCGTCGAGTCGGCAATCAGCTCTTCGTGACCGCCTTCTACAACGGCCCGTTGATGATCGAGGTCGCCTCCGACGGTCGCACGGCCAAGGTCGCCTGGAAGGGAAAAAGCGACAGCGAGATCCGCACCGACGGACTGCACTCGATCATCTCGACCCCGGTCTTCACCGCGGGACACATCTACGGCGTGTGCAGCTACGGAGAACTTCGCTGCCTGGATGCCCGCACGGGAAAACGAGTCTGGGAATCGCTGGCCGCTACCGGCAAAGACCGCTGGTGGAACGCCTTCCTGGTTCCACACGAAGACCGCTTCTTCATTCACAACGAGCAGGGTGAACTGATCATCGCCAAGTTGAGCCCGAAGGGCTACCACGAGATCAGCCGGGCCAAGCTCGTCGAGCCGACCCGGAAGGTCCGTCGCCGGATGACCATCTGGTCCCATCCGGCATTCGCCCACAAGAGCGTCTTCGCCCGCAATGACAAGGAACTGGTCCGTGTCAGCCTGGCAGCCGATCGATGAGCGAACAATTCGATTGCATCGTTGTTGGAGTCGGTGGCTTCGGTAGCGGCGCCCTGGACAGCGTCGCTTCCCGTGGCCTGAACGTGCTGGGGCTGGAGCGATTCGGTATCGCCCACGATCGCGGCAGTTCTCACGGCCACACCCGTGTCACCCGCCAGGCGTATTTCGAACATCCCGATTACGTCCCGTTGTTGATCGAATCCTATCGATTGTGGGACGAACTCGCCGAGGACTTCGGGCAACCGCTGCTGGACCGCTGCGGACTGCTGCTGGCCGGGCATCCCGATGGCCCGGCGGTTTCCGGCACCCGTTTTGCCGCCGCCGAACACGGCCTGACGCTGGAGGACGTGTCCCGCAAGCGGCTCGAAGACGACTTTCCCGGATTTGCCATCCCCGAGGAATTCGAAGCGGTCTGGGAAGCGGCCGGTGGATTCCTGTTTGTCGAGGACGCGGTGACGGCACACATCCGCCGTGCCGTCGATCGCGGTGCAGTGCTCAAGACCGACGAGACCGTCATCTCCTGGACCGCCGACAATGGCGCAGTCGAGGTCACGACCGACCGGGGACGTTACCAGGCCGGAGCGTTGATCCTGGCACCTGGTGCCTGGGCACCGGACCTGATCCCCGGCCTGCCGATTCACTGGGACATCGTCCGCAAACCACTCTTCTGGTTTCCGGCCACCAACGACCACTATGACCGGGCAAATGGGTCCGGCGTATTCTTTCTCGAAACGCCCGGTGGTGATTTCTACGGGTTCCCGTCACTCGACGGGCAAACCGTCAAGCTCGCCGAGCATTCCGCCGGACTCAGTATCGAGGATCCGCTGGCAGTCGATCGTGACGTCGTCGACGCGGACCTGCCGCCGCTGGTCGAGTACCTGGAAACCTACATGCCCTCACTCTCGACCACGCCGGACCGCCACGCCGTTTGCTTCTATACCCGCACCCCCGACCGCCATTTCGTCGTCGATCGTCATCCCGAGCATTCTCACGTCGCCATCGCCGCGGGGTTTTCCGGCCACGGCTTCAAGTTCACCCCGGCCATCGGTGCCACGCTGGCCGACCTGGCTCTTGACGGCGTCACCGATCGCCGAATCGAGTTTCTCTCGGCCACCCGCCCCGGACTGGCTCCACAAGACTGAAACACCCGCCCCGCCCTACCCCGCCCTGCCCCCACCCAACACTCCAGGAACACCCGAATGACGATCATCCCCGGCTACCCGACCGATGCAGAACAGGAACAGCGGGTCCCGGTCGAACCACTGCGGCAGTGGGTCGTGGACGTGCTGTGCCACGAGAAGATGATCCGCGTGGAAGCCGAAATCGCAGCGGCCCGCTTGATCGAGGCCGATCTGCGTGGAATCCCGTCTCACGGTACCCGGGCACTGCCTCGCTATCTCGAGCAGATACGAGAGGGCGGGATTGACCCACGGGCGGTCATCCTGACCGAGCGGGAAACCCCGGCGACAGCCGTACTCAACGGCGGCAAGGGCATGGGCCATGTCGCCTCGACTCGAGGAATGGAACTCGCGATTGCCAAGGCTGGCGAGATGGGGACGGGAACAGTGGCCGTCAAGGCCAGTCAACACTTCGGAGCGGCGGCGATCTATGCCACGATGGCCGCCCGCGAGGGCATGATCGGTTACGCCACGACCAGCACCGGACCGGCCACCGTGGCCGCCTACGGCAGCCGTCACCCGGCGGTCGCCAACAACGCGCTGGCCTGGGCCGCCCCGACCCGCGACGGTCACCCGGTGGTCCTCGACATGGCCTGTGCCGTCTCCAGTTGGGGCAAGGTCCACTCGATGGGCATGTACGGCCAGGAGATCCCCGAGGGCTGGGCCGTCGATGCCGACGGCGAACCGACAACCAGTGCCGAGGCATCCAAGACGCTGTTGCCAGCGGCCGGCCCACGAGGATACGGACTGGCCTTCTTCAGCTCGGTGCTCGCCGGCCCCCTGGTCGGTGCCCGCATGCCGTTGCACAAGACCTGGGAAATCGCCACCGACGGATCCGAACACTTCTTCTACGCCATCGACATCAAGGCATTCGTCGATCCCGACGAGTACTACACCCAGATCAATGCCACGATCGCCGATATCCGACAACTCGAACCCGCCGAGGGTTTCTCACGGGTTTGCCTGCCCGGCGACCTGGAAGCCGAACGGATCACCGCCTGGCAGGATGAGGGCCTGCCAATGCACCTGGAACAGGTCGAGTCGCTGCAGGCGGTTGCCGAACAGACCGGAATTCCAGGACCGTGGTCCCAGTCCTGATGGTCAAATCGTCCGCCATCGACAATAATCGTCAACAGCCACCTGCACCCGTAGCTCAACTGGATAGAGCATCGGTCTTCGGAACCGAGGGTTGGGGGTTCGAATCCCTCCGGGTGTACTTTCCCCGCCAGTTCCAGGACCGGATGCCCGGCCTGTTCTGGACGGGTCCGGCCCGCTGAGCATTTTCCCAGTGCCACTCATCGGTTGCCGGCCGAGAGTGGCGTTCCAGCGTGATCGATAACCCGGCAACCGTCGTTCGAACCGGGAAGGAATCGTGATGCGGGCAGCGATCATCGCCGTGTCGTTGGTTCCGTTCATGTACTACGCGACGCTGGATGGCATCTTTCACTTCCGGGGCCGCCGTGTCAGCCTGGCCGAACACCTGGTCCACGTCGCCATCGGCCTGACACTGGCGATCGTTTTCGCCGCGGCGGCCACCGGCAACCAGACCGTCCTGCTCGTCAGCCTGTTCTGCTTCCTCGTCGTCGGCAGTCTCGACGAGTTCATCTGGCACCACGACCTGCCGGCGACCGAATCCGACCTTCACGCCAAGGAACACCTGGCGCTGCTGATCTTCCTGGCCGTCACGCTGCTGCTGGACTCGCCATTGGTCAGCCTGCCCTGATCAGCCGCTTCCTTTTCGTTGGGAGCCAACTGATAATCGAGTGAACTGGAATCACGGCCTTTGACCGAACAGAGAGTGGGACCGCAGATGTCTGACAGGGTGTTGCTCGCCTGCCTGGCGATGATGATCGCAATCGTACCCGGACCGGCCGGGGCGGAATCTCCACGACCGATCCGCGCGCTGCTGGTCACCGGAGGCTGTTGCCATGATTACCATCGCCAGAAGTTGATCCTGACCCGCGGAATTTCCGCCCGGGCCAATGTCGTCTGGACCATCGCCCATCAGGGTGGAAAAAGCACCAACGCAAAGATCCCGCTGTATCGCGACCCGAACTGGGCCGACGGGTTTGATGTCGTCGTCCACAACGAGTGCTTCGCCAACGTGCGGGACGTGGCCTGGATGGAACAGATCCTGAAGCCGCACCGCGAGGGAACCGCCGCGGTGCTGATTCACTGTGCGATGCACGGCTACCGCAACGGCACCGACGGCTGGTTCCGCTTCTGTGGAATGCAATCGCCCGGGCATGGACCACAGTTCTCCTTCACCGTCGAACCGCTGGTCCCCGACAACCCGATCACCGCTGGACTGGGGGCCTCCTGGACCACACCGCGGGGCGAGCTTTACCACAGTGTCAAGCTTTTCGACACGGCCACGGCGTTGGCTCGCGCCAAGCGACGCGGCGACGGGAAACCGCAGATCTGCGTCTGGACCAATCAGTACCACAAGGCCCGTGTATTCGCGACGACGATCGGTCACCACAACGAAACCATGGTTCAGCCACAATACCTGGACATGCTCGCCCGTGGCCTGCTCTGGGCAGTCGGCCGCGATGTGGCCAAGCACTTCCGCGCCACCAGCCCCGCCACCAACGACAAGATCCAGGCCCTGGTTTCCGTTCCCGTTGCCGGTTCGACAGCCGCCAAGACGCCGGCCGGCAAGTGTTGCGGCGAGGGCAACCTGGCCTTCGGCCGTGCCACCAAGGCCAGCAGCCAGGAAACCGGCAAGAACAACTTCGCCCGTCATGCCGTCGATGGTGACCTGAGCACTCGCTGGTGCGCCTCGGGGGCACGCCAGGGCGAAACCTGGCAGGTCGAACTGATCAAACCGCAGCACGTCAAGTCGCTGCGGATCCACTGGGAGAAGCGGGGAGTCGCCTACCGTTACCAGGTCGCCAGTTCGGCCGACGGGACCAACTGGCGGACAATCGTGGATCAGTCCGGCAACAAGAAGAAACGCCGAATCACCCGGCACGCCGTCGATGCACCCGGCACCCGTTTTCTGCAGGTCAAGTTCCTTGGATCCAGCACGGGCGTCTGGGCGAGTTTCTGGGAATTCGAGGCGAGTGATTCGAAATTGCCCCCGCTACCCAAGTCGGTGACCCAACCCGCTGCCACAGCGCCGGCCTCAATCGCCGATGTCCGCGCCCCGCAGGGGTTTGATGTCACGATGTTCGGGGCACCACCCCAGGTCAATTACCCGGTCTGCCTGGCCGCTGCCCCCGACGGCACGTTGTTCGTCGGAGTCGACAAGCAGGGATCGCTTGGCAAGGAACCCGGCCAGGGAAAAGTGCTGCGGCTGATCGACACCGACGGCGACGGGGTGGCCGACAGGATCAACGAGTTCGCCAGCATGGATCATCCCCGCGGGCTGCTCTTCGACAACCACGTCCTCTGGGTCCTGCACCCTCCGTTCCTGAGCGTCTTTCGCGACGATGACCGGGATGGCACAGCCGACCGGCACGAGGTGCTCATCAAGGGCATCAGCACCGACCAGGTGAATCGCCGTGGCGCCGACCACACGACCAACGGAATCCGCCTTGGCATCGACGGCTGGATCTACATCGCCGTCGGTGATTTCGGCTTCGTCAAGGCGACCGGCCGCGACGGCCGTCAACTGACACGTCGTGGTGGTGGGATCCTGCGTGTCCGTCCCGACGGGTCCGAGATGGAGGTCTTCTCGTGGGGACAGCGAAACATCCTTGATGTCTCGATCGACCCGTTCATGAATATCTTCACCCGTGACAACACCAACGACGGCGGAGGCTGGGATATTCGAGTCACCCACGTCCAACAGTCGGCCCTCTACGGCTACCCCTCGCTGTACCTGAATTTTACCGACGAGATCATGCCGCCGCTGGCCGATTACGGTGGTGGCAGTGGCTGTGGCAGCCTGTTCCTGCACGATCTTCGCTGGCCCGACGGCTACGGCAAGACCCTCTACACCTGCGACTGGGGCCGCAGCGAGATCTACCGGCACAACCTGCCGACGCGCGGTCCCACGTTTGCTGCCCACCAGGAGGTGTTCCTGAAACTGCCCCGGCCCACCGACCTGGACGTCGATGGCAGCGGGAGGATGTATGTCGCAAGCTGGAAGAACGGCAAGTTCAAGTACGAGGGGCCCAACGTGGGGTTCGTGGCCCGGGTCACCCCGACCGATTTTGTTCCCAGGCCGTTCCCGAGACTCGGCGATGTCACCGACCAGCAGTTGGTCGGCTATCTCGCGTCCCCCAGTGCGGTGTACCGCCTGCACAGCCAACGAGAGTTGCTCAGGCGCGGCCCCGACGACGGTCGCATCGACCGCGTCTCGGCCCTGGCCGCCGACGGCAAGGCCGCCGGCTTTGCCAGGGCCGCGGCGGTTTTCACCCTGGGCCAGTTCAAGCACCGCGAGGTGATTCCCCGGCTGTTGAAACTGGTCGGGCAGGATCCCGTTCGTGAATTCGCATTGAGATCATTGACCGACCGAACGGGTCGATTGAAGCAGGTTCCCACCGCTCCGTTTGTCGCTGCGTTGAGCGACAAGAATCCCAGGGTCCGCGCCCAGGCGCTGATCAGCCTGGGACGGCTGGGACGCGTGGAGACGGCCAAGGCCATCCTGCCGCAGACGATCCGGGCCCCCGGATCATCTGCTCCCACCAAGGCGCCACGGTTCAATCAACCCGACCCGGGCCGCGTGATCCCTCACCTGGCCGTTCGTGCCCTGGTGGCTGTCGGTGGCGTCGGCGCGTGTCTGAAGGCGCTCGACGGTCCCTACCATGACGGCGCCCAGTGGGCGTTGAAGTCGATGCACAACCGGCAGGCGGTCAACGGCCTGATCGCACGACTGAGCACCCAGCGCGACGACGCCCGGCGACAGGCGACACTGACGACCCTGGTTCGCCTCTTCCACCGCGAGGCCGAGTACAAGGGCGACTGGTGGGGGACCCGACCCGACAGGAGCGGCCCCTACTACGACCGCGCACGCTGGGAAATGAGCGATGCGATCGCCGGAGTGATCCAGACGGTCCTCGCCGACAACGACACCACCACCTCGAAACACCTGCTTGCCGAGCTGGGCCGGCACAAGGTCCAGATCAAGGGATTACCCCAATCGAGCAGGGTGGCCGCCAAGGAAGACGAAAAACCGCTGGAAGTCCCCAAGGTCGATCCCAACGACAAGACCCGGATCGCCAATCGTCCCGCCGACCAGGTGGCGGCCGAGGCCATCGCGAAATCCGGAGATGCGACCAGGGGTGGAAAGCTGTTTGTCGCCCAGTCGTGCGCGCGATGTCACACCACGGCAAATGGTCAGAAACCGAAGGGACCGCACCTTGTCGACATCGGCAAACGCTACAAGCCCATCGAGCTCGTGCAGTCGGTTCTCAAGCCCAGCACGAAGATCGCCCAGGGTTTCGACACCTACGTCTTCGTCACGACCGAAGGCAAGATCATCACCGGTTTTGTTACCCGGGAAAGTGCCCGCGCTGTCGAGATCCGACAGTTGACGGGACTCCCTCTCGTGCTGCCCAAGAAGCGAATCGAGGAACGCGTCAAGCAGACAAAGTCGATGATGCCCGAGGGACTGGTCGGCAATCTCACCTCCCGACAACTTGCCGACCTGCTCGCGTACCTGCAATCCCTGAAGTGACCACCGGGACCAATCCCTGATCCGGCAACGGGCCTGGCCTGCCCGGTGGCCCCTCCGGGCCACCGACTGGATCGAAATTCTCACCGACTCTGGTAAACAGGCGGCGGCTACGAGAAAATGCCGGCTGGACTTTTTCACTCTTCTATTCTGTCCCGGCATCACCGGGGAGGTCTTGATGAACGACGTTCCAGAAAAAACACGACGATCGCCCGCCGGTCGTATCGTGACCTGGGTTCTGATCGCCGTCCTGGCAGCGATCACCGGCACCGAAGCAGCCGCAAGGTTTGGCTACAGTGAAACGCTGAGTGCCCTCGAGAACCTCGACTTCGAGGCGTCCGAATCCGGCATCAAACTCGCCGAGGTCGAAAAGACGATCTCCGGCTGGACCAGGCGTTCGACGACCGACGACGGCACGGTCGTCTTTCGATGGATCAATCTGCTGAAGCACTACGAGGTCAGCCTGAAACCGGAACCGGGCCAGGTTGACCGGATCGTCTCCTTCGAAACGGCGATGGCCGCAGACGATTCCATACCCCCACCGACACTGCCGGATGTTATTCCCGTCGCTCCGTTGAACCCATCCGCCGCTTCGATGCCATCTGGTGGCGGCGGCGGCGGTGGCGGCGGCGGCGGCGGCGGTGGCGGTGGTGGCGGTGGCGGTGGCCTCGGCAAGACGCTGGCGCCGCCCGGAAACGAGAAGAAGGGTTCCAAGGACGACAAGTAAGCCGCGGTCGCCGGGCCACCGACCGCGGTGCCTGTTTCGACCTAGGACGGCTTGGGCGTGCCCTCTAGAATGCCGCCATGTTCTCTTCTCGGAACTGGTTCCCGGCGGCCAAACAACCTGGATCGTGGTTTGTGTCACCCGGGCGTTGTTTTGTGCTGCTGTTGTTGCTGCTCCCGTTGCTGGCTGGAACACCCGGTCGTGCCAACGGTCAGACCCGATCGAGTGGCCAACTTGAACTGTTCCGCAAGCAGCACGAGAAGTTGCGGAAGGACTATCTCGCCGCGTTGACGAAGCTCAAGACCTGGTGCACTGACCACGACCTCGACAAGGCCTCCGGAACCGTCGAGGCAGTGATTCGGTCGGCCGTGCCTGCCGAAGGTGGTGATCTCCGGTTGCCCACCACGGTCTCACCGGACCTCTCGCCGGATCTGTCGGCCGACCAGCGGCATTGGCAAAGCCAGTTGCGGACGCTGCGTCGCAACCACGGCCGGGCGCTGTACCTGCTCAGTCGTCGTGTGCTCAAGACCGGGCAGACCAGTTACGCCTACGACCTGGTCCGCGAAACCGCCAGCAGCGATCCCGATTCCCGGTCGGCACGGCGGTTGCTCGGTTTCGTACGATTCGGCAACGAGTGGACCACGCCGTTTGCGGCGTCACAGAAACGCCGTCGTTTCACCTGGCACAAGGATTTCGGCTGGTTGCCGGCGTCCCATGTCCAACGCTACGAACAGGGTCAACGCTACTTCAAGCGGCAGTGGGTTTCACTGGCACGCGAAAAGGAACTGCGTCGCGACTTCCGCAATGCCTGGGAGGTTCGGACCGATCACTACCTGGTGCGGACCAACCACAGCCTGGAGCGGGGAGTCAGCCTGGCCGTGGATCTCGAGACCTTTCACCGGTTTTTCCATCGTTCGTTTGCCGGTTTCTTCAACACGCCCGACCAGATCAAGCAACTCTTCGAAGGCCGGCGATCACGCGGTCGTTCGACGACGACACCGCGACCCCACGTCGTCCATTTTTTCCGCGATCGCGACGAGTACCGGCGAACGCTCCGTCCGCGGATCGCCCAGATCGACATCACCAACGGCCTCTACATGACCGACGATCGGATCGTCTATTTCTTCCACGGTAACGAGCCTCCCGATCGCGACTATCCACGAGCGACGCTGTTCCACGAAGCCACGCACCAGTTGTTCTACGGAAGCCGTCCCAAGCAAAGGCCGATTGCCCGTAGCGAGCATTTCTGGATTGTCGAGGGGATTGCCTGCTACATGGAGTCGTTTCTTCCGACCGGGCGTGGATATCACATCGGCAACCCGCGGTACCTGCGGTTCTACTGGGCCCGTCAACGCTTGCTCGAAGAGAATTACTACATACCGCTACAGAAATTCGCCGCGATGGGCATGCGGGCCTTTCAGAATGACCCCAACATTACCCGCAATTACTCCCAGGCATCCGGACTTGCCCACTTTTTCCTGCACTACGACGGGGGCCGCTACCGCGACTCCCTGATCCGTCATCTCATGCAGATCTACACGCCCGGTCAGAGGATCGAGGTTCGGTCGCTCGAGTCACTGACCGGAGTTGACGCTGCTGAACTCGACCGTCAATACCGACGTCACCTCGCCGATCAGCAGTCCCGGCTTTCGACAGCGCCCCGACGAACACCTCGCCAGTAAACGTCGTCGCCGACGCTGCGGCATTCGCGGCACTCGAAAGCGGCCGTCTCGGGAATTTGCGACAGGCCGTCTCCGCCGACGGCCGCAATCGCCCGGCGACCTCCGACCAGTTTCGGCGCCAGGAAGACGTGGACCTCATCGATCCAATCCCCGTCGGCCAATGATCCCAGGACCTCGCTGCCGCCCTCGGCGAGTATGTGCGTCCATCGCCGTGTCCCGCATTCCTGCAGCAGGCCGGCAAGGTCGATCCGTCCACTGGCATCTCCGACACATTGCAGGACTTCGACCCCGGCTTCCCTGAGGGCTTCCACACGAACCGCTTCGGCGGCGTCGCTGCAAACCACCATCAACGGCACACGCTCGGCCGACTGCACCAGCCGGGATTCGGACGGGAGTCTCGCGTGGGAATCGAGTACGACGCGGGTGGCCACCCGCGGACCCTCCGGCCGAGCCGTCAACAGGGGATCGTCGGCCAGTGCCGTACCGATACCGACCAGGATGGCATCGACGCGACCACGAAGCCGATGAACCAGTTGGCGAGACTCGTCGTTGGAGATCCACTGCGAATGGCCGCCGGCGGCGGCGATCCGCCCATCCAGCGTCATGGCCCACTTGGCGTGAACCCAGGGCCGGCCGGTTGTCACCAGTTGCAGGAATGCCGCGTTGAGCCTGCGGACTTCGTCGGCGGCTCGCCCCACCTCGACGGTCAATCCCGCCTGCCTGAGGATCGCGATGCCCGCGCCAGCGGCATGCGGCGACGGATCCTCGATTCCCACGACCACGCGGTTGACTCCCGAGCCGATCACCATGTCGGTGCACGCCGGCGTCTGGCCCTGGTGGCAACACGGTTCGAGCGTGACGACCAGCGTGGCACCGGCGGCAGCCTCGCCGGCAGACGCCAGTGCGTCGACCTCGGCATGCGAGGCCCCAAACCGCCTGTGCCAGCCCTCACCCAGCAGTCGCAGTTGATCATCGACGACCACCGCACCCACGGCCGGGTTCGGCTCGACAAGACCTTCCCCGCCCGCCGCCAGCGTGGCGGCGTACCTCATCGCCGCTTCAAGGCTTTCAAATGACTCGGGCATCGATGCCGTCTCGCCGCAGGGCCGGATGTCAATCCTGCCCGGGAATCCAGAGTTTCTTCTCTTCACCTTCGCCATCGGTTGCGGTGGTTGTTTCGCCGGGGGTCCAAAGTCCCGAGGCGGAAACATTGCCACCCTCGTCATCCCACGGCGGCACGATCGCGTAGGTCTCGGCCATCATCTGCAGCTGTTCGCGAAGTTGAGGAATCTTGTTGCCGTAAACGTTCCACAACCGGCCCATCAGGTCACGAAGCTTGGGATCATCCGGTGTTTCGATCCTCAACATCAATTCCTGCATCTCGTATTGCAGCGACCGTTCGAACTCGTTCTCGAGTCCGGCCACGGCGTCCCGACCCCGGGCCAGCCACTCGAGAGCCGCCTCGCGGTCGTGCCGCTGTTGCGACAATTCGGCCAGGGCGACAACGGCACGATGAAAGTCCTCGCCCTGCCCAAACTCGTCACGTCCGATGAACTCGTGCAACACGTCAAACAGCAGGCGGCTGTGGCGGACCAGCAACACCCGGTTGAGCAATGCGGCCAGCAGTTCGTCGTCGAGGTCGGCCGGAACGGTCCTCAACAACTGCAGCAGCGACATCGTCGCCAATTGGTCATCGGATTCGACCACGATCGTTGCCGACTCGGGCAGTTGCAGTGCCTGGCGGACAGCCGCGACATCGATCGACAACTGATTTTGTTCGCAGTGCGTCTCGAGCACCCGCACGGCCCCACCGAGGGCAGCAATCATTTCCGGGTCGCCGGCGACTTCCCTGGGGGTCCGACCGCCCAACGCCGCCAGGGCAGTGTTCGGCCAGGTGGTTGTGACAAACTGCTCGACGTGATCACGATGCAGTTGCCGCTTGACTCCGACTGGTGTCTTCGGGGTGAAGTGCCAGGTCACGTACAGAGACTGAAAATCGCGTGGGATCAGCTCGACAACTTCCTCGGCGTCTCCTTCTCCCTCGGATTGCACCAGGTCACTGCCGACTTCACGCAATGCCGCCTCGGCAGCGGCGATCTCCTCGCCGCTGCGCCCCACCAGTTGAATCGACGCGCCGGTTTCTTCCAACGCGGCATTGACCAGCAGGCGCCCCGAAACGCAGGGCACCGTCTCCAGCGTCAGCGGGTCGTCGCTGTCGGCAACGATTGATCGGTCGACCAGGTGAAACAACCCGACCGGCTCTCCCTCCTGCTGTTCATCGGGGCCATCGACGCGAACAAATCGCTCGTGCTGATCCAGATCGGTCAGCCACTTCGACGCGCTCTCGATCCCGAATCGACGGCTGACCAGTTGAATCCCGTCCTCGCGGTGCCCCAGTTCCAGCAACTGGGCCAGTGCCTGGCAGTCCTGGGCCGCGTCGGTGTCCTCGACCAGATCCGCCGCCCGCTTCAGGACCTCGACGGCAGCCAGTCCCTGCCCCGACCATGCCCGGCAGAGCCCTTCGTTGTAACGCAACCCCCAACTTCCGGGACTCTCGTCGGCCATCGCCTCGTAGCGACGGGCGGCTTCCGACCAGCAGCCACACCCGGCCACCGCCAGGACTTCCTCATCCCCTTCCTCAACCAGCGTGTAACCGCTGCGGAAGAGACAGGGAATCTCGTGGGTGCCGTCGAATTCGACCAGCCGCATGAAGATTTGCTGTTGCTGTTCGGCGGTCGGGGCCAATTGCAGGGCCAGGACCAGGTGCTGTCGCGAGGCCAGCAACTCTCCTTCGAGTCGCATCCAGGCCGCGATGCCCAACGCGAGATTGCAGACCAGGTCGGGACGGGTGACGACGCATTTCCGGAATGCCCGTTCGATGTCCTCACAGGCATCACCGTAACCGACTTCCGAAAGCCGGATCAACGCCAGCAATGCCAGTGCGAAACCATGTTCGGGATTGACGGCCACCAGCGCGGCAAATTCGCGATGAGCTTCCTCGACGTTGCCCTGGTCAAAATACAGCCCGCCCCGGGTGGCCCGAACCCAGGAATTTTCGGGGTGCTTCTTCGCCACCTCATCGACGGCATTCAGGGCCATCCGTGGCTGGTTGTTCTCCTGGAACTTCAGCACCCGCTCCATGTCCGGGACAATGTCCCGGCAGCAGAATTTCAGTTTACGTCCACTGCCGCAGGGGCAGGGATCGTAGAAGTCCAGAGCCATGATCGTGAGACCTTCCGGGCAACCGCGGAGCGTAGAGAGAATCAGACGGAGGGAACCGTCGATGGTACCACACGCCGGTGGATTTCCCAGCCAGGCCACGCCCCGACGCTCACCGCAACAGCGTCCCGGGTCAAGCGTCCGGCCAGTGCGCAAACCGGTGCTGGCAGATCGTCTCGAGAACCGGCCTGGGACTCCCGTCCGACCCCAGCAGTCCAGCCCGGGCAAACTCGCACGAACCGGCATCGTCCAGGTCCGCCCAGGTGATTCCTACCACGCCCTGTTTCGCCAACAGCAACGGCAAGACGCCATTCACCCACGCCGCCTGCCGCTCCTCGGTCCATTCTCCAGAATCCGACCCGTTCTCGTTGACGCCTGCCCCGGCCCCCACGAACATCCCTCCCGCATCCTGTCCCCCGGTGGAAGGGGCAGCGATGGTCACGTGCAGTGGCAGGCCCAGCGTACTCCAGAGATCGATCAGCCTCGAGAGATCCATCAGATCCCGACGTCCAGGTTCGGTGGGCGAAAACCCCGAGGTGATTTCCAGGCTGATCCCCGAGAGGCCTGGTGCGGAGCGGACCAGGGCGTCGACAAATTGCAACGGACTGAGCAGGTGTCCACCACGTGCCTGGTAACCGCCCCAGGGCTGTTCAACCCGAACCAGCAGCTGATCGAATTCCCCGACCTGACGGGCGATGTCGACACTACGCGCCAACAATGCCAGTCGCCCCTCCTCACCCAGGGCAAGTTCACCGCCGGTATTGACCCGTGAGGCGATCTCCCAGACCCGGATCCGTCCCACGTAACGGCTCAACGCGGTCTCGACAAAATCACACACGAAACTCTGCAGGTTCTCGACATCACCCGACCAGGCCGACAGCCAGTCCGGCAGTCCCTGCGATCCAAAATCCAGTAAAGGGCCACCGTGAGCGAGCAGTTTGCGCTCGAGACTCCAGTCCAGCAACGCGTCGGTGGCTTCCCAGGCATACTCACCTTCTTCCTCCTCGACCTGTCGCCAGCCGACCGGGATCAGCACCGAGTTGAACACGTTCGGGGGTACGGCATCCCACGACGGCGGAAATCGCTTTCCCAGGCCACACCCCAGCGACGTGGGAAAATGCGTCGACCGGCGGGACCGCACCGAGAGTCTCTGGGCGACATAGGCCGTTGTCAGCAGTTGGGCGGAATTGTGAGCGTGAACCAGCGCGGCCTCAGCCAACCGACACGCTTCCTCCGGGTCATCCTGCAGCGCCGTCGCACGGGCGAAGATCCGGTGTGCCTGCCGGCTGGCTTCCTCGTAACCCTCCGGGACAACCATCCCGGCGATCTCCCAGGCCGCCTGTTGATTCCGCAGCTGGCCGATCTTGCCACGAGCCAACTCGACTGGCAACAGGTACGTGGCGTCCTGCTCTCTCAGGCTCGACGTACTCACCACTGTCCGACCGTACCCGGCCACCGGCCAGGCCACGTGCAGTCGCCCGCTCTCGGAGGTGGGACGGCGACAAACCAGCTCGTCACCCTCGCGTTCGACCCGCGTCGGAAACACGCGGCCATCAAACCCGCTGATGTAAGCCTGCTCGGCCTCCGGCCAGCCTTCCAGGAACCCTGTCGGACACACCCGGAATCGCATCACGCCCATGACCGACCCCAAAGGAAATGTCCAGGTGACCGCGTACCCGAGCCGCCCGTCGCCCGTGCCGATCCCACCAGCTCAGTCTAGCCCTCTCCCGGACCGTTGTCCAAGTGCCACGGGGCAGGTCAATCACCACCTGATCAGCATGGAACTTGATGACGTCCTGCTGCCGGGAGCCGTGGACCGTGCGGCCCTCGAGGGCCGCAGCATGGTGGTGACCAAGACCGACGTCGTTCCGATCGAGTGCGTCGTTCGCGGCTATCTCTCCGGGTCGGGTTGGAAGGAGTACCCGCGAGACGGATTGGTCTGTGGAATCGCGTTGACCAAGGGATCCCTGCCCGATGAGGTCGTTTCACAGACCCGGGAGAAACACATCGACGCCTACGACTTGCTGGTGGGCGAGGAGTTTCCCTGGGCCTAGTCACAACCGCCCATTGCAAGGACTCCGGCGCCCCCGCATAATGGAGTAGCGATGTTCGGCAACGAGGCCGAACGAACGAGGTCGATGTAGGAGGGGGGCCATGGATACTCCCGATCCATCAGTACCGGAGAATCCGCTGCCCGGTGACGAGCAAGCCACCGTCGGCGGCTCACCGGACGGTTCGGCACAGGATGTAGCCGACGAGGAGAACCTGCAGGAGACCTTCGTTCCCGGTGACGCTGACACCGGTACCGGTGACCTGGCCGATATGGCCAAGTCGGCCGACGAGCCGCAGGACTCGGAACCGACCGCTGCAATATCCTCGGCCGACACCGGCGACACCGGCGACACCGGCGACAGCGGCGACAGCGGGAGCAACCGTAAGAGCAAGGCGTCGCAGCTGGGCGATTTCAAGCTGTTGAAGAAGCTCGGTGAAGGTGGCATGGGCGAGGTGTACCTGGCCCGGCAAGAGGGCCTCGACCGCAAGGTCGCCCTAAAAGTCCTCTCCAAGCAGCTCGGCAAGAAACAGGACTTCGTGGATCGCTTCTTTCGTGAAGCCCGCGCGATGGCCAAACTCGACCATCCCAACGTCGTGAAGGTCTATGCGGTCGAAGCCGACAAGGGCCGTCACTACGTCGCGATCGAGTTCATCGACGGCCAGAGCATGCAGGACTGGAGCGACGAACTGGAACGGTTGACCGTTCCCGACGCGGTGCGTGTGACCCTGCAGTGTGCCGAGGCCCTGTTGCACGCGCACGAGATGAACCTGATCCACCGTGACATCAAGCCCGACAACGTGCTGGTCACCAAGGCGGGCATCGTCAAGGTGGCCGACTTCGGTCTCGCCAAGGCGGCCGACGACGACGTGTCGATGACCCAAAGTGGCACCGGGCTGGGCACCCCGCTCTACATGGCGCCCGAGCAGGCTCGAGACGCCAAGACCGTCGATCTGCGTGCCGACATCTACGCGCTGGGCTGCAGCCTCTACTGCTATCTCACCGGCGAGCTGCCCTTCAAGGGAACCACCGCGTTGGAACTGGTGATGGCCAAGGAGAAGGGTCTGTTCACTTCAGCTCGCAAGCTCAACTCCGACATCCCCGACCGGCTCGACCTGATGATCGACCGGATGATCGCCAAGGACCCCAATCACCGGTATCTCAACTGCAGCGACCTGATCAAGGACCTGCAATCACTGAACATCGCATCCGACGCCCTGAGTTTCATTGAGGGCGCCTCGTCCGCCTCGTCGGGATCGAGCGTCGCCAGCAGGCCGGCGGCGAACAGAAAAACCGCCACCGCATCGGCCACGTCGGGCCTGTCGTCTTTGCCGGCCGTCAGCCTGCCTCCCCCCAGTTCCACCCGGGACGCCGCCAAGCAACGGGCCCAGGTGGCCAATAACGCCGAATGGTTCGTCCAACATACCAATGCCAAGAAACGCACCGTCATCAGCCGGATGACGACTGAGAAGGTCCGCCAGGCAATCGCCGGCAAACTGCTCGATCTCAAAGCCCGCGCCAAGCAGAACGAAAATGAGCTCTTCCAGCCACTGGCGCAATTTGCCGAGTTCGAACCGGCAATGAAAAAACGCCTTTCCCAGGCCCGCTCGGACAGCCGCGGGGGCGGATTGAAGGATATCTATCAGAAGCTCGACAAACAGCACCAAAGCCGCCGTCGCTGGCGGTCGCTGAGTTTCCTGTTTCGCAGCTTCATGGGCTGGGTCTGGCTGACCGTCGCACTGGCCGTCCTGATCCTCGGATCGGCGGGCCTGTGGGCGCTGGTGGATTCAGAGGCCTCGTTCGAGAAGTTGAAGAGCTTCCTTGGGCTTTCCGGATAGTCGGCCGGGTTCTGTCGAATGCACCGGTTGTCACATTCAGTCGAGGGGTTCCGCCGCAATTGGTCGATAGCCTCTTCTGGTGCCCCTCCCGCGAGCTTTCCTCATGTTGCGTCTGCCGGCCGCTGCCGTACTGCTGCTGACCGGGCTGCTGATCTCCCCCGGGTTGATCGCCGGCGAGATCCGCCTCTCCGACGGCACTCTTCTCCGGGGCAGGATTCGACCGCTGCAATCACTCTCGCTGGCCTCGCAGCGCAGTGTTGGTGAACTGACGACCTACCCCATCGTCGAAGCCTCGACCTCGCTCAAACGCTACTTCGTTCCTTCACGGAGCGTGGCCGAGTTGAACAACGACGCGGACCTGGACCGCTTCGAGACGTTCGAACTCTCGACCCGAAAAATCCGCTTCTCGACAAAGGTGCAATCGCTGGGTGTTCCGATCGAGGTCGGACCGTTCGATGACTTCGGCCGTCGCAAGCTGGTCTTTCGCATGAAGGACCGGCTGCTGAATGTCTACCAGTCGGTCACCCGCCTGACACCGCACCACGCGACAGTCGTGGCGCGGAGTCTGGGCTGGACACACGGGATCGCGACCAATGCCCTGCCGCCGGACATACTCGACCGCTGGCTGCGTCGTGTCACCGACGCCAGCTCGCTGGACGATCGCCTGGCGATCGCCCGCTTCTACCTGCAGGCCAACATGTACAAGCAGGCCGGCAGCGAACTGCAGAAGATCCAACGCGATTTTCCGGACCAGCAGGCCAAGATCGACAGCCTGCAGGCCAAACTCGACGAGCTTGTCGGCCAGAAGATCATCGATGAACTGAAACGCCGCAGAAAAAACGGGCAACACCGCCTGTTCCGTGCCGCCCTGGAGAAGTTCCCCGCCGAACGGCTCAGCAGCGCGATCCGGCAACAGGTTCGCGAGATGCTTCGCGAGGACCGAAAGCAACAGGACCGGTTGGCCAGCGCCAAGCGACTGCTGGCCGACGAACTGGCCGCGATCACCGAGGCCACTCTGCGCGATGAACTCAAACCGCTGGTGGTCGAGATGACCGCCAAGCTCGACCTCGAATCACTTGTTCGACTGGATGCCTTTCTTCGTTTCGCAGACGACACGACACTCTCGCCGGCCGAAAAACTCGCCCTGGCGGGCTCGGGATGGTTGCTGGGCGCGGGCAACGCGATCACCAATCCTCGAGATGCCACGACACTGTTGCAGGCCCGTAACCTGCTGCTCGAGGCTGTCCGGGCCGATGAAGCCGACCGATCCGGCCTCGTCTCACGCATGGAGTCTCTCGAGGGCATCTCGCCGGAACGCGTCTCGCAACTGATTTCCGGCCTGCCGCCGCTGGTCGAAACGCCGACGGCACGACCCGGTGTGCCCTTGCACCTGACCGCCCCGGATGCCGACTTCGGCTACTGGATCCTGCTTCCGCCCGAATACAACCCTCACCACAGCTACCCGGCGCTGGTCATTCTCCACGACGCCGGCGGATCGCCGCGTGCGAGCCTTGGCTGGTGGGCGGGAACCGAGCAGAAGCCAAGGCCGGCCCGGCAACGCGGCTACATCCTGGTGGCTCCCGAGTTGCCCGGAGTCGCTGGGCCGAGCACGAACAGCCCGGTCGGTGCCCGAAAAAACAACTCGACCAGCCTGCAGGTGGGACCGGCGTTGCACGAAGCGGTACGCCGGTCACTGGTCGACGTCCGCCGGCGATTCCACGTCGATTCGGATCGTATCTTCCTGTCCGGTCACGGACAGGGTGCGGCCGCGACGTTTGAGATCGGGATGTCGCACCCGGACTGGTTCGCGGGCATCATCCCGATTGCCGGCGCGATGACCGACTATTGCACCTACTACTGGGCCAATGCCCGGAAGCTGCCCTGGTACGTGGTCAACGGAAAACTCGATCGGCCACGACTCGAAAAGAATGCGATGGGCCTCAACCGCATGCTCAGGCACCGGTTCCCGATCGTCTATTGCGAATACGTGGGACGGGGATACGAGTCGTTTGCCGAGGAGCTGTTTGCGATCATCGACTGGATGGATCGGCAAAAGAGATCCAGGGATCCCCGGGAACTCGAGGTCGGTACTCTCCGATCCAGTGACAATCGCTTTCACTGGGTAAAGATGAACGGGCTTCCGCTGACCGAAACCCGTGGCAAGCGGATGAAGCCGCTGCGATTGGCCGCCCGGATCACACCGGGGAACTCGATCACCGTTTCCTCGGCTGCCCGCGAGACCACGCTCTGGCTCTCGCCGGATCTGATTGACTTCCAGCGGCGCGTGCAGATCCGAGTCAACGGTCGTCGCGACAAGAACCGGTTCCTGACGCCAAGCGTTTCGGACATGGTCGCGGACTTCCATCAGCGAGCCGATCGGGAGAAGCTCTACTGGTTACGACTCGACTTTGAATGAACCGCTGCCCCCGCTCGCCTGCCACCCGCCCATGACCCGCCTGATCGCCGCCGCCATCCAGATGACCTCCACGGCGGACAAGGACCACAACCTCGACACCGCGTCTCGACTGGTCGAGGAGGCCGCCGAGCGGGGCGCCACGCTGGCCGTGCTGCCCGAGTTGGTGACCGTGCTGGGCGAGCCCGAGGTGATCGTGGCCGGGGCCGAGGAAGTGCCCGGCCCCGCGAGCCGCCGGCTTGGCGAACTGGCGGCCCGTCTCGAAATCACCCTGCTGGCCGGCAGCCTGGCGGAACGGCGTCCCGGTCACGACCGGATCTCCAACACCAGCCTGCTGCTTGGTCCCGATGGGCGGCAACTGGCGGCCTACCGCAAGCTGCACCTGTTCGACATCGACCTGCCCGACCGGGTCAGTTTCCAGGAGTCAGCATTCGTCGAACCCGGCGACTCGGTGGTGGTCACCGACACGCCCGCCGGACGACTGGGCCAGGCCACCTGCTACGACCTGAGGTTTCCCGAGTTGTTCCGGGCCCTGGTCGATCGCGGGGCCGAGATCATCACGGTCCCCTCGGCCTTCACCCAGGCCACCGGCCGCGACCACTGGCAGGTGCTGCTGCGGGCCCGGGCGATCGAGAACCAGGTCTTCATCGTCGCCGCCAACCAGTTCGGCAACCACGCCCCGGGCATCACGACCTACGGACGATCGGTGATCATCGATCCCTGGGGCACCGTGCTGGCCACCGCCGCCGACGGCGAGGGCGTGATCACCGCCGAACTGGATCGCCGTCGACAGGCCGAGATCCGCGAGTCACTGCCGGCACTCAAGCATCGTCGTGACCTGGGATCGCTGTGAGACCTCCGGGACGGCCCCCTGACAGAGCCGACCCGCTGCATGCTCACACCAGCTGCTGTGCCCAGAACCTGTCGTCAGTTTCCAGGTCATGCTCCTCGTCATCTTCGTCAGACGAGTCCAACTGTCCGAGTTGCTCACGGGCCCGGTCGGCCCATTCCTCCATCGACACGAACGGCCCCGTCGCTGCCTTGCGGTGCCGCAACCACTTCTGGAAGACCCGCGTCTGCTCGTAGAAACTCTCGATTCGCCCGACCAGCGGATGATGCAATTGCCGCAGAGACTTCATCAGGCCTTTCAGACCCTTCAGCCAACCACGCAGCCACTTCGCCGGATCTTTCGCTGCAGCATGGCTCTCGAGTTCCTCGAGCAACCCGCTGACAGTGAAACCAATGCCATCCCTCGACACATTCTGCAAGTTTTGGAGCAGCGAGGAGGGTGCACGGCTGAAACGCTCGACGAAAGAGTCCCTTTCTTCGAAATCGCAGTAACTCATCTCCATGTCACAGCACATTGCAGGCATGCTGTGCGTCCAACCGGCGACCCTCTCCACCGGTTGCATGATCGGCACGGGAGCCGCGTCGGCGTCGATCGTCTCGGTCTCGTCGATGGCCACAAAGGCAGTGAATCGCGACAACACACCACTTTCCAGTGACACCTTGATGATCTCGGCCTGCAACGGCTCGGGATCGCCCGCCAGTTGCTCGACCACAAAGCGATCTTCCAACTCCCGCACGCGATGGCGACCCCAGGCACTGCGGAGTACGTCGGCGTCGCCGGGCGTGGCGACCAGTTCAGCCTTCCAGGACGAGCCATCGCCACGCTGTCCTTCGACCCGCACGCGGACCGGCCCGTCGGTCCCCGAGTGACGGCCCAGGATCGTCAGCGGGCGACCGGCAAACAGGTCTGGCAACCGCGAGGGCACCAGGCTCTGGCGATCCCATGCCACCCCATCGACTTCCAGTGTCAGATTTTTCAGACGCGGGGGATTGATCCGTTCGGCGATACGGTCCATCACCTCGTCGAGCCGGTCTTCGGATTCGACCAGTTCGCAGGCCCCCTGGCCCAGGTCTGTCAGTCGACGCAGGAACCCCGCGTTGACCGCCTGGTCGATGCCGACGGCAAAGACCCTGGGCATGCGGTCGCCGGCAACCCCGTGCAGTGTCTGCAGCAGCACATCTTCACCGGCGACCTGGCCGTCAGTCACCAGCACGATGATCGGTTCACTTTGCTCCTGACCGCTGCGGCCACCGGCCAGCCAACCGGCCGCCTGCACCAGCGGTTCGTGCATCTCGGTTCCGCCCCGGGCCTCCAACTGCCCCAGCCAGCGGATGGCCTGGAAGCGGTTACGGTCGGTGGCCGCCTGCAGTCCTTCCTGCTCGACCTCGACCACCGAATCAAACGCGATCACGGCAAAACGATCCGCATCACCCAGGCTGTCGACCAACCGTCCGGCCGCACGTCGCGCCGCCACCATCTTCCAGCCCTCCATGCTGCCGGACCGGTCCAGCAACACCACCACGTCTCGTGGCAGGGTCTGTTCGGAGGTATCTGGCAGGTCGGGTGCGAGTGTCACGGCCAAGGTCCCCGGCCCCGCATCGTCGGCCCAGGCCAGCTGCGCTCCCCCGACGATTTCCGATCCGAGGACCGGGAAACGGAGCAGGAAGTCGCGGTCGAGCCGCTCGCCTGGCTGCAGACGGACCGTCCACGGCGGTCCCTCCTCTGAAACGACACCGTGCAACGAACAGGCCATCCCGTCACGCCAGGCACCCGCCGACGGTTCCAGACCGGCCGGGTCAAGGGTGATCTCCAGCGACAACGCCACGGGGTTCGGGAAGCCGGGTAGCAAGACCGGTGGCGTCACCCGCGAGGCGTCGGGGACCTGATGGGTGTCGATCCCCCATCCCCGTCCAACCGGGCCGCCGTCGAGCGGTCGACCGGCGACGTAGCGAGGAGCCACCACCAGGGGAAACCGCCAGGTCGCCTCGCCCTCGTCAATCTCCAGTGGACCGACCATCTCGAATTCCACCCGCACCGTCTCGCCGGCCGGGATGTTCCCGGCTCGTAACGAGAACACGCCCGATCGATCCTCCTCGGCAATCGCCGCACGATGCCCCGCGGCAATCGCCCCGTCGTAGGCCGCCCGGGCAGCCGCTCGTTCTTTCAACACACCCTCCACCCGGCGGTCGCCGACAAGCAGCACACAGCGATGGACGGCTGCCCGATCGGGCAAGGGAAACACGTAGGTCGCCTCGATCGGTTCAGCGCTCGCGTTGCGGAACGTCTGCTCCAGTCGTGTCCTGCACCACAGGCCAGTGACCTGCGTCCGGACGTCCATCGCCGTCAGCGGCAGACATCCTCGCTCGGTCTCCAGGACCCCAAAACCGGCACCTTCATCGGCTGTCGTCGGCAGGTCCAATACAGGGAGTTGTTGTGATTGAATCATTGGTTTGTCCTTCCTCACTGTCGATTTCTTCGAATCCGCTCGGCCGCACGGCCCAGGCCGGCCAGAGCCTGTCTCCACTCGAGGTCATCCTCGGCAAGACCCGCCTCCCGGGCATCATCCCAGGCGACCCGGACACCCGGCATCACTTCCCACTGCATCGACACCTGTCCCGGGATAACCGGATCGTCGACGTTGGATGAATCAACCCGGGCAGTTGGTGCCGCCGCCCAGAAGGCCATTTCTTCCCCTGGCGAGGAAACGGCATCCGGCACGGCGGCCAACGACTCACTCGTCGATAACGCCCCTTGCTCCAGCTCGTCCCACAGCGATCCGGGAATCGCCGCCCAGGCCTCCAACTGATCGTCGCCGGCACCAACGAGTCGTTGCTGGATCTCGACCAATGACTCTCCGCGTGTCTGCAACCTCTTGATCGCCACTGCCTGCACCAGGTGGCGACGCCCGTAGTAGGCCGTGCGACCACGCAACTCGACCGGGGCATCCAACATCCCCAGCGTCGTGTAGTAACGCAGCGTCCGCGTGTCGGGCACCGCTCGAATCCGACCCGACGCCTGATGCCCCCCTCCGGTGGCCATCAGCACCCGGCCGACTCGTTCCGTCAGTTGACCAATCGTGTACAAACTACTCATGCCAGACAATATAACAGTGTTATCTTACAGTGTCAATCATAGGATCGACTGTTTGGACCGGGTTGCTTGAGTTGAAGCTGTGGGAATACCACCAGACTGCTCGACCCGCCGACGTGAATCCGGCCGGAGAATTGCCTATTCTCACAGCGAGGAATCGGCGGTTCTCTCCGATCCCACTCCCCAGCTAGTCGAACAACCGAACTGACACGGGTCGGCAACAGACGATGAACGGTGCCCAATTGATGCTCGAGATGCTGGCTTCGGCCGGTGTCGATTACGTGTTCGGCAATCCCGGTTCGACCGAGTTGCCCTTGACCGACGCGATGGTCGAGGAGACCCGGCTCGAGTACATCCTCGGTCTGCAGGAAGTGCCGGTGATGGGGATTGCCGAGGGGTATTCCCAGGCGACCCGCCAGCCGGGGGTGGTCAACCTGCACATCAGCCCGGGGCTGGGCAACGGGCTGGGGATGCTCTACAACGCCTACCGGGCCGGCACGCCGTTGGTGGTGACGGCCGGCCAGCAGGATCGACGGCTGCGGTTCAGCGAACCGATCCTCTGGGGCGACATGGTCGAGGTGGCCCGGCCGTGGACGAAGTGGGCGGCTGAGGTGCAGCGGGTCGAGGATGTGCCGGCGGCAATGCGGCGGGCGATCCAGACGGCACTGATGCCGCCGACCGGTCCGGTGTTCCTTTCGATCCCCGTCGACGTACAACAGGAGGAGGCACCGGCGGTCGATCTGACACCGCCCCGGCCGCTGGATTCCCGGATGCGTCCCCCGGTCGAAGAACTTCAACGCGCAGTCGACGTGTTGGCCACCGCGACCAATCCGGCGATCCTCGCCGGCAGCCGCGTGGTGGAAAGTGATGCGGTCGCCGAACTGGTTGCGGTGGCCCAGGCCCTGGGTGCCCCGGTGCTCAGTGAACCGGGCACGACGCATGGCCGGCTGAGTTTCCCCTGCACGCATCCGCTCTCGGCTCCGGGTCTGCCCTTGTGGGCTCCCGAGATTCATGCCCGGCTCGAAGAATTCGACGTTGTCTTTGCCGTCGGAATCGACATGCTGCGGCTGTACGTCTACTACGAACCCGCCCGCGCGGTCCCCGAGCACATCCGGCTGGTACATCTCGATCACGACCCCTGGGAACTCCGCAAGAACGTTCCCACCGAAGTGGCGTTGGTCGGTGGCCTGAAGACCGGCCTGGCCGAACTCGCCTCGCGGCTTTCCGAACAACTCACCTCTGACCAGCAACAGGCTGCCGCCGACCGCGGTCAATCCCGGGCCGACGTGCATCGCAGTGCCCGTGACCAGCTCGTCGCCCGCGCGGCCGCCGAGCTCCCGGACCGCCCACTGACACCGTTGGCCCTGATGTCCTCGATCGCCGCCGTGTTGCCGGAAAACGTCGCCGTGGTCGAAGAGGCCGTGACGACCACCAACACGTATCTCGAGCGGCTCGGCGCGATCGCCGACCCGACCGGATATTTCGGCCATCGTGGCTGGGGACTGGGCTGGGGCCTCAACTGTGCAATCGGTGTCCAGTTGGCCTGGCCCGACCGCCCGGTCCTGGGCGTGATCGGCGAGGGAGCCGCGATGTACGGTATCCAGGGACTCTGGACTGCCGCCCGCTACAAGATCCCGGTCACTTTCGTGATCCCCAACAACGCGCAGTACCAGATCCTGAAGGTCGGTGCCCGCGGCATTGGCCTGCCCCACGCGACCCGGGGCGAGTACGTCGGTGTGGACCTTGTGGACCCCGAGGTCGATCTCGTCGGCCTGGCCGGGTCGCTGGGCGTCGAGGCCTGCCGGGTCACCGGGGCCGACGAGCTGTCAGAGGTACTGAGCCAGGCCCTGGCCGACCCGAGGCCCCGGCTGATCGATGTGCCGATCGACCGCAGCACTCCCGATGGGATGCAGTACTAACCAGCGCCGCTCACGACTCCTCTGACTCCAGGCCGAGCAGTTCGTCGTCGTAGGCTTCTTCGTATTCCCTCACCCGTTCGGCGAGTTCGTCGTTTTCGTCAATCGCGCTGGAAACCTCCAGCTCCCACTCGGTGCTCGCCGAGCGCAGTTCATCGAGATCCAACGGCAGTTGCAGGATTTTTGCCAGCCGCCGACTGACCGCCTCGATGCTCGAGGGATTTGTCACGGTCAGGTAGTGCGGGATCTCGGCGATCAGCGACACCATCTCCAACCCGACATCCTCGGCCCGTGTCATCAGGTAGCTCATGAACGAACCCGGTCCCTCGTACCCGGTTCTCCGGACCCCGAAACGTTCCATTTCCGGCAACAGCTCGGCCGTCGAACAGGTGGTGTACAGTCGTGGGTCACGGGTGTGAGGCACGGCACCACCGAACGAGCCGACAAACAACACACGTTCGACACCAGTTTCGTGAGCCAGGTGAAACAGACAATCACCGAACGTCTGCCAGCGGAGGTTGGGTTCGCGGCCGATGAACATCAGCAGGTTGTGATCGTCGGAAGCGTAGAATCGCGTCGAGGGCAACTGCACCGAGGTGACCAGTCCATCCTCAACGGTGATCTCCGGCCGGAACAGGGCCGAGGTCTCCATCGAACCCGGAAAGTTGTAGATGTAGAACGGGTCGGGATTGATCTCGGCGAAGGACTCGGCATCGAGCAGGTCGACCAACCGCTGGACCGTGCCGGTCGAGACGTCTCCGCCGTCCATCCATCCGGTAAAGGCCAGCAGCATCGTGGCCTTGTGCAACTGCGGTCGCTTATGAAAAGTCAGCAGTTCCTCGGGTGGCATCAACATGTCCTGATTGTATCCCGCCGCGACGGGACCCGGCAACGCCGCCCGGCCGGTCGCAACCGAAGCTCACTCGTCGTCGCTCGGCATCAGTGCCGCCAGGAAGTTCCTGTTGAATTCGCGCAACGCCGCCACCGCCTCAGTCAGGGGCCGCTCGTCCGGACGATCGACCCACTCGAAGTGGCCGAAATCGTCACGGCCACGTGCCAGCACGCCGCGGGGAGTTTGTCCAACCTGCCGCACCTCGGGGGTCACGTACCTCACGACGAAACCCACTCGCCATCCCTCCGAGAAGTTCGGATTGGAACCGTGGACCAGATTAACATGGTGCAGCGACATCTCGCCGGCTTCGAGCACGACATCGACCACCGCGTTCTCGTCGACCTCCACCTGGATCTCCTGGCCTCGCGACAACAGGTTGTCGGTGGCGAAGGTGTCGTGGTGAGGCTGGATCGGCAATTCCTGAGTCCCAGGTTCCACCCGCATGCAACCGTTTCCCTGATGGCTGGGAGACAGCGCAATCCAGGCGGTCGTAACCTGCGTGGAATCCAGGCCCCAGTAGGTGGCGTCCTGGTGCCAGGTGATCTTTGCGGTCGTGCCGGGCGGCTTGGCGAAAACCGTCGTGGCCCAGACGACCAGGTTCTCGCCCAGGATGCTCTCGACTGCATCCAGCACGTCCGGTTCGACGGCAAGATCAAATGCCCAGGGCAGGAACAGGTGAAGCTGCGACGAGTCGACCGCACGGGCCTCCGGACCCAGGCAGTCCAGGAACTCAAGCGACCGCCCCAGGTCCAGTTCGGACCGGTCAAAATCGACCGCTGGAACGGGAAAAACCACTCCCTCGTTCCGGTATCGCTGCAACTGCTCGGAACCCAGCTGGTTGCCCATCACTGTTTCTCCCCATGCACCCGGCGACAAGCTTGCCCGTCCGTGTCCCGCCTGTCAATCAACGACGCCACAATGGGACTGATCTGGTCTTTGAAGCGGGTTCTCCTTTCATCCCTCGATCAACGTCAGTTCCATACATGTACTGGTTCAAGTCGGGGGCGCCTGAGTCAACACAACGATCCCCCAGCCCTGGAAAACAGGGGGCACCGCTGGCACAGCAACGATTTTCGCCCGGGCGACAGATGACCTCGAACTTGAACTCTTTGCAGTGGAACAGGGATGACGATAGGTTAGTTGTATCGAGTCCCCCGGTTCCCGGAGAAACGCCGAATGTCGAGGCGTCGTCAGCCCGGTGGTTGCACTGATTTCCGACGGCAAACGGCGATCAGCCGGCGGTCGCTGCTTCGTGCCGGTGGACTGGGTGTGGCCGGTCTGTCCCTGGCCGACCTGCTGGCCCACGAAGCCCAGGCCGGCCCGGCCGCGAGGACCGAGAACTCGGTGCTGATCCTCTGGATGCGCGGCGGTCCTTCGCAACACGAAACGTGGGACCCGAAGATGAAGGCTCCCGTCGAGTACCGCGGGGCGTTCGGCGCCACCCAAACGACGGTACCGGGAATCGAAATCGTCGACCTGCTGCCGCGTTGTGCCAAGGTCATCGACAGATTTTCAGTCATCCGCAGCCTGCACCACGACAACGCCGGACACTCGGCGGGCGACCAGATCCTGTTCACCGGTCACCCACCCGGCCCTGACCCCACCGTCAACATCTACCCAAGTTGTGGCTCAATCGTTTCCAAGCAACTGGGACACCTGACTCCCGATCTGCCCCCCTACGTGATGATTCCTCGCCAGGTGCCCGGCACCGATTCGGCCTACCTCGGCGCCGCCCACAAGCCTTTCGAGACCCTGGCCGATCCGGCCAGTGACGGTCCATTTCGACTCCAGAACTTCTCACTGGTCAAGGGCATCAGCCAGCGACGTTTCGGGGATCGGCGTTCCCTGCTGCAGGAATTCGACCGGTTCCGCCGTGGAGTGGACGCGTCGGGCCAGATGGACGCCATCAACGATTTCCAGAGACAGGCCTACGGCATCCTGGGTTCCGACCGGGCCCGCCACGCCTTTGATCTTGATGCCGAACGACGCAGCGTCCGCGACCGCTACGGATTCGTCCCCCGTTACGATCCCATGGACCCCCGGCGATGCAGTGCCGCCGCATTCTGCCAGCGGGTACTGCTGGGGCGACGGTTGGTCGAGGCCGGGGTGCGGCTGGTCACCGTCGATTGCCGATGGTGGGACACCCACGTCGAGGGGGTCGATTCGATGAAGAACGGGTTCCTTCCCCGCTGGGACCAGTGTTTCTCGGCGTTGATCGAGGACATGGATCAACGCGGGTTGCTCGCAACCACGATGGTGGTCGCCTGGGGCGAGTTCGGTCGAACGCCCCGAATGAACAAGACCTCCGGACGTGACCACTATCCCAATGTCTTCAGCGCCGCGGTGGCCGGCGGTCCCGTCCAGGGAGGCCGCGTGGTCGGATCGTCTGATTCCAAGGGAGCCTATCCGCTGGCCAATCCCAAGACTCCCCAGGACGTGCTGGCTACCGTCTACCGCCATCTGGGCATCGACCCCCACAGGCACTTCCAGGACCACGCGGGCCGCCCGATTCCCACCCTTCCTTTCGGGGATCCGATCGATGAACTCGGCTGAGCGACCAAGACCGTGAGTACAGACAATCCGGTCTCTCGACGCAATTTCATCAAGACGACCGCCTGGGCCGGTCTCTACGCCACCCGGCATTCGACCGTGTCGGCCAACGGGACAGCCGTCGACAAGCGACTCGACAACAACTACCAGGTCGTCGATCTCACCGACCTCGACGGCGAGTTGCCGCTGGAGGTGGTCCGCACCCGCCAGATCCTGCGGCAGACAGAGGACTGGGAACACTCGACCTGGAAGAACCCGAAGTGGCCCGCCGGCGGCGGCGACACGGTCGGCTATCCCTCGGTGGTCCGCAATACACACGGTCCCAGGCCCGACCAAAAGTACTACCTCTTCTACGCTCACCACGACCCCCGTTCGGGAATCGGTGTGGCGGTCTCGTCGTCGATCACCGGTCCGTATTCGAAGCGGGTGCGGGTTCCCGGACGAAGCGACAACCAGGTGGTTCCCAGTTTCCACGCCGACTCCCGGAACCCGGACGACCCGTCACACAATTCCAGTCCGTGGGTCGTCTGGGACCCGAAGAGCCGACTGTGGTTGATGTACTTCCACTTCTTCAACCACGCGCACACCGCGACGACGAACTACCAGCCAACGGCACTGGCCACGACCCCCGATCTGGCCTCTCACAAGTGGACAATCTTCACAGGGAAGAACCAGACAACGGTGCCGTCCTGGGTGCCGGTGCTGCCGACCACCCGCAAGTCGTGGGCCAACTCGGCATCGTCGTACAACACGGTGCACCGTCTGCCCGATGGTCGCTGGCTCGCCTTCATCCGGGGCACATCCAACGACGACCGGCCCACGCGCCTGGGGTTCGCGACATCCCGGGACGGCCGACGGTTCCGGAATTTCCCGCAGAATCCGATCCTGCACGCCGGCGACGGCGGCGGTGGTCGCCAGGGCGTCTATCGCCCCGGCTTCATCGGCTACCTGGGCAAGCCAACCAGCGGCCGACCGCGCTACCTGGTTGCCTGGCAGGAAAGTCACCCCTTCGACGGTGACCCGCGGCTGATCTTCGGTTACACCTCCGACTTCGTGACCATCAAGCGGGATCGTCGCGGTCACGTCCCCTGGAAGGGCTCCGACGGCTCGATCAGCGCCTGGCGGGAAGGAGAACTCCTGTACCTCTTCTCGGGCAAGTCGGTCCACGAGGTCCGGCTGCCGATCAGGTCAAAGACCTGATCGACAGAGGCAACGGGGTTTGATTGATGAATCCAGCACGCGTGTCACGCCGAAACTTTCTGGCCAGCGCCGTGGCGACAAGCGGGCTGGCAGCGGCCTCGCTTCCGGTTGATGCCGGTTCGCCGAACGAGAAACTCAACATCGCCGTCGTGGGGGCCGGGACCGGCAGTGTCGGTGGTGCGCTGAACCTGCCGCGGATCAGCCACGAAAATGTCGTGGCGATCTGCGATATCGACGAAAAGTATGCGGGGCCCAACTTCGAAAAATACCCCGCCGCCAGACGCTGGCGAGACTTTCGACGAATGCTCGACCGGCAAAAAGACATCGACGCGGTTGTCGTCAGCACGCCCGATCACAGCCATGCCGCGATCGCGATTTCCGCGATGCGACAGGGAAAGCACGTTTACTGCGAAAAGCCCCTGGCCCGCACGATCGGTGAAGTTCGACGGATGCGGACCGTGGCACGAGAAACAAGAGTCGCCACCCAGATGGGTAACCACGGCACCTATGAACCCTCATTTCGACGGGCTGTCGAAATCGTCCGATCCGGAGCCATCGGTCGAGTGACCGAAGTGCACACCTGGAGCGATCGACCGTCGAAGTACTGGAAGCAGTCGATCCCGCGGCCCAGGCCGACCCCACCCGTTCCCGCTCACCTCGACTGGGACCTGTTCCTCGGTCCGGCTCCGACCAGACCTTATCACCCGGTCTACCATCCGTTCACGTGGCGAGGCTGGTGGGACTTCGGCACGGGGGTTCTCGGAGACATCATCTGTCACACCATCAACCTCGCCTACATGTCGCTGGAACTGGGCTACCCGACCCGCGTTTCCACACGTTCGGAGGGGCTGATGCCGGAAACGGCTCCGAAGTGGGCCGTGATGACGTTCGAATTTCCCGCACGAGGCAAACAGCCTCCGGTAAAAGTCACCTGGTACGAGAGTGGAAAGCAGCCCCCCCGCGAGTTGGCCCTGGGACATCCGCTGCCGGCCAACGGTTCGCTGTTGATCGGCGACAAGGGACGACTGCTGCAAACGGACATGTACGGGGCCTACTACACGTTGCTGCCCAAGGCGAAGTTCGCCGGATACCAGCCTCCCGCCCCCAGCCTGCCCCGCGCCCGGATCGGTCACCATCAGGAGTGGATCGATGCGGCCAAGACCGGTTCAGCGACAATGGCCAACTTCGAGTACGCCGGACGCTTGACCGAGTCCTTCCTGGTAGGCAACGTCGCCCTGCGGACGGGCAGGACACTGGACTGGGATGGCCAGGCCATGAAGGCCCGCAACTGCCCGGATGCCGACCGGTTCATCCACGCCGAGTACCGCAAGGGATGGACCCTCGATTGAGGGCCGAACCGGCCGGGAAACAAGAGCAAAACATGTGCAACCCGGCCACTCCCGGTCTCTCGATTGCCGGGAGAATGAAAAAGAGACTTGGGTTTTGACAGCGGTCCGGTTGAGCGGTATCACAGAGACAGTCGGCACGCTGATCGTTTTCTTGCCGACAGACGCAGTCCAGGAGATGAAACGATGAACTCGTCGCTCGTGGCAAGGCTGGGCGTTGTCGGGCTGTTGGTCGGACTGACCCACGCAACACTCCTGGCACAAGAAATCGCCCCCTCGGCAAAGAAGAAGACCTCTTCCCGCGTTCGCCTCGGCGACAAGGCCCGCATGCAGGCCCTGGTCATCGAGGGCGAACGGTTGCTGAAGACCAAACAGGCCACACCGATTGCCGACTTGCAGAAGGGCCTGGGACGTTCCGTCTGCCAGGTCAAGTTCGCGCCGCCGGCGACCAGCGACTTGAAGCCCGACGAGTTGTACCGCCGGGCCCGGCAGAGCGTGGTCATCATCAGCAGCCTCTACTACTGCAACCGTTGTACCCGCCTGCACGCTACCGTGGCCGGCGGCGTGGTGGTCGGCACGTCCGGCGAGGTTCTGACAAACGAGCACGTCGTGCGAGGTCGCCCCGAGCAGAAACGAGAGACCATGGTGGCGATGACGGCCAAGGGCCGGGTGATCCCGGTCCGGGAAGTACTCGCGTCGAGTCGGCGACACGATGTCGCCGTCATCAAGCTCGATACCGGCAACCTGCCGGCACTGCCCCTGGGCAAGAACCCTCTGCCGGGATCACCGATTCGCGTACTGGGGCATCCCAACAATCACTTCTTCCATTTCAGCGATGGGATCATCTCGCGTTACTTTTCCGAGCAGGGATCCGACGGACGGACCGACGTGATGTCGATCACGGCTGACTTCGGCCGCGGTTCCAGCGGTGGACCGATTCTCGACCTCGCCGGAAATGTCGTCGGGATCGTCTCGCGAACTTCTTCCCTGTACTACCGCCAGACCGACGGGAAGCAGGAAAACCTGCAGATGGTCTTCAAACTCTGCGTCGCCTCTTCGTCGATTCGCACACTGGTTACCAAGCCCGGTCCGGAAGTCGTCCAGGCACTGCCCACCGTCAAACTGGCGAAAGTTCCCGCCGGGACACGGGGCGCGGTGCAGAAACCCGAGACAGTCGATTCGGCCAAGCGATTCGCAGAACTGGTTCCCGACGAGAAACAGGCAAAGGACCTGGGAAAACGAATCGACTGGGACAAGCAGCACGTGCTGGTCTTTCGCTGGTCGGGTTCCGGACAGGACCGCCTGGAATTCACCAGCGACGGAAAGTCACCGACGAAGGTCGAATTCGTGTTGCGACCGGGCCTGACACGAGACCTGCGACAACACGCCCGACTGTTCGTGATTGCCCGGAAAGCCAGATGGACCGTCGTGCGGGGAAAACCGGGAAAACGCCCGGTGACCGTGACCCCGGTCCGTCCGAACAAATCACCCGCCGGGGAAGGAACCGCTTTTCAGGCGATTGAAAAGTCACTGCAGGTCCGCCGTCGCGGTTCGCTGGTCTTCGTCCGTGCCACCGAAGCGGGACTGGGCAAGCTCGACGACTTCCTCAAGGCCTACCCGAAGTCAAAGCAGCGGGAAGAAGCCCTGTATCTGCGAGCACTCACTCTCTGGAACCTGAAACGCTATGCCGAGTCGGCCCCGGCCTACCGGACGTTGCTCGACAGTTTCCCCAAGGGACGCCACACGCGGTTGGCACGGATCCGTGAGGCCGGTGCGCTGCTGTTCTCCGACCGGGCCAAGCCGGCGTTGGAACGACTGGACTCGCTGATGATCGATTACCCCGACAGGCCCGAAATGTATGGCCGCGAACGGGCGCACGCCCTGGTTCTGCTCGGACGACTCAAAGAGGCCGAGGAGTTCATGAACCACGTCGAATCCCTGATGCTGACCAGCGGAAAAGAGCGGTTCGTGCCACGGATGCAGATGCAGTTTGCACCGTTGCGGATGGTCGGGAAGCCGTTGAAGACGTTTGTCGTGGCACGCCACGGCGGCGAGGGGATGATCGATTCCAGCAAGCTGAAGGGCCAGGTCGTGCTGTTGGATTTCTGGGCCACCTGGTGCCGGCCCTGCATGGCCGAAATGTCCTACCTGCGGACAACCCACGAACGGTTTCACGACAAGGGATTCCAGATCGTCTCGATCAGTCTCGACGATGACCGGGAGCGGATGGAGACGGTTGTCGCCCGGGAGAAAATGAACTGGCTGCACCACTTCGATGGGAAGAAGTGGAAGAACGAAGTCGCCGTGCTCTTTGGCGTCCACAGCATCCCAATGAATCTGCTGGTCGACCGCCAGGGCATTGTCCGGTCCGCCAATCTTCGCGGCTCTGCCGTGGCCCGCCGGGTGGAAGAACTGGTCAAGGAGTCGGCTGCCAGGACCAGCCCCTAGACGCCGGTGCCGACTGCTCTCATGCGAGAAGCTAGGCCTCGTCGATCCACTCGCCCGCCAGTCGAAACACCTCGTCGATCTCGTGGACGTCGTCTCCCAGCCAGTCCTGGCCGGCCCCTCCGGCGACCGTGTCGTGACCGCCCCCCTGGCCGTTGATCCGATCGTGACCTTCACCGCCCAGGGCCACGTCGTTGTCGGCACCGCCGAGGATCCGATCGTCGCCGGCGCCACCGAACATCACGTCGCGGCCCGCTCGACCGATCAGCACGTCGTTGCCGCCGCGACCGTCGATCCGATCGTCGCCCCTGCCACCGTCCAACCGGTCGTAGGCAGCACCGCCAAGCAGTTGATCATCCCCGGCAGCCCCCAGCAGGGTGGTCGTTCCAGAAAACCCGCTGGCGTCGATGCGATTGTCGCCCTCGCCCCCTTCCAACCGTGCGGCTTCGATCCCCGCGAGTCGATCGCGACCGTGACCGTCGAGTCGGTGATCGGAGAGTTGAAAGTCGACATTCCCGATTTCCTGCAGGACATCAACACCACCCTGCCCCTTGAGGACATCGTCACCGTGACCACCGGTCATCCGATCGTTGCCACCGCCACCGATGACACGGTCGTCGTCCTCGTTTCCGTCGAGAACATCAGCGCCACCACGACCGTTGATCCGGTCGCTGCCGGGTCCACCGGCAAGCAGGTCACCGGAATTCCCACCGACCAGGATGTCATCGCCACCGGCACCAAACATGCTGACCGGACCATCGAAACCGGATGCATCCATGCGGTTGTCGTCATCACCGCCGGTCAGTTCCGCCTGTTCGAGGCTCCGCAGCCGATCGTTCCCCGGGCCACTCAACGAATCCGATTTCAACACGAAGTCATGGTTGCCGGCCTCGACCAGCCCATCGATACCCGCATGGCCATTGAGGACGTCATCGCCGAGTCCACCGGCCAGCAAGTCGGCCCCGGCACCACCGGCCAACGTGTCATCACCGTCTCCTCCGTCGAGCCGGTCGTTACCCCGCTGCCCGTTCAGACGATCGGCTCCCGGTCCACCCCGCAGACGATCAGGTCCGCCCCCGCCCCTGAGCACGTCGTCGCCAGCTCCACCGTCGATCCGGTCAGGCAACGCACTTCCCAGCAACACGTCATTTCCGTCCCGACCCGCTATCCGAACCCGTTCGAGGTTCACGAAGGCCTCGATCGTCACCGCGCCCAGGTCCACCAGGTCGTCACCCGAACTGCCCTGGACTTCGATTTCCCGAATGGCCTCAACCAGCAACGGCTCGTCAATTTCCACTGGCGACCCGTCGACAAGAATCTTCAGCGATCCGCCAACAGCCTCGACATTGATTTCCACCGGCTCACGCAATTGCAGGACCAACATTCCCCTATCGACATCAAACCGGAAATCGACAGGACCGTTCTCGGGCTGAGCCACGTCAACCGAAAACACCAACGACCGACTCCACTCACCCGGCACTCCCGACTCGCTGACAGCTCGTACCCGGGCCTGGTAACTGCCCGGTTCCAGTTCGGGAGCTCGGGCTGACGTTTCCTCGGTCACCACCTGGAAGGCAATCGGATTGACCGGAGACGACTCTGCCACGGCATCCTGCCGACCGTCCAGTTCGCCGGAGGAATCCTCGGACGGCTCGCCCAACAGCGACGAGAGGGCATAGCGCTCCAACTGCACCTGCGGAGCGATCCGTTCGGCATCGACGGCGGAATCAGACTGCATGCTCCAACCGATGACCAGTTCGTCGCCATCGACGCCGAGTGTCGGATGCACATGAGCGAATCCGTCGCCGTTGCCGATCTCGATGTCGGCCAGCATCTCGAGGTCTGCATCCAGCACCATCAGCCGGGGACGGTAGGGATGTTCCTCGGGCGGAGCGAACTGCTCGAGACTTTCTCGCGCGTCGTAGGTTACCAGGGTGAAACCGTTGTACTGCAGGGCCCCTGTCGGAAATGTCCGCTCGAGGTCATCATCACCGAACCAGGCCAACTCGGTCGGCTGGTACCGGTCATCCAGTTCGAGGACGGAAATCCCGTTGGGTTCCAACGACCCCATCCCCGATCCGGCGAACATCCAGAGACGATCCCCGAGATCCAGCAGGCTGTTGCCGATCACCGACAACGACCGCTGTTCCCGGGTGTCGAACGCGTAGGTGTTCAGCACTTCTCCCCTGTCACCGACTTCTCGCAACTTGATCTGCTGACCGGCCCCGGTCGAGACCAGCAACGAGTCCTCCAGCGGCACGAGACAGTGATCGGGAAAACTGTCCTCGGAAAAATCTGTCGCGTGCGCCACGATCGGACCGCGGAACAATTCCTGGCCGTCGAGCGAGTAACGGGTCAGCATCAGGGACTGGTTCAGGGCGTACTGTTCGGATGGCCCCTCGGTACGTTGCACGTCGTCGTCGTAGACGAGTGACTGATAGACGACGACCAGTTCCCCATCGACGACGGCGGCCCGATGATCGGCCGGTTCACCGTACTCGTCGGTGATCCAGGTGATCGGAAACGGGTCACCAACCTGGTTGAACCGGGCATCGTAGCGGTAGACCCGGTGTTTGAACCGTTGTCCCTGGCCGTCTTCACCCGGATCGACGACGACCGCCAGCATTTCGTCGGTGCCGGTGAACAGGATCTCCGGCCGATGAGTTCCCTGCGGCATGGCCACGCTCGCAAGATGCTCGACCTGCAGTCCACCCCCGACGACGGGATCATCGAGGGTCGACTCGAGGAACTCGAGAACATCGCCCCAGTACTGCTCTCGAACCTCGAAGAACAAATCGTGACCATCCTCCTCGAAAGCCTCGTACACCGTCAGGCCGACATCTTTTTCCGCGTCGACTAAGGCCTGCTCGATCTCGTGTGCCAGGGGAAGCAGGCTGTCGTTTTCGGCTATGAAGATCTGGATCGGCACCGCAACGGCCGGAACTTGCTCGAGCGTCTCGGCCATGCTGCCACGCCCCGGCGCTGGTGCGAACAACAGCAGCGAGTCGATCTCGTTCGGCCGCTCGACGGCGGCCTGCAGGGCGAGCAGGCCGCCACGAGAGAATCCAACCAACGCGATCCGATCGGAATCCACGTCGGGATTGGCGCGGAGTTGATCCAGGCCGGCGAGGACATCTTCGAGTTGCCCGTCAAGCGAAACGCTCGGCGGACGTTGCTCGGACCGGGAATAAAACCCCGCTTCCGCCAATGCCGTGCAGGTTCCCAACAGGTCACCGCCGACGGCCGTTCCCAGCCCGCCATGGTTGTAGAGTACTGCCGGGAAGGGTCCATCACCGGTCGGCCGGCATTCCACCGACCCATCCTCGAAGCGCGTCACCGTCACCTCACCGGGAACACCCGGTGGGGGCTCGGCTGGAGGATCCGGCTGGCCGTTGCCGGGAGCACCCCCGGCTTCGTGCAGGATCTGGAACTCGTAACCGGTAGCGGCTTCGACAGCACCCCAGTGAAACTCGGGATTCGTTTCCGCGATCGTGCCAGTCGGTCCTTCCAGCACGGGGACCGCGAGGCCCGGCTCATCGTCGTCGGACAGTTTGGTGGTGGCCGAGAGAATCACCCAGTGGGCATCCGACGCATCCGGTTCCACGCTGACCAGGCCGGCCACGTACATCCGGAAGCGACCGTCGGGAAGCGGGATGATCGAGGGATCGTTGAGCGACCAGACATCGAACCCGCTGAAGTCTTCCGGCGACAGCCTGACCCCCGCATCCTCGGTAAAGGTCAGTCCATCGTCGGAACTGGTGAAGCTGTGGATCGACGTGACGGCACGACTTCCGGGAAGCGGCGCGTCGGACCCGCCCTGCACCATCGTGAACACCCGCACCCGACCGTCATCCAGCACGATCGCCGCCGGATCGCGTTGATTGAGTCCCTGGTCGTGGGTCCCGGCATCGCCCAGGGGATTGGTATCGTGAAGCGTGAAGCTCTGTCCGTTGTCATCCGAGTAGGCCAACCGAACGTTGCCCGTCGTCAGTCCCTTGTCGCCGATGTACATCAGGCCGACACGTCCCTCGGCAGTCGAAAAGACAGTGAACACTCCCGGGAAAATGGTATCAGGAGGGGCATATCTCACCCCGTCTTCGGGGGTGTAGCTGGACCCGTCGTAGGAGACCAGGCTCGTGAAAGCTTGCTGGTTGGCCTCCCACCGGATCCGCCGCCAGACGGTTCGCCCGGACTCGTCGGCCCGTGGCATCCGCACGCCGCGAGGGTCGAAAGACATGTCGCCGGGTTGTTCCGGTTCACCGAATTCCAGACCACCGTCCTCGGAAGTGGCCCTCCAGGTATCAGGCCCGATCTTGTAGTAGAGGTAGACGCTGTTCGTCTCCGGATCGATGCCCACCTCGGGAATAGCTCCGTCACTGATTCGTTGGCCGGGATCGGACACAAAGGTCAATTCGGACCCGGTCGGTTGCGCCGCGCAGGACCCGGTCGCCTGGCCATCGCTGCCAGACGGTTCGGGTTGCTGGGCAAGTTCACCAACGGCGGTTGGCGGACAAACCATCTGACCGGACGTTCCGGAGAGCAACAGCCGCTCTTCGAGTGCTTCGGCAGGCGACGATCGACGGGGAAGATTCCTGCGGCGACGTAACGACGGGGGATGAACGAATTCGAACAGCGATTTCATGACACATCCCCCAGAACCTGGATTGACCTTGATCGAGTCAGCAATGGCCCGCTCCGAGAAGTACTACCGACCGGTTACAGAAACCTTTCAGACTTTTCCCGGTTCTGCTCTACAATCGATCCAAAGAAATGTTCGCAAGTTTTCGCCAGGTGACGTCTTCACCGTCACACCACGTCGGTTGACTTCCTGGGACCGCCTCTGCCTGACGGCGCGGTTCTCCGGGCAACCAATTGGTTCGTCGTGACTCTCTGGTTAGAATGGACGGTAAGCTCTACGACAGGTCCTCTCAGGCGATCGCCTGGCCGAAATCGCCCACTACGTTCCGGGGCAGCATGTCCGAACTGTTTGATCCCTATCACAAGTGGCTGGGAATCCCCGCCGACCAGCAACCGGTTGACCATTACCGGTTGCTGGGAGTCGCGCAATTCGAATCCGACCCGGACGTGATCGAGGCCGCTGCCAATCAACGAACGTCTTACCTGCGAGACAAGTCGTCAGGAGAACACGTCAAACTGGCAGAGCAGTTGAGCAACGAAATCCTCCTGGCCCGACGCTGCCTGCTCAACCAGGAACAAAAACAGGAATACGACGAACAACTCCAGCAACGGCAGCCCGCCGCCGCCAAATCGTCGACTCGCCCCACCTGGCTGATCGTGGGTTCGATCGCATCGCTGGCCCTGGTGGCGGGGATGTTGGTCGCCCTGGTCCGCAACGGTGGCACGGACAACGCTGCGACGGCCACGGGTGGAATGCTGGTTTTCCGTTGGGGTCTGGACGAGCGGACCGGTGCCAGCCTGCAGGTCGACGGCAAGGCCCACGATTTGCCCGAAAAACCGGAATTCGAGGTCGCGCTCGAGCGTCAACCAAGGCACAGGCACCACATCGTGATCCAACGCCAGGGTTTCAAGTCGATTGATCGCCGCATGTTGGTGGCTCCCGGAGACCGGGTCATCGTTCAACCAAACTGGCAGAAGTCGGGCCGACGGCGTCCATAGATCGCCCCGGGAAACCGGCCACCAGGAATGCCCCCATGGCAGAGAATACGATTGCACCGGCGGTGGGAATTGACCTCGGCACGACCTTCTCGGTCGTGGCGCACCTGGACAACCAGGGGCGACCGTGGACGATTGCCAATTCCGAGGGGGACCTGACGACACCCAGCATCGTCTTTTTCGACGACGGCCAGGCGATCGTTGGCAAGGAAGCCGTCAAGGCTGCCGAATTCGATCCCGAACGTGTGGCACGTTTCGCCAAGCGAGAGATGGGCAACCGGTTTCTCGACCGCGAAATCATCGGCAGACAGTTTCCCCCGGAGATCATCCAGTCGCTGATCCTGAAGAAGCTCAGGGATGACGCGGCCTTGAAGCTGGGCGATTTTCACGAGGTGGTCGTGACCGTCCCGGCCTACTTCAACGAACCCAGGCGGCGGCGAACCCAGGATGCCGGCCGAATGGCCGGACTCGATGTCCTCGACATCATCAACGAACCCACGGCGGCGGCCATTGCCTACGGCGTCCAGCAGCAGTTCCTCGACGCGCAGGGCCGCAGCCGGCGACAGGAAACCATCCTCGTCTACGATCTCGGTGGCGGGACCTTCGATGTCACCCTGCTGGAGATTGACGGCGAGCAGTACACGGCCCGGGGGACCGCCGGCGACGTGTTCCTTGGAGGAATTGACTGGGACCAGCAGCTCGTCGATTTCGCAGCCGAACGATTCGTGGCCGAGCACGGTGTCGATCCCCGCAACGATCCGGCCGCTCTGCAGTTGCTGCAGCAAACGGCCGAGGATGCCAAGCGAACCCTCTCGGCACGCGAACAGGTCACGCTGCGATTCGCCTGGGAAGGCCGTCGGGGCCAGGCGGAATTGTCGCGGGCCGAATTCGAAGAACTGACCGGGTACCTGCTGGACCGTACGCTGTTGACCATTCGCCAGGTTCTTCGCGAGGCGGACTGCAGCTGGGAGAATATCGACCGGTTGTTGCTGGTCGGCGGTTCCAGCCGGATGCCCGCGGTGCAGCAAATGCTGGAAAAAGAGTCGGGAATGGCCGTCGATCGCTGCCTGTCGCCGGACGAGTCGATCGCACACGGGGCCGCCATTTACGCCGGCCTGCTACTGGGCACCGATGCCACCGGGATCCAGGGCATGTCGGTCACCAACGTCAATTCTCATCACCTGGGCGTGCTCGGACTGCAACGATCCACCGGCCGAAAACGCCGACAGATCATGATCAGCCGCAACTCGACACTCCCGGCCAGGTCCACCTATGCCTTCAAGACACTCAAGGACGATCAGACCAGTGTCGAGGTCAACGTGATCGAGGGAGGTGACGACAGTGGCAACGACTCGACGCAGATCGGCCGCTGCGTCGTCAAGGGTCTGCCACCGGGACTCCCGGCACAAACTCCGGTCGAGGTAAAGTTCCGCTACGAGACGAATGGACGACTGGCGGTGACGGCCTGGGTTCCCTCGGTCGAAATACAGGCAGAGCTGACCATCGAGCGATCCGACGGCCTCTCGGCCGAGGAAATCCAGAAATGGTCGTCGTGGATCGAGGCCGGTTGCGGAACACCCGTTCCCGACGACAGCATCGTCTCCGCACCGGACACCCCACCCGTTGAGGCCCAGCAGTTGCCCGAGGCTGACGAGGCACCATCGACGCCATCGCCGGGGGACTGGAAATCCAGGCGGACGCGGGTCATCGCCGGCGACGAGGAACCCTCGTCATGAGCGAAACCACGATTACCGTTTCGGACGGCACCGAGTTCTTCCGGATTCCGCTCTCGGATCTCGACGAGGCCCGCGGGGACGGTTTCTACGTGCCCGCCGAGCGTCAAAGAACAATCGTCAGCGATGGCGCCGAGTTGTTCGAAATTCCCCTGACCGACCTCGACGAGGCCGTCCGCGACGGATTCCGCGACCTGTTGGTACGCGAACGAGAACGGGGAACCGCTGCCAGCCACCCACCAACGGTGGCGAGAACAGATCAGCCCCGGAAACCGGTCCGGCCCGCCCAACCGATCGCGACTCGTCAGACCAACGAAACCGACTCCTCGCCACTCCCTGATTTCACGGCTGACGGGGAAGACCTGCCCGAGCCCGAGCCGGATCGTCGCCGCTTGATCGGAATCTACTGCGTCAACATTGCCATCCATGCCGCCGCCGCCTTGCTGCTGCTGTTGATGGTTATCCCATCCGATTTCCAGGAACAATTCGAGATTCTCTCGGCACTGCCAACCCTCGAACAGGACGACAATCCGTTTGCAGAAACCGTCGAGATCCAACCCGACCAGATCAAGCCCGACACCGAGCAGCAGGTTGTCCCCGATCTGATCACCGAGTCAAACGAATTGACCGAGATCGACATCAACGACCTGTAACTCTCCTCGACGATCCCGGAGAAGAAGGAGGGCGCAGGGAACCCGACCGCAAAGATCACCGGTGAACTTGGAGGCAGAAGCCAGGCTGGGCGGCAGGCTTTGGTGGAGAAATACGGTGGCAATGCGGCCAGCGAGGCCGCCGTTGGGGCCGGCCTGCAGTGGATCAGTCGCCACCAGGCCGACAACGGAAGCTGGAGCTTCGATCACATGCACGCCGGATGCAAGGGCGCCTGCACTCAGCCGGGTTCACTCAAGAAATCTCCGATGGGAGCCACCGCGATGGCCCTGCTGTCGATGCTGGGGTCCGGAGAGACGCATTTCATCGGCAATTTTCGCGAGCCGGTGTACAAGGGATTTGATTACCTGCTGACCTATGCCAAGCAGTCACCGGCCGGCCTGGACCTGCGGGGGGCGGCCGAGGGAAACACCGGCATGTACATCCAGGGACTCGCGACGATGGCCCTTTGTGAAGCGGTGGTCATGAGTGAAATGGCCCTGAAGCAGAGGACCCGTTCACGGACGAAAACCAAGAAGAACGAACGGGTGGACCGCAAGGTGGCCACGGCCAGCCTGAAACGGTTGCGTGCCGCCTCGCAATCAGCCTTGAACTTCATCATGCAGGCCCAGGATCCCGGCAGCGGCGGCTGGCGATACCAGCCTCGCAAGGGCGGCGATACATCCGTGCTTGGCTGGCAGATCATGGCATTGAGAAGCGGCCACACGGCCAGGTTGAAGATCCTGCCACGGGCACTCGAGGGAGCCAGTCGCTACCTGGATTCGGTCCAGACCGACAACGGAGCCGGTTACGGGTACACCGGTCCCCAGCGACGCCCATCCACCACGGCCGTGGGGCTGTTGTCCCGCATGTACATGGGATGGAATCGTACCAACGTGGCTCTCGAAAACGGGGTCCGCTATCTGTCGGCAACCGGCCCGGCAAGAAACAACATGTACTACAACTACTACGCCACCCAGGTCCTGCATCACTGGGGCGGAGACGAGTGGAAAAAGTGGAACGGTGTCATGCGCAAGCAACTGGTCGGTTCCCAGCGCAAGAACGACCACGCGGCAGGCAGCTGGGATGTCGCCGACAGCCACGGAAAAAGCGGCGGGAGGCTGTACATGACCTGCCTGTGCGTGATGACACTCGAGGTCTACTACCGCCACCTACCGCTCTACCAGGAGTTGTCGAACGAACTGGGTTCCTCGGCAAGAAAGAAGAACAAGAAGACGTCCTCACCCTGATTTCACAGCAGCCCGCAGAGGGAATCCATCGACAACATCCGATCACTCCTGGCCCGCCGCGACGAACTGGCCGTCGTCCTCGTCGATGCACAGCCGCGGTTTCTCGAGACCATGCACGGCGAACCCGAATCGGTGCTGGACCGACTGGAACAACTGCTGATCAGCTGCGAGTGGTTCCAGTTGCCCGTGCTGGCCACGTTCGAGGAACCCGTCGAAGCCAAGGGCCGGTTGCCGGAACGGCTCGACCGAGTCTTCCCCGCCGAGGGGCTAACCTTCAGCAAGCAGGCGTTTGCGATCACCGGTGAACCGCAGATCACCACGGCCATCAAGCAACTCGGTCGACGACAACTGGCCGTGGCGGGTGCCGAAACCGACGTCTGCATCCTGCAGTCGGTCCTGGGGCTGATCAGCCTGGATTACCAGGTCTTCCTGCTGCAGGACTGCCTGTTCAGCTCCGAACCGCAGGTCAGTCCAGCCCTGTCGAGGATGTATGCCGCCGGTGCGATTCCCTGCACCTACAAGATGCTGTTCTACGAGTTATTGGAGACGAACGATCCGGCCCCATGGCTGGAACAACAACAGCGGGCCGTGGAACGGGGTTTCCAGCCCCCGGAATCGATGCCACCGTCGACCTGAGCCTGCCGGTGGTGCCCGGCTTTTACCCGAAACCGGTCGACTCGATTGGCCCTCTTCGGCAGGACCTCTAGAATGCCTGTCAGCAGAAGGCAGACCGAATCCGCACAGACGTGTCGAGATCACCGGCCCAAAACCCAGGGAGAACAGCACATGAATTGTCGCATCAAGCCGGTTGGGTTTGTCCGGGGGTTGCTGGTGATCCTGGCCGCCACGGCCTTCACCCGGTTGTCGATCTCCGGCGAAAAAAAGGACCAGTCAGCCGCATTCGGAAAGCCCGTCAAGACTTTTCAGCTCAAGGACGTCGTCAGTGACAAGACCGTGCGGATGACCGACTACAAGGGTCGTGTCCTTGTTCTTGGTTGGTACAGCCCGGGTTGCATTACCTGCCCGATGTACGATGCACGCCTGAAGAAGTTTGCAGCACAACATCTCAAGGCGAAGAAAGTCTCGTTGCTGATCATCAGCAGCAACTCGATGGACTCCCCCGCGAAGCTGCGGGCCTACGCCAAGCAGAAAAAGTTCAATTTCCCGGTACTGCGCGACGGGGACGCCTCGCTCGCGAAATACTACGGCATCGACCAGACCTGTACCTTTGTCGTCATCGACTCCCGGGGACGGATGCAGTTCCGCGGCGGTTTTGATGACGACCGCGACGCCGACACCGTCGAGCACCACTACGTTGAAGATTCGGTCAAGGCGGTCCTCGCGGGAACAAAGCTCAAGATCCGCCAAAGCGACGTCCTCGGGTGACCGCTCCTCTAGAATCGCGATCAGTTTCGATCGCGGCATACGGCGCTGGGACCGTGGTTCTGCCCGATCTCAGCCCAGGATCGATGGGTCGCTGACAAACCTGTCGGCCGCCCGGCGGGTGATCTGCCCCTTCTCCAGTAACCGTCGGATGGACTCGTCGAGCGACACCATGCCCGCCTCGCGGCCGGTCAGGATGCAGTTGTCAATCGACTGCAACTTGCCGGTTCGAATCGCGTTGGCAATCGGCGTGTTCGACAGCATGATCTCGAGTGCCAGGACCCGTTTTTCACCGGGGGTGGAACTGGGCAGCAGGTGCTGGCTGATCACCGCCCTCAGACCCAACGCCAGTTGCGAGCGAATGTCAGCCTGGATGTCATGAGGAAATAGGTCGGTGTAGCGTGACACGGCGCCCTTGGCGTCCCGCGTGTGGACGGTCGAATAAACCACGTGGCCGGTCTCGGCGGCCGTCAGTGCCATCTGCGCCGTCTCGCGATCACGAATCTCCCCGACCAGGATCACGTCGGGGTCCTGTCGTAACCCGTACTTCAAACCGTCGGCAAACGACTGGACATCGACACCAATCTCCCGCTGGGTGATCACCGACCCGGGACACCGTGGAAAGACGTACTCGACGGGTTCCTCGACGGTAATGATCCGGCGGCCCCCCTCCTGGTTGAGCAGGTTGATGATCATTACCAGCGTCGTCGATTTGCCCGACCCGGCAACCCCGGAGACCAGGACCAGGCCATTGCGAATGTAAGCCAGTTTCTCGGCAATCTCGGGTGGAAAACCGGCCCAATCGAAATCCGGGATCTCGGCCGGGATCAATCGAAAACAGGCTCCCACCTCTCCGCCACTGAAAAACAGGTTGCCTCGGAACCGCCTGGACCGCCCGGAAAATTCCAGTTCGAACGAAAAATCAACATTCTGCTCCAGCAGGAACCGATCCAGGACCGCCGGCGGACACAGCCGGGTCAACAGGTCACGCGTCAGTTCACCGTCGAGTGGATCACCGGAAAGCGGTTTCAGTTCACCGTGGATTCGGAGCACCGGCGGGTAACCACCGACAATGTGCAAGTCGGACGCCTCGGACTCGACAGCAGCAGCCAGCCACTCCTCGACCGGGTGTGGGCAGGACGTTTCCGCTCGTGTGTTGTCGAATGATCGTGCTGTCATCGGGACCTTGTCCGGGTGGATCGCTCTCGCATGTTACTTCTTCTCTCCGGGATCCGTCCGCGCATACCGGGAAATCTTCGGGGCACTCTCGCCCGATCACGCAACTCCGCCTGAGTCCACCAATCGGGTTCCACAAAATGGTACCAGCGTTTCGCTTCCGGGTCGTTGGTCGACCCGCTTCAGGTCAGCGCGGCCAAGTGGCTAGACTACAGCTGGATTTTCTCGTCCTCGAAATAACACCATGACGCGACTGTGCGCCTGCCTGCTGTTGGCCGGCCTGGCCGGATGCGGAGATGCGAGTTCACCGGACAGGAAGATCAGCCCTCGGCGTCGTCGCCGGCCCGGGCCCAAGGCCGTCACGTCGCTCCAGAAACCCGACATCCAGTCCGCCACGTCGTTGGAGAGACTGGGCGCCTCGATCACCCGGATCGAGGGCAAGGTGGTCATGGTCAATTTCCAGCGCACCGAAATTACCGATGCGGAAATGGTTCACCTGGCGGACCTGTCTCACCTGAAGTCACTGGATCTCTACAGCAGCCTCGTCAGCGATGCCGGCCTGGTTCACCTGGCCAACCTGGACAGCCTGCAGTCACTCGGTCTCGGCAAGACACGAATCACCGATGCTGGATTCGTCCATCTTCTCGAACTGAGGAACCTGCAGACACTCAACCTCAACGGGACCCGCGTCACCGATGCCGGGCTGGTCCATCTGGCGGGCTTCCAGCAACTGCGATCACTGAACCTCGTCGGCACCAGCATCTCTGACAACGGTCTGGTTCAGCTGAAGACAATGACGGAGTTGCAGACCCTCTCGCTTCCCTCTCAGATCACCGATGCGGGGTTGGCACACCTTGCACAGCTCAACACCTTGAAACTCTTGTCCCTGCCACGTCGGATCACCAACACGGGACTGCGGCACCTGAAAGGCCTGGACCGGCTGCAGACCCTCAGTGTCGGCGGTGTCCGGATCACCGATGCCGGCCTGGTGCACCTGGTGGGCCTGACCAGCCTCCGGAACCTCTACCTCTTTGTCCCCGAGATCACCGACGCGGGACTGGCACACCTGTGCCAACTCACCAAGCTGCAGTCGCTCAGTTGTGCCGGTTCCAGGATCACTGACGCGGGGCTGCACCATCTCGAGGGACTGAGACGATTGCAATTCCTTGATATTGCCAGGACACAGGTCACCGGCACCGGCCTGGCCGAATTGAGGAAGAAACTGCCAAAGTGCAATATCAACCATTGACCGATTTCGGATCCGATCACGGCAGCCGTTGGCCACCTGATTTGGCTCACCAACGCCGACGGGCTAGACTGGTGCCGGGTTTCCCATCCGGCCGCAGCTGCCCTGTGAAGTGTTTGCCGAGATGAAACAACCGAATTTCCTGGACCCTGGAGAAATACATCATGGACCGCTGTCTGACGCTGATCACCCTGCTCGCCTTGTCCTGCAATGTCCTGGCTGCCGATCCCCCGCAACTTGCTCCGGCCGAGCCCAAGGACATGAGGAAAATCTTCAACGGAAAGAACCTCGAGGGATGGGACGGCGATCCCAGACTCTGGTCAGTCAAGAACGGGGCCATTCGCGGTGAAACGAACGCCAAGACGCGGGCCAACGGCAACACGTTCATCATCTGGAAAGGTGGCACGACGAAAGACTTTGAACTGCGGCTGTCGTTTCGCTGCAACGCCACGAACAACTCGGGAATTCAGTACCGCTCGAAGCACATCACCAACGCCAAGGCGAGAAACAAGTGGATCGTGCGGGGATACCAGCACGAGATTCGCAACCAGATCAAGTTGCCCAGCGTTTCCGGCTTCATCTACGACGAGGGCGGACTTGCCGGTCGGCGCGGTCGCACTTGCCTGGTCGGAGAAAAGGCCACTTGGGGCAAGGACGGCAAGAAGGTCACCGCGACCCTGATCGATGGGGCTGGTTTCAAGAAGTTGTTCAAGCTTGATGACTGGAACGATGTCGTGATCATCGCCAAGGGCACCCACATCCAGCACTACATGAACAACCGGCTGATCCTGGATTTCCACGACGGGCACAAATCGGCTCTCCTCAATGGCATCCTGGCCTTCCAGCTTCATGCCGGCAAACCGATGTGGGTGGAGTTCAAGAACGTCCGCATCCGGGACATCAAGTAGGTCACCGGCTGTCCCGGGGTTCTTCGACGATCTCGCACTCCGGCAGCACTTTCTTCAACTCCTGGATCCCCGGACCACCGATCCGGGTGTCCAGGAGATAGAGTTGCCGCAGGCTGATCATTCCCTTGAGTTGTTCCAGCCCCGCATCGCTGACCCCTGTGAAGGACAAATCCAGCGTCTCCAGCGTGCTCAGCCCTTCCAGATGCACCCTGGTGGTGAACCGGACCCCATCCGATCCGCGGGTGATCGTCTCCAACTTGCTCGCCCCCTTCAGGTGAACCAGTCCTGCATCGGTGATTCGGGTACCGCGGAGACCGAGCGTCTTCAGCCCGGTCAATTCCTTGATGTGCTGCATCCCCGCGTCGCCGACCTTGGTGAGCCTGAGGTTGAGCGTCTTCAGCCTGGCCAGTCCTTTCAGTTGTGCCAGCCCCGTGTCGCTGACGCCGGTGAAAGAGAGATCCAGCGTCTCGAGCCTGGTCAGCTTCTCCAGGTGGACCAGTCCCGCGTCGGTGATCCGGGTTCCGCCAAGGTCGAGTTTCTGCAGCCCGGTCAACCCTTCCAGATGAACCAGCCCCGCGTCGGTAATCCGGGTGTCGTCGAGGTCGAGAATCCGCAGGCCGCTCAGCAATTCCAGATGCACCAGCCCCTTATCGGTGACCTGGCGATCGTGCAGAAAGAGTTGCCTCAGGCTGGTCAGTTCCGCCAGGTCCGCCAGCGTGGCATCAGTGATCTGGACGCCGCTGAAATCAACGGTGGAAACCGCCCCCTGTTGATTACGGCCGACGCTTGCTCCCGACTCCTCCAGCCTGGCAGCGACGGAACCGTCACCACAGCCAAGAATCCCGATCAGCAGCAAACTCGCGAACAACCGCCTCATAACATGACACCGCCAGCCAAAGATTCCGACTGCAGTCTAACCAGACACAACTGCTCGAAGTCGATCGCATCGGGAAAAGACGGGTTCCCCTGGGTCATGTTTGTGAGACCAGCGTTGACTTCACGATCCAGCAGCCAGGCCAATAGCGGTGCCTGCGATCGGCAGACAGGGCTCTTGACAGTGCCGGGAACCTGAACAACGATGAGATCTGACACGGTTGATTGGCACGAGATCGTCTATCGTAAGGCACACGGTGGGGCGAGCTGGACACAGCAAGGGGCACCGCATGGTCTCCAGCAGACGGAGACTTCAACAGGGTTTGCTGGTCGTGTTGGTTGTCTCCGGCGGGCTGGGAGTCGGCTGGGCATTGCTGGTGGTCAACCAAGTGCTGCAGGCAGCTGTTGCCGAGACCCCGGCGATTTTCAATCAGGGACTGCACCGGCTCGAGACCGGAGCACCCCCCCACTGGACCAACCAGTGGTGCGGTACGTGCCACAAGCAGGCCTACGCCGAGTGGAAGACGAGCCTGCACTTCGTCGCGGGCACGAACGAGAATTTTCAGGCCCAGTGCCTGAATGCCGGGGGAGGACGCCAGCAGTGGTGCTTCAACTGCCACGCACCGACCAACCCCGCGGCAACGTTGATGCCGCTGCACGAACCACGTCACCTGGAAAGACTCTTCGAGCAACCCCCACAGTGGCTCACACAGGGCGTTGGCTGCCTGACCTGCCACGTTCGTGATGGCCAGGTGCTCGTCGAAAACGTGACCGACAAGGCCATCGCCGCTCATCCCGTGCGACGATCCCCCGAGTTGGGGACTGCCGAGTTCTGTGCCGGCTGTCACCAGTTCAACTTCAAGGACGGCAACCTGCCGGATTATCTCCACGGCCCCTTCCAGCAGGCCAGCCTCGAGGAGTTCCTCGACTTTCGTCACGCCGATGGTTCCGAAACCCGTTGTCATGACTGCCATATGCCCGCTGGAAACCACGTGATGCCCGGCTATGACAACAAGATGCTCAATCGCGCCTTGAAACTCGAATTGGCAGCGCGTTGGGACCGGGACCAGGCAGTGGTTTCGGTCAGCGTCACCGCTCGCGACGTGGGTCACAAGGTGCCGGGAGGTGAATTTTTCCGGAGCCTGACGTTGCATACCTGGCTGACTGATGCCGGGGGCCAGTTGTTGCAGGAGGCGACGAGCGAGCCTGCCCGCCCGACCGAGAAACCACCACCGGACACGCCAATCCTGTCCCGCCCTGCTGGAAGCGAGTGGCCGCGGATCGAGACGTTCAGTCGCCGCTCGAACTCCTTCGCTCATGATTCCACGTCGCTAGAAAATCCGCTGACCGATTCTCGATTGCGACCCGACGAGACCCGGCAGTTCCAGTACACGCTGCGGCCGGGTGCAGCGCCGGTTCGTTTTCCCCTGCAGATCCACGCGGAATTGTGGTACCACGTGATGCATGAAACCGAGGCAGAGCAGTTTCACTTTTCACCCGACGCGGTGAAGTCAATCATCTGCAGTGAACACCTGACCGTTGACAGGGACGCCCAACGCTGATGCGAGTTGCGCACCGTGCCGGACCGCTGTGCCTGCTGGCCATCGTTGTGGCCGCCTGGTTCTGGCCGATTCTGCTCGCCGGTCGACAACCCGCGGCACCCGGGATCACATCGACCGACCTGCCGCTTTACCACTTCTACTCCGGAAAACTGGCCGAAGGCCGGATTCCCCTGTGGAACGAACAACTGGGGTTCGGCTCCCCGGCCGTGGCCGATGGCCGCATCGGCGTGTTTTACCCGGTCCACCAGATACTCTACCGCCTGCTGAGCGTCGAGAAAGCCTTCGCGTGGTCGCTGGTGCTGCACGTGGCGCTGGCCGGAGGCCTGGCCTACTGGTGTGCCCGCGTCTTCGGGCTGGGACGTGCCGCGTCGATCCTGGCCGCGACGGTCTTTGCCGGTCAGGGTTTCTTTGTCATCCACGTTGACCAGTGCTGGTCGTACACGACCGCGTGCTGGTTGCCCCTGGCCGTACTGGCCACCTGGCGATGGCTGCGCGACGGCGCGTGGTGCTGGCTGATCGGTCTGTCACTGGTGCTGGGCGTGCAATTGCTGGCCGGCCATTTCCAGATTGCCGCCTACACGATCCTGACGATCCTGCTGCTGGCGATCGTCGCGATCCCCCTGGCACCGGCCGCGCGAGGCAGCGTGGCCTGGCGGAGCCTGGCGGTCCCGCTGGCCGTTCTGGGAGGCCTCTCGCTGGCAGCCGTGCAACTGCTCCCGGCGGTCGAACTGATCATCCAGGGAGACAGCCGCGGCCGAGGTATCGAGTTTCTCGAGAGCTTCTCGAGTCCTCCCTGGCACCTGCTCGTTCACCAACTCGCACCCGGTCTGTTGCAGGGGCATCCGTTGTGGGAACCGATCTGCTGGATTCCCTGGCAGAGTTCACGGACCGAGAGCCTGGGTTACGTCGGCCTGCTCCCGGTCGGCCTGGGCCTGACGACACTCTTTTTGACCGGTCGACGAGAGCGGCTGGTCCGGCTGTGGGGAATCCTGTTGCTGGTTTCGATGGCGCTTTCACTGGGAGGTTACCTGCCCGGCTACCGCCAGTTGTTGTCGCTGCCGATCATTGGCTGGTTCGCGGCACCGGCGCGATGGAGCGTGGTTGCCGGGCTGTTCTGGGGACTGCTGGCCGGTTGGGGACTGGAGCGGATTGACCCCCGATCGCTGGGACTCTGGTGTGTCCGCTTCACCGGCGTGGCCGTGTTCGTGCTGGCCACAGCCGTCACCGCGTTGCTGATCGACGCGCGTGACAGCGAACGGTTCTATAGACGGCCGGACGCCTCGTTGCGAAGCCAACTGCTCGACTACGGCTACACCAAGCAGGAAATCGAGTCGCGAGTCGTGACACCCGCGGCCGAACTGAAACGAATGCTCCGCGCCGAGTTGTGGGCACCCGTCGGCGCCCTGTTGTCGATCGGGCTGGTGGGGTTTGCGGCCCGCCTGCCAGAATCGCGACGGATCCTGATCGGCGGACTGGTTGGTGTCGTGATCATTGATCTGACATTTTGCGCCTGGACGATACGCCGGGTCCGCTTCGAACCACCGGACCCGGAGAGTCCCGTTCTCGAGGCGTTGGGCCAGATGCCCGAGTCCCGGTTTGTCGGACCGGTCGGCCTGTTGCCGCTTGCCTCGGGAGGCCGGGTTGTTCCCGATGCCGGCCTGCCCGATTTTCGTGTTTACTGGGATCCGAAAAATCAGGCGGCGGCCCACTGGTGGACCGGCCGCTGGCCATCGTTGCCCGAACAGTCCCGCTTCGGAGACCAGGTCACGTTGCTCTCACGCAGCCCCCAGCGCATCGCCGACGATGATGTCACGTTCATGAGATTGGCCGGAATCGAGGCGATCCTCTACGGTGCCGACTTCGAAACACCCGATCAGGACGGCCCACTCGAACGGGTGCGTGATTTCTCCGACCCCTGGCTGACTCGACAGCGGGCCGGTGAAGGATTGTTGAAGCAGATCCCGGAGTACGCCGACTGGTCGCTGTGGCGGTTGCCGTCCGAAAAGACCGTCAGCCGGGCCTGGTTCTTCAAACTCGACGATCCCGTCGAGCCGGGCAGTGATCCACGGTTGTTCCGTGTACCGCCACCGGCTCGCCGCAACATGCTCCGAAACGCTCACCCGAACGTACAGATCCAGGACCAGGGCGAAATCGTCACGCTCAGCGGCTCGGCGACTGCAGCGGGCGTGCTGATGCTCGCGGACCGCCATTACCCGGGCTGGACAGCCCGGTTGACCCAGGCAGGCAAGACACGCGACGTCGAGATCCAACCAGCCTTCGGAGACTGGCGAGCAGTCGAGATTCCCCGAAAAGGGGACTTCGAGGTCGTCTTCCGCTACGAACCGGAAAGCGTGCGACGGGGCGCGTGGATTTCTCTGGGGGCCTGTGCCCTCTGGTGGGCCGGCCTGCTGCTGGCATGGATGTGGACACCCAAAGAGGCCTCCGCATCGGCCCGTCGGACAGGCGATTAGCCGCCCAGGACCGTTCGTCAGCCCCTCGCGACTTCCCCTCCGTCAGAGGACGATACTGATCCAATCGTGGTACGTTTCACGGTCTTCCTCCAATAGCAGCAGGAGTCGCCCGGGCATGATAGAATCGGTCCGCTGGCTGTTCCCGGTCCTTGTCACAGTGGCCCGGCGATCCCGCTGGAGCTGATACTGAGACTTTGCAGGCAATGACAACTCCCCTGACCACACTTCGTTGCTCCGCCCTCATGGTTGTCACCTTGTGTGCCATGTCGTTGCCGTCCCTTGCGCAGAAAAAAGAGAACACGTCTCGAGGAAACCCGGCAGCCAGGGCCTTCTTCAAGGAGACGGTGCGGCCGATTCTCGAGCGGCACTGCTACCGGTGTCACAGTCACCAGGCAAAAAAGGCGAAAGGTGGCCTGGTGCTCGACTCGCGGAGCGGCTGGGCAAAAGGAGGTCAATCCGGACCCGCCCTTGTGCCCGGCAAGCCCGGCAAGAGCTTGCTGCTGAGCGCTGTTCGTTATCAAGACCTTGAAATGCCTCCGAAGGGAAAGCTGCCGGACAAGCTCGTCAGACAACTTGAGCGTTGGGTCGCTGAAGGGGCTTACGATCCTCGCGTAACGAAAACCGCCGACCGCGAGAAAGGGATCAACATCGAGGCGGGACGGCGACACTGGGCTTTTCAGCCGCTGGAGCAGATGGCACCGCCTGACGTCAAGAACACTCGGTGGCCGCAAACCGACCTGGACCGCTACATCCTGGCGCGGCTGGAAACATCCGGTCTGCGACCCGTCCCGGACGCTGACCGTTACACGTGGCTGCGTCGAGTGAGCTTTGACCTGACGGGCCTTCCACCAACGGTTGCACAGGTTCGCGAGTTCGCGAGTGACGGGGCGTCACGGGCACGCGAAAGAGTGGTCGATCGGTTGTTGGACTCGCGGGCGTTCGGTGAACGGTGGGCGCGACATTGGCTGGATCTGGTCGGGTACGCAGACCAGATCGGTACTTCCAACAGTGTCTTCGCCCAACACGCGTGGCGTTATCGTGATTACGTCATCAACGCCTTCAACAACGACAAACCGTTCAACGAGTTCATTCGCGAACAGATTGCTGGCGACCTGATTGCCGCCGACAGAAAAGACGTTCGGCAACGCGCTGCCAGTTTGACGGCTACCGGGTTCCTGGTGCTGGGCGATATCGAGATCGTCGAATCCGACAAGGCCAAGCTGCTGGTAGACATCGTTGACCAGCAACTCAACAAGGTTGGCAAGGCATTTCTGGGCATGACGCTCGAATGCGCAAGATGTCACGACCACAAGTTCGACCCGATTCCTCAACGCGACTATTACGCCATGGCCGGGTTCTTTCACGGCACGTCGACCGTATTCAAGACCGAACGGGGCGTGTGGAGCGATGTGAACGTCATCGAACTGCCCGAAACGAAAACCCAGCAGACCGATCGCGCTCGCCGACAGAAGCAGCACGCTGAAAAACTCGCCGGCTGGAAGAGTGAACGAAAGCAGGCAGGAGACCGTCGGGCCCAATTGGACAAACTGCTCGGGAACAAGGACCTCTCGAAAACGGAACGTGACAAGCTGACCAAGGAACGCAACGACCGGTCCGGTCGTGTCGGTCAACTGAACAAGCTGATTCTGCATGCCGAGTTCTTTGCGCCCGGTGTGCCCAGGATCCATGGTGTGCGGGATGTCGAGGATCCGACAGCCATGAGAATTACCATTCGCGGCGATCCACGTGCCCTGGGCGACCGGGTGCCGCGGGGCTTCCTGCGGGTGGCGTCAGCGGGCCAGCCCGAGATCCCAGCCAAACAAAGCGGTCGGCGACAACTGGCGGACTGGGTGGCCGGGAATCCACTGGCGACGCGAGTCGCGGTGAATCGCATCTGGCAGAAGCTCTTCGGGGAAGGCCTCGTTCGATCGGTTGACTATTTTGGTTTGCCCGGCGACAGACCGTCACACCCGGGGTTGCTTGACCACCTGGCCGGGCGGTTCATCCGCGAGGGCTGGTCGCAGAAGAAATTCATCCGTTCGCTGGTACTCAGCCGAACGTACGGCCTGGACAGCCGACACGACGATCGCGCTCATGCCGTGGACCCCGACAACCGACTGCGATGGCGAATGAATCGTTCGCGGCTCGATGCCGAGGCGCTGCGTGACGCCATGATCATGGTGACCGGCCAACTCAAGCCATCCACCGGCGGACCGGCCATGCCACTGGAGTTTCCTGAAAACGTCGGCGGCCTCGACCCGAAAGACGTGAACCCGCCGAATTTTCGGTTCTCGAAATGGCGACCGGAACAGGAATTCGAGCGAACGATCTACCTGCCGGTCATCCGGCACGGCCCCCAGCCGGGACCGGCAATGCTCCGCAATGTGTTTGATTTCGCGGAACCTTCACAATTGACCGGAAAACGTCCGGTCACAGCAGTCCCCACCCAGGCACTGTTCTTGATGAACAGTCCCGTGGTCAAGAAGCACGCCGTCGCACTCGCCAGGCGAATGGGCAAGGAAAACAACGAGTCCAAACGGCTCGGGCTTCTCTGGTTGACGTTGCTGAATCGTCCGATCACCGAGACAGAACAACGCGAAGCCGTCGGGTTCTTGAGGGAAACCGATGAGAATGCCTGGGCCGAACTGTGCCACGCGCTGTTGGCCTCGAATGAATTCCTGATGAGAATGTGAGTGACCATGACGCTTGATCGACGCGAGCTTCTCCGGAAAACGGCTTGTGGATTTGGCGGGCTGGCCCTGGGTGGGATGTTCGCCGACAGCGCTGCTGCGGCGAACCCGCTTGCCCCCGCCGCTTCCCACGTTCCTCCAAAGGCCAGGCGGATCATCTTTGTTTTCCTGGCCGGTGGCCCCTCGCAGGGCGATCTCTTTGCGCCGAAGGCATACATCACGAGCAAGCATGGGCAGGCGATCAAGTCGCCGGTTGGCGACGACGGGCAGCTTCGCGTGGGCGTTGCTCGATTCCTGCCCATGGCTCCGGTCAAACCGGTGCGTCCCCGCGGGCAATCGGGAATGATGATGTCCGATTTGCTGCCCAACCTCTCGGGTGTGGCCGATGAACTCTGCCTGCTCGAGGCCATGGTCGCCGATAACAAGGCCCACGCGCCGGCGGCGTTGCAGCTTCACACCGGGCACATTGCCGAGGCCCGACCGTCGATGGGCTCATGGCTCAGCTACGGCCTTGGCACCGAGAACCAGAACATGCCTGGTTTCATCACGATTCATCCCCCTCGCGACGGGCGGACTTACGGCGCCGGTTTCCTGCCGGCCATTCACCAGGGCACACCCTTGCGTGTGCCGCGGCAAGATGGCGAACTCGCCATCAGCAATCTCCGCGACCCGGAGATCAAGTCCGAGCTGCAGCGCCGACGGCTCGACTTCCTGCAGCGGATTAACCGACGCCTGTTGAATCGAGTAAAAACCGATCTGCAGATGGAGGGGATCATCGAGTCATTTGAATTGGCGTTCCGCATGCAAGCGGAAACGCCGGGCTTGATCGATCTTACCCGGGAAACAAAGCGGACACTGGAGATGTACGGCATCGGAGGCGGGGCCAGCGATGCAAACGGTCGCGCCTGCCTGATGGCACGACGGCTCAGCGAAGCGGGTGTCCGGTTCGTGCAGGTGACGATCGACGGCTGGGACCATCACGGCAACATCCGCAACGCCCTGCCCGGTTCCTGCGCCAAGGCAGACCAACCCATCGCCGGTCTGATCCGGGATCTCAAGCGACGTGGCCTCCTGGAGGACACACTGCTGATGGTCTCCGGAGAGTTCGGCCGCACTTACTGGAGCCAGGATCTCACCGGCACAAATCCGATCGAAAAACACGGCCGCGAACATCAGCAGGAAAGCTTTTGCACGCTGTTGGCCGGCGGTGGCATAAAGGCCGGCCTCGTGTATGGCGAGACCGATGATTTTGGTTACCGACCGGTCCAGGGGCAGGTGCATCTGCACGACCTGCACGCCACGATATTGCACCTGCTGGGCATCGACCACGAGCGGTTGACCTACCCCCACCACGGCCGCGACTACCGTCTGACAGACGTTTACGGCCAGGTTGTTCATGACATCTTGAGCTAGGATCACGGCCTGGAGGGCCATCGCCGGGTCCCGCCCCGGCATTCAACCCGGCCGATCCATCCGAGGCAGCGTACTGCCGCAAGGACTGGCACGCCGTCGCAGCCGAAAATGACCAATCCGGAGCTCTAGACTTCGGTTGTGGAATGCGAACCGGTTGTGGACTACAATCCGGTCATCCCGGCAGTTGAAACCGCCGGTGGCTGCGCCGACGGCCACCGCTACTGGAGAATAGCGAATGTCCCATTCGAAAGCTGAAGACCTCAGCACCGCGGCACAGCCGAGTTCCGGTGGAGAATTGAGTGCCTTCTTGCTTGATCGTCTCGCTGTTCACGAAAAGGAACTGGAAGTCGACAGGATATTCCGGGCGCTGGTCAAGCTCGACGGTAGCGATTTGCACATGAAAGTCGGCAGCCCGCCGATGATTCGCACCGACGGCGAGGTGAGGGCTCTGGATCTGCCCCCGATCAACTCCGAAGAGATGGTGCGGTTGCTGGTTCCCATGATGGACTCGCGGAACCGGCAGATTTTTCTCGAGAATGGCGGTGCGGACTTCAGTTACACCTGCGATGTGGATGGGACGACATGGCGGTTCCGGGTCAACCTGCTCACCCAGTTGGGAAACATCGGTTTAGTGGCCCGGAAAATCAACGACTTTGTTCCGGACTTCGAGGGCCTGTACCTGCCGCCATCGATGGAGAAGCTGTGCAATTATGACCAGGGATTGGTGTTGCTGGCCGGCGTCACGGGTTCGGGAAAATCGACGACGATCGCCTCGATGCTCAACTACATCAACCGCAAATACCGCAAACACATCCTGACGCTGGAGGATCCGATCGAGTTCCTCTTTACCGAGGATAAATCCGTCATCAACCAGCGGGAGATCGGCGAGGATGTCAAGGACTTCGGCATTGCCATGAAGCATGCCGTCCGCGAAGACCCCGATGTCATGCTGGTCGGCGAAATGCGTGACGAGGAAACGTTCATGACCGCCATTCACGCGGCGGAAACCGGCCACCTGGTTTACGGGACGATCCACGCTTCCAGCGCAGCAACGTGTATCGGACGTATCCTCGACCTGTTTCCGCAGGACATGCATGACGCGATGCGCAGTGCGATTGCGTTCAACACGAAAGGCATCGTCGCGCAAAAGCTGCTGAAGTCCATCAAGCCGGACGTCGGGCGAGTGCCGACGGTCGAGATCATGTTTTTTAACCCGATTGTCAAGAAACTGATCCTGGAAGGTGAGGACCACAAATTGTCCGATGCAATCCGCATCGGGAGCGAAGAGGGGATGCAGGATTTCACGATGAGCCTCAAGCAGTTGTTGGACGAGAACCTGATCGATCGGGCCACGGCATTCGCGGTCGCCCCCAACGTCGACGCGCTGAAAATGGCCCTCAAGGGGATCGACGTCAAATCGGCAGGCATCCTGTAAACCCGGTCGCGCGGCGCGGTCGAATTCGTCCGGGACGCTTCTGCGAACGCACAGCGGCGGTCACGCAACACTCGACCATCGGCGCACTACCCGCCGCTCGTCTCGGGCAAATCACTCACTGCCTCTGACAGGTCTTCGCCCTGGTCTTCCACGATCATCGAGACTCGAACTTCGACCCGATTCTCTTCATCGACACGCTCATATTTCAACATGTCCACCATGTCCAGCACCAGGTACAGCCCCAGTCCTCCAACCTCGCGGTCATCGGACTGCAAGTCGAGCACAGGGTTCTCTCGAGGATCAAACGGTCTGCCGTCATCCACGATTCGCAGGACGATCTGATCACCTTCGATCGCGAGTTCGATCTCGATTGAATGCGTGTCGTCGTCGAGAAAGGCATAACGGATCACATTCATGACCAGTTCCTCGACCGCCAGGTCCACCGCGTAAGCCGCCCTGGAAGGAACCGTGTGGGCAGCAAGGAACTGAGCCAGGCTGGCATTCAAGGTCTTGAATTCAGAGATCTCGTTCTTGATCGCCAGCTTCAATGTGTTTTCTGTTGCGGGGTCTGCCGTTGAAACCGGGGTCTCCTGGGGGCGCGAATAGCCTGCAGACACCTCGCGCTGCGGGTCCGAGGCGTCGTCCTGCTGCTGATCGGCTTGCAGGATTTCAAGCGCCTCGTCCAAGTCGTGTACAATCGACATCACCTTGTTCAGCTTGGATGCCTTGAGAACGACGTCAACCATTCCCTGGGGATTCAGGACGATCAGCTTGTAGCCGGCTTTCGTCATTCTCTTGCTGATGGCCAGCAGCGTGCCAATCCCCATTGAAGCCAGGAACTCAATCCCCGACACATCAATGATCGCCGGCCGATTTTGCTCTGTCGCTGCGGCGGAGATATCCGCTCCGAGTTCCTCGGCCGCCGTGGTGTCGAGACGACCTGCGAGAACGATGTGCGTGATGCCGTCGTCGCGTTCAAGAATCGTGATTTCCATGTTGCCGCTCCAGTTTTGTTCCGACTCAGTCTAGCACACAGCGGTGTCGCTCATCTGGTCACTTTCCGATCGGGCCGACCAGCCGGGCAAAAGCCTCACGCACCCGGCCGGATCACCGGGTACGTGACCGGCGTCGATTCCGCAGACGACGCGCCCCCAAACATCGGACGGTGGTCAGCTGATGATCTCTTTGACCACCCGTGACTTTTCCACACCGGTCAGCTTTTGGTCGAGACCCTGGAAAGGGAAAATCAGCTCGCGATGGTCAACTCCAAGGAGATGGAGCATCGTCGCATGGAGATCCCGCACGTGGACGGGGTTTTCGACCACGTTGTAGCTGAAGTCGTCGGTCTTACCGTAGTGCATGCCCCCCTTGATCCCGCCACCGGCGAGCCATCCCGAAAAACAACGGGGATGGTGGTCGCGGCCGTAATTGTCGCGGGTGATATTGCCCTGGCCAAACACGGTTCGTCCGAATTCCCCGACAAAAACAACCAGGGTGTCGTTGAGAAGCCCACGCGACTTGAGATCCTTGAGCAGTGCGGCGGTCGGTTGATCGACGTCTCGGCACTGCCCCCGCATGTTGTCGGGCAGGCGAGAATGATGATCCCAGCCGCGGTGGAAGAGTTGCACAAACCGCACGTCTCTCTCCACCATCCGACGCGCCAGAAGGCAATTTCTTGCGTACGATCCGAGCTTGTTGACCTCGGGGCCATACATCTCCAGAACCCCCTTGGGCTCCTTGGAAATATCGGTCAACTTCGGAACGGATGACTGCATCCGAAAGGCCATCTCCTGCTGGGCGATGGTTGTCTGGATCTCGGGATCACCGATTTCGGCAAGGTGCTTTTGGTTCAGTTGGGAGAGCGAGTCCAGCATCCTGCGACGAACCTTGCCGTCGATCCCCCTGGGATTGGAGAGGAACAACACAGGGTCACCCACGGTCTGAAAGGAAGTCCCCTGGTGCCTGGAGGGAAGAAACGCGCTGCCCCACAGCCGGGCGTAGAGCGCCTGAACGTTCACCCGGCCACTCCAAAAGGCCGAAGGCAGCACCACGAAGTCCGGCAGGTCTTTGTTCAATGATCCCAGGCCATAGCTCAGCCAGGAGCCCATGCTCGGCTTCCCGGGGATTTCCGACCCGGTGCAAAACGAGGTCTTACCCGGGTCGTGATTAATGGCGTTGGTATTGAAGGAATGAATCAAGCACAGGTCGTCGGCCACCTTTGAAAGGTGAGGAAGAAGTTCGCACATCCACACCCCGCTCTTTCCCTGCCGGGCGAACTTGAACGTCGATGGCGCGACGAGCTTTTCCTTGCCCCGGGTCATCGCCGTGACCCGCTGCCCTTTCCTGATGGACTGGGGCAACTCGGTCTTGAAGAGCTTGTGGAGGTCGGGTTTGTAATCAAACAGGTCAACCTGGCTTGGAGCTCCGGCCATGAACAGGAAGATGATCCTCTTTGCCTTGGGCCGGGAGGCCACGCCGGGACTGGCCGCAGCGGCTTGATTGCCGATCAATGAAGCACAGGCGGCTGCCCCGAGGCCCATGCCCGAGGCACTCAAAAAGGAACGCCGCGACTGGAGATCGCCATATTCGGTAACAGGATTCTTCATGCTACTCTCGGGTTTTGGTGACATCGAGGTTGTAGAGAGCATTGACCAGGACAGTCCATGCGGCGAGCTGTGCCTTTTCCCCGGCGGTGCCCAGGTTCAATCCGTCGCAAATCTCGGCCGCCAATGCAGGACTTTCGAGATAGCTCTTCTGGAGAGTCCGCAGGAGATCGGACAGGATCTGCCGCTCCTGCTGGTCCGGCAGCTTGGAAGTGACTGTCTCGTAGGCAAAAGCCAAACGCTGCGATGCTCTTGCCCCTTCAATGCCCAGGACCTTCCGGGCAAGTTCACGCGCCGCCTTCAGATATTCGCTCTCGTTCAACAGCAGCAAGGCCTGGGAGGGCGTGTTGGTGCGTTCGCGACGGGCGACGCACGCGTCTCTGTTCGGGGCATTGAGAATAGTCATCTGGGGCGGCGGCATACCGCGTTTCCAGTAGGTGTAGAGGCTGCGACGATGGATTGCATCGCCCGTGTCGGCCTTGAATCGCTCGCCAATCATGGTGACTGACTTCCAGAGACCATCCGGTTGAGGTGGCTTGACACTCTTGCCGTACATCGTGTTCACGAGCAGGCCGCTGGTGGCAAGAATCTGGTCCCGGATCATCTCGGCGTCCATCCTGAAACGAGATCCTCGAGCCAGCAGCCGGTTTTCAGGATCCGAGGCAAATTGTCTCGCGGTGGAAACAGATGACTGGCGATAGGTCCTGGAGGTCACGATCTGTTTGACCAGGGCCTTGACGTTCCATCCTGATGCGGTAAAGGACACCGTGAGATGATCGAGCAGTTCGGGATGACTGGGAACTTCGCCCTGGGCCCCGATATCCTCGGAGGTCTTCACCAGCCCGGTCCCAAAGAACTGCTGCCAGAAGCGATTGACCGCGACCCGAGCGGTGAGAGGATTGCCGGGGTCGACGAACCATTCCGCGAGATCCATTCGTGTCGCAGTCTTCCCGGTTTTCTTCAGGGGGGGCAAGAACCCGGGCGTGTTACGCTCGACCAGTTCTCCAGGAGCATCGTATTGCCCTCGGATCCTGATGTGGGTCGGACGAACTTCCTTGCGCTCTCTCATCACCATTGCCCGCAGGATCTGCCGGTCAAGCCGATCACGCGTTCCTTTCAGCCCCTCGTGCTTGGCGGTGCTTGCCTTGAGTTCCTCGGCGAACGCCTTCTTTTTCCGCGGATCTTTTTCTGCGGCCACTTTCGCCTTCAAAGCCTTCAAGGTCTTGAGACTCTCAGCAACCTGCTTGTCCAACTGCTGCAGCTTCCTGTTCTGTCCGGGTGTTCCTAACGCCAGGAAAGGAGGCTGAAGACCGTTCCTTGGACGACCGTTGGTTTCAGGCGCCGCATCGATGTTGTTGAAAAACGCGAACAGCGAGTAGAAATCTTTCTGGCTGAGTGGGTCGTATTTGTGTTCGTGGCAGGTCGCGCAATGGACGGTCATCCCCATGAAACTGGTGCCAACCGCGGTGACCCGGTCAACCACGTTCTTGAAGAAACTCTCCTCGGGCAGCGCGGTGCCGCGATCAATGATGAGGTGCAACCGGCTGAACCCCGTAGCGACGAGTTGGTCGTTGGTCGCATTGGGAAACAAGTCACCTGCCAGTTGGTAGCGGACGAAATCGTCGTATCCCAGGTTGTCGTTGAACGCCCTGATCACCCAGTCGCGGTAAGCAATGAAGTTCCGGTAAAAATCCTTGTGCATGCCGTTGGTGTCGGCAAAGCGAACCAGGTCCAACCAGTAGCGGGCAACATGCTCGCCAAACTGTTTCTTGGCCAACAAGCGATCGACGAGGGCTTCGTAAGCCTTTGGACGATCGTCGGCCAGGAACACCTTGATTTCGTCAAGGGTCGGCGGCAACCCCGTCAGGTCGAAGCTGAGCCTCCGTATCAACGTACGGCTGTCGGCTTCCCTGGAAGGTTGCAGGCCAAGGGATTCCAGCTTGGCCAGGACGTGGAGATCGATCGGTTGCCGGCTCCACTTGCGGTTCTGCACCCTGGGAATGTCCGGATTCCTGGCAGGCACAAAAGCCCAGAATCGCTCATAAGGAGCGCCCGCCTTGATCCAATTCCTGATGATCGCTTGTTCCTCTCTGGAAAGCGGCTTCTTGCGTGCGTGCGGAGGAGGCATCACCTGATCAACGTCACCGCTGGTGACGCGCTGCCAGAGTTCGCTTTCCTCGAGCGAACGTGGCTTGATCGCCGTTGAGCCATCGTGGGTCCGATACGCTCCATCCACACCGCCGGCCCGATCCAGCCGCAGAGTCGCCTTGCGAACCTTTGAATCCGGGCCATGGCATGCGAAGCATCGATCGGAAAGAATCGGAAAGACGTCCCGGTTGAAAGAAACCTCTTTGGCGGTTGGCGCAAACTCGTCCGCAAGGACCTGGGTCGTTCGCACGACCGACAGGGTGGTCAGGATCAACGCAAGAGTCCGTATTCGGTTCATTGTCCAGGCTCCGCGGTTGTCTTCTTCAGGATGCGGCAGGGTGTGGCGTTGGCGATTGGTGCCAACCGGAGTGCTTATTGATGATACACCGGATTCGGCCCGGGCATCAGGATGTCGGCTTGCTTCCGCGACCGCGACCGGCCCGCAGGATGGGGGCGGTGGATTTCCCGACCTTCACCTGAATTGTCACCCTCGCCGTCGCATAGACTTCAAACTCGCAGATCCTGGCAGTGGGATCATCCGTCTGTCCGGCGCCGGTGATGTACAGGCGGACATAACGCATCTTCACCGGGGCAATCGTGTGTGTCGTGACGCTGTCGGTGTTTCCCTTGACCCGTGCCAGGTCCTTCCAGGGGCCACCCAGGGTGCTGCCTCGCTGAATCTGGAAATCACTCGTGTTGTGCTGGGGATTTCCCCCGGCAGCATCGGCGCCATCGTGATGGACAACGAACCGGCCAACCGTATACGCCGCACCCAGGTCCACGACAAGCCAGTGAGGCCCGGGCCCTTTCGCGTGCCAGCTCTTGGATGCCGAGACCTTGTACTTGTCCCGGGCGATCCTGGATTCAGAGAAGATCCGTCCATCAACGGCCTTCCAGTACCCGAAACTCGGCCTCGAAACATAACTGTCAACGGCCGTGTACTGCCACAAGGCGGCGTTCCAGGAATAGCTGGCCGCGACATCCGCTGTGCCCGGCCTGCCTGACTTCAGGACAACCTTCGCGGTACCCGTCGCCAACCCGGTGACCGGGTTCGTCCCTTCCAGATTCCCGTGGCTGGTACTGAAAAGAACGCTGTCTTTTGCCCGGTCGTTGTACTCGATTCGCCAGTTGGCCTGGTCCTTGATCTCCAGGGCGATTGTGCTGCCGGCCACTCCATCTGCTGCGATTTGCCCAGCACTCGCGGAAATCTCGGGATGGACGACAATCCTGCAGCGAGACGCATTCTCGATTGTTCGAGGAATCCAGATGTCTGAGAAGGGAATGCAATCATGCAGCGGTGTGCCGGGACCGGGGGATTTCCAGGGGTTCTCGGGCTGTTCGAGAAACCCGCCGTTTCCGCTTAGAGACCAGAAACATTCGGAGATCTTGCGAGGAAGATAGACCTTGTCCAGCATGCCGATCTCCTGCTCCCTGCACTCCTTCACCCCGGCTCCCTTTAATCCCGGCTTGATCCCCCATTCAGACCCGAAGACGGGAATCTCGTTGTTCTTCTGGAACTCGTCGATGTTTCTCGCCGTCTTTTCCGGCGTGCTCTCGCTGTAGTCGTGGAACACGATTGCGGTCATCCTGGCAGGGTCGGGATTGAACCCGTCCCAGGATTCGCTGATGTGAGACGAGTTGCACCAGCGATTTCCGCCGACAAGCACGAGGTGCTTCCTGGTCCCCTCGGTCGCCCGGATTGCCCGGATGCAGTCCGCGATTCGATCTCGAAGTTGCAGCCACTCGTCTTGATCGACGATCGGTTCATTGAGAATCTCGAAGATAACCCAGGGATCGTCGCGGTAATACCGGGCGACGCGAATCCAGAAGTCCTTCCAGGCATCGAAGCGTGCCCGATCGTGGACCAGAAACTTGTAACCGGATTGGTGGTACCAGTCGAGAATCGAGTAGATCCTGTGTTTCTTGCAGATCCGGACCTGTTCATCACCCCAGGCGATGAACTTGTCGACATCCGACGGACCTCCCTCGCCGGGCCGATGGGTCGTGATTCTCAGGATGTTGCAATGCCGCTCCCTGGCGAACCTGGCGACCGGTTCATCACTTCCATAGGGCAATTGAGATGTCCGCGGGTGGGCGACACCCATTCCCAGGAAGACCTGGTCAGCGGGATAGTACGCCGCACTCGGCGAAGTCCTGATCTGCTTGCCCACGACCCGCAACCACTCGCCGCTCGAAACACGCTTCGATGATTTCGGCTTTGCTGTCCCGGGTCGGGCCTGCCCTTTCACCGTGCTGTCATTGCTGAAGCTGACAACCCGCCCGAAGCCCACGCCATTGACAAACCCCGCGTGTCGCTCGAACGAAAGCGACGGCTGATCGTCAACACACCCGCCCGCTCCCACGATCAACAGCAATCCCAGCAGACCTCTCATCACATTTCCCCAGGAGCAGTCTTGGCCAACCACTCCAGTCTCGCCAGACCAGCCCCGGCGTTCAACCCGACCGATCCGAACCACGCCGCGGTGTCGAATGACCAGGGAGCTTCTACTTCCCGAAGTGCTTCGAGAGGAATCCCAGCGTTTTGGCGTTCGACCACTCGTGGGGACCGTCGAAGAAGTCGGCTTCGATTCTCCCGGGCACGCCCAGGAGGGTGTAGACGCGTTTCAGCTTTTCGAGTCCCTGGCGAGCATCGGCAATGGGGGCACTTTTGTCTCGCCGGCCGTTGATCAGCAGGACGGGCCGGGGGGCGTGGAGACTGACCACGTCGGACATCTCACCGTACTGCATCACCCCCGGCAGGCAATTGCAGATGCAATGATTCATGGCGTAAAACGAGTTGCGGTAGGACGAGAAAATGCCTGCCATCATGACCAGCTTCACACGTTCGTCGAGAATCGGCAGATACAGCGACAGCGTGCCGCCGCCGGAAAGGCCAGCCAGGCCAATCCGCTTCGTATCGACCTCGTCCCGGGTTTCAAGAAAGTCAATCACCCGCATCGCATCCCAGCACCGCAGGCCAGCCGGCGACATGCCCAACAGCACGCTGTTCATGGTCACGTTCTGGCAGCTGCGTTTCAGGGAACCGCCCTGCGGATCCTGGTATCCAGCCGTCTCGTTCCATCCGCGAACGATTGGAACGGCCGTCACGTAGCCGTGCTCGGCAAAGAAGCGAGGGAAATCGCGGGAGAGTAGCGGCCGCTTCGCGCCCGACTTTCGTCCCTCGCCCAGGTAAGGGACGACACCGTCGTGTCCGTGCAGACAGACAATCGCCGGTACTCGTCGTTTGAGCTCATGCGGTACCAGATAGTAGACCGGGCACCAGTAGGTCTTCTCGGTTTGAATGTAGATCTTGTGACGCGTGAACTTGTCGAACCGCTGCGTTTCGGTCCATTTCACCTTCAGCGGCACGCGACCGGGCATGCGGCCCAGCACCTTAAGCATTTTCGCCCGAAACGCTGTGTGCCATGCCTTGTGTTCTTCGACCGTGCCGGCTTTCCAGGCAAGACTTGGTGGAGTGGAATCAGCCAGCCCACGAAAGCTCGTTGCCACCCCGTTGTCGGTCGGCGGGGCGTCGTCTGGCGGACCGGCCTGAGTGATCGACAATAAGTTCACCGTGAGGCCAAGCAAGATCATCAGGCCCAGGTTCTTGTTACGGTGCATTTCGGCTCCCCTGATGTTCGTGGAACGTTCTCGGTTGTGTGATTCAAACAACACCTGGACTCGTTTCAACAGAGGCAGGCCAGCACCGCCACCGCCAGTTTCCGCAGCACGGCCCCGACATTCAACCTGCCACGGCAGACTCCAGGATGACGGGGCAACAGCCCGGCCACGATATCGCCACGAGGTCCGGGGTCACTTCGAGCCAGCCAGCACCGTCGCGCTGAGATCGCGATGGGTCCAGGAGCCGTCAAAACAAAGCTCGTGCAGGTGTCCGTCGCGTGCCAGGTAGACATAGTATCTTGACCCGGTCCGGGCAGAGACGATCCCGGCCGGCTCCGCCGCCGCGGGAGGTGCGCCGGCCAGTGTCGTCGCGTCGATCAACTGCCAGGAATCCGCGTTCCGATTGGCTTCCTGGATGTGCCCGTCGGCGTCGCGGTAGGCGACGTAATGCTGGTCGCCCTTGGCGTCATAAACGACGCAGGGGTTTCCGGCGACCGACCGGAGTGGCTTCCCGATCGACTCGAGGCGGTGGAAACGCTCGCCGTTGTTCCACGCCTGAACGAGCGTGTTGCGTCCCCCCTCATATTCGCGAAAACCGGGTTGCCGTCTTGCGTGCCAACGGAACACGAAGGGCTCGCGCACGGGCCACTTCTCGGCCACCCGGTAGACAATTCGCCGTTTGCCGCCGGCATTGAACCCGAGCGGCTGTCCCTGCGCCGGAAGACGATGGAAAATCCGGTGTGACCAGTTCCGCTGACCATCCGCAGCGGCTCTCCGAGAGAGAACCTGTTCACAGGGAACGCCAAACATCGACCGATAGGTGACGTGGAAAGCCGAAGGCGTACTTGAAATCACAACGTCACTGGCGGGACGAGGCGCGGCAGGCAACGGATGATGGTGCCACTTTCCGTCGAACCAGAACTCGCGCGGCCGGGACAGCTTGTCGACGTAGACGATATGGGGCACACCGTCGACAACGCTGACCGAGGGATCGCAACGGGCGACGGGCTGTTCGAGCAGCGAGGTCAGGTTCGTGTGCTGCCAAACATCGTCTTTGCCGCCATCGACCGGCAACAACAATTCGTGGAGATGTCCCGCCGTTCCCCGGTAAAGAACATGCCGATCCCCTCCTGCCAGCGAGTAAACGCTCGGCCGCCCGGTCGCCGGCGGTGCGGTGGCCGGAATGCGAATTGCCTCATCGCTCCAGCCGCTTCCGTCGATCGAGGACGAGAGCTCGTGCAACTGGCCTTTCGCAGTGCGGTAGATCACGTGGCGGCGTCCCCCCACGCCTTCGATCATCGCCACACGCTCTTCGCCACTGGCCGAATCCCGGTGCGAGAAGTACTCGTCGGTGTACTTCTGAAAGAAACCCGGGCAGAGTCGTGCGAATCGCTCGACCTCTTCGAGCTGCTTGTGCCATCGCTTCTTGTCGTATCTCCGTGCCTGGAATTCCGTGTCGATACCAGAGGCGATCGCGTCACGGTGGCGGTGGATGTGCCGCATGATGTTGCTTATCGAAAGCGCGCCCTTCAAGTGCCTGCGGACCTCCTTCTGGTAATACTCGCAGTAGCCGGGGTTGTCGATCAGTGCCAGGAACACCGACCTGATCAGGCCGCGACCGTAAGCGCCCCCGCTGTCCATGAATGCGTACGGATCGACGTCGACACCGTAAGGTGCGTCCCCCAAACCCGGATGCCGATATCCCAGGCCCCATTCGGAGTCCCAGCACAGGAAGATCCATTTGCCGTCGGGAACACGGCGTGCGGCATACCAGTTGTTGTGCGGCCAGTCAAAATTCTGCAGACAGAGATTGACGATGATGTACGAGGTGAAATCCTCGATGTCGACACGCTGCGCAAGCTCCTTGAAGTTGGCGTCATCGGAAAAGTCCGTCGATTCAATGAAACGTCGAAGGTCGTCCCAGCCTTTCCGGTTGCCACTGAGCACGGTGTCACCGGTCTTCATGACATCGAATGCGCCAGGCCCCAGGTGCGAAGCGAAGAACTCCTCGTCCATGCGTTCGGTCACGTTGTAGACGCCACGGCTGGCCGAATTGATGAGCAGGACGCACCACGATCCACCCGCCGCAAGCGCCCCCATGTCGGTGTGAACGTCACGGATGACTTGATCGCGGATGTTCGATCCGTGGGGCGAACGGTCATTGGAATTTGCACGCAGGACCAGCTTGTCGAAATCCGCGACCCCGGCCTCTGGAATGATCGGATAGTCCACCCGCCCCTGTCCGTAGACCTTGCGAAAGTACGTGCGGTAGGATTTCTTGGTTTTCAGGTCACCGCGGCGACCCGCGCCGCCGTGGAGCCGGAGCCCGAAACCCGTCGCCACGGTTCGTTTTCCCTCGGGATCGAAGACTTCCAGAAACGCCGGCCGTTCACTGCTTCGGCCCGTGGCACTGCTTTGAAGGTGCACGTCGAGAAAATCGGCCGGTTTCATCGAAATCGACATCACCGGAAGCGTGGTCCGTGGTCCGATGAGATAGGTTGCCGAAACAACCTGGCTGGCCCGCTCCTTGCCAACAAACGCGGCAGCGCGAAAGAGCGACGTCTCGGCAATCTTGACGGGATCGCCAAACAACGGGCTCGAATGGTCTGGGTCTGACCCGTCGTTCGTGAATCGAATTTCGGCAGCAACCGTGGACTGCTGATTGATTCGCACTTCGATCCCGGGTCGAAAGGCGCCCGGTTCCGGGTCAAACCACAACCGTGACGTCACGGGCCTTGATTGCTGCGGACCAACGTTGGCCCTCCCGGGACTGGGCGTCAAGAAATAGCCCCAGCCTGACTTGGTCGCCGCAATCCGCCCCAGTGACTGGTCGACCATCTGACGAGGGAATCGAACCTGGTCGGCGATGTTCCCGTCTGGAGCGATAAGATAGAGAGTCTCACCGGATTTCTTGAGCCGGAAGTTCGCGTGGCAGATGGTGGGAAGAGTGCCCAACGCCGGTTCAAGTGACATGTCCGAACTGCCCCGGCTCGTATTCAATCCCACGATCGCCAGCACGTTCTTACCAGTGCGAAGAAGCCCGAAGTGCCTGGAGAGATCAAAACGCTCGGCCAGGCCTGCTTCTCGCAGTCCGTTCGCGACGCTGCCAAAATCCAACTCCGTTTCCGGCGGGTTCACCGCGACGACACGCGTCCCGTTCAGGTAAGCGATGAACCCGTCGTCGTAATCGACCTGCAGGACGAGTGACTCTGATGCGAGTGGTTCATCCAGCACGAACTCGCGTCGGGTCAGAACGACGGTCGTTCCGCGAGGAATCTCGGTCGCATCATCCTCGTCGCCAAAACCGAAACCCGCCGGACCGACTGCAAACTCGCTGTCGTCGAAGCCGACGGTGGCCCAGCCATCGGGCAACTTCCGTTCTGTTTTCGAGGCCTTCTCGTCGAGCGTCCTCACGAGATATTTCCAGTCGGCGCCGGATTCAATCAGTGTCGTCTCGAACGGCATTGCCACAGCCGAGGTCTTCTCCGTCTTCGAAGACGCGGACACACGATCCAGGCCGGACATCCACACGATCTGGAACCCGCCGGCGGTGATCCGGTTGTTCGGAAAGGCCCACTTGTCGAGAACCTTCAGATCATTCGTCAGGTGGTACCCGCCGAGCCGCAGTGGCTGGCTGCCTGAATTGTGGATTTCGATCCAGTCGCTGCTTTGGCCCTCGTCATCGAGACGATCCGCTCGATTCGAGGCAACAAGTTCATTCAAACGCAGGCTGCCGATCGGTGGAGCCCCGGTTGGTGGTGGACCTGCTGTTGGAAGACCGGCCGAATCGCCATCCCGAAGCGAGAGGCCGTCGCCACAACCTGCCCCTCCGACAATCAACAGCAATACCAACAGCCCCCTCATCGCATCTCCCAGGACCAGGATCCAGGACTCCAGTTTTCTCAACCCGGCCCCCGTGTTCAACCCGCTGGCCTCGAACCGGCAATACAGAATATCCACCGTAGCCGGAAAAAATGGACACGGTTTTCCGGGAACTCACAACCGCGACAACTCGCGAAACAAACAACGCGGGGCAGTTGTCCCGAGGCAGTCATCAGCGCTGGATCTTCCCCCTGATTGAAACTCCGCCAAAGCGACCATAGATGCCGTCGCCCCACTTGACGTTCCCGAGTCCTTTCACCTTGCCAAGTTGATCCGCCAGGGATCCGGTCAGCGTGGTCGTGGCGAGACGTTTCCCGTCCTGCTGGATCGTGATCTCGGTCCCGCGAATGATGAACTCGATCGTCGTGAGGCCATCGGTCCACTTCGCGGGTGCAGCGAGATGTCCGGGCATCGTGGCCCGATAGACTTTGCCGTAAGACTTCCACTTTTCCGGAGCGAGAAACGGAAACTTCTCGGGCAACCACTTGTCGACTCCCTTGGACGACGTCGAGATGAAGAGGTCCGCGCCGTTTGGGACCAGGCTGGTAACTCGCTGGCCCCACAGGTTCTGCACCGGGTGATCCTTGTTCTCGACTTCGTAGGGATGCGTGATCTTGTCCGAAAGAACCGGATGCTTGAACATGCGACTCATGAAGGCCCACCGACGGCTGTCGGGGTTGTAACGCCACACTTCGGCCCACGGCCACACGCCCACGAACAGATCACCGCCATAGATCACCGTCGTCTGTGCCTCGCGCGCACTTCTCGAGACACCCGAAAGGACAGGTGGCCAGCCGTCCTGGTCACTGATTTTCTTTCCGTCGTATTCGAACACCCGTCCGGTTGGATACTGTCCCATCAGCAGCCGGTCGTGAAACGCAAGGGTCGAATAAAGCTGGTAGCTGCGACCGAGAGTCGGTTCGCGCACCGTCCGCCAGGCTCCGCCTTCGAACACGTAGAAACCACCAATGTTCGATCCGGTCACGATCTGACGCCCCAGTTGGCCCCAGGCAAACGTCGTCTCACCGACAACCGGCAGCCTCAGCGTCACCGCCGCCGAGAGATCAACCCGCGGTTGCTTCGGTGTCCACGGACACGCATAGAGCCTGCTGAAACCATCCTCGTCGCTGACATAATGGCGGTAGGGTTTGCCGCGGCGGGTGACGTGATAAAAGCACAGGTGCCCATGGGCGTAAAAGAACAACTGGTAACTGCCCTCACCAGGGGAATCGAGAATTGTCCGCCCATCGAATGTCACCTTGCTGCCGACGAACGTGAGCGTGCCATTTCCGACCCGCATGGTCTCGTGTGCGGTGCCTGAAACGCGCCAGGCCCGTGATCTTGAGTCCCACGTTTTCGTCCCGCCATACGCCGAGTAGACCAGCCCGTCACGTCCGAAAAGGTAAGAGCCCGTCAGTTCGTTATTGGACCGGGGCAATTCCTCTGTCTTCAGCTCGCGTTTGCCGCTGGCGGGTCGAATGAAAAACTGCACGGCATGGCGATCCGCGCGGTATCGCGTGTTGTAGCCGTTCTGGAAACCGGCCCCGAGAACAAGCGAAGCGTTGTCGCTGGTCGCTTCGAACAGTGAACCAAAGCTTTGCCCAAGATCGCGACCACGGTCAATGGTGACGGTGATCCGGGTTGGTTCCGCACCGGTAGAGACTTGCGGCAGTGCGGCAAACAACAAGCTGACAAGGAGACCGGTCTTGAAGGATTTCATGTTCTGCATTTCATTCCTGGAGGAGATTGCCGACCTGCAGGCCCCGAATCCATCTCTCGTCAACTCCGGGCAAAGCAAAGTCGATGTGCAGTTTCACGGGAGGGTAAACGGAACCACTTATCGCCGAGTGCCAGATCCGACTCGGGCAAATCGCCGACCCGTTCCAGTTCCCCGGTAAAAGGCCAATTCAGTGTGCCTTGCGAGTCGAAACAGTCTCATGAGAGTAGAGCAACCGGCCATCTTCGCGGACTTCCAGCTTTTGTTGAGTCCTGTCGTCGCCAACACGTTTTGTGACGGTGGTGGTCGTTGGCCCACCAGACGGTGCGGTCGGGACACTTTGCCCGCGTAAGGTTCGCGTGACCGGGTCGTAACGCGAGTGTGAGGTCGTCTCAGGATTTTCACCCCACTTGGAACGATAGACAAAAACGCCCTTGGCGGCGTTGTAGTCCTGGTGCCCGAAATAACTCACCGTTTTGCCACCTTCTTCCAGAGTGAACTTGTAGTCGACGGACTTGCCTTCGACTTTCCAGCGTGCCTCCATCGTCATTTCCATGGCACGTGGCTGGCCTTCTGCCGGCATCGCTTGTCCCCGTATCTCCCACTTGCCGATTTCCCAGGCCATCACCTCAGCCGCTTCCTTGGCCGTCAGTTTCTTGGCAGTTGGCTTAGTCCTCCCCGACAGTGTCCAGATCTTCACGGTCGAGAGGTTCCGCAGAAACCCCTTGCCGCGGTCCTCACCTCCGCTGGCCAACCGTGTCCCGTCAGGACTCCAGGCCAGGCTTGTGACACCCTTCTCGTGGGCTTCGAATTTCTTCCATTCAGTACCACTCTTGGCATCCCACACACTGATCGAGGCGTTCTTGATCATGCCCAGGCTTGTTGTTGTGGCTCCTGTCAATTTGATTCCGTCCGGACTCCAGGCCAGATGCTTGGCGGCATCGTCAAAAGTCCACAATGCCTCTCCTTTTATCACGTCCCAGATCTTCAGCTTCTGAGAACTCGAACTGGCCAACCATTTGCTCTTTGAGCTCCAGGAGACACTTTCCACCAACAGCATCAAGGCCGGGTAGGGAATCGTCTTGTTGCCGATCTTCAGCCCGACCTCACCCTGCAGCTTTTTCACGATCTTGCCGGTCGACACTTCCCGGATCTCGACAAACTCCTCGTCACAACCAACGGCAATCCGGCTGCCGTCTGGATTCCAGCAAATGCTCAACACGCTGCGATCGGTTTCGGCGTACTTCAACGTCCGAAGTCGTTTGCCCGTGGCGGCTGCCCAAACCACGACGTCTTCCCCGCTGATAGCGGCCAGCGACTTGCCGTCCGGGCTCCATGCAACCGCCTCACCGACGAACAAGTTTCCGCTGGCTGCCTCGACTGAAATCAACTGCTTGCCACTGACGACATCAACGACACTGAGCGTTCCCGGAGACTGTTCACCGTCCATGGAAACGAAACCACCTCCCTTGATGGCCAACCTGGTGCTGTCAGGACTCCAGTCGATGCTGTAGGCGACGATCTTGGGGTTCTCGATGGTCCGTAGTTCCTTGCCGCTGGCAGCGTCCCACACCTTGACGCTGGCCGGCAGCGGTTTGAATTCGTCGTCGAAGACCCCGCTGTCGCCACTGGCAATTTTCTTGCCGTCGGGGCTCCAGGCGACCGACGTGATCTTCCCCTTGTGCCCCTTCAATACGAGGCTGGGTTGATAAGCATTCTTTTTCGCCCGCTTTCGAGAACCAAACCGCTTCGCAATCTTCTGACGGTTCAGATCGAATTCCCGATAACGCTTGTCGAACTCGGCGTCATCAGCAGACCCAACTCGCTTTGCCAGGAATGCCGCCTGACCCGACGTGGGCATGGTGTGGAATGTCCATTGGCCGATCCGCAGCTCCAGGGCTTCGGTGATCTGTTCTGGCGTCAGGCGTTGGCCGGGCACGGAGACAGCTGGTTTCTCCTTCACATCTTTGCCGTCGGAGGTCGTAAAGGTGATTTCGATCGTGTCCTGATCGACTCGTTTGAACACGCCAACTTGACGGCCTTGGCGTGTTGTCAGTGTCTTGCTGCTCGGGTCCCATGTCGCTTGCCGTGACTGGGACTTCCCGAATGCGGGGGTCATGCTCTCTTCAAAGCGACCGGTTTTCTCGTCATACCGCACGATCTGATGGTAAGGAATGCCTTGGTTACCAATGGCCTCGACCGAGCGGCCCCGCTCCTTCCACCGACCGATCAGAGTTCCATTAGATCCACCCGGGTCATCATCCATGGCGGGCCGAGCATCTTTCTCATCGTTTTCCACCTTCAACGGAGAAACCCGTGACGTCGGCGCCGGTGCTTCTGCAGGACCTTGCGACGACGAAGTTTCATCACTGTCGGAGACCGGGGATTCGGCACTACAGCCAACCATCCCCGCAACCAACAGCAACGGCAGAAGAACTCTCATCGAATCTCTCCAGGATCGGAGTCAGGCCCCCCCCAGTCTCCCCACCCCAGCCCCGCCGTTCAACCCGCCAGGCACAAACCACCCTGGTGTCGCTCGGCAGGTACCGGGAGATAAAGGGCGCCGCGATGAGGAAACGAGGGATCGCCAGCTACTCGTCGTCTTCGTCGTCCTGGAAACTCGGGTGCTTGCGAAGGATTCCCACGGTGGAGGCGGGGAGGTTGTCGAAGTCAACGTAGAGGGATCCGTCGTACTTGTTGAGACTCTCGGCAGCCGCATCCGACAGGCATTCCAGGCCGTTGAGACCAAGAAAGTCCTTGTACTTGCTGAGGCTTTCGGCCGCCGCGTCAGACAGGCTCGTCAGGCCGTT
>PBSL01000035.1 GCA_002726205.1 Planctomycetaceae bacterium | reverse complement strand
CGGCCACTGAGGAAGCGGCCACTGAGGAAGCGGCCACTGAGGAAGCGGCCACTGAGGAAGCGGCCACTGAGGAAGCGGCCACTGAGGAAACGGCCACCGACGAAGCTTCAGCCGACAATCAAGAGGGCTGAGTACTTCTCACCAAAGCCAATCAACAATTCCTCAACCAACTGACGGATCTCCATGAGGTTTGACATCCTGACTCTGTTTCCCGAGATCTTCTCGGGTTACCTGCAGCAAAGCCTGCTGAAGGCGGCGATTGCGCGAGGTCTGGTTGATGTCCGCCTGTGGAACTTTCGGGACTGGGCAACCGACCGGCACAAGTCAGTTGATGACAAGCCATACGGTGGGGGACCGGGGATGCTGTTGAGTTGTCAGCCGGTCTTCGATGCTGTCGAAGCGGTCCAGGCCGACACCACTGAACCCGGTCAACTCGTGATGCTGTCACCACAGGGCCGTCCACTCACCCACAAGCTTGTCGAGCAACTTGTCACCAGCCCGCGTCTGCTGTTGCTTTGCGGGCGTTACGAGGGGTTTGACGACCGAATTCGTGAGGGGCTGGCGCCGCTGGAGATCTCCGTGGGCGACTTCGTGACCAATGGTGGCGAAGTGCCGGCGATGCTGGTTGTCGACTCGGTGATTCGATTGGTCCCGGAGGTACTCGGCGAAGAGACATCGCACCAGTATGACTCGTTCGCTGAATCCGGGCTTCTCGAACATCCCCAGTACACCCGCCCCCGAGAGTTTCGGGGCATGCACGTCCCCGACATTTTGCTCTCCGGCAACCATCAACAGATCGCGTCCTGGCGACAGGAACAAAGTAGTCTCCGCACCCGGCAACGGCGTCCCGACCTGTGGATGGCCAGCGGTGGTTCAGGTGACGTGGCTCCCGATACACTGAAGACTCTTGAAACAACGGAATCCAACCCATGACGTCCAAGCAGGAACTGATCAGACAGGTCGAGGCATCGAGCCTCCGAGAAACTCCCCTGGAGTTCGCGATCGGCGACACGGTCGACGTCCACACGCGGATTCTGGAAGGCGACAAGGAACGCGTGCAGGTGTTCACCGGAGTGGTGATTGCCCGCCGGGGTGGCGGGACTCGCGAGACCTTTACGGTGCGACGGATTGTTGCCGGCGAGGGTGTCGAGAGAACTTTTCCGCTGCATTCACCGAAAATTGCCCAGCTCGACGTCAAGCGGCACGGCAAGGCACGCCGTGCCAAGCTGTTTTTCCTTCGCGAGCGTGTCGGCAAGAAGACACGTCTTACCGAGCGGCGTGTCCAGGTCCCCGGGGCTCCGAGTCCGGTCGATGAGATGTCGGTGGTCGCCACCGAGGAACCGAATGAAGCGACCGAGACGGTCGAGCAGGATGGCGAAGAATAACCGGTTTTCACCGAAAACTGTGGACTCACCAGTCATGGCGACTCCGCGGTTGAACACGATCACAGGGATTCATCCACAGCAATACACGGAGTGCTTCGAGCCGGCGGGGGATCGGGGACCGATGGAGAGGTCCGATGACACGTTGGCAACACACGAAGCTGGGCGAGCGCGGTGAGGATCTGGCTGCCCGTTTCCTTGTCACCCGGGGCCTGACCGTCAGCGAACGCCGCTACCGCACGCGGCAGGGCGAAATCGACCTGGTTTGTCGAGATCGCGACACGGTTGTTTTTGTCGAGGTCAAGACCCGTCGAACGTGCAAGGCTGGTGAGCCATTCGAGGCGATCACGCGACACAAGCAGCAGCGGCTGACCCGACTGGCCCTGGCCTACCTCAAGCGACACGATCTACTCGAGGCTCCGGCCCGCTTCGATGTCGTCAGCATCCTGTACTCCGAAAAGACCTCTACTCCAACGATCGACTACTTCCGCGATGCATTCCCCGCCTCCGGGAGCGACTGTTTCTACTGACACCTGCATCCGTCCGTTCGACACACTTCAGCCGGCTTCTGACATGAAAGTAGGACTCGTCGGATTCCAGGCTGGTGGCAAGAGCACCGTGTTTGAGCTACTGACCGGGATCGCCCCCGACCCATCCAAGGCGCATTCCGGCCAGGTCGGTCTGGCCACGGTCGCCGACACTCGATTTGACGCGTTGGTGGAACATTATCAGCCTGCCAAGATCAGTCCGGCTCGAATCGAATTGCTCGACACCCCGGGACTCGATCGCCGGCAGCAGGACGTCAATCTGCAGCGACTGGCGATCATCCGGGAAGCCCAGGCCCTGGTACACGTCGTGGGGGCCTTCAGCGGAATCGACCCGCTCGAGGAAGTCACGAGGTTCAGCGAGGAACTGGTCCTGGCCGACCTGCAGATTCTTGGAAATCGAATCGAACGCCTTGAAACCGACGTGAACAAGCCGCGGCCGGACCGTGACGAACTGAGGGCCGAGCTCGAGGCGTTGCAACCACTGGCCGCCGAACTCGAATCCACGGGATCTCTCGCCGGCATCGAGATGACCGAAACCCAGGAACGGGTGACACGGTCGTTCGCCCTGCTGGCTCGCAAGCAACGGCTCGTCCTGGTCAATACCGGGGAAGCCGAAGAAGACACCGGTTACGCTGGCGCGATCACCTCCAACGGGTACGGGCTGATGGCTGCCGCGGTCGGTCTGGAACTCGAGCTGGGCGCTCTCGACGAGTCCGACCGGACCGAGATGGCCGCCGAAATGGGACTCAGCGGCAGTTGCCGGCACGAATTGATGCAGGCCATCCTTCACGTGGCCGACCTGATCACCTTCTACACCTGCAGCGACAAGGAGGTTCACGCCTGGCTGCTTCGCCGCGGATCAACTGCGGTCGAAGCCGCCGATTCGATCCACTCCGATCTTGCCCGCGGCTTCATTCGGGCCGAGATCACGCCCAGCGACAGCCTGCTGGAACTCGGCGGAGAAAAAGAAGCCAAGGCGGCTGGACTCTGGCATGTCGAGGGAAAGGATTATGTCGTCGAAGATGGCGACGAGATCTTTATCCGCTCGGGCATCTGAAACACGCGGCCTCCATCCAAAACACGGTTGCCGCCTGGTCGTTGCTAGCGCTATAATCCCGCGATTCTGGAAATCAGGTGGAGTAAGGTGCCGTGTCGGAAATGGCACCGAGCGAGGTTCTCGAGCATCTGCCCGCTGGAGTGGCTGTGCTTGACCCGTCGCTCGAAATCAACTGGTGCAATAACCGACTGCGTGAACTGGCGCAGTGCGATGACCTGCCGATCGGCCAGGGTTTCTACGACTTGTTCGGGACTCCCGAGATCCTGGGTCCGAACCTCTGCCCTTTCCATACCGCGATCGGCGGTGGCACATCGGCCCGCAGCACGCTGAAGATCGATGAAAAGCGTTTCTACGACGTTCATGTCACTCCGTTGTTGCCTGCCGAAACACCGGCCACATCGGCCCCCGATCCCGGCACCGCCAACTCGCTGATCGTGCTGGTCCGCGACATCTCGCAGCAGGTTCTGCAGCAGGAAAAATTGCAGGCGATCCACCAGGCGGGACTGGAGCTGGGTGACCTGATGCCCCAGGAAATCCTGGAGATGAGCGTCGAGGATCGTATCGAACTCCTGAAGGCGAAGATCTCGCATTTCACCCGTGACCTGCTCGAATACGAGAGTCTCGAAATCCGCCTGATCGACCGCGACACCCTGGAGTTAAGTCCGTTGCTGGTGATTGGAATGCGAACCGATGCGGCAGAACGAAAGTTGTTTGCCAGGCCCGAGGGCAACGGGGTGACCGGATTTGTTGCTGCCACAGGCAAGAGCTACCTGTGTGAGGACACGGCCAGTGACCCGCTGTACCTGTCCGGTGCCCCCGACGCCCGCAGTTCGCTGACTGTCCCGCTGACCCTGCATGACGAGATCCTGGGCACGTTCAATGTCGAGAGTCCTCGGCCGGGCGCATTCTCCGAAGACGACCTGCAGTTCCTTGAACTCTTCACTCGTGAACTTTCGGTTGCCCTGAACACGCTGGAGTTGCTGGTCGCCGAAAAAGCGACCACGGCCTCGGAGAGTACCGAGCGGATTCTCCGCGAGATGGCTGGTCCGGTTGACGTGATTCTCAACGACGCCGCCTGGGTCCTCGAACGTTACATCGGTCACGAGCCAAACGTCTGCGACCGACTCAACCACATTCTCCAGCAGACTCGCAACATCAAGCAGTTGGTCCATGAGGTGGGTGAGTCGATCGCTCCCCGTCGCAGCCACCTGCCTCCTCCCGGACGACAGCAACGGCCGCGACTGCGTGACAAGCGAGTGCTGTTTGTCGATGGTGACGAGTCGATCCGTCGGGCCGCCCACGAACTGCTCGAGCGGTACGGCTGCAATGTCGAAACCGCGCACAACGGCGAAGCGTCCTGCCTGATGCTAAGGCAGTTTCATTACGACACGGTCGTCGCCGATATTCGTCTCGATGACATGACCGGTTACGAGTGCTTCTGCCGGTTACGAGAGATCAACGAGGAGGTTCCCATCATCCTGATGACCGGTTTCGGCTACGATCCTTCACACTCGATCGTGCAGGCCCGGCAAACCGGCAGCCTGAAGGCGGTTCTCTACAAACCCTTCCGGCTCGACCAGCTGTTGACCGAACTCGAAGCTGCCGTCAACCCGCCGTAGACAAAACTCGAGTTGGCCGGGGCGTGTTCCCGGTTGCATCGTCAGGGTCAATCGAGTCGAATGACACGGTTGCCACGCCCGACCATCCAGCCGCTTCCTTGACCAGGACGTCCGCCAATGAGCACTCGACAATCACGCCGCCAGTTTCTTCAAGCCGCCGTTGCCGCCGGAACGACACTGCCGATGGCTGGAGAGTGGACTGCCACTACCGAGGCCGCAGAGAAGAAAAGTGCCAACGAAAAGCTGAACCTGGCGGTGATCGGTGTCGCCGGCCGGGGTGGTTCTAATCTCGCCGGTGTCGCCAAGGAGAACATCGCGGTGCTGTGCGATATCGATTCGCAAAGACTCGGCGCTGCGGCCAAGAAATTCCCGCGGGCCCACACGACCAACGACTACCGTCGTGTCTTCGACGTCAAAAACCTCGACGGCGTCGTCGTCAGCACGCCCGACCACATGCACGCGATCCCCGTGGCAACGGCATTGCGGAATGGGCTGGCCGTCTACTGCGAAAAGCCACTGACGCACTCGATCCACGAATGCCGCACGATCGCACGATTGACGGCCGAACGCCGGGCGGTCACGCAGATGGGCAACCAGATCCACAACCATCCGCTGAACAACTATCGCCGGACGGTGGAACTGGTACAAGCGGGCACGATCGGTGAAATCCGCAGGGTCCACGTCTGGCAAGGTGGTGGTGTCCGTGTCGGGCAGCGGGTCAAGAACGCGACGCCACCCTCGCACGTCAATTACGACCTCTGGCTCGGCCCCGCACCCCACCGGCCTTTCCACCAGTCGCATTTCCACTTCAACTGGCGGTACTGGTGGGATTTCGGGGGTGGACAACTGGCAGATTTCGTGTGCCACTACATGGACCTCCCCTACTGGGCCCTGGGCCTGGACTACCCGACCAGGATTCTGGCCAACGGCGAGAAAGGGCACGACGGCGACAACCAGTGCCCGATGCGAATGAAAGTCGACTACCAGTTTGCCGCCAAGGGCGATCGGCCCGCTGTCCACATCACCTGGTACCACGGGGGCTGGAAGCCCAAGGGAGCGGAATCTTACGGCAAGGGATCGGCGGTCCTGTTCGAAGGTTCTGATGGTCGACTGCTGGCCGACTACACGACCCGCAAGCTCTTCATGGCCGCCGGGAATGAAGCCCGGCCCGTCAAACCGACGATCAGAGATTCGGTCGGGCATCACAACGAATGGTTGGCGGCGATCCGCAGCGGGGATCCCAACACGACGTGCAACTTCCGCTACGGAGCGAAGTTGGCCGAGTGCGGTCACCTGGGCAACCTGTCGTACCGGCTGGGGAAAAAGGAAATCACCTGGGACGCGGTGGCAGCCAAGGCCGTCGATTGTCCCGAGGCGGCCTCGATCATCAAGCGACCCTACCGCAAGGGCTGGACGCTTTAGTCGGTGACGCTAGTGTGACACGCTGGCCGCCGCCTTCTCGCCCACGAGGCGATCCTCGGCAAACCGGCCCGGTGAAAACGGTTCGAGCCGTTCCGGCGTACGGCCGCTGGCGATCATCTCGGCCAACAGCTGCCCCGAAGCCGGCCCCCCCTTGAAGCCATAGGTTCCCCAACCCACCGTCATGAACAATCCGTTGACCACCGGATCCTCACCGATAATCGGGGAATAATCGGGGGTCATGTCACACAGGCCCGACCACTGCCTGAGCATCTTGACATCGGCCAGGAACGGGAACAGCTCCAGCAGGTGTGTCGCGGCACTCTCTACAAATGGCAGTGTCCCCCGCAACGAGTAGCTGGCGTAGTCGTCCACCTCCGCCCCGATCACCAGTTCGCCCCGGTCGGTCTGCGAGACGTAAACGTGCAGCGTCGAGCTGACGATCACCGAATGCAGCCAGGGTTTGAGCGACTCGGTGACCATCGCCTGCAGCGGGTGTGTCTCGAGCGGGATCTGCTGCCCGGCCATCGCGGCGATCGTGCTGGCATAACCGGCCGTCGCGTTGACCACCGTACCGGTCTTGATCCGACCACGGTTGGTCATCACACCGCTGATCGAGCCGTCGGTCACTTCCAGATCGGTCACCTCGGTCAACTGGTGCACGTGCGCGCCCCCCGCATCGGCCCCCCGCGCGTAGGCCCACACGACCGCATCGTGACGAATGATTCCACCGGGCGGATGATACAGGGCGGCCATCACCGGATACCGCAGCGACCCTTCCAACTGCATCTCGGGCACGTGCTCACGAATCTCGTCGGGAAAAATCAGCCGCGAATTGACCCCACAGAGCTGATTGGTCAGAACCCGTTCGCGAAGGCCGCTGACACCCCGCTCGGTGTGGGCCAGCGTCAGGTGGCCACGCTGGGAGAACATGATGTTGTAGTCGAGTTCGCCGGCCAGCTTCTCGTACAGTTTGGTCGAGTGATCGTAGAAGGCGATGCCCTCTGGTGTGCGGTAGTTCGAGCGAATGATCGCGGTGTTGCGACCCGAACCACCGAAGCCGACGTAGCGAGCCTCGAGCACTGCGACGTTGGTCACGCCCTGCCGGGCCAGGTAATAGGCCGTCGCCAGTCCGTGGACGCCGCCGCCGATGATGACGACATCGTAGGCGTCCTGCATGTCGTGATCTCGCCACATCCGATCTGTCACGTCGTTCCCTCCTCGCCACCACCACCCACCGTCACCACCTCGCCCAATCGCTCGGCACCGGCAACCTGCAGACCGTAGGCTTGACCCTCGTCGAGCACGGCCTCCCAGAGCGAAACAATCGAATCGGGGCAGGCGTGCAATTCCCAGTGTCCGGCAAAATGGCACAGAAGCGTGTTGATGCCAGCAACCGGACCTTGCCGGACGGCAGCCACCGGCATCGCACGGGTGCGAAGATCGGCGGAACTGAGCAGCGAAAGAACGTTGATCGCATCTGGTCCGGCCAGCACGATCGTCGACCAGCCACCGGTCACGTCAACCGCAGCCGGATCGCCGAGCACCCCGGATCCCGGATCGCCGAAGACAATCGCTCGAGCCGGTGTCAGCCGACAGACAATTCCCGAGCGAGCAGCCGCCATCCGACGGACCGCCACGTCGGCACCAACCAGACCACTGACCAACTCGCTGACCCTCGGCCCGCCGAGTTCGGTCACCGAGCGGTGTGACCAATCCAGCAGCAGGTTGCCGCCGCTGCGGGGCGCATCCGGCTGGACCGGATGACTCACACAGATCTCCCAGCCCTCGACCGTCTCGATTCGCCCACCGGCGCGGCGATGCCAGGCAACCAGCGGGCCGCGGGCTGTTGGAGCTGACTTGGGTGAAGTCATTTGGTGTGGTCCTGCTGTCGCTCAGCTCTTCAGCCGGGCTCCCTCGGGATCGTAGAACGGTTCACGTTGAACCACGGCGTTGACCAGTTGTCCGTCCAGTTGAATGGTGATCTGCTGACCGTTGCTGGCCAACTCGGCCGGCACCCACGCCAGTCCGACGGTTGCCCCGGCCACTGGTGAATAGCGAGCACTGGTGACGCGACCTTCGAGTCGCCCATCAACAAGCACCAGGGACGGTTCGGGTGGCACGCGATCACCCTCGAGCCGGAAACCGACCAGTTGCTGGCCCGGCTCACGTCCTTCCGCCCTCTGCAGCGCACTGCGGCCGACGAAGTCCGGCTTGTCGAGCTTGACGATCCAGGGCAAGCCGGCATCGAAGGGGTTCGACAACGCATCGGTGTCCTGCCCGGCCAGGAGATGCTGCTTGTCGAGTCGCAGACGCCGCTGGGCCTCGATGCCGAACGGGCGAATCCCCGACGCGGCACCGGCAGCCATCAGCTCGCACCAGACGTGCTCGGCCAGTTGGCTCGGTACGTGGATCTCGTAGCCCAGTTCGCCCACAAAGCCGATCCGCAACACCGTCGCCGGTACCCCGGCGACGGTCAGTTGCGATGCCGCAAGATAGGGGACGGCTTCGGTCGACAGGTCACCGTCACACACCGCCGCCAGCACCTGGCGGCTCCTCGGTCCCGCCAGGTTCATCGCCGCCGTCGCTCCACTGACATTCGTCAGTCGAATATCCCAGCCGGGCCGGGTGGCCAGCCACCAGCGGAACCAGCTGTCGACCCCGTCGGCATTCCCGGTGGTGGTGGTCAGAAACCAGCGGTCCTCCTCCAGGCGGGCGATCGTGCCGTCATCGAGGATGATCCCCGCCTCATCGCAAACCACACCGTATCTCACTCGGCCGACCTTCAACTTGGCAAAACGGTTCGGGTAGACGAACTCGAGAAACTCGGCCACGTCGCGACCTCGCAGTTCGAGCTTGCCCAGGGTCGAAACGTCGATCAGACCGACCCCCTCGCGCACCACCTGGTATTCGGCCGCCGGATCCCCGTACGACTCGGGTCGCTTCCAGGCCCCCGAGTCGAGAAAGACCGCCCCGGCTTCGACATGCCAGTCGTGCAACGCCGAACGGCGGATCAGGTGTCGGTGGGGCGCGCGACCGGCCAGCACGCCCAGCGGCACCGGCTGCTCGGGTGGCCGGGCGGTGGTTCGGCCGGTCTCGGAAATCGTGACCCCGTTGGCCCGCGCGCATGCGGCGATCGAGCTGGACTGGCACATCTTGCCCTGGCACGGACCCATGCAGACAGTCGAGTACCTCTTCAGTGTCTCGATGTTCGCGAAACCCTCTGCGACCGCATCGAAGAGGTCCTTGTCGGTCACGTCCTCGCACAGGCAGACAAACGCTTTCTTGCCATCGGGAGGTCGTCGCACCGGTGGAGACGTCTCGGCCGGTATCAGATCGACCGTTCCACCTCCCTCTCCCGCGGCGGCCACTTCGCCGGCCAGTCGCCCTTCGCGGGCACACGCGTCGATGTCGAATGTCCCATTGACCGAGCCCGCCGCTCGGAAACCGTCGGCCAGTTGATCGGCACGGAACAGGTCCCGCGACTCGTCGTACACCAACCGGCAACCCGCCTGGGCCAACAATCCCGAGGCCGTCGTGAAACCGACAGCCTGGACGACCCAGCGACAGGAAATCGACTCGGTCGCCGACGAAGCCCCCTCCAGCGGACCGATGACCGCAGACGTGACATGACGGTGACCACGCACCGAGTGAATGGTCTGCCCCGTCCACACCGGCAGATCACCGGGGTCGCCAGCCGGGGTCGCGTTGTGGTCCACGATGGCGACAACCCGCGTGCCACAAGCCGCCAGGGAATGTGCCACGCGGTAGCCATTTTGATTGTCGGTCACCACGACCGCATCGCCGGGAAACAGGCATCCGTCCTGCCACAACATCTTCTGGACCCCACCCGCCAGCATCACCCCTGGACGATCGTTGCCCGGAAAGACCAACGGCTGTTCCCATCCTCCGGTGGCAACCACAACCTGGCCGGCCCGCAACCGGATCATTCGATCCCCGGTCTGGACAGCCACCAACCGGTCCTCGTAACAACCAAACGCGGTCGCCCGGTGCAGTACCCGGATCCGGGGATCATCCAGGACGGCCTGGACCGTGGACTCGAACTCGGTCTCGCGATCCACCCGCGCGCCCGGATCAAACAAGACGTGGCCACCCAGATTCTCGCGATCGTCGACCAGGGTCACATCGCGGCCACCCCGGGAAGCCGCGATGGCAGCGTGCATCCCCGCCCAGCCGCCGCCGATCACGACCACGTCGCTGTGCAACGTCTGGCGGTCGTAGCGGCGACTGCCACCCGACTGACGATCGACACGACCAAGCCCGGCGATCCTGCGTACGATCGCCTCGAAAACCGGCCACAGGAACCGTGGCTTGTGCATCACCCGGTAATAGAAGCCGACCGGCATGAAGCGGTGCAGACGGTCGAAAATCGACAACACGTCCCATTTCAGCCCCGGCCACGCATTCTGGCTGCGAACCGCCATGCCCTGGCTTGCCGGTGTGACACATGTCCGTACGTTGGGATACCCGTCGACGGTGCACAGGCAGTTGGGGCAACGGCCGGTGGCACAGAACAACCCGCGTGGTCTGTGGTACTTGAAACTCCGCGAGACCACGTGCACGCCATCCTGATGCAGCGCCCCGGCAATGGTCTGTCCGGGACGGGCGGTGATCGAGCGGCCGTCAAAGGTGAACGTGCAGGGGCCCTCCTGGCTACTCATCACCGGCCTCGCTTTCGAGCGGCCCGGTTGTCACCTCACCCGGCAGGGCCGATTCGAGCACCCGGTTGGTCCGCGTGTCACGGCGAACCAAGAACCACTGACGGCAGGCCCCGCGGTGGAACCACCATTCCCACTGGACCGCCCGCCGGTTGGGCTGGTCGTAGGTGTAGGAGATCCACTCGGCGGTCGCCGCATCCGGCTCGGGCCGTTCGCGAACCGGACCACCGAAGTGGAACTCACCCGCCGGACGCCGCTCACAGTGCGGACACGGAATCATCAACGACACGCCGTCTTCCCCTCCCTGTTCACCTCCGGGCCCCCGGATTCGCGGAAACCCGAAAAAACCAGTCCCTCCCTGTCTGCCTCGTCTCCAATTCCGCTCTAGAACATCGTCAGGTAGCGATCGATCTCCCACGAGGTGACCTGCTCTTCGCTGGTCTGGAGTTCACGGGTCTTGACGTCGATGAACTCATCGGCGATCACTCCCATCCCTCCCTGGACCACGGCGTCGTCCTTCAACGCCGCCAGCGATTCGCCAAGCGACTGTGGCAGGATACTGATTCCCGCCTCGCCAATCTCGTCCAGGGTTTTCTCGTAGAGGTTCCCCAGGTTGGGTTCCCCCGGATCGATCTGGTTCTCGACACCATCGAGCCCGGCTGCCAGGTAGGCGGCCAGCCCGAGGTAAGGGTTGCAACCGGACGAGACGGTGCGGTCTTCGACGTGCCCGGGTCCGGCGGTGCGGATCATCTGTGTGCGATTGTTGTCGCCGTAGCTGATGAAGGCCGGCGTCCAGGTGAATCCCGAGCGACTGCCCTGCAGGCCCGAACCCAGCTTCAATCGCTTGTAGCAGTTGACCGTCGGACAGGTGACGGCGACCAGCGCCGGGGCATGGGCCAGCACACCACCCAGGAAGTGGTAGGCGAACTGAGAGAGTCCCAAACCGCGGGCATCCGATTCATCCAGGAACAGGTTCCCACCCGTCTGGGCATCGGCAACGTGGAAGTGAACATGCAATCCGCTGCCAGTGCGGTCGGCAAACGGCTTGGGCATGTGCGTGGCGATCGCCCCGTGCTTGGCGGCGATCTGCGAAGTGGCCATCTTGAAGAAGGTGATCCGATCGGCGGTGGTCAAGGCATCCTGGTAGTCGAAATTGACCTCGTACTGTCCGTTGCCGTCCTCATGATCGGTCTGGTAGACGCCCCAGCCCAGCGCGTTGAGCGAACTGGTCAGTTCCTGGAGGTAATCCATCGCCGGAGCCATCGAGCGAAAGTCGTAGCACGGCTTCTCGAGGTGATCAACATCGCCGGGATCCCACGGCGAGATCGATCCGTCCTCGTTGCGAGTGACCAGGAAGTGCTCGGGCTCCATCCCGATATTGAACACGTATCCCTGCTCGCGGGCGGCATCGAGCACCCGCACCATGTTGGTGCGGGCACAGTAGGGATGCGGCTGGCCATCGACGAACAGGTTGCCGGCCAGCCGGGCGGTGTTGGGCTTCCAGGGCAAGGGGGTGTAACTGTCCAGGTCCACCCGGGCCAGCATGTCGTGATCGTGAGGCCCCTGCCCCAGTCCCCAGAGGGCCGCCCCGGCAAACCCGGCTCCGGAATCAATGCAGGTGTCCAGTTCAGCGGCAGGCACCATCTTGACCTTGGCCGTGCCGTTCATATCAACAAACTGCACCAGCAGGAACTCGATGTTGTCCTGCTGCAATCGCGACTTGATCTCCTCGCGGGTCGCCATCACCGGTCTCCCAGACGTAAATACCCCTAGCTGCCGCCGCCCATCCTATCGGTCGACGCCGGTGGATGCCAACGGCCGCGGTCGGGTCTCTCTTGTGGTCAGCACCACCTAGTCGGCTCCTGGAATCCAGGAGGTCCCGGCCAGGGGCACACCTGCCATTGCCGCAGACTCGACGGTCAACGCCACGAGATCCTCGCGTTCCAGATGATGCACATCGGACTTGCCACAGGCCCTGGCCATTGTCGTGACTTCCATTGCCAGCACCTGCAGGTAGTTCTTGACCCAAGCGGCCGCCACCTCGGGCAGCAGCCGCCGCTCGAGGTCGGGGTCCTGTGTCGCGATCCCGACCGGACAGCGTCCCGAATGGCAGTGGTGGCAGAACCCGGGAGCCGTTTCCAGCTGCCCGTAATCGTCGTCGACATCTACCCAGTCGTTTCCGTCATGGTGGCAGCGGTTGTTGCAGCCCAGCGCGATCAAGGCAGCCTGGCCGATCGAGACCGCGTCGGCTCCCAGTGCCAGTGCCTTGGCGACATCGGCCCCGGTACGAATCCCTCCGGAGATGATCAGCCCCACTTCGCCGAGCATGTCCATTTCCTCCAAGGCCGCAACAGCCTGGGGTAACGCGGCCAGCGTGGGGATCCCCGCGTGCTCGATGTAAATATGCTGGGTCGCCGCCGTGCCTCCCTGCATGCCGTCGATCACGACAACATCGGCCCCGGCCTTCACCGCCAGTTTGACGTCGTCGAAGACCCGCGTGGCCCCCATCTTGACGTAGACGGGGATCTCCCAGTCGGTGATTTCCCGGAGTTCCTGGATCTTGATCGCCAGGTCATCCGGACCCGTCCAGTCGGGATGTCGGCAGGCCGATCGCTGGTCAATCCCCTCGGGCAACGTCCTCATGCCGGCGACCCGCGGGCTGACCTTCTGCCCCAGCAGCATGCCACCGCCACCGGGTTTGGCGCCCTGGCCGATCACGATCTCGACCGCGTCGGCCTGCCGCAGATCATCGGGATTGAATCCATAACGGCTCGGCAGACACTGGTAGACGAGTGTCTTCGAAGAGCGGCGTTCCTCGGGAGTCATCCCCCCGTCACCGGTCGTGGTCGACGTGCCCATCTCGCTGGCGGCCCGGCCCAGCGCGTCCTTGGCCGATGCCGAGAGCGACCCGAAGCTCATTCCGGCAATCGTCACCGGGATCTCCAGTTCGATCGGCCGCTCGGCAAAACGGGTGCCGAGGACCGTCCGGGACGAGCACTGTTCCCGGTATCCTTCCAGCGGGTACCGGGACGCCGAAGCGGTCAGGAAGACGAGATCGTCGAAGGTCGGCAACCGCCGCTTGGCGCCCATCCCCCGGATCTCGTACAGCCCGCATTGCGTCGCCTGCCGGATGTACTCCAGGACACCGGCATCAAACGAGGCACTTTCCTCCAGGTGTCGTTGTTGTGGATGAGCGTTCACGCGTCCTAGTACTCCTGATGAGCGTCGGCGTTCCAGTGGTACAGTGACCGGGCCGAGGCAACTCGCCGGAAGGTCTCCGGATCGCCTTCCACGTCGGCCTCGGAAAGCAGCGACCGGACTGCCTCGACATCCGACGTCTCCATGGGCTCCTCCCGGGCGTCCGCCCCCAGGCCGTGGATCTTGCCTCCCACGTAGATCACCGCTTCGTAGAGCGAATCGCCCAGGTTGGCTCCGGCATCACCGCAGACAATCATTGTTCCGGCCTGGGCCATGAACGCCGAGAAATGTCCCACGTTTCCGGCAACCACCACGCGGCCGCCCTTCAGCGAGATTCCACAGCGACTCGAGGCATCTCCTTCAATCACCGCCAATCCACCATGCATCGAGGCCGCGGCCGATTCACTGGCATGCCCTTTTACCCGAACCTCGCCCGACATCATGTTCTCCGCCACGCTCCATCCGACGTTGCCGTGCACGGTCACCCGGGCCTGCTTGTTCATCCCGGCAATGAAATACCCCGCGTGACCGTGAATCTCGACCTCGACCGCACAATCCAGTCCGGCCGCAATGCTGTGACCTCCATTGGGATTGAACACGTTGATCCGGGTCAGAGGATCATCGTCATGGATGCTCGCTCCCTGGGAAACATCCACCAGTTCAGGCAATTCCCGGTGCAGGAACTCGTTGAGTTCCCTGACAGACATCTCGGCAAGATCAAAATCACGCGAGGCGGTCATGATGCCACCGCTGTTGTTTTCGGGGACACCGTGTCGGCAACCGACCACGAGTAGATCTGTTCGGGCGCGGGTTCGTACACGTTGGCATCGGAGATTCCCGGCAAGTGTGCCAGCGCCCGGAACTCCGAACCCACCGCGACGTAGTCGTCGGTCTCGGCCACCACGGCCGGCTTGCAGGCAAAAGCGTCGCGGACGAGGACGAGTTTCTCGCCGGTGGCCATCAGCAACGTGTAGAACCCATCGAGCACGTCGAAGGCCGCCTCGAGCGCCTGCTCCAGGCTGTCGCCTTCCTGCATTCTCCACTCCAGGTAGCGGCATCCGGCCTCGGTGTCATTGTCGGTCTGAAAACGGATCCCGCGTCGCTGCAGCCGCCGCCGAATACTGTTGGGATTGGACAACGAACCGTTGTGGACCAGGCAGAAATCCTCACCGGCAGTAAACGGGTGGGCGTGGGCCGGCGAGACCATCGACTCGGTCGCCATCCGCGTGTGGCCAACCGCGTGCGATCCGGCGAGTTGATCGAATCGGTAACGAGCCGCGATGTCACGGGGATGCCCCTCGTCCTTGAAGAGTTGAATGCTGCGGCCGACCGATAGCAGGTGCACAGCCGGCCACCGAGTGGTCAACCATGTACACAATTCGGCTTCGGCAACATCGCTGATCAGCACGGCGTTGTCGGCGGTTGATTCGAGAGTGGCGGCACCATGACCTGCCTCCTGGTGTCCGAGCAACAAATCGGCCCAGTCAATGGTCTCACCGCCCCAGTACAGGCTGTACCGTCTCAGCGAAGCATCGACGGGTTCGAGGAACACGGCCAGTCCGGCAGAATCGGGACCACGGTCACCCATGCAGTCCAGCATCGGGGTCACCAGGGCTCCCAGCGACGTGCGATGATCAAACCGCTTCAGCAACAGGCCCACGATGCCACACACGGAATGGTCTCCTCCGGGTTTCTCCGGGAAAAAGGCCAGAATAACAGACCGCCGGTTTTACTTCACGGCAGCCACTTGCGTCGCTGAAGGGCCCGTCCGTGGCCAGGATCAAATTCCAGGCACAGTGCATACGCCTGGCGGGCTTTATCCGTATTCCCGCGAAAGCGGTGATCTTCGGCGACACAAAACCATCCCATCGCCAGGACGTGTGCTTCGTCCGGCTCCGGATTGTCCAGGCGTCCCGGTTCCCGCGGAACGTGGGAACGATCGCGACGAAATGTAGCGATCTCGTCATAGATGTCAGCCAGCACCGAGTGCCGTCTCGCGACGTCGTCACCGCTGATATCGGCCAAACGACGATGGGTTTCGCCAATCGGTCGCAAGGCCAATGACGTTTGCCACGCCGCGATCGCTTCGTCCTGTTGGCCGACAGCCAACAGCGCATCGCCGGTCATCAACCAGTCCAGCGGTCCCAGCGAGCCCTCCCTGTGCAACCGCTGGAGAGCCCGGCTCGCTTCCCGGGGACGGTCGGCGATCAGGTTCGCCTGCGCCAGCAACCGGGCGATCTCGGGACGCCAGGCCTCCTCGATCAACCGGTTCAGCCGATCAATGGCCGCCCCGGGCCGCCTCTGTTCGAGCAACCGCTGCGCCTGGGCCAATTCAAACCCCAGCCCGAATCTCTTCGCCTCGGCCAGCAGAATCTCGACGACCATGTCCGTCGGCAACAGTTTGTCGGTCCGTTCGACAAGATCCTCGTGGCGGCGGGACGCCTGGACATCACCGGCCACCGTGGCAGCTCGGGCCCGCCACTGATGCGTCTGGTAGCTCTCGGGTTCGTCCTTCAACAGTTCGTCCGACAACTTGATTGCCTGCGAAATTCTCTGCGAGCGAACCATCAGCCGCACCCGTTCGTACCGGGCCACGTTCAATTTCCCGGCCTTCTCGAACGACCGCTCGGCCGCCTCGGGATTCTCCAGCCGCTGCTGGTTCCGACCGATGTGGTGCCAGATCAGCGGCCCGGCAACGACCAGGCTTTCGAACGCGTTGACAGCGATCGTGTACTCGGCCTGCTTTCGAGAATCGGCCTGCTTCAGCGCCCGAAGAAACATCTGGTTGGCCGCACGGGACCGACCGAGGCGATCCAGGATCAGGCCCTCCCAGTAGAGCGACCTGAACGTGGCCGGTTCCCCCAGCCGGCCGAGCCGGCAACTGGCCAAAGCCTCGCGAAAAAAACCCGCCACCGCGTAGCACTCGGCAAGTTTCTGCCAGTCCTCCGGGCCACCCTCGGCCGCCCGTTCACCGAGCCTCGCCATTTCCCGCCACGTTGCCGGATGAAGCGACTCGCGGTCGATCCCGGCCAGGGCAGGCGGGACCGGCTGGACCTCGCGGCCGATCAACCAGGTCACCCCGGCCAGCTCGGTCAACAACACCGCAACCAACACGCCCTGCAAGCGAGTCACTGGCCTGCCCTTTCTCGATTCAGCCACACGGTAATCGCCGCAGACCGGTCAAATGGGGGTGCAACGTGCAAGCTGCCGGCCACGATGTCGTCCCGGCCGTCTCCGTCGATGTCCCCGCAATCGACTGTGGCCAGGTGTGTCGGTGAAATGGCGATCGGTCGTGGCGTCCAGGGAAACCGTGCCGGACCGGTGGCATCACGGTTACAGACCACCAGGCTGACGGCGTCCCGCTGGGTCCAGTCGTTGAACATGCTGACCAGCACGACCCCCATGTCGCCCATCGCCGCCGCATAGGTGCCACCAAACACCGCGAGTGTCTCGACGGTGAACTTCCATCCTCCGTCGTTTCTCAGCAGCAGACAGCCATGGTAAGGCTGGGGATAGGTGTGCCCGTACTCGAAGTTGTCACCGGCAGGAAGCAGCAGGTCGAGATCCCCATCGTGATCAATGTCTCCGGCGACAAGGCCGGCGCCACCGAGGTCATAGTTGTGTGTAAACCACAGCCGCCGCGAACGGAACCTCTCCGGCCCGTCGCCTTTTCCCAGGTTCTCGAATCCCCAGACCTCCTCCTCGTCCTGCGTCACCACGGCGGTGATGTCCAGGTCACCATCACCATCGAAATCGGCCACCGGCACGTGAATCGTCCCCGGTGCCTTCAACAGCGTGTGCTCGATGAAATCCTCGTTGCCGGTATTTTCCAGCCAGAGCACTTTTCCGCGGGCATAGCCGAAGACGGCCACGACCAGATCGACGTCCCCGTCGCCATCGAGGTCACCGGCCTGTGCGTCGGCGACGCGACGAACGTCGTCGAGGATTCGATGCCGCCGATAGCCCTTGCCGGTGTTTTCGAGCCAGACGAGCTGGCCAACCACCCCGTCATCGGGTCGGATGTTCCCCAGCAGCGAAATGACCAGGTCCCGGTCATCGTCACCGTCGAGGTCGACCGGGGTGACATGAGCCGGGGTGAGCAGGTTCTCGGCCAGGGTCGCGACGTCCCAGCGATCCTCACCCAGCCGGCGGGCCAGCAGCAATCGGTTCGCGCCGGCGTCGCAGGCCAGGATCTCGTTGTGGCCATCGTCGTCGAGGTCGATGATCCGGACGTTGGTGATCCATGACCATTGGCCCGGCAGCACGATTTCCCGCTGCCAGGCCGGATCGGCACGGCCACGCAGCAAAGCCTTGTTGGGCCGGCCGTCATCAATCGATGCCACCGAAGGAACCGGCCGCACAAGCAACCACCACATCACCAGGGCAACAACAATGACTGCCAGCGACAGGGCCGTCGTAGGGTTGGAGATTCGCCGCGGCGCGTCGATCATGGATTCTCGCCCGCCCCCGATCCTTTCCCGACCGGTTTTGCGTCAGTCGAAGCTTCCGAACCTTCCAGCGCGACCCAGGTCCGATTCTGGTAGCTGCAACGGCAGCCGGCCGAGGCATCCGGAATGAAGACCAGGCCGCCAGCCGGCAAGGCATTGATCCAGCATCCCGGCCGAACGCCGCCAAAGTTCTCCGTCCCCGCATTGCGGGTAAAGTCAAAATACCCGACCGTCGCCGAACGGAAGAGCAACAGGTTCTTCGAACCGGCGAGTTGGCCGCAGCCGTAGGAACGCTTGAACGACCACGGATCATCCTCGCCGGTCAACAGGTCCAGCCGCGAAGGCTGCGTGATGATCGACCGGCCGTTGACCAGGGGCCGCGTGACGTAATCGACCTTCTTGTCCCAGACCCGGTATCCCTCGCCGGCACGGAAGACGGCCATCCGCCCCCCGACTTCCGACGGCAACTTGAACCGCGTCGACTGGTAGCTCATCAACAGCATGTCGTGCTGCTGACTGAAAACGAGCACGGTCCCGAAGATGTCCTTCTTGTTCTGCCAGACCCGTTTGCCGGTCACCGCATCCAGGCAGACGAGTTCACCGGTGGCGTGAGCTGCCGGCGGTTTGCCCTTTTCGCCCCGGCGACGCGCCACCTGTTTGAGCAGATCGATCAGGGCACGATCGCGATCAATCAGGAAGACCCGGCCATCACCGATGGCAATGGCGTTGTGCCGGATCGACCGCTGGGCATCATATCGCCATTTCAGCTTCCCGGTGAGCGCATCCATGGCGAAAAAGGTACGCGACTCGGTGAACAACCGGCTCATGTCCGCCGGTCGCCACGCATGACGGACGATGTGCTGTTCGTTGATCAGTGATCCGAACAGCAGCCCGTCCTCGCAGGCAATGTAACCCCAGAGTGCCTTCTTGCCG
>PBSL01000034.1 GCA_002726205.1 Planctomycetaceae bacterium | reverse complement strand
GCATCGGCATTCCCGGCATCGGCATTCCCGGCATCGGCATTCCCGGCATCGGCATTCCCGGCATCGGCATTCCCGGCATCGGGGCTGGGGCGGCTGGCATCGAGGGAGTGGGTTGAGGAGTGGGTTGCGTGGTTGCCGGAGCGGGTGTTTCTGGTGCCACTGGCCGGCTGTCATTGACAGTGGCGCCGCGTTTCTGTGTCCGCCGGGCCTCCTGGGCTTCGCGTTCGGCAGCCCATTGCTCGGCGAGTTCCGGATTGTCCTTCAATGACCGGGATCGCTTGGCATCGGCACGACTGTCGAGTGTTTTGACCAGGCTTTTGACATCTTCTTCCGGGTCTTCCTCGATTTCTGTTTCGGCGATTTCTTCAAGGAAGAACCGGGTGTTGCGGATGTCGGCGAGCAGGTCTTCCATGCTCTCGTGCCGATCGGCGGGTTTCTTGGCCAGCATCTTGGCCACGAGCCTGTCGAGTTCAGGCGCGACATTGCTGTTGAGTTCTGAAGGGGGGGCTGGTTTCGTGGCGATGTGCCGTTTGAGCAGTTCCGTGGGTGAGGTTCCTGTGAACGGCACCTGCCCGGTCAGGACCTCGTAAATCGTGATTCCCAGGCTGTAGATGTCCGTCTGCGGGACCGCCTTTTGTTTCTTGATCGTTTCGGGCGCGATATAGGTTCTGGTCCCCTGGATAATCTTGCTGCGTTTGTTGATCTTCATTGCCAGTGACAGGTCGATCACCCTGGCTTCAGCGGACTTGGTCATCAGCAGGTTGTCGGGCTTGATGTCGCGGTGGACCCACCCTTTCGAGTGGATATAGCCGACAGCTTCGCAGATCTGTTCGAGCAATCTCTGGAGCTTCCGTTGCGCGTTGGAGAGATCGGCGGTCATGAAAGTCTTGAGGTTCTGCGATCGAAAGTAATCCATCGTGAAGTAGGCGATGGGGTCCTTGATCGGCAGCAGGACCTGGATTTTCATCTTGAAGTCATGGACGCTGACCAGGTTGGGGTGCTCGAGCATCTCCCCGAGTTTGAATTCCTGCTTGAACTGGGACAGGATGACCTTCGGTCCCTTCGAAGTGGGATCCGTGACGATTTCTTCACGGATCAACTTCAACGCGAACCGGTTTCCGGTACCCTCTTCCATCACCTCGAAGACATCGCTGACCTGGCCGGTGGCGATATCACCGATGACGGTGTACTGGTCGATCTTGAATTCGCCGTCAGCCACTGCCCTGCCCTCGAGAGTTCGACACCCGGCGACCTAAGTCACTGTCGTTACAGTCTTTGGTCGGTGCGGTGTTCAGCTTAATCTGTGTCTTTGAAACGTGTCAACACGTGCCACCCGGCCCTTGTGGACCGTTGACCGGTAGGTGATGATGATCGTTGGCAGATGCTCTGGACGCCGTAGAGTCGGCACCGTGCGATTTCCTAGTGAGGAACAGAACGTGATGTTTCGTTTGATGTGGATGGCAGGACTTGCCTGGTCGGTGGCCGTGGCGGGTGCCCGGGCCGAGGTGATGGAGTTGCGTTACACGGGCACACTTGGCCCGCGTCGTTCGACCCTAAAGGCTCCCGAGAAACAATTCACGCTTTACTGCCTGGTCAATCGTCAGAGCGCCGAGGTCGATTACGTCCTTGAAGAACAGGGACCGGGACGCTGGCCCTGGCCGGAACGTTTCGGCCGAGTGGGCCTGGTTGGTGCCGTCAAACCGGGAATTCGCGTGTTGTACGATCACCAGGGTTCGCTTCACCCGCAGGCCGTCCAACGACCGGTTTTCGAGTTTCTCGACAAGCTCAAGCCCGGAAGCAGTTGGACCGTCGAGCGACTGAAGTACAGCGTCGTCGCCAAGCAGACCAAGCGTGGCCGGAAGTGCTGGCGGGTCGAGATGTCGAATAGCTTTGGCCCACGTGGGAAAATCTGGGTCGAGCAGTCGACCGGGATCGTGGTTGCCGCCTCGCGCCGGATGGTGATGGGCCAGGGTGACGAGTTCGTACTGGCCATTGAACTTGCGTCACAGAACCCCGTTGATGCCAAGCGGCAGGCCGTACTGCAGAAGCCGATCGGCACGTTGCTGGCGATCCAGAAAGGTCTGAAGCGGAAACCCGGCCAGACGCGTCCCGAGCTCAGTTCCGGGCAGATTGCCGACGTCCGCAAGGTCCTTGGCCGGTTGCAGGCCGAGTCGCGATCGACGCCGCTGGCCTCGCTGGCGACATTCATCCAGAAGGACGTGACCGGCCAGTCGAAGCGGGTGGCCAGCATCGATGAACTGGCGGCTGCGATGGTCGGCAAGCCGGCTCCGGCTTTTCGCCTGAACACGATCGATCGCAAGACGATCGACTCGAAATCACTTGCCGGCAAGATCGTCGTGCTCCATTTCTGGAATTACAAGGGCGACAAGCTGGTCGAGCCCTATGGCCAGGTGGGATACCTTGACTTCCTGCACGGCAAACGCCGCCGGCTGGGTGTGCAGATCATCGGTGTCGCGGTCAACCCGGCTCTTGGACAACCCCGGACGGCCGGTGCCGTCCTGCGTTCGGTTCGCAAGCTTCGAGAATTCATGAACCTCGACTACCCGGTGGCCACCGATTCCGGCAAGGTGATCGAGGCGTTCGGGGATCCCAGACGACTTGATGCGAAGCTGCCCCTGTGGATCGTGATCGGGGCCGATGGCAAGGTGGCCGACTACAAGGTCGGTTTTTATCGGATCAAGGCTGACGAGGGGCTGCGGGAACTCGACCAGCAGTTGATTCGCCTGATTCGCGCCAGCCGCAAGAAGAAAGCTGCCAGGTAGACAACCGCGGATCGATCCGGATGGGCTCTGAACGAACAGGATTGCTCAGGCCGATTCCGGTGGAAGAAACGCGTCGATGTCGAACCCGTCGACATCGGCCAGGTAGGCCAGCAGGCGGTCCCGTTCATCGGTCAGGCGGCGAACTCGCAGCAGCGAACGCACGCGGGTCGTCAGTTCGAGTCGGTTGACCGGCTTGGTCAGGAAATCGTCGCAGCCGGCCTCGACCGCTCGCTCGATATCGCCCATCTCGTTCAGGGCGGTCACGATCAGGATCGGGATCCCACTGGTGGCCGGGGCGCTCTTGAGTTGCTGGCAGACCTCATAGCCGCTGAGCCGCGGCATCATGATGTCGAGCAGCACCAGGTCGGGACTGAACTCGGGGACCCGCTCGAGCGTTTCCTGACCATCGGTGGTCATGGCAATCTCGTAGCCCTCGTCGGCCAGGTACGCCTCGAGCAATTCGCGGTTTTGCTGGTTGTCGTCGGCGATCACCAGTCGGGCGGGGCGGTCGGGTGGTTCGATCGGTTCTGTCACCGGTTCGGCGTCGTCCGGGATAACTGTGAAGTCTGAAAGCCAACCGGCGAGAGTATAGTCAACCGTCGGTGGGGCGTGTATCCCAGTCTGGCGACAACTCGCGGAGACGATACCAGGTCGCCGGAGCGGACCGGCCCTCCCCTGCCCCGTCGTCGAGTTCACGATACAACCGGACGAGGTCGTCGAGAGTGTCGATGTCGTACCAGGCCGGCAGCACCGCCGGACGCACCCCCGCCGCATCCAGCCGTTGAAGTGTCTGTTCGTAAACGAACGCTGTACTCCAGTCGATCTGTTCGAACAATCCCGGCACCATCCGCCGCAGGCCGATCAGGACATAACCCCCGTCGGTTGCCGGTCCCAGAACCACGTCCTGTTGATCGAGCGCGTCGAAGGCCGCGGCGAGGGTCTGGGTCGGCAACGTCGGGCTGTCGGAACCAATGACCACGACCCGGTCGTCGAGGCCGGGTCGGAGATGATCGCGAAAAACCGCCTGCAGGCGGTCGCCCAGCGAACCTTCCGGTTGTGGCCAGAGGTCGAATCGGCCGGCCGACCGTTGGCTGAAGAAGTCGTGTGACTCCCCGGTCTGTGGCCAGGTGGCCAGGATGCGACGGTCGCCGCAGTCGGCCAGTCGCCAGATCAGGTCCTCCAGGAATGCGGTGGCCAGCGCGGCTGCCGGTTGCTCCCCCAGCGAGGCGGCCAACCGTGTCTTGACCTGGCCGGCGACTGGGTGCTTGGCCATGACCACCAGCGTGTCCATCAGCGTCCCGTTCTCGAACGTCACTCGCCCGGGTCGAGCGACTGTACCAGCGGTGTCACTCGCGGCGATGTGGCCTCGATCAGTCGTCGCAGCAACAAGACGTTGACCTGGCCACGGAAACGCTCGCGGCCGTCGATCACCACGACCGGGATCAAGTCACCGTACTGTTGCACTAGTCCGGGATCGCTGTCGATATCGATCTCCTCGACCGGGGGAAGAAACTCGGCGTGTGTCAGCAGGACATCAAGGGCCTGGTGGCAGAGGTGACAGCCGGTCCGGGTGTAGAGTTCGATCGAGGTGAAGCGAACCCCGGGTCGCTGGGGTTGCCAGTCGGGATCGCGGCCCTCGTGGGGTTGCCTCAGCAGGTTCACGCCCAGGATCCCCAGCACCAGCGCAGCCAGGAATCCATAGCCGCTGGGAACCGGCAAAGCGAAGGGAGCCGGTGGAGGGCCGGCTATCGTTGCGACGAAGTACATCCCGGTTCCCATGGCCAACAGAAACGACCCCAGCAGGGGACGCCAGGGACCCTCGATCGACCCGGTTTCGTTTTCGATTTCGAACTGGATCTCGTTGTCACTTCGCTGATTCACGGCTCGATTCGCTCCACGTTCACGAGATTGTTGAACAACGTACCAAAGCTCCAGGGGTTATGTTAGATTCAGTCTGGAGAGCGGGGTAACGGGATGGCTGGATGGCACTGAAGTTCACTGTCGAGTCGTTTCTCAACCTGGTCCGCCAGAGCGGCTTGGTCGAAGCCGATCAGTTGAATGAACTCCTGGCCGGGTTCGAGGCCGATGGCGTCGATGTTCGCACTTCGCAGGCCGTCTGTGATGCCCTGGTCGATTGCGGCGCGCTGACGGATTGGCAGGCCGAGAAACTGCAGAAGGGGAAGCACAAGGGGTTTTTCCTCGGCAAGTATCGTCTGCAGTCGCTGCTGGGGAAGGGAGGCATGAGTTCGGTCTACCTGGCCGATCACGTGCTGATGCGGCGGCACTGTGCCATCAAGGTCCTGCCGCACAAGCGCGTCAACGACACGAGTTACCTCGAACGGTTCCATCGCGAAGCCCAGGCCGTGGCGTCGCTGGATCACCCGAACATTGTCCGCGCCTACGATGTCGACCGTGAAATCGACGGTTCGACCGAAATCCACTTCCTGGTGATGGAGTATGTCGACGGCAGCAGCCTGCAGGACCTGATCATCGACAGCGGGCCGAGAGAATACCGGGAGGCGGCTGAATACGTACGGCAAGCGGCGCTGGGACTTGGCCACGCCCATGACGCCGGCCTGGTTCACCGTGACATCAAGCCGGCCAACCTGCTGGTCGACGGTGACGGGGTGGTCAAGATCCTGGACCTCGGACTGGCCCGGTTCTTCGAGGAGACCGACGAGAACCCGATCACGCTCAGGCATGATGAGAAGGTCCTGGGGACCGCCGACTATCTCGCTCCCGAACAGGCCCTCGACAGCCACCAGGCCGACGCGCGGGCTGATATCTACAGCCTGGGCTGCACCTTCTACTTTCTCCTGACCGGCCATCCGCCGTTCAACGAGGGCACCCTGGCGCAGTGACTGATGTGGCACCAGACCAGGACACCACCACCGATCTCCGATGACCGTCCCGATGTTCCCGCCCGGCTCGCGGAAATTGTCGAGACGATGATGAACAAGGCCACCGACGACCGTTTCCAGACCGCCAACGAGGTCTTCGCGGAACTCAGTGAATGGCTCGGCGATGGACCGGCCATCCCGATCGCCAAACCGATCACTCCGGTGGCCCAACCGGTGGCCCCGCCGGTGGCTCCGCCGGTTGCTCCCGTGGCACCGGAGGCCGCAGCGGTGGACAAACCGTCTGTCCAGGTCAACGACGGCTCCAAAGCAGAGCCCCCAGCTACCGACGACGGACTAGCGAATTTCTTGTCCGGTCTTGGCGACGACACCCCAGCGCCTCCGGCTCCTCCCCCTGCCCCGCCTGTTCCCGCTGTCCCCGTTGTTCCCGTTGTTCCCGTTGTTCCGCCTGCCTCCGCTGCTCCGCCCGAAACAGCCCTTCCGCCGTTCGATCCCAATGCCGTGGCGACGGTACTCGACGAGTCTTCGACGGTGGCCCCGGTAGATTTTTCCCCGACAGTGTCGGAGGCTGCTGCAGCGACGGTCGGACCCGGCGCGTCGCAGGATACATCTTTTCCGGTGATCGATACGTCGGCCAGCACCACCGGCGACGGGCGCCGCTCGGCACGCTCGTCCTCCTCACGCTCACGGAAGAAACGTAAGACCACGTCCTCGGCCGGTTCGGGTCGCGCGATTCGCATTGCTGTTGTCGCAGTGGTGCTGATTGCCGCCATCGGAGGTGCCTTTTCCCTGGTGGCGAGGTTCAGCTCAAAGAGTTCCGGTGTCCTCTATGACGACAAGGGGAATGTCATCGGCACGGTGACACCCACCAACCCGGAGCCGGGCAAGACGAAGGGCAAGACGAAGGGCAAGACGAAGGGCAAGGGAGGGGCTTCGGTCGTCAAGGCGCGGAAGACGCTGGAGGTGGGGCCGGACGCTGAGTTCAAGACGATCGGCGCCGCGTTGACGTTTGTCCAGAAAAACCGGGAAGGATACACCAGGCGGAAGTCGCGACGGGTCAAGGTGGAGATCAATGTCCAGGGAGGCCACACCTATGCCGAGTCGATCGTGATCGATGGGAAAAAGCAGACGTGGCCGCCGGGGATCGCCATTCTCAGCAAGGGGGTCAGTCCTGCGAAGCTGGCGCCGAGCGGGGCCGGGCCGGTCGTGCGACTGAACCAGGTGGAATTCGTCACGATCGAGGGATTCCAGATCGAGGCCAAGGGCAAGCAGACGGCGATCGTGCTCAGGGGGGCGCAGGATCGTGTTGCACTGAGCAACCTGGTCGTCGAGGGATTCAGCAAGACGGGCATTCACGCTGAAGGCGTGGCAGGTGATCCGGGACAGGACCACCTGCAGTTGAACGATATTCGCATGGTCTCGGGCGCCCCCGCAGCGGTGGGATTGCTGATGTCCGACGGTGAATATGATATGACGGCCAATGTCGATGTCCGGCGGTGTCGCCTGGTTGGCCCCATGGCCACCGGCCTCTCGTTTGCCGCCGATGCCAGCCAGGTGACGGTGCAGGAAACCATCGTGCAGGCAGCAAAAACCGGCGTGCTCTTTGCCGGCAAGAACCGGACCTGGCGGAACCTGGCATTGCGGAACAACACTTTTTACCAGGTCGAGCGGGGGCTGGTGTTCGAGGAGATGCCCGCTGAGAGTTCCGACGGTGTGTCGTTTCGGATGAACCTCTTTGTTGAGCAACAGGGACCGGAATGCATCGTCGAAAAGGGATACGCCGAGTTGAAGTTCAGCCAGATGGTCAATGCGGCCGGAGCGATCCGCGACAACTGGTCAACCCGTAGCAAGGCGGCCACTCCGAAAAGCGGGGAACGCGAGTTGATGCTGCCGGGCTTGGAGAGTCAGCGGGGCGTGAAGGTCGAGTTCTCCTCGACCGATCCGGCCGCCCCGGATTTCATGGAACCGTCGGGTGGCGGTTTGCCGCCTCGCGGCGGAGGCAACCGGGACGATCCACGGTTCGTGGGGGCGCGGGCCTTTCGTCGGTAGCCTCGTGGGGCGTCGCGACTAGTTGCTGTCCAGGCCACGCTCGTCGCGGATCCGCCGCACCTCGGACATGATCTCCTCGATCAGCCGCGCGTGGCGATCCAGGGCATCGTATTCCATGAGGTAGATCCAGCCGTTGGTCAGCAGTGCGGTGGTGGCGGCCAGCAGGTGGAGCGTTGGCGGCGAGAGTCCGAGCACGCCCGAGAAACCGACCGGCGAGGCCGGGTCGGCGGCTGCACCAAGTGAACCGGCCACGACCAGCAGCACGAACCCGCCGAGGATCGTCGCCATGATCCGGCGTTTCGAACCCCGGCTGGCCGTGTAGAGTTCGATGTCCAGCCCGTAGACCCGGACGGTCTCTTCGGCCCACCGCCCGGTGCCGACGAAATACGTCAGCACCAGCCCATGGACCAGCGTGACGAACAACAACCCGGTCAGGGCCGTCCACATGTGGTAATCGACCTGGTGACTCAGCGACCGTTGTGCCGCGTCCTCGATCATCAATCCCAGCAGGAACGCCCCGGCCAGTAGCAGGAGACTGATCAAGGCCAGCGGCAGGAAGATACGTTTCACGATTCGGCCCGGTGGTTGTCGTCGTCGCCGGTTCAGTGGACGGAAATGACGGGCTCGCTATGCTGTCTGGACTCGAGGCGCCGATGATAGGCAATCCTGCACGGACGAGGAAGTCGATGAAGATCACCCGGATCACGACCCACCAGGTGGAAATCCCGCTGAAACCGGCCCGGAGGATGATCTCGGCGCTCGGTCAGCACACCGTCTCGCGGTACGTGCTGGTCCGTGTCGAGACCGACGCGGGGATTGACGGGGCCGGCGAGGCGACGGTGATGCCTCGCTGGAGCGGTGAAACCGCGTGGGGTGCCCAGGCGATCATCGACCAGGTCTTTGCGCCCCTGCTGGTCGGTTGCGATCCGGCCGACGTCGGACACATCGACCACCTGATGGATCGGGCCGCGGCCAACAACTGGTTCGCCAAGAGTGCGATCGAGATGGCTTGCTGGGATATCCAGGGCAAGGACGCGGGCAAACCGTTGTTCGAATTACTCGGAGGTGCCGTTCGGCCGCTGCCGATTCGCTGCCGGTTCTCGATGGGGGCTTATCCCTTGGATCGTGCCCGCCAGAGAGCCGCCGAGTTGATCGAGGAGGGATTCACGACGATCAAGGTCAAGGTGGGAACCGACGTCGAGGAGGATGTGGCCAGGGTCGAAGCGGTTCGTCAGACGATCGGCCCCGGGCACGACCTGGTGATCGACGCCAACGCGGGCTGGGATGCCCCGACGGCCATCGCGGCAATGGCGAGGATGGAGTCCCAGGATGTCGGGTTGTTCGAACAGCCGACGACAAAAGGGGATTTTCACGCCCTGGCCGAGGTGCGTCGAGCGATCGGGTGTCCGGTGATGGCCGACGACATCGTTTTTGATCTTGCCGATGCCCGCGAGTGCCTTCGCTACGAAGCCTGCGACGTGATCAGCCTGTACCCGGGCAAGAACGGCAGCATTGGCAAGTCGCTGGAGATCGCGGCCCTGGCGGCCGAACACGATGTCGCCTGCAGCATCGGTTCGAATCTCGAGCTCGATGTCGCCGCGGCGGCCATGTGTCATCTGGTGGTGGCGTGCGAGAACATGCAGGTGGAGACCTACCCGGGCGACATCCTCGGCCCGGACTACCACCAACAGCGGGTGGCCAAGAACCCGATCGTCATCAACGGGCCGGTGATCGAGACGCCGACCGGTCCGGGGCTGGGGGTCGAAGTCGATTGGGAGCAGGTCAGTCGTCTTGCTCCGCCAGCCTGATTTCCACGCTGGCTGCGTGGCCTGTCAGACCCTCGATGTCGGCCATCCGACAGACATCGGCCGCGTCGGCCGCCAACGCCGCTCGGTCGTAACGGATCACGCTGGAACGTTTCAGGAAATCGTTGGCCGAGAGTCCGTTGGCGAAACGGGCGGTGCCACCCGTGGGCAGCACGTGTGATGGGCCGGCGACGTAGTCGCCCAGGGCCACCGGCGTGTGATGGCCCAGAAAAATCGCTCCGGCGTTGCGGACACGATCGAGTAGGGACTGTGGATCGGCAGTCGAAATGTGCAGGTGCTCGGGTGCCATCCGTTCGGCAAGAGCGGTGGCCTCGTCGACGTCCCGGACCAGGACCAGGGCGCCGAACTGGTCCAGGCTCTCGCGGGCAAGATCACCCCGGGGCAATCTCGCGAGTTGTTCGGCCAGCGCAGTTGTTACCGCCGCGATCAACGGTTCGTGCCAGGTCAGCAGGACAGCGGCGCCGGGACTGTGCTCGGCCTGGGAGATCAGGTCCGCGGCCAGGAAACCCGCATCGGCGGTTTCGTCGGCCAGGACCACCACTTCGCTGGGACCGGCGATCGAGTCGATGTCGACTTCGCCGAAGACCCGCCGCTTGGCCAGGGCGACGAACAGATTTCCCGGCCCGACGATCTTGTCGACGGCTTCGATACCGTCCACGCCGTAGGCCAGTGCGGCCACCGCCTGCGCCCCGCCGACGCGATACACCTCGTCGATCTCCAGTTCGTGGCACGCAGCCAGCAGGTCGTTGTTGTAGCCACCAAAATCGCTTGGCGGGACGACGACGGCGATCTGGTCGACGCCGGCGGTTCGGGCCGGCACGGCGGTCATCAGTAACGTCGAGGGATACGCCGCCGCGCCGCCGGGGACGCAGACGCCCACCCGTCGGAGCGGGCAAAAACGTTGCTGCAGCTCCACGGTGCCCGAAGCCCCCCCCTGCCCTGCCCCGCGGGAACGCGTCAACGTGACATTCTCGTGCAGGATCATCGACTGGAACTCGACGATGTTGTCGCGGATCCGTCGGATCGTTGCCAGATATTCCGGGTCGGCCGCCGCGTGGGCTGCCTGGAACTCCGCCGGCGAGACCCGCAGGGTTTCGGGGGTGAGATCGGTGCCGTCGAGGCGACTGGTATAATCGAGCAGGGCCGGCAACCCGTCACGTGCAACGTCGTCGCAGATTCGGGCGACGACCTGTTGAGGCGAGAGAGGTTCGCCGAAGAGAGCAATCGTTCGTTGGCGACCGGACTCCGAGACAATATCGCCGCCGGGACTGAGTGTCTCGCGCAGCCGATCGATCAACGCCCCGGCGTCCTCCTGGCGGCTGTCGATCGTGGTGATGTCGAATGACATTGTGCCGAACCCGGGATCGAGAAAGACGCGTCAGCAGCCATCGTAGTTGTTCACCCGGGGGCTGGCCACAGGAGCGGGACGCGAGAGGCACCTTTCGAGAAGCGTTGATGACCGCTTGCGACCGGACTACAGTAAGTGCTTTGTTGCCTTGCGTTGCCGGCAACCGATCGAGAATTTCGCAGCGGCGTTGATGAGGACCGACGATGACTGATCCGTTTGTCAACATGTACAGCGATACCGTGACCCGGCCCAGCGCCGGGATGCGGCAGGCGATCGCCGAGGCGGAGTGCGGCGATGACATGTCCGGCTCCGATCCGACCGTCAATCGGCTGGAAGCGATGGTCGCCGAGTTGCTCGACAAGGAGGCGGCCGTGTTCGCCTGCTCGGGAACCCAGTCGAACCAGATGGGTGTCCGTGCCCATTGTCGGTCGGGCGACGAGTTGCTGATCGCCGATACTGGCCACATCGCCAATTTCGAAGCCGGTGGTCCGGCGATACTCTCCGGTGTGACCTGCCGGTTGCTGCCCAGCCACAACGGCATGCTTGATGTGGATGATCTCGAGGGCAAGCTGAGAGCGGAAAATCAGCACCTGTGCCAGTCGCGGTTACTTTGCGTCGAAAACACGACCAATGCTGGAGGGGGACGTCCCTGGCCGCTGGAGCAACTTGACCGCGTCGGCCAGTGGGCTCATGCCAACGGACTGAAAACACACATGGACGGGGCGCGGTTGTTCAACGCCTGCGTGGCCGGTGGTTATTCGGCGGCCGAGGCGACCCGGCATTGTGACACGGTGTCGATCTGCTTCTCCAAGGGCCTGGGATGTCCGATGGGGTCGATCCTGGTGGGTTCCGAGGAGGACATCTACTGGGGACGACGTGCCCGGAAGCTCTTTGGTGGCGCCTTGAGACAGTCGGGGATTGTGGCTGCCGCGGCCGTGTATGCCCTGGAGAACAACATCGAGCGGATGGCCGACGATCACGCCAATGCCCGTGCGTTTGCCGAGGGACTGGTCGGGGTCGACGGGATCCTGGTCAATCCAGAGGATGTCGAATCCAATCTCGTCTTTTTCGAGATCGACCCGGAACTCGGTGACGCGACACAACTGGCCGAACGGGCCATGGAGAATGGCTTGAAAATCGGTGCCAGCGGTTCTCACCGGCTCAGGGCCTGTACCCACCTGGACGTGTCCCGCGAGCAGGTACTCGAGGCCGTCGAGATCATTGGTCGCAGTGTTGCCGAGGGGGTCGGCCACCTGTCGGGTTCGGCCACCGGGCCCTATGCCCGCGGTTGAGCGAGCTGCGGCGAACCGATCGTGGCCGTGAGTCCAGACATGGTATTGATGAGCCGATTCCGGATGCGGTATCATCTCGGCGTCGACCGTTGGTGGTCCGGCAACCTGGTTGCCGCGATCGCGAGGTCGAGGTTGGTTTAAACGAGTTGCCAGGAACCGTCGAGATGGAAGTCAGCGGCCCCGCACCGATCGGTGGCAGTCAGCCACTGGAGCCGATTCGTCCGCCCGAGACCGTGGTCCCGGCCAGTGAGGTACCCCCGGCTGGCGAGATGGCCGCGGCCGGAGGCGTTGATCGTGTTGAATTTTCGCCCGAGGCACAGGCCCAGGTCGAAGCCCAGGCTCCCGTAGCGGGCGCCGAAGCGGTCCAGGATGTCCAGGCGGTTTCGACCGGAGAAGCCACGCTGCCGGCACTGACGGTGGACCCGGCCCATGCCGATTGGTTGGCCGCTCGTGCTCCCGCCGAAGCCACCGCGATCCTGGAAGGTCAACACCGATTCCTGGTCTCGCAGGGATACGACGAAGGAGCGGTGACCTCGCAGATCGAGGCCTACCAGTCGGCGTTGGAAGAGTTGCGAGCGGGCGGTTGATCGCAGCGACTGACCGACGTTCGGGGGGACACGCGTGAGCGATCTGGAGTCGATCTCTGTTGCGGTTTCGCCGCGGGAGAAGTTCCGCGAGTACCTCTCGACCCAGAACAAGCGGTTGACCCGGGAACGGGATATCGTGGTCGAGGAGGTCTTTGCGACCCACGAGCATTTCGACCCCGAACAACTGGTGGCCGTCATGACCGCCCGGACGGATGGTCGCCGCGTCAGTCGATCGACGGTGTATCGTACTCTCAAGGAACTGGAACGCGCCGGCCTGCTTCGCAAGGTGGCTCGTGCCAACGACCGCGATGTGTTCGAGCACGATTACGGGTACCCGCAACACGACCACCTGATCTGCAGCGAGTGTGGGTCGTTGACCGAGTTTCCCGCCGATGATGTCTCGAAGGTCGTCACCCGGGTGGCCGAGGCAAACGGTTTTCGTCACACCGGACACCGTCTCGAGGTCCACGGCGTCTGCAACCAGTGTTGCCGGTCACCACGTCGTCGGCATCCGAAACTCGACATGATCTAGGCCAGGCGGCTCGCCTGCCGAGGGGACCGGTTCTTGCCGGGATCCGCGCAGAGCGATCTTGACTTTGGTGGTGCGACGGTTCGAGGATGTCGCGCAAGCAAGCGGGCCCTGCCAGGCGGTGCCACGATCACTCGGAGTCGAATTGCCGCAACCGCAGTCGCCATTTCATGCTTCCGAGTCGAGGGATGCCTCATGGGCTCGTTTGCTCCCCTTACCACGCCGGTTGATTCTCGTTGGCCGTCGGGCTGGCAGATGGCCGTCGATCCGGCCACGCGTGCCTTTCTGAATGTGCTCAGGCGATTCAATCCGCGGGCCTACCGGGCCGCAAGATCCGAGGCCGAGGCACACGTCGATGAACTCGTCGACGGCGCGGTGCCCGAGAGCAGTGACCTGTCGACCGACTACAAGCAACTCGCCGATCGACTGGGCCTGGAGCCGTGTCGGGATCCGGAACCTGACCCCGATCCACCGGGGCCGGTCGGTTCGTCCGACTAGGCCTGGTTGTCCTCGACGTGCTCCACGCGGTCACGATCGCCCGGGGGATCTGCCGATTCGGTTCGGACCCCAACGGGAATGGCTCCGTAGAGTCTGACCAGCAGCAACAGCAGGCAGAATCCTCCGAGTGCAGCCCCACCGAGAATGGCCAGGCTGATCGCGTCCCCGAAGAGATTGCGGACGGCAAAGCGACCCGGTCGGCCCGTGTCGGGAAACAACCAGATCCAGCGCCAGGCAAACAGCACCACCATCGCGGCAGCGGCCAGGAAGGGACCGTAGGGAACAAAGGGCCGATTCGTCAGCGCCCGGGCGAGCAGGCCAAACAGCAACCCGCAAAACGGTGCCAGCATGAAGATGAACAGCACGGGTTGCCATCCGACAAAGGCTCCGATCATCGCCATCAGCGTGACGTCGCCCATGCCCAGCGACTCCCGGCCGAGCAGCGCCCCCGAGACCACTCGGACCAGCCAGGTCAGGCCGCCCCCGCAGGCCAGTCCGGCGGTGCTCCAGGCCAGGCCATGCCAGTGATGGTGCTCACGGATCCACTCGGGAATCACCACGTTACCGCCGTGGAGATGTTCGGCGACGGGATTCCAGTCCATCCAGAGATGGATCATCTGCAGGTCGCCCGAGAGGGTTGCCAGGCCCACCCCGGCGATCATCCCCAGAACGGTGATCTCGTCGGGAATCTCGGTATGGCGAAGATCCGTCCAGGTGGCCGCGACCAGCAGGCACAGCAACAGGCCGTGAAAAACGATCCGGCCATAGCGCCAGGGAAGATCGGGCTGGACAAAGGGGATCCGCTGGCATTCAACCCCGATCATCGCCAGCGTGAAACCGGCCAGCAGCAAGGCGGTGATCGACTCGAGTGCCCACGCGGGAGGACGATCCGATTCCAGGCGACTCATCCAGCGAGCAACAACGTGGCCGGCAAACAATCCGACAAGGCCACCGATCCCGGCAAGCAGCATCATCTCCAGGTGGCCCAGGCCGTTGAACTGCATTGCGATTTCATTCCGAATCGGTTGGCACGCCGGGCATTCTCCTGCCGATCGTCAATGGCTCCGACGACCAACCACACCAGTGCCGTCGTCGATGATCGACCCGGTTTCGTGCGACCGCTGGCATGAGAGTTGCACTATTGTTCCGGATCCTAGCCAACCCGCTTTGACGGTTCCAGAGGGATCGGGATGCTGGCTCGGCGAGCGGCATGTTTGTCCGGGACGTTGTTGAGCGAGACGGGAGAACAATGTTGAACATCCGACGAGTGGTCTGTGTACTGGTCATGCTGGGAGGTTTTGCCGTCGAACCGTTGTCGGTTCTTGCTGCAGACGGTGATCCGGTGGCCGCAACACCCGTGATATCCTCGGGGATTGTCAAAGCCGACACGGCCTGGGTGCTTGTTTGCTCGGCACTGGTGCTGATGATGACGGCACCGGGCCTGGCCCTGTTTTACGGGGGGCTGGTGCGAAAAAAGAACATTCTCAGTGTGCTGATGCAGTGTGCCTTCCTGGTCGGGTTGATGTCGGTCGTCTGGGTCCTGTGGGGGTACAGCCTGGCATTTGGGGAGGGTGTTCTGGGGGGCCTGGTCGGTGGGACCGATCACCTGTTTCTGCAGGGTGTCTTGCCGGTTTGGGAGGATGGCAAGATCGTGGTCCCAACAACGGGAACCTTGCCCACCTCGGTTCACATGGTCTTTCAGATGATGTTCTTCATCATCACGCCGGCACTGATCTGCGGGGCGTTTGCCGAGCGGATGAAGTTTTCTTCGATGTGTGTCTTCTCGGTCCTGTGGGGAACCCTGGTCTACTGCCCGCTGGCTCACTGGATCTGGGCCGACGATGGTTGGATGTTTGTTGGCAATGCGGAGGCCGTGTTTCCACTGGTGGACTTTGCCGGTGGTGCGGTCGTCCATCTCAGTTCGGGAGTCTCGGCCCTGGTCTGTTGCGTGTTGATGGGGCCGCGGCTCGGGTTCGGCAAGGAGGCGATGCCGCCGCACAACCTGACCTACACGGCGATCGGGGCGGCATTGTTGTGGGTGGGCTGGTTCGGGTTCAACGCCGGCAGCGCGTTGGCCATTGATGCCACCGCCGCCAACGCCTTCGTGACAACTCACCTGGCCGGCGCCACGGGGCTGTTGGGATGGGTGATCATCGAGTGGATCACCGGCGGTCGCCCGTCGGTGCTGGGAGCCTGCACCGGGGCAGTGGCCGGGCTGGCCTGTATCACGCCCGCCTGCGGGTCGGTGACCCCGCTCTCGGGCTTGCTGATCGGAGCCGTTGCCGGCGTGGTCTGTTTCTACATGTGCACCAGTGTGAAGAACCGTTTCGGGTTCGACGACTCGCTCGACGTGTTCGGGGTTCACGGTACCAGCGGTGTGCTGGGCCTGTTGGCCGTCGGTGTCCTGGCGTCCCCGGCGGTGACCGGAGACACATCACTCAACGGGATCCTGCACGGTGGCTTCCAGCAACTGGTCAACCAGTTGATCGGGATGCTGGTAACGGCCGCCCTCTCGGTTGTCGGCACCCTGGTGATTCTCCGCGTGGTCGAGGCGTGGATCGGATTGCGGATCGACGCGGACGGCGAGCGGGAAGGACTGGATCTTCACGAGCATGGCGAAGAGGGATACATCTTTCTCTAGTCGCTGAAATCGGTTTGTTGAATAATAGTCGCAGTGCTGTGACCGGCTTGATGGCAAGCCGGCTGCAACCCCGCGAACCATGTCGAAGGACAGGTGATGAAAAAGATTGAAGCGGTGATCCGGCATTTCAAGCTGGAAGAAGTCAAGGATGCACTGACCGAGATCGGTGTCCAGGGCATGACCGTCTCGGAGGTTCGCGGGTTCGGACGACAGAAGGGGCACAAGGAGCAGTATCGAGGGACCGAGTACACCGTCGATTTTCTGCCCAAGGTGAAGATGGAAGTCGTCGTCGGAGACGAGGATGTCGAGCGGGTCATCGATGCCATCCAGCAGACGGCACGAACGGGCCAGATCGGTGACGGCAAGATCTTCGTGATGTCCCTGGAGGATATGATTCGCATCCGCACCGGAGAATCCGGTGAGAGCGCGCTCTGAGTCGAGACTGGTGCGCCACCGGGAACGCGTGGGCCTGCTGAGGCAGTCGACGCGGGAGCGGTTCGACCGGGGAATTGACGCTGTCGAGCTGGCGCGGGCGCTGGCCCTGCAGACCGACGGCTTCCTGGTCGAACTCTTCGACGAAGCAGCCGACGAGCTGGCCACATCGACCAGGTTGGCTCGCGAGGGCGTGATCCTGGCCGTCGGTGGCTCGGGCCGTGGCGAGATGTCGCCGTACTCGGATGTCGATCTCCTGTTCCTGGAGAGCGGTGAGGGTAGCCTGTTTGCCGAGTTTGCCTCGCAGGTCGTTCGCGACTGCTGGGACGTCGGCCTGCAACTGGGACACGGACTTCACAACCAACGCGGTGCGATCTCGTTGGCACTGGCCGAGGCGGAATTTGCGACGTCGCTGATCGAGGCACGCTGCCTGTGGGGGGACCGTGGGCTGGCCGAACAGTTCCAGGCGTCATTTCAACGCCGGGTGATCACCCGGCGTGCCGACCGCTTCTTTCGCGACTGCGTGGCGGCGCGGGAAGTCGAATGGGATCGGCACGATCGCTCGGCCAGTGAACTGGTTCCCGACGTCAAGCGGTCTCCCGGGGGACTCCGCGACATTCACCTCATCCGCTGGCTGGGTTCGTGTTGCAACGGTGCCACCAACCTCGACCGCCTCGCCGACGACGGAATCCTGTTGCCGGGGGAACGCGATACGCTGGTCAGCGGTCACGCCTTTCTGACCGGGGTCCGCATTGACCTGCACCTGCAGGCTTCCAGGCCCCAGGATATCCTGATCCGTGACGAGCAGCTGCGGTTGGCCGAGAAACGTGGTGTGGTCGGCGGTGACGGATTGCGACCCGTCGAGCGGTTCATGCAGCAGTACTTTCAGCACACGACGGCCGTCTCCCGGGTGGTCGAACGCTTTATCGACCGGCATCGTCCACGGTCGCTACCGGAAAAGCTCTACGGTTGGTTCCCCCTGCCCCGCCGCGTTGGCAGATATCGCATCCACCACCGAACCCTCGACGCGTCCGATTCCGATTGCCACCAGGTCGTTGGCTCATTCGAGTCGATGCTCGAACTCTTCGAGATCGCCGCGACCCATCGCGTCGAGCCGGCCGCGCCGCTGCTTGACATGGTCACGGCCGCCGCGGCCGGTTGGGACGGGGAGATCTCGGCCGAGGCCTCGCGGAGTTTCATGGCGATTCTCTCGCGGACCGGCCACGTCGGGACGACGCTCCGGCACATGTTCCAGGCCGGAGTGCTGGATCACCTCGTGCCGGCAATGACGCACACTCGCTGCCTGATGCAGTTCAACCAGTACCACAGTTTTACCGTCGACGAACATTCGCTTCGTGCCGTCGAAGCCGCCGAGGGACTCAACGTCGACCCGGGCCCGGTCGGGGCGGCCTATCGCGCGATCCAACGCAAGGACTTGTTGCACCTGGCCTTGCTGCTGCACGACCTGGGGAAGGGATTCGAGGAAGATCACAGTGAGGTCGGGCGGAAGATCGCCCAGCAGACCGCCGAACGTCTTGGCCTGGATCCCCGCGAGACGAATCGCCTGGTCTTCCTCGTGCACCAGCACCTGGTGATGGAACAACTGGCCACGCGACGAGATCTTTCGGATTCCGGCCTCGTGGCCGAGTTCAGCCACGCGGTGGGAAGTCCGGAAACGCTGCGGATGCTCTATGCGCTGACGGCCGCCGACATCATTGCCGTGGGACCGGGCAAGTGGACCGACTGGAAGGCCGACCTGCTGACGGTGCTGTTTGATCGTTCGCTGCTGATGCTCGGTGGCGAGCCGCCTCGATTTGAACTGGAACAAAGAATCGAGTCGGTCAGGGAAAAGGTGGGCGAGAGTTTTTCCGAGTCCGGGGCGGCCTCGCAAGAAGATCGGCAATGGCTGGATTATCAGCTCGACGTGTTGACACCCCATTATCTCAGCGCCACTCCGCCGGCGACGATCACCGCCGACCTGAGGGCACTGCGTGACCTGGCCGATGACGACGTGCAGGTCGATGGCAAGTATCTGCCCGAGACCGGGACGGTAGAACTTCGAATCCTGGTCGGCAGCACGCACGCCGGGGGCTGTTTTCATCGTATCGCCGGGTCGCTGACCGCGTTGCGGTTGGAAGTTCTCGGGGCCGACATCAGCACCAGCGGCGACAACGTGGTGATCGACCGGTTCTGGGTCGTCGACCACGACATCGCGGGAACGGTGACCGATTCTCGGATCGCAGAAATCGGCAAGGTGATTCGCGAGGCGGTGCTGCGCGAGATCACCGTTCGGCAACTCTTTGACAGGCACCGCCGGTTCGGTCATGCCGAGTCAGGGCCACCGGTTTCGGATTTTCCGACGCGGGTGGTCATCGACGTGAATTCTTCTCCGCGATGCACCATCGTCGATGTCTTTGCCCACGATCGCCCTGGCCTGCTCTACCTGATCGCCCGGAACCTGTTCCAGATGGGACTCTCGGTCGAACTGGCCCGGATTGCCACCCACGTCGACCAGGTCGTCGATGTCTTTTACGTCGTCGATGGTGATGGGCGGAAAATCGAGGATCCGGTGGCGCGGGACGCGATTGTCGAGCGACTGGAGGAGGCGATCGAGAGATTGGGGCGCGAGGGGTTCCTGGAATCGGCCACAGCGGTTGATTCGTGAAGAGGGTCGCTTACGGCAGGTGCGAGTCCAGCAACGTCACGTCGGGATCACCGGCGACCGTGGCCTGGTGGATGGAAGCCGGCAGCAACACGGTTTTCCCGGTGTCCAGGGGCAGTTGTGTGCCGTCGACTTCGAGTGTGCCCCGGCCATCGATGACGGTCAGGATGCGAAATCGGTTGTCGTTGTCCAGTACGGTGTCGCTGGAGACGCGATGGCGGACGATGACAAACTCGTCGCGATCGACGAGAGATTCGATGCGATGACCATCGCGGGGATGCTGGGTCGTGACAACGGTCGGCCGGACCGCTCCGCAGGAAAAGTCGATCGCGGCAAGGCCCTCGGAACGCTGGAGCGGGCGAGGCTGGCCGTCGTGGTCGAACCGGCCCCAGTCGTGCAGGCGGAATGTCAGGTCACTGGTCTGTTGAATCTCGGCCAGGACGATCCCCTCGCCGATCGCATGAACCGTTCCGGCCGGAACCAGCACACACTGGCCTGTTTCGGCGGCAAAACTGGGAATGCACGAGTCGATGTCGTCGTTGTCGAGTGCTGCGGCGAGTGTTTCAGGCGAGGTGCCCGGGACAAGTCCGGCCCAGAAACGGCTTTCCGGTTCGGCGGCCAGCACGGTCCATGCCTCGGTCTTGCCACGCAGGTGTGGTGCGATGCGTCGGGCCGTGGTGTCATCGGGATGAACCTGCAGCGAGAGGCGATCGGTCGCGTCCAGGAACTTGACCAGCAGAGGAAACCGGTCACGGGGTGCGTGGCGTCCGAGAAGTTCGTCGCCGTGCTCGCGGGTCAAACGCTGCAGTGTCCAGCCCTGCCACGGCCCGTTGCTGACGACACTCTGGTCGTCAGCGTGATCGGCGACCTCCCAGCTCTCGCTGCAGTCGGCGCTGGCGTGGTCGGGTTTACCGAGCAAACTGGCCAGCCGGGTTCCTCCCCAACGGGCCCGCTTCAGCAGCGGTGCGAATGTCAGCGGGCCAAGCGATGACTCGGGCACGAGACGAGCTTCATCCGTCGATGAGTTTCTGGATGGCTTCGTCACGCGTCGGGCAGATGGACCAGAGACCGTCAAGATGCGTGATCTGGAGAACTTCGAAGCAGTAGTCCGAGAGTCCGCACAGGGCGAATCGGCTGTCGGGCCGGGCGTTGAGTCGATGCCAGACGCGGAAGATGGTTTCGATGAACGTCGAACCGAACAGGCTGACGTTGCTCAGGTCGAGCAGGACCCAGGGCGGTGTTGCGTCGTCGGCGGTTGCAAGTAACTGGGCCTGGTGTTCCATGACCGCGTGGTCGTCAAGGTGTTTCAGCTCGGGGCCGAATGTCACGACGGTGACGCCGCCGTCGCTGTCGATCTGAATTGCGGATTCGGTTGTCATCAATCTGGTCGGAAACCGTCGAACTTGTCTGATACTCCCTCCCATCCTATCCAGAGTCGGTGGTCTGTCAATCGGTGGTTTTGGCGCGAGCGGGGCTCTCTTGACGCTGCCGAAAACCGCTCGTAGGATCAACGGCGGAGGCGAAACCGACTCGAAACGGCTGGTTTTTCCGCCGATCGGCGCCGTAGCCAAGTGGACTAAGGCAGCGGATTGCAAATCCGCCATCCCG
>PBSL01000033.1 GCA_002726205.1 Planctomycetaceae bacterium | reverse complement strand
CCACTGGTCTACACCGACCCGGCACTGGTCAAACGCTGGATAGGAAAACTCGTCGAGGCCGGTTACACGAATGTCCGTGTCGTCGAGGCCCAGAACGTCTACAGCCTCTGGTACCACAACCGCAGTGTGAACCATGTCGCCCGGGTGATCGGCCTCGATGGCGATGGCTACGCTATCCACGACCTGACCAACGAGCAGTTTCCGTTCGCGTATGGAGGGATCCTGGGAGATCACGTTGTCGGCGCCTCGTGGCGGGATGCCGATTTCAGGATTTCCTTTGCCAAGAACAAAACACACGACGTCTCCCGCTGCACGCTGGTGATCAAGAACACCTACGGCTGCCTGCCGGCGAAGGACAAGTTCTCCGAGTACCACCAGAAGCGGGAAGTCGACACGGCGACGATCGATGCGTTACGGCATTTCCCCGTACACTTTGCCGCGATCGACGCAACGTGGAGCCTGGACGGACCGTTGGGTTACAAGGAGGGATTCAACATCGTCCGCGATGAACAGGGCCGTGTGCTCAACGAGGGCAACACTCATCGCACCGATACCGTGATCGGTGGCCGCGATCTGCTGGCGGTCGAGAAGGTCGGGATGCTGAAGATGGGACTCGATCCGGCCCAAGACACCTGGTTTTACGCCGGGGCCGTCGAAGCGTTCGGCGAGCGGGACTTCGAGTGGGTCGGCAACACCTGCACCTATGACGATTGGCTGAACATCGGCGAGGCGACCTGTCACCAACTCGACATCGGCGAGGAGCTGGGGGTGATCGCACACTTCCTGGGAGAGTCGATGGCACACGTCGATCCGGTGCTTTTTCCACCAAGAAAGAGGACGTGGTTTCGCCGCCTGATGCTGACGGTCGGACGTTTTTTCTTTCTGCGTAAAGTCCGCAGCCGTAAGGGAATTCGTGTGGTACCGGCCTGTCGTGGTCCGATCGACTGCCGGGGCAAGTGATCAGTTGACGTTGGGATTGCCGACAGATAATGGTAGATTGATGTGTCGACGCTTTGTCGGTATTGCGGTCCCTTGGCACCAGGAAACGGGGTTGAGCCATGTTGCGTGTTGATTCGGGACGGACTGGCCGGTACTGCGACGGGTTGTCTCGTCGAAGCTTCGTTCAACTGGGCGTTGCCGGGATGGCGAGCGCTGGACTTGGAGACGTCGCGCGGGCCAAGGCAGCCGCTGCAACCGGGAAGACCGGGACGAACAACAACGCGGCGATCATGATCTGGCTCGACGGTGGTCCGAGCCACCTGGACATGTATGACATGAAGCCGGAAGCCCCGGCCGAGTACCGTGGCATCTGGACACCGATTCGGACCAACGTGCCGGGTATCGAGCTGAGCGAGTTGTTTCCGCTGCAGGCCCAGGTTGCCGACAAGTTCTCGATCGTTCGTTCTCTGCACCACGACACCGGCAGTCATTTCGATGGTGGCCACCGGATGCTGACGACCAGGCCGCTGGGCGCGTCCGGCCGCGACGGGAACTTCCCATCGCTGGGGTCGATTGTCGCTCGTGAGCGGGGTCCGCGGCGTCGTGGTATGCCGTCCTACATCAGCGTGCCGGTTGCCAGCAGTATCGGGATTCGTCCCGGCTACTTTGGCGGCAACTGGATGGGGATGCAGTACGACCCGTTCCAGACCGGTGGCGATCCGAACAACGCAAAATTCAAGGTCCAGAACCTCGACCTCGCCTCGGGCCTGTCGGTTGATCGGTTGGCGTCGCGTCGCCTGCTGAACCGTCAACTCGACAAGATCACCAGCGCCTCGGATCGGGGAACGCTGTTTGAGGCGATGGACAAGTTCGATCGCGACGCGTTCGAGTTCGTCTCGGGCAAGGCGGCGCGACGGGCGTTTGACATCAACCGCGAGGACCCGAAGCTTCGCGATCGCTACGGTCGCAACGGCTGGGGTCAGAGTACCTTGCTGGCAAGGCGATTGGTCGAGGCCGGTTCGACCTTCGTGACGGTTCATTTCGGTGGTTGGGACCATCACTGGAACCTGAAGGGCGGTTACGAGAACGTGTTGCCGCGAGTCGACATGGCCGTTTCGAGCCTGTTCAAGGATCTCTCGGACCGCGGCATGCTGGATTCGACGCTGGTGATTCTCTGTGGCGAGTTCAGTCGAACACCGCGGATGAACAACGGTGGCAACGGTGGCCCCCCGCTGAGCAAGGGAACACCCGGTCGCGATCACTGGGGCAACTCGATGTTTTGCCTGCTTGGCGGCGGCGGCATTCGTGGTGGACAGGTGATCGGTTCGACCAACTCCAAGGGTGAACGTCCGTTGACCCGGTCGGTGCGTCCGATGCACATCCACGCCACGGTCTACAAGGCGCTGGGCCTGGACCCGGCGCTGCACCTGCTGGATCACCAGGGAAGACCAACCCGGGTGCTCGACGATCCCGAGCCGATCAACGAGCTGATCTGATCGGTCGGCGACGCGGAGTCACTTCGGTTGTGCCGAGACGTCGATTCGGCCGTTGGCCGGGATCTCGGCCCGCAGTGTGAGCACGACCAGTTTTCCGTTGTCGCTGGTCACCTGGGATTCCAGTCGTCCGCCGGCGACACGGTAGTCACCTGCCGGCAGGACCAGCGAGATCCGTCCGTTCGGGAAGACGTCCTTGAGCCGGTTGGTGATCGTCGCCGTGTTCCCGGCGTGACGGCCGTCGTTGGGATGCCGGTAGTCGACCTGGACCGGGGGCGTTTCGTTTCGCAGGAAGGGGATCGGGGCGGTTTCGTGCCCGTTGTAGGTGCAGGAGACGACCGCGTTCTCGGCGATCCTGACGAGGCGAAAGCTGGTCGAGTTCGTCTTGCCGATGCGACGGGTGGGGGTCTTGCCCAGGTTGGCGACCTTGGTGCCGATGCCGTGTGCGTCGTGAATCATGCAGACCCGGTGACGATCGAGGAATTCAAGCGGCGCGTTGGCTTCGAAGGCATTGATGATCTTGGTCATCGCCAATGGTCTCGATTTCAACAACCGGTCCGCCCTCGCAGTGCCGACGTGCCAGGGATGTCCGAAATTCAGGACGCAGATGTTGGGTCCGAAATCGATCAACCCGACGGGATCGCCGTACCAGGCCTCGTGGCCGGGAAACTGGTGATTGCCGAAGTTGATGACATGCGGAATCGGCAACCGGGCCAGGGCCCCGCTGACGTAGGCGGGATTGACCGCATTGCTGACCAGCACCAGGTCAGCACCCACCAGGGTGATCATCCCGGCCAACCGTTCCAGGTACTCGGCCTGGTACTGTCCCGACGTGTCCAGGTGTCCCCAGGTGCCCAGGACCGGTTGCCGGGGAAACGCACTGACGACGTGAACGCTGCGTGGTGAGCGGCAGATCCCGCTGCGTCGTCCACCGGTCACCTGGACGCTCAGATCGTACAACCCCGGCGGCATGTCCTCCGGCAGCGTCACGGTCACCTCCCGGTCGTAGTAGTACTTTGCGGCAACGTCTTCCTTGAAAGCCACCCGCCGTGAAATCCGGGCCGGTCCGACGGTGCGACTGAGTTCGACGTGGTCGATCGTGGCATCAAATCCCAGGAAGCGGGCCCGGAAGGTCTCCCCGGGCCGACGGATCGCCTGCCGGTTCAGGCCGGGAAACCGGAATCTCGACATGACCGTCTCGGGACTGCGTTGCAGGTAGATCGGTGGTTGCCAGGATGGCTTGTCGGCGGTGACCGTGATTTTCTCCCGACCGACGCTCTGCCAACCGCTGGCTCGCAGTTCCAACCGGTAGCCGTCACCGGGCGGCAGCCCGCTAAGGCAACACTGGCCGGTCAGCCAGTTGCGGACCAGCAGATCCCGGACGACCTTGTCTGCTCGGGTGAGGATCGCGCGGGCATCGACGAGGAAGGCCTCTTCGGCTCCGTTGAGCCGGAAGTGCAGGTGTCCTCGCGGTTGTGACCATGTCCGAAAACTCTCGATTCGACACCCCGACTGCTCGTCGCTGGCACGGTGGACACAGCGAACCTGGTGCTGACCCGGTTCCAGTTTTTCTGCCATGACGGCCTCGCGGGCCGTGCTCAACGGACGGATCATGCGGGCGAAGTGTCCGTCGATGAAGACAGCCAGCCGACCCAGGTTTGGTGTTCCGTAGGCTGGTACGGCGTGTGCTCCCAGCCGGACGGCGATCCCGGTTCCCTTGAAGGAGAACTTCAGGGCCGCGCGGTCTTGGGTGGTGTGCAGGTGGCCTGCCGCGGCGAAGCGGAACGCTGTTTCGGACCACTCGCCGCGACGGCTGACTCGTGTTTCGTCCTTCGCGTCGATGACCGTGGATGCGACGGGCTGGGCATCGGCCCCACCGCTCAGCGACACCAACAGGGCCAGGAAACGGATGATCGGGAATTGCCCGGCGTTGTGCATCGCTGGTGTCCTCACCGCTGGTTCCGGATTCATGCCTCCAGGGGATCACCGACGATGTTGGCAGGCCCCCTGTTGATGTGAGAAGATAACCTGTTCCGACCGCCTTCCCAATCACACCGCGATGTTACAACGAAACTGGTTCCTGTTTGTCCTGCTGGTCTTCGCTTCGTGGACCAGGCCCGCCGTCGACGCGGCCGAGCCGGTCGATTACCTGCGGCAGGTCAAGCCGATTCTCGTCACACACTGCTACGGTTGCCACGGGGCACTGAAGCAGGAGGGGGGATTGAGGCTGGATACGGGTGTGGCGGTCCGCAAGGGCGGTGAGAGTGGCCCGGGGGTGGTGCCGGGCAAGACGCAGGCCAGCCGGTTGCTCTCGCGTGTGACTGCCAGGGATGTCACGCTGCGGATGCCTCCCGAAGGCCAGGGACGGGTGCTCGAGGCCGCCCAGGTCGAAATTCTCTCGGACTGGATCCGGCAGGGTGCCGCGTCACCGGACTCCGAAAAGCCCCAGGCCGACCCGCGACGCCACTGGGCCTTCCAGTTGCCGCTGCGGCCGCCGGTTCCGGAATCGGTCGCGGCGCAGAACCCGATCGACGCCTTTATTGCCGTCGGCCGGCGGGACCGGGGCGTGATTGCCCTGCCGGTGTCCCGGCCCGACGTGTTGTTGCGACGCGTTTACCTCGACCTGGTCGGTGTGCCGCCGACGCGTGAACAACGGGCTGCCTTCCTGGCCGATCAGTCGCCGGGGGCCTACGAACGAGTGGTCGATCGTCTGCTGGCCAGTCCCCGCTACGGCGAACGCTGGGGCCGGCACTGGATGGATGTCTGGCGGTACAGCGACTGGTACGGACGCCGACGCGTTCCCGATTCGCTGAACAGCTATGGCCAGATCTGGCGTTGGCGCGACTGGATCATCCGCTCGCTCAACGGCGACAAGGGCTACGATCGAATGATCGTCGAGATGCTTGCGGCCGACGAGGTCGCACCGGCAGACCAGCAGAACCTGGTGGCGACAGGTTTCATCATCCGGAACTTCTACCGCTGGAATTACAACACCTGGTTGAAGGACAACATCGAGCACACCGGCAAGGCCTTCCTGGGACTGACCTTCAACTGTTGCCATTGCCACGATCACAAGTACGACCCGTTGACCCAGGTCGATTACTTCCGGATGCGGGCGACCTTCGAGCCGATCGAGGTGCGGCAGGACCGGGTCGCCGGGGAACCCGATCCCGGGGTTTATCCCAAGTACAGTTACGGCAAGCCGTACAAACCGCTGACGACCGGGATGGTACGCATCTGTGATGAGAAGCTGGATGTCGAGACCTTCGTCTACAGCAAGGGGGATTCGCGGAACGTGATTCCGGGTCGACCGTCGATCAAACCGGGAGGCCCGAAGTTTCTTGGCGCGGCCGACTGGAAGGTCGAGGCGGTGCAGTTGCCGGCACAGGCCTGGTATCCCGGATCCCAGGAATTTGTCCGGGAAGAGGAACGGCGAAAGGTCCGTCAGGATCTGGAGCAGAAGCGGGGCGTGCTGGGGACGGCAAGGAAGTTGGTTGCCGGTGCGCAGGCTGCTTATATCGCGGAGGCCGGCAGTGACCTGGCCCGGCAGAAACTCGAGTTGGCTCGCCTGACCTTGGCCGTCGACGAGGCCAACGTGCAGGCGTCTGTGCTGACGGTTGCGGCACTGGAGGCGAGGATCTGTGCCGACGACGTGAAGTACCTGGGGCGGTCCGGCGACGCGAACCGCTCGGCGGCCACCGCGTCACGGGCCGAGCGGGAAGCGGCGGTGGCCCTGGCACGGGTCGTGGTGGCACGGGCCCGACGAAGCGTCGACCAGGCCCGCGGCAGCCTGAAGCCGGGTGACAAGAAGTCACGGGACTTGCTCCTGGCGGCCGAAAAGAAGCAGGTCGCAGCCGGGAAGGCGGTTGCCACGGCCGTCAAGGCACTCGAGAAATCCTCGACCGACTACACGCCACTCTCGCACCAGTACGCCAGGACCAGCACCGGACGGCGGGCGGCGTTGGCGAGCTGGATCACCGATCGGAAGAACCCGCTGACAGCCCGCGTGGCCGTCAACCATATCTGGGGCCGTCACTTCGGGCGGGCGATCGTGGCTTCGACCGAGAACTTCGGCAACAGCGGTGACCGACCGACTCATCCGCAACTGCTCGACTGGCTGGCCGTCGAGTTGATGGAGCGTGACTGGCGGATGAAGCCGCTCCACAGGTTGATTGTCACCAGTCAAACTTACCGTGCCACCTCGCGAACCGGTGGAACCGACCACCCCAATTTTTCGCGCGATCCGGACAACATCGCGCTGTGGCGATTTCCCCCGTCGCGGATGCAGGCGGAGGTGGTTCGCGACAGCATTCTCTGGGTGGCCGGCAGCCTCGACGGTCGGATCGGGGGCCGCGAGATTTCCCAGGCGCAGGGCCTGGTCTCCCCGCGGCGCAGTGTTTATTTCGATCACCATGGCGAGGGCCGGATGGGGTTCCTGGACCTGTTCGACGCGGCCGATCCGTGCGACTGTTATCGCCGGACCAGGAGCGTCCGGCCACAGCAGGCCCTGGCGATGGTCAACAGCGAACTGGCGTTGCAGCAGGGGCGGCGGCTGGCGAGGCGTCTCTCGGAGACGGCGATCGAGGAGCCGGGGTTCGTGGCGGCCGCGTTTCGGCAGGTCCTGGCGCGGGAGCCGTCGCAGGCCGAGGCCGCGGCCTGCATCGAGTTTCTCGCGCAGCAGCTGACAATCTTCAAGGCGTCCGGTGCGGTCAAACCGGTGGCTGACCCCAAGCCGGCGGCGGTTCCGCCGTCGGCCGATTACCGGTTGAGGGCCCGCGAGAGCCTGGTGCAGGCGTTGTTCAGTCATACCGATTTTCTGACCATCCGGTGAGGGATGTCATGAGCGGAAACGACACGGGTTCCCCGTCGAGTCATCGACCGCGGCGGGCGTTCCTGGCTGACATGGGGTTGGGTTTCACCGGGCTGGCACTGGGGGCGATGCTCCAGCGCGACGGTCACGGCCGCGACGATCCGCACTTGCAGGCCCATCGCCGGCCCGACGGTCGGCCGCACCTCGTGCCCCGGGCCAAGAACGTGATCTGGATCTTTCTTTCCGGTGGCTACAGCCAGATGGAGACCTGGGATCCGAAACCGGCGCTGAACAGGTACGCCGACAAGACCTACGACGAGACCGAGTATCCCAACCCGTTGAAGGACCCGTTGTTCGACCTGCGGTCCCGGGCCGTTGTCGGCGGGACGAGACCCCATGCGAAGATCTTCCCGATGCAGGTCGGGTTCCGCCGTTACGGCGAACTGGGGATCGGCATCACCGACTGGTGGCCTGAGCTGGCCAGCTGCGTCGACGACATGGCGTTTGTCAGGTCGATGTACACGACCGACAACGATCACAATGCCGAGTTCCAGATGCACCACGGTCGTCACAAGCTCGATCCGCCCGAACCGGTCCTGGGATCGTGGATTCACTACGGGCTGGGAACGGCCAACGAGAACCTGCCGTCGTTTGTTTTCCTGGGCAAGTACAAGGACACGCGGGTGCGATGGAACTTTGACGCGAACTATCTTGGCCCGGCACACTCGGGTGTCGAGCTGTCCCTGGACCCGGGAAACCCGTTGCCCTTCGGCACGCGGTCCCGGGGCGTGCTGGCGGCCGAGCAGCGAAACCAGTTCGACTTCATCAACCGGTTGAACCGGATCACGGCGGTCGAGTATCCCGAGGACGCCGACGTGCGGGCGCGGATCAGGTCCTACGAACTGGCTTACCGGATGCAGCGATCGGTGCCCGAGGCGGTCAAGCTCTCCGGAGAGACACCCTCGACACAGAAGCTGTACGGGATCGACAACAAGACGACGGCCGTTTATGGACGGCGGTTACTGGCGGCGCGGCGGTTGGCCGAGCGCGGCGTTCGCTATTCGCTGGTTTACCTGAGTGATTACGGAGAATGGGACTCGCATACCAAGCTCAAGACACTCCACGCCCGATCGTGTGCTCGTGTCGACAAGCCGATTGCCGGGCTGCTCAAGGACCTGAAACAACGCGGCCTGTGGGATGATACGCTGGTGGTTTGTTGTACCGAGTTTGGTCGGACGCCGGGGCTGGAGGTGAGAAATTCGACCGAGAAGTTCACCGGCCGTGACCATCACCCCCACGGTTTCACGGTCTGGCTGGCCGGTGCGGGTATCAAGCGGGGCGTGATCCACGGCCGAACCGACGAACTGGGTTTTCATGCCGTCGAAAATCCTCACTACGTGACCGATCTCCACGCGACCGTGTTGCACCTGCTGGGACTCGACCCGCATCGCCTGGACATTCCCGGTCGCAAGCGGCTGGACATCGATTACGGCCGGCCGATCCACGAGATCCTGGCCTGACGGGAATCAGGGACTCGCCCGTCGCGCACCGGTCCATTCGACATACCGCAGCATGAACGCCTCGATCCCGGCACTCCACTCGGAGTGCCCGCTGCTGACCAGCACGCGTCCCTTGCCGTAACGGCCGGAGAGGATCGCCGGCGTGTTGACCATCACGGCCGGGTCGGCCCCGCCCTGGCCGGGGACGGCGGTGCGATACCAGGCCAGGACCCGGTAGTCGGACAGCTCTTTTTTCCTGGCCGGGGCAAAAATGGGTCCGTTGCCGTAGTGGTAGTCGAGTGGCCCGCGGTGGTTGCCGAACAGCGTTCGCCCGGGATCACTGAGCTCGATGGTCACGGTGCCGATTCCCCGGGCCCAGTGATCGTGATCGACGATACGGGCGTCGATCAGACCCAGTCCCCAGGTGTAGGGCCGTGTGGCCGCCATGTAGGCCCCGGCGCAGATTCCCACGTAACCGCCTCCCCGGCGAACGAAGTCCTGCACCGCCCGTCGCCCCGTCTTCTCGAGGGCATCGAACTGATGCGACGCCATGCCGCCGGGAAAGATCACCACGTCGAACCGGTCGAGAGCCCCGTTGCGGATCTCGACGGGCTGCAGCGGGTGACCCTCGATGCGGCGCAGCCCCTGCTGCAGATCCGAGACGAACGGCATCGGATCACCACTGCCGGGCCCGTCATAAATGCCAACGGCCAGGCGTTGGCCGCGTTCGTGTCGAGCGACCAGGTGATCGGCGTTGATGTCCCCGTCGATCATCTCCAGGTGACCGAGCAAGGCGTGCAGCATCAGCCGGTGTTGACGAATCCGTGTCGAAGCCCGGAAGGGCCGGGTGGGGGTCGTGTTTTGGCGGGCGGCGTTGACCAGCAGCATCCCGCGGGCGTCGATCCGGTCGGCCATCGCCAGCACGGGAAAGCGGCCGTCTTTTTTCGGTGACAGCCGGCGGAACCGGTTGGCAGATTTCGCCACGCTGGCGTTGACTGTCTTGAGTGCTCGATCCGAGGCGTTGTTCAGTCGGCGGGAATCCTCGTGGATCAGGCAGCCGCCGAACAGGTCCCAGCCGGTCCGCGGGTAATAGATGTCTTCTCGCAACCGGATCACCCAGTCGGGATCGAGCGAGTCGGCAAAATTCTCCAGCTGCTCGGGCAACGACGAGCCATCGATGGCCAGGGTGACCAGGCGTCCCCGTGCCAGGGGCCAGGCCTCCAGTTGGCCGAGAGCATGCAGGGGAAACCGTTGCCGCCTTGCGCCGCCGGCGACGACCAGCACGGTTGGCCCGGAAGTGGCCGAACGTGTCTCGGCCACGCTGGTGCCGATCGGGGGCCGGGGCAGTTCGTCTGCCGGGGTGACCCTGGCAAGGCCGATCAATGCCCAGGCGATCAGAATCCGCGGGGTCATGCCTGTTCCTCATTGTCGGTCCCCACGTCCTGGAACTCCGTGTATTCGTCGGGCCCGGGAAACCTCGGAGCGATCCTATCAATTCCTGCCGTACCGGTCGCGACCCGTCGGCGGATCCAGGCGAACCACGGAATCAGTCCCGAGGCACACACTCCCAGCGAGACCAGTGACGTGCGACGGAAGTCCTCGGGGATCGTCAGGATGGCAATCGTGACGATCAGCCAGGCGGCGGCGGCCGCGGCGATCGACGGGCCCCAGCGTCCCAGCGAGAACGTGCCGAAGCGATGCGGCATTTTCGAGCGACGCGCGAGGTAGGACAACACGGTCAGCAGGTAGATGGTCGCCGGCAGGACCGCGGCGGCCAAAAGCAGTTGCTGGATCGACTCCGAGAAGATCTCGGCCAGGACCCCCAGGACCAGGATCAGCAGGATGGCCGGAACCGGGACGGCCGATCCCGGAGAGACACGGCGAAACAACTGGCTGGCCGGAAAGACATTGTCGCGGGCCATGGCGTACACCAGTCGTGATCCCGAGGCCATGATGATCAGACCACAGGCAAACACCGAGACGACGACCAGCCCGAGGAACAGGTTCGACATGGTCGATCCCAGGTTGATCCTGATGATCTCCGGCAGGGGATAATCCGAGGCGGCCAGGGCCGGCAAGTTGGTGATTCCCAGCGTGACCACGACCAGGAACACGGTGCCGACGCCGCCACTGACGACGACCGACCAGACAACCGCTCGCGGTACCGTCGAGGCGGCGTCGATGGTCTCTTCGGAGAGGTTCGCCGCGGATTCGAAGCCGACCAGCGTGTAGGCTCCCATCAGGCAGCCCATCAGCCATGGTGTCCACCCCTGCCCGGCACCCGTCAGCGGGCTGGGCTGGCCGAGGATCTCCAGCGACGGCCCGTTACGAAGTGCCAGGAATCCAAACAGGGCCACCAGCCCCACCATTCCGGCCATCTCGGTGAAGACGGCGACCGAGTTGATCACACTGGCCAGTCGGACTCCGAAGACGTGGATCACCGCCTGCAAGCCGATCACCGTGCAGACAATCGCCGTCAGCCAGGCCGACCCGGCGGGAATCTCGAAAACGTGGCCGATGACATCGGCGATCACATGATCAACCGACGGGACGACGATGACCAGGAAACAGACGGCAATCCATCCGGTCAGCCAGCCCCAGGCGGGACCGGCCAGGCGGGTGACCCACTGGTAGGAATAGCCCGTCAATGGCATCCGGGAGGCCAGTTCGGCAAAGACCAGCGCCACCAGCAACTGGCCGACGGTCACCAGTGGCCAGGTCCACAGTCCGACAGGGCCGGAGTTCTCCAGCAGGGACTTGTAATTGGCGAAAATGCCCGTGGTAATGGAGATAAAGGAAAAGGAGACGGCAAAGGAGCCGAAAAGACGAATAGTGCGTCGCAGTTCCTGTGTGTAGCGAAACGACGACATCGCCTGCTGATCGTCTCGGCTGCCGAGGTTGCTGGGGCTGGTCACGGGGAGTGTGTCCGGAAGTGAGACAGTCGCGATTGGCGATTCTAGTCATTTCTCGACCGGCTCTGCTGCCGGTGAAGTCGAAGTTTTACCCGGTTTGTCGATATGCTGGGGGGGGGAGAAAGAACAGTGAGGAACGATGGCAAACGATAACGGATCGGATCACGCGGCTTTCATGACGTCCGGGGGTGTTGAAGGTCGCGAGTTGGCTCCTGGCTTCGAGGTCAGGACTTACCTCTCGACGGACCAGGATTCTCCCAGTCTCAACAGTGGATCGGCCACCGTGATGCCGGGGGGCGGGTTGCCCTATCACAGGCATCCGACCGGCGAGCTGATCATCTGCGTGGTTGGCCAGGCCGACGTGTATGTCGAGGGGCGACGCTACCGGTTGGATCCCCACGATGCGATTCACGTTCCCGCGGGAGTCGCTCACGGTCTTCGCAACGACACCGCTGATCCGGCGATCATGCACACCGTCTTTCCCACGGGAACTCCCGAGCGAGATTTCGTTGAAGATGCCTGGGGTGTTGAAGATCGAACCGAGACCGACGCCTCGGTGCCGGAGAGCCTGGTGGTGTTCACTCGCTCGGCGGTTGTACCGCTGGGTGACCTGGCCGACGTGCTCAGCCTGACCGATCCTCTCGACACCACCCGCGATGTCGCAGCCAGGATTGTCCGGATGGCACCCGGTGCGGTGTTGGACCTGGCCGCCGAGGATCGGGACCAGTCGTTGTTTCTGGCGGTCGGGGCGGCGGTGTGCGAGGTCGGTGAGCAGCGATTCGACATGACCAGTTTCTGTGACACCGTCTGCATTCGCCGGGGCCAGTCGCGAAGGCTGCGCAACGCGGGCACCGAACCGGCGGCGGTGATCATTGCCGAGGGGCGATGACCTGGGTTTAGTCGAGGCCGGGAATCGTGGCGTGGTCGGCCAACCGGCTGATCTGCGGTGGAACACCCGGCAGCAGCCGCAGTTTTCCCGCATCGAAGACGGTGTGCAGGATCGAGGCAATCAGGTGCCGTGGTGTCAGGTTGTCGGAAACTGGCTGGCCACCGTTGCGGGTCGACTGGCCGATCACCCGGCCACCCCTGGTGCCCCCGCCGTAGACCAGCAGTGGGGCCAGTCGGCTCCAGTGATCGCGGCCGCCCCGCTTGTTGATCCGGGGAGTACGGCCCATTTCGCCGCTGCAGATCAACAGGATGTCGTTCTGCAGTCCTCGCGATTCGATGTCCTCGATGAAGGCAGCGACCGCGTGATCGAAGGTCGTTCCCACGGCCTCCATGCCCTCGACCATGTTGAGATTGTTCTTGTCGGCGTGCATGTCCCAGACACCGTCGTAGCTGGCGTGCACCGTGACAAACCCGCAGCCGGCCTCGCACAGCCGTCGGGACAAGAGCAACAGGCGTCCCAGGGTGCTGGCGTGACCGGTATAGAAACCTCGCTTGCCGCGATTGACCTTGTCCCAGTTGTGCGAACGCACCAGAGGGCTGGTGTCGTAGTGGGCCAGGACCTTCGGGTCCTCCCTGGTGAGATCCAGTGCGTTGGCAACACCGCCTCCCAGCAACAGCTGGAAGGCCTGTGACGTCAACGAGTCGATCGTGTCGAATTGTCCAGAGGCGTCGAGGCGGTTGTTGATCCGGTCCAGTTGCGAGAGCAGTTGTCGCCGATCGGAGAACAGGCGATTGCGATCAAGCCGGACCGTCATGTTTTCCTGCAGCTTGCCACCGGCGCCGGGTACGAATGGGGCGTAGGTATCGCCGTATTCGCCGGTGGCCGAGAGATTACCCCGTGCCCGCCCCTTGGTCACCTTGTTGCTGACCGCCTGGGGAAACAGCACCATGTTTGTCGGCAGTCCGGAATCGATTCGCGTGGTTCCGGCCACGCGGGCGTAGTGAACACCGATGTTGGTTTCCAGTGAATCGGGTCCGACGAACGGACGGATATTGTGGCCGCCGTTGTTGGTCTGGTAACTGCGGACCACGGTCAGCTTGTCGGCGTGACGGGCCAATCGCGACAGCGTGCCGCCGAAGTGGACCCCCGGCAGGCTGGTCTGGATGGTTCCGTTGACGGTGCGAATTCCCTCGGGAGCGTCCGGTTTCGGGTCGAAGGTCTCGAACTGGCTGGGTCCTCCCTGCTGGAACAGGAAGATGACCGACTTGCCCGACAGCGCGTTGGACTCCGAACCCGCCCGGGCACGACCGGCCATCAGCATCGGCAGGGTCAAGCCGCCGAGTCCGAGCGTGCCGACCGACAGCAACTCGCGGCGACTGACGCCACGGTCACGTTTGGGTCCCTGCTCTCGGATGCTCAGCATGAACGGCCCCGCGGGCAAACGGTTCGTCAACGACTCACAACATATGCACTCTACTTGATTCGTCGGTGATAGGCGACGTTGACCTTGAGGCCGGAGGGCCGGCGTGGCGCACCCGGCTCGCTGGACCGCTGCTGGAAGCTATTCCTGGACCTCGCAGGCATCGGCCAGCGGTCGAAGTTTCACTCCCGTCGCAACGCCTAGATCAACTCGCGGACTGGAACGCCGCTGTCGAGCAGGTATTGAGGACGACCTCGTGGGTCGGCGATCGTGATCTTCGTGGCTTCGATGTTGAGATTGCGATAGAGCGTGGCGAAGACGTCCTTGAACTCGATCGGTCGTTCGATCGCAGCACCGGCCGTCCGGTCGGTGGCACCGATGACCTGTCCGGGCTGGCAACCGCCGCCAACGATGATTGCCGGGCTGACGCGGGGCCAGTGGTCGCGGCCACCGTTCTTGTTGATCTGCGGTGTCCGTCCGAACTCGCCCCAGGCAACGATCGTCACGTCGTCGAGCATGCCGCGTTCTTCCAGGTCGCTCACCAGAGCCGTCAGGGCCTGGTCGATGATTGGTGCCATCTGCCGCATCCGCGGGAAGTTCTTTGAATGCGTATCAAAGTCGCTGATCGTGAGACTGACGATGCGGACCCCCGCCTCGATCAGTCGCCGGGCCAGCAGCAGTTTCATCGATCCCTCGGGACTCTCGCTGGTCACGAATCTCTCGATCCCGTCGGGTGGAGCCTGGTAGCGGGCAATTGTCTCGGGGGACTCTTGCGAGAAGTCCATCGCGTTGGCGAACCGGCCGGAAGTCAGGATCCCGACCGCCTGCTGGGTGAACCGGTCCATCGCGTCCATCATTCCCGATGCGTCCGACTGGCGGCGGATGCGGTCGAGCCCTGCCAGCAGGCCCTGTCGCGAGCGGAGTCGGTCCAGTGACAGGCTGGTGTTGAGAGTCAGGCTGGTCGTGTGGTTGCCACCCAGTCTTGCCAGTTCACCCATCATTCCCTTTTCCAGCTTCCGCTGAAAAATCTGCGAGAGATCAGGGCGGAAGGGGCCGAAAGAGGGACCCAGGAATCCCGGACGGCCGCTGTTGCGGACCAGGGGACGACCTTGCATCAGGTCAACGTAGGCGGGGGCGACATCGCTGGTCTTTCCCAACAACTTGTTGATCACGCAGCCCATTGCCGGTCGACCGCCGATCGACTGCAGATTGTTCTTGCGATAACCACTTTGACACTGAAACGCGTCATGAGCCCCGGCCGAACCGACCAGTGATCGGATAAAGGAAAACCGGTCGGCCATCACCGCCAGTTTCGGAAACAACTCGCAGATCTGGAAGCCGGGCAGGCTGGTCTGGATCGGGAGGAACTCGCCGCGGATTCCCGACGGCGAATCGGGCTTCATGTCGATCGTGTCCAACTGCGGCGGTCCGCCGTCGAGATGGATATTGATGATTGCCTTGTGCGAGGAACCGACGCCGGCGGCATCCTCGGCACGTAGCAGGTCGGCCAGTGTCAGTCCGCCGAGTCCCATCGCTCCGGCGGTCAGGAACCCGCGCCGCGAGACACCATCGCAGTGTCTGACCGATCGACCCGGCAGCGTAAACATGGCCAACTCCCAGTGCGGCTCGCCCGGAATATCAGGCGGCGCCCAATGCCCAGAATCCCACGAATCGGAAGGAATTGCAACATCGGAAGCAACCGATGCGAACCCCTACAGCGCATCGGCGTTCAAGGGTTTGGGAGAACAGCTGAATCGGTAGGCCCGGTCAATTCCATCGCTGAGGGTTCGGGCCCGATCAACGCTGGTCGCGGGCCCGCCTGGCTTGCTCGAGCAATTTTCGCGGTTGGGGATCGCCGGGTGCGAACTTGACGGCGGTTTGCAGGTGACGGGTGGCGGCCGTGAAGGCCTTGTCCTCGAGCAGCAGTTTACCCAGGGCGGTGTGGGCCCGGGCATGGTCGGGTTCACACGCGACGGCTGCACGCAGCGAGCCGATTG
>PBSL01000032.1 GCA_002726205.1 Planctomycetaceae bacterium | reverse complement strand
GCCGGCCAGGGGGGATTCCCCGGCCAGGGTGGTCCCGGAGGCGGTGGCGGACAACCGGGCGCCGGCCAGGGGGGATTCCCCGGTCAGGGTGGTCCTGGAGGCGGACAGCCGGGTGCCGGTCAGGGTGGATTCTCTGGCGGCGGTGTTCCGGCCCTGCCAGGTGATCCCAGCGGAACGACTTCAGGAGCTGGTGGCGGAGGCGCGCCTGGTGGCGACCAGGGTCCCGGAGACCCCGGACTCGATGGCGGTGCAGGACAAGGCGGCCCAGGCGGAATTCCCGGACAGGGCGGCCAGCCGGGTGCCGGCCAGGGCGGATTCCCCGGTGGAGCACCGGGCGCCCCTGGTGGTCAGGGTGGCCGGGGCGGATTTCCTGGTCAAGGTGGCGGAGCGGGAGCGCCTGGATTCCCTGGCGGAGCTGGCGGAGCTGGTGGAGCCCCTGGTGGTCAAGGCGGCCGAGGCGGATTTCCTGGTCAAGGTGGCGGAGCTGGTGGAGCGGGCGGAGCGCCTGGATTCCCCGGTGGAGCACCTGGCGCGCCTGGTGGTCAAGGTGGCGGAGCGGGAGCGCCTGGATTCCCTGGTGGAGCTGGTGGAGCGGGCGGAGCCCCTGGTGGTCAAGGCGGCCGGGGCGGATTTCCTGGTCAAGGTGGCGGAGCGGGAGCACCTGGTTTTCCTGGTGGAGCTGGTGGAGCGGGCGGAGCCCCTGGTGGTCAAGGCGGCCGGGGCGGATTTCCTGGTCAAGGTGGCGGAGCGGGAGCGCCTGGATTTCCCGGTGGAGCGGGTGGAGCGGGTGGAGCGGGTGGAGCGGGTGGTGGTCGGGGTGGATTCCCCGGAGCATCCGGACGTGGCAAGAAGAAGTTGCCCGAGGCTAAACCTGGTACGCCCGATTACGTGGCCGATCAGTTTGTGGCCAAGCTGGTGGCCGGAGACGTGAAAACCGCGTCCGGAATGGTCTCTTCTTCTGCCAGGGCTCCCGTATTGAAGAACTTGCGGGCTGGCAAGATGGACAAGAACTATTGGAAGCAGGCTTTACAGGGAGCGCAGCGGCAAGGAGTGGCTCGGGCTATTCGCAGAGACCGAATCGTCACCTTGATCAACAGTCAGGGACAGACGATTCGGATCACCCTCCGCAAGGGCCGTAGCTACGAGGTCTACAGTCTTGCCGTGTCGAAGTTGAAGTCGAAGACCAAGACCAAGGCCAAAACCAGGACCAAGGCCAGGACCAAGACGTCGTCGAGCAGGCGCCGTCGTCAGTAGGATCCTTCGCCGGTGATGACCAGGTGTGGTTTCGTGGCTGGTCGAGGGTGTGTCTAGCGGGAGCGGGTTAGCTTTTGCAGTCGCTCTCCCACGATCTCGACGACGTAGAGGCTGCGTTGTCGGTCGACGGCCAACATGTGGGGTAATTGAAATTGTCCGGGTTTCGTGCCCGGGCCGCCCCATCGTGCCAGGATCTTGCCGGTTGACGGGTCCAACCGTACGACCTGGTTGGCCCGACCATCAGCAACGAACAGTGAGCCCTGCGTATCCAGGGCCAGTCCAAACGGGGCGACACCCGGCCAGGTCGCCAGCCATTGGCCGTTGGCATCAAAGACCTGCACCCGGTTATTTTCGCGGTCCCCAACGATCACCCGTCCCTTGCGGTCGACGACGATCGTATGCGGCAGGTTGAATTCACCGCGACCAGTTCCCGCCTTGCCCCACCGGGCCAGAAACTTGCCCCGCGCGTTGAACTTCATGATCCGGTTGTTGCCGTAACCGTCCGAGACATAGAGATCGCCGTTGGCAGCGAAGGCCACGTCGGTGGGCTGGTTGAATTGTCCCGACCCGGTTCCGGGCTTGTCGGTCTGGCCGAGTGCCAACAACAGCTTTCCGGCGGGACTGTATTTCAGGACCAGGTGGTGTCCGATATCCGTCACCCAGACATTGTCCTGGCGATCGATTCTCAGGCCGTGAGCTTTCCCGATCAGGTCGTCGCCCCACGATCTCAGAAAACGTCCCTGGTCATCGAAGCACAGGATCGGCTGTTTGCCTCGGTGGAAGAGGTAAACTCTTCCTTTGCTGTCGACATCAACACCCGAGGCCGCACCCAGCGTTACCGACGCCGGAATCTTCAGAAACCCTGGTACCGGTACGGGAGGTTCTGCGGCAACCGGTTGCCTGGCGAGCAAGAGGGTCATCAGCAGGACGAGAGAGCCGAAATTCTTAGGGACGGGGTGAGTCATGGGAGGAAATACTCCGTGTGAGGTGAAACAGAACTGCCTCATCCTGTCGCAACAGGGGTGTGATGAGCAACCTTGGGGATGTCGTTGCGAGACGTTCGGCAGCGAGTTAGTGTGAGCCTCTGGTCGTTGGCTTCCTGGGGCGTCGAGCCCGGTTGGCGGATATTGTCAGTGTGGTTAGGACGGAGAAGAGTAAATGCGACCAATCTTGTTCTCACGGATCGTCGTTCGGATATGGGTCGGAGTGGTGTTGGTACTGCCGGTTGCCAGCGAGGCCGTTGCGCAACCGTTGACCATTCGACTCGATGTTTTGTCGGGGCAGTACGATCGGGTCAATACCCCGGTAGTCGCCGCATTGCCGATTCCTTCATCGGCTGTGGTCAACTCAAGGGTCGTTCTCAAGGACTCGCGGGGCCAGGTTGTTCCAGCCCAACTCACCGTTTCCGGACTGTTGGCCAGGTCGGTGGGTCAGGAAGGCCGGAAGCGAGGAACCAACGTGAATGCCGGGGCCGAATTGCACTGGATCCTCGCGTCGCAGAAGGCCGGGGCCACCGTTCGTTACACCGCGACCGTTGGTCCTCGACCTGCCGGGACGTTGGCGGTGGCTGAGGGATACCGCTGGAAAGACTCACCCGGCCGCCACATCGATCTGCTGCAGGGAAAGCGACCTGTCGTCAGATACATGTATCAGGCCTACGAAAACGATCCGGCCAAACGGGATCTCAACAACAAGCCGTTTCACCATGTCTTCGATCCGACCGGTTCGCGGATCGTCACCAAGGGCACCGGTGGCCTCTACACCCATCACCAGGGACTGTATTACGGCTTCACACGCTGCCAGTTTCCTGGTGGCCAGTGCAACACCTGGTATTGCCACGAGGGCGAGCACGAGTTGCATCGCCAGACCCTCGATCAGGTGAAGGGGCCCGTGATGGCTCGCCATCGAACGTTGATCGACTGGAATGATCGGCAGGGCAAGGCGTTTTGTCGCGAGCACCGTGAGTTGGCCGTTTTTGCGGTCTCCCCGGGTGGGACTTTGATCGAGTGGTCATCCCGATTGTGGAGCGTGCGTGGGACGGTCACGTTGGACGGTGATTCCCAGCATGCCGGGTTTCAGTTCCGGGCAGACAATGAAGTTGCGGAACGTCAGCAGGAAAAGCTGGTGTATTTTCTCAGGATCGACGGAAAGGGCGTTCCCGGAGGCACAAGGAATCCGGTCAAGGGAAAAGCCGCTGATGATCCTGCGAACAAGGGCGTCGTCGATCAGTCATGGAAGGTGATGTCGTTCGTCCTCGGGACACAGCGTTATTCGGCCGTTTACCTCGACAGTCCTCGCAACCCCGGATCGAGTTTTGCGTCCGAGCGGGCCTACGGCCGGTTTGGTGGCTGGTTCGGTAAACAGAAGCTGGTCGAGGGTGGTAAGCCGCTCGAGATCATCTACCGGGTTTGGCTCCAGCGGGGTGAGATGGTCGCCAGCGAGGCCACAAGACTCTCGCGAGATTTTGTCGACCCACCACGCGTCGTCGTTTCCCGTTAGGAGCGGATCGCTTTCGACGCGCCGGCAACGTCTTCGGCAAGGAGCGGTTTGGAGCGTCTGCCGATTATCTGGCGGCGGTGCGAAAGACCAGCAGGTAAGGAATCGCTTTGCGGCCCTTGTGGTCGCGAAAGCCGTTGAACTTCTGCGTGTTCAACCAGACCGCATAGGTGTGATTGGCCTTGAGTGTGACCGGCAGGACACAGGTTCGCACATCCTTGAGATACCGTGGTTTGCCGGTCAGTTCCGGAAACGAGTCCTTGGAAACCCGGACCCAGGACCAGGAGTTGTTGCCCATGGTCTTGCTGAAGGTGACCTCGATTTGCGTGGTCTTGGGACTGACCGCGGCCGAACCGGCCACCGGTCGCGTGGACACGACAACCGGCGCTACGTTGTCCAGCGTGACGGCTGCGGCCTGTTGGATTGGCAGCATGAGCGACAGGAAGAGCACGGATTGCATGAGATCTCCGCCTTTGAGTCAGTTTCTTCCCGGCCGGGATACTCGGGCCGTGAAACTCGGGCGACTAGTGTTTGAAGTGGCGGCGACCAGTGAAGACCATCGCCAGGTTGTGTTCATTGCAGGCCTGGATGACCGCGTCGTCACCACGCGAGCCTCCCGGTTGTGCGACGGCGGTGATGCCGGCGGCGGCGGCCTGGTCGAGCCCGTCCCGGAAAGGGAAGAAGGCATCCGAGGCCATCGAGGCGCCCTGCGATCGGTCAGCGGCTTTACGATGAGCAATGTGGACCGAGTCAAGCCGACTCATCTGTCCGGCACCGACACCCACCAGGGCGAGATTCTTGGCAAAGACGATCGCGTTGGATTTGACGTGTTTGGACACCGCCCAGGCGAAGTGCAGGTCAGCCAGTTCCGACTCGGTCGGCGGCCGTTCGCTGACCGCCTGCCATTGATCGAGTGGCTCGGGGCCCTCGTCTCGATCCTGCACGAGCAGCCCTCCACTGACCCGCCGGTACTCGGGTCCGGCGTCGCGGGGTGAGTTGAGCGCGTCGAGTTTCAGCAGCCGGACGTTGTTTTTCCACTTCGGTCTGGTCGTCAGAGCTTCGAAGGCCGCCTCCTCGTAGTCGGGGGCGATGATCGCTTCGATGAAACGGCCCGGCTCGCAGAGCATCTCTGCGGTTTCGAGTGCCAGTGGCTGGTTGAAGCCGAGAATCGAACCGAAGGCGCTGACGGTATCACCGGCGTAGGCCGCGGTGAAGGCTTCTGCCTGTGTCGTTCCTACCGCGCAGCCGCAGGGGTTGTTGTGTTTGATGACCACGGCCGCCGGTTCGGTGAACTCACGCACGATACTCAAGGCGGCATCGATATCCAGGAGGTTGTTGTACGAGAGTTCCTTGCCACCGAGAATCTCGGCGGCTGCCAGCGTGGCCGGGTCGGCATCGGGTTCGACGAACCAACTGCCCTGCTGATGGGGATTTTCGCCGTAGCGCAAGGTCGCCCGCGATGCGACGGTGATCGTCAACGACGTTCCATCTGTCGCGGGAGCTTCTCCAGCGTCGAGAGCGGACATGTAATCGGCAATCGCGCGGTCGTAGGCCGCCGTCATTTCGAAGGCGGCCGCGGCAAGTTCACGGCGGTGGTTTTCGTCGAGGGTGTCGCGCCCGAGAGCCTCGAGGACACGGGGATATTGCTCGGGGCGTGTGACAATGCCCACGTAGGCATGATTTTTTGCCGCGGAACGAACCATGCTGGGCCCGCCGATGTCGATCTGTTCGATGGCCTCGGGCACCGTCACCCCTGCCCTGGAGATCGTTTCTTCGAAGGGGTACAAATTGCACACGACCAGCGTGAACGGAACGATGTCGTGATCGGAAATCGCGGCAGCATCGCCGGGCAGGTCGGGTCGGCCGAGAATTGCCCCGTGGACCTTGGGATGCAACGTCTTGACCCGTCCGTCCATGATCTCGGGAAAGCCGGTGTACTCGGAGATCCCGATCACCGGGACACCAGACTCCTCGAGATGGCGGCGGGTTCCGCCGGTCGAGATGATCTCGAAACCAAGCTCAACGAGTTCCGAGACAAAGGGGGCAAGCCCGGTCTTGTCACTGACGCTGACCAGTGCCCGACGCGGCAAAGCGTCACTCATGAATGACTCTCCCGATACGGGTCCGTCCGTTACGGGGCGCGATGTTACTGCGACGCGAGAGTCAATTCAAACCCGTAGCGGTTTCAGTTACCGCTGTCCGGATTGCTGGCTGGAGCTGGAGCCGGAGCCGGAGCCGGGGCCTCCTCGGGCGAGAACTCCGGAACGATCGGTAACAGGTCGGGGTTGCGGTGGAATACCGGAAACTCGTGATCGGCTCCCGATTCCCGCAGGCAGACGATCAACCCACTGTTGGTGGCCAGGTAGATCCGATCGGTGCGGTCATTCCCGTACTTGATCCCGAATTGTCTCAGTGGCATCGTGCCGAGAATACTGCCGTCGGTACGACGAAGCGCCACGAGGTTTCCGACCTGGTCGGCGGCAAAGATCCGTGTGCCTGTCGATCCGACATATTGTTTCAGTCCCTTCCGCCACCAAATTCGTTTGCCGGTGGCTGTCGAGAGACAGAAGATGCCGCCTTCGTCGGGGAAAATGAAGATGTGCTGTCCGATCACTCGTGGCATTCGACGAATCGGGAAACCCGAGGGGAACGGTTGCCAGCGGGTATTGCCGTTTTGGGCATTGAGGCAGTAGAGGTTGAAGTCCTCGCAGGCAATGTAGAGGAATCCCCCCTGGTGGCTGATCGGTGCCGAGACCGGCGATTCGGTTTCTGATTGCCACTGCAATCGTGGTGAGCCGGTCGTGATGCTGTAGACGGAATTGTCGCGGCTGGCAAAAGTGACGACCCGACCGCTGGCGACCGGTGGCGTCGTGATCTCCCTGCCGGTTTTGAATCGCCATTGTCGGGCCAGGAATCCCCACTCGCTCAGCTCGTTCTTCTCGTACAGATCCCGGATCCGATTCAGGTCAAACGCGTAGATGCTGCCGTCATGGGAGCCATAAAAGATCTGGCTTTCATCGACGGCCGGGCTGGTCGATGGTATGCGGGGCAGCCGCAGTTGCCAGAGCAACCTTCCGGTGAACTTGTCGAGGCAGTAGAGATTCTTGGCAGTGGGGACAAAGGCGAAGTTGCTGTTGGTGACCGCGGGTTGGCTGGGAGCGTCCTGGGGACCGAGTTGGGCGGCCCAGAGCCGTCGTCCCGACTCGTTGTCGAAGGCGGTTGCCGTTCCACCGCTGGACTGGACGATGACGACGTTTTCATCGATGGTCATGTGCGCCACACGTTCGCGGCTCGGATCCATCGTGGCTTGTCCCCACCAGGCCCGTATCAGACCGTGGTGACGGAGCATGCGGTGCGAGGGCAGCAGGTTGCCACGGATGCTCTGCTGGGCCGTGACGTCGGCGGGTCCCAGGACGGCCAAGGTCAGCGCCAGGGCCAGGAAGGTCCGGAAGCGGGGGTGTGTCATGATGGCCTGCTGCGTAGGAATTCGTTGCTGTCGTCGGGCAGAACCCGGCCACTCTCGGATTGTAGACCGGCGCAGGGGGGGGAGCCAGCGGCTGTTTTGCGCTTCGTCTTTTGTTCAATTCGGCCTGCAGAGGACCGTGGACGAGTCGAACCGCCGTGGTTGCCGGCGGTCGGGCGAGTTGTTGCCTTCCCCCTGTTTGAACCGATACAATTCGGCCGACTGCTGTCGCCGTTACGAGGGAGACAAACGGGGTTCGGTTGTGCCGACAGAGCGATTCGCGTCGATTGTGCCGTGTCTGCCAGGCTGGTTTTTCCTGGTGGGTCTGTTCTGTCTTGATGTCCCCTCGCTGGCTGCCGATGTTATTCGGCTGAAGAACGGTGGGGAAATTCGAGGCCTGCTGCTGTCTCCGGTCACGCGGACGCCGGGAGAGACGATCGAGATCCGGACACTGGCCGGCAGTCGGATCGAGGTGGCCGGCGACCTGGTTGTGCTGGTTGCCCGTCGCCCGATCAAGGTCGAGGAGTACGAATCACGTGCGGCCCGGGTGTTCTCCGATGACGACACCGTTGCCGGCCACTGGGCGCTGGCCGAATGGTGCCGCGGGCAGCGATTGACCCAACAGCGGCGGGCGCATCTCGAGCGTGTCGTGACACTGGATCCCCAGCACCGGCAGGCACACTACGGCCTGGGTCACACCTTGCGGGACGGCCGCTGGATGAGCCGGGACGAGTACATGCGATCGAGGGGACTGGTCCGTTTTCGTGGTCGCTACGTGACCCCGCAACAGCAGCAGGACTTGCTGATGAAATCTGTCCAGCAGCAGGCCTACCGGAAGTGGTTCTCGCGGATCCGTGTCTGGCATGGCTGGCTGCAGTCAACCGACACTGGGCAGCAGGTCCGTGGTCAGCGGGCGTTGGCTGAGATCAAGGATCCGGCGGCCCTTGTCCCGCTGATGAAGATCCTTCAGCCCGACCGGAACCCGCGGGTTCGCCTGTTGCTGGCCGAGGTCCTTGGTCGAATTCCCGGTGCGGGTCCCGTTGAACCGCTGGTTGACCTGGCAGTCAGGGACAGTAGCTACGAGGTCCGGACGGTGGCACGGCGAGCGGTGGTTCATGAAGACCGTGCGAGGATTGCCTTGCCGGTCGCCGTTCGAGGACTCAACGACCCGTCCAATGCCGTGGTCCGCCGCTGCGCCGGTCTGCTGGGTGCCTTCGGTGATATCAAGGCCGTGCCCCCGTTGATCGAGGCTCTCGTCACCCGCCATCTCCACCGTGTTCGTGTTCCCGGGAGTAAGCATCCCAGTTTTGCGGTCGCCCGCGACGGCACCCCGGTGCACCCGGCGCTCGCGCAGGGATTCGGAGTCCCACCCCAGGTGATCCGTGGGATGCAGATGGGGCAATTTCCCTTCGGAGTCGTTATTCTGCCGCCGCAGTTTGCCGAAAAGGAAACACACGTCATCACGATCATCGTCGACCACCGCAACGCCGATGTGTTGGCGGCGCTGAAACGGCTGACGAAAGAAGAACTAGGATTCAACAAACGTTCCTGGCGGGTCTGGTGGTTGGCGTTTACCCAGGGGGCGACGTGAACCCCCAACCGCCACTTCGAGCCGCAAGGCAGCTGCTGGAGAGCCTTGACCGGGCTGGCGTGTCCGCTGTGCCCCGCGGGTCGTCGCCGGTCGTCGCCGGATTAAGCCAGCAGCCCGCTGACCCGGTCGCCGGTGACGTGCCGTCGACGGAGGTCGTCCCCGAGGAGAGTCGCGTGACCGAGCCTTCAACATCTGGAGAACCTGCCAACGACGATTCGGTTGCCCGCCTCGCCGAACTCTCGGATCGTGTCGCCGCCTGTCGACGATGTCAGGAATTGGCCGATGCGCGAAACAGCACGGTGTTTGGTGTCGGTGATCCTGCCGCGAAAATCCTCTTCGTCGGCGAGGCCCCCGGGGCCGACGAGGATCGGCAGGGTGAGCCTTTTGTCGGTCGCGCCGGAAAACTGCTCAACGATATCATCGCCGCCTGCGGATTGACCCGCGAGGAAATCTACATCTGCAACATCCTCAAGTGCCGTCCTCCGGGGAATCGCAATCCCAGCCCTGGCGAGGCCGAAAACTGCCGCGAGTACCTTGATGGGCAAATTGCCGCGGTGGATCCCGAGTACATTGTCTGCTGGGGCACCGTGGCGGCACAGAATCTGCTTGGTTCCAAGGAGACGATCGGCCGGCTGCGGCGCCGTTTCCTTGAACACAACGGGGCGCGGGTGCTTTGCACTTACCACCCGTCCTACCTGCTGAGGAACCCTGCTGCCAAGAAGGATGTCTGGGATGACATGAAAATGCTCTTTGCCGACATGGGCATCAGCTTGCCCGGCAAGAAGAAGAAATAGCCGCGTCAGCACGAATCGATTGCCGGACGGCTGGGTCAGCGGTCAGTGGCCCTGCATCTTCAGATAGAGGGCCTTGAGAAAGGGGATCGGTTCGCTGCCGAGAGCCTTGAGGATCGTGCCGCCGGCGGTGAAGCAGTGCGTGACCCAGTCGGGTTGGCCGTAGCGGCCCAACGCCGTGCCACCCTCGCCGCCGCCGACGTAGACTTCCACGCCTCCCTCGGTCAACCGGCGAAGCTGACCGATGAATTCACGGGTTCCGCACTCAAAGGCCTCCTCTTCAAAAAGACCGAAGACTCCGTTGTGGAAGACGATGGCCGGACCTTCCCCGGAGGCGGTTTTTTGGCGATGGAATTCGAGAAACCCGTCGATCGCGTCCGCCTGGTTGATGATCGTGGCCGGGCCAATGTCGAACTGTGCCTCTGCGGCGGGGATGGTCTCGCTGGCCAAACCATTTCCGAGCAGAAAGTCGATCGGCAGCACGAACTCGATGCCGGCCTCGACACCCCGCCGGTACATTCGTGTTGCCTGCTCGATGCGTTCTGGCGGGATGAAGATCTTCTCTTGCGTGGGATCACTCGCAAGCCCCAGGCCGAAGTCGTCACCGGCCTCGATCGCAGCGGCCTTCTTCAGAGCCAGGGCGAGTCCGCCGGCGGCGATCACCAGCTTCACCGTTCCCCGGCGAAGGATCTGTTCGAGATCGTCGAGCTTGTTGATCTTGATTCCGCTGAAAACCACCAGGTCGGCCTGGCGGGCCCTCGTGACGTACCGTCGAAGTTGATCATCGACGTATCGTCCCAGCGCGACCTGTTCGGAACCGAGTGGTACCAGGGTGCTGGAGAGATCACGGTTGGAGGCGGCAAATCCCTCGTTGATGTGCACGCGGCCGAGGCGATCGGCCACGCTGTTAACGTAGGACGCCAGGCGATCCTTCAGCCCTTCGATCTCATCGGCGGTCGCCTTCCAGAGCGAGCGTTCGATCTGGTAGCGACGCGTGTTCTCGAGAACTGCGATCGTGCCCGGCGACAGCGCGTCGACCTGCCTGGCAGCCTCGTCGAGGACCTCGCCGGTTTCGTCATTCAACCATTCGCCCACGAATGCTACCGGTTGGTTGCCACGGACGTCGGCGGGGATCAGCGATTCCAGGTGTCGTGCTACCGGTTCCAGCGACATTTCCGGATCGCGGCCCCGGTGCCCGTAGACCAGTTGTACCCAGCCCCGTCGGCCCCCATAGGTCAATGTCTCGACGAGCGACCGGAGCCTCACGTCGTTGCTGATCGTCCCGTCTCCGGCTACCACCACGTCGGTGTCGCCACGAACCAGCACTCTCGTTCCGGCGGGGAGACTGTCGAGGCTGTCGAGGTCGGGAATGGCGGTCAGGCAATCCTCCAGCGACGGGATTGCATCGGAGGGGCCAATCAGGGCCTGGCACCAGCGTGCCGTTTCTTCGACGGAGACAACCATGGAAACACATACTCTCGGGCGAGATGAACGAGACGATCCTGGCTATGGGGTACCCGGTCCCGGCTGCCTTCGTCAAGGCCCGGAAAAACCGATCGCCGAGGGCTTCACGCGTCTGGAAGATTTTGCCTATGATCAAGCCCCGGTGTGTTGCTTTCCTGTGGTTTTTATCCTTGTTCTTCCGAGAGCCTGTGAATCGACTGCCCCTTGGTTGCAGCCGTTCCCGCCGGGCCGCCCGACTGGGGCTGCTGCTGGGTGTCTGGCTTTGCGCGGCAACGTCAGTTGCCGTCGCAACACCGGTTGACGATGCCGTGGTGATTCGATCGGTCGCGGTTGGGATCGGTGGCTGGACCAAGGTCGGCAAGTGGACGCGGGTGCAGGTGACGGTTGAATGCGGGGTGACCGGTTCGGTGACGCTGTTCCTGACGACGACCGATCCTGTCGGTCGGGCGGCCACTTTCGAGTCCCGTGCCGTTGACGTGGCCACGGCCGGCGAGGTCCTCTTGGTGGGATGGTTCCAGTCGGGTCGGCTGGGTGGAAAACTCGACGTCGCTGTCGCAGTCAACGATAAGGTTGTTCAACGAAGCAGCGTTGTTCTGGGGAGTGCGCCGCAGCGGCCTGTGAACTGGCGAGCGACGATCGGCGGGGCCGCCGTTGCTGCCGGAACCGACCGGATTTCGATTCCCGTTCGTGCAGGACAGCGGGTCGTGTTCTACAACGAGGACAGGTCGGCCCACGGTCTGGTGATTGCGGATGGTCCCGATCGATCGTCGGCTGGCAACGCGTCGCTGCTGACGGGGGCGGCCGCGGCGGTACTGGAACAGGCCGGTGGCGGCTCTGGCCGCCTGGGTCAACTCGTGGCCCCGGCACGCCCCGGTGAGCCGCGGGCAGAGATCGTGGCCTTCGAGGTTATTGCTGCCCCGAAATCACCGATCAGATTTCACGGCGTTGCGACCGGCTGGGCACTCTCGGGCCAATTCGTGGCTGCCGACGACGCGACCGGGGGAACGGGTGCAGGCGAACTGATCGAGGTGTCGATCAGCGGCCAGCCTGTCGTGCTGGAGCATTCCGAGACCCTGTGGCTGGCCTGGGGTAACCCGGCCGGACTGGGGATGACCCCCGCCGAGCGCCGACCCGATCGAGTGACGGCACGTGGCCGTCGCGTCGTGCCTTTTGATAGTGAGCACCTGCGGCTGATCGAGGCTCGTGACCTCGACGCCATCGACGCGATCGTCCTGGCCGCCGGCAACGGATACCGGATCGATTCTCATCACGCCCGGGTCCTGGCCGACTGGGTGGCGGCGGGTGGACACCTGGTGGTCGCAGTGGGGGCCGAACGCGACGCCTGGCTACAGAGTCGATTGTCGCAGTGGGTCCCGGTGAAAGCGGTCGGTGATCGCCAACTCAGCGACAGCGACCTGCGAGGTCTGGAGACGTTTGCTGCGCGGAATGTACGGATTCCTTTCCTGGGTCGGATCCGTGCTTCCGTGCTGGAATTGGCCGACGGCCGCACGTTTTCCACCACTCTGAGCGGGCCACTGATCGGTGAGTCGGCCTACGGGCTCGGCCGCGTCACGATGCTGGCAGTCGACCTGGATCGACAACCCCTGGCGAACTGGACGGCGTTACCGGTGCTGATCGACCGCTTGCTGCTGGGCGGTGCCAATGACGGGCGAGACGCTGAGACCCGGGTGCGAAGTGGTTCACTGTCCCACTCGGGAATCTCCGACCTCAAGACGCAACTCCACGCCATCCAGGATGACTTCTCCCGTGTCCGCCGGCTGAAAATCTGGCAGGTGATGGCTCTGATCGTTTTGTTTCTTCTGGTGATCGGACCGCTGGACTTTCTGGTCGTTCGCCATCTCCTGAAACGGCCGCGGATGACCTGGGTGAGGTTGCCGGCGATGATCGTGATGGCCATCAGTCTTTCGGTCTGGATTGGTGGTCGCACGAATGGTCGGGAGTTGCTGTTGAACCAAACCGAAATCATCGACCTGGATACCGTGACCTCGCGAGCGAGCGGCCAGACCTGGGCGACAATCTATGCCGTCGACAGCGGCCGGTTCGATGTCGAGGTGCGGCCGGCCCTGTGGCCACAGGGTCGCGATGCCGAGGTGGTTCAGGCGGTTTCCTGGAGTGGGATTCCTGAAGAGACCTTTGGTGGAATGTACCGGGACGGGCGAACCGAATCGAGCGGTTCGGACTATCGAATCCAGACGAACCCCCTGGGGGCTTCGATCCGAGGGCTGCCCGTGGCGGTGTGGTCAACGCGGACTCTGGTTGCCCGCTGGGATGCTCCCGCGGCCGGACTGGTTGAAGGTCGACTGACGAGCACCGGTGTCGGTCAATTGTCCGGGGAACTGGTGCACCGCCTGCCCGGGACACTCGATGACTGGCTGATCGCCTTCGAGAACCGCGTGTATCGGCCGGGTGGCCAGCAGGCCGTCTCCTGGCGTGACGGGGCGAGGTTGCGGTTGGGGTCGTCGCAGGTGAAGGCGCGGGCATTGAAGGGGTACCTGACCGGAACAACTTCTCGGCGCGTGGCTCGCAAGAGTGGTTTCGGGACCGATGTCAGGACGGTCCAGGTCCGCTACGATCCCCTGAATCTCGATCCCGCCGACCTGATGCAGATCCTGACGTTTCACGGGGCGGCCGGGGGAACCCGCTACACTGGTTTGAGCAACCTCGATCTCGCGACACTGGATCTCTCGAACCTGCTTCCGCTGGACCGTGCCATCCTGCTGGGACGATTGGTATCACCGCGGGCTGCCGAAAAGTCGACCGCGGCTGTCGGCGGCAGCGATGTGTTGATCAACGGAGAGGAAGTCAGGGGAGAGCAGCGGCGACGGTTGACCTACGTGAGGATCATCTTGCCGGTGACCCACCGGGCCCGTCCGAGAAAGACGATCGTGGACCCGTCCGAGAAGGATTCGAATTGACCGCAGGGGTTCGGCCGACCCGACAATCCACCTTCTGGCCGACAACGAGGATGATCCCGTGATAACGACCCGCAAGCTGACAAAGCAATACGGCGACCTGATCGCCGTCAACAAGCTCGACTTGGACTTGTCCGAAGGTGATGTCTTCGGGTTCATCGGACCCAACGGGTCGGGCAAGACGACGACGATGCGGATGATCGCGACCCTGCTCAACCCCACCTACGGCGAAGCCTACGTGTGTGGCAAGTCGATCTACACCAATCCCGAAGAGATCCGGCGACTGGTCGGATTCATGCCGGATTTCTTCGGGGTGTATGATG
>PBSL01000031.1 GCA_002726205.1 Planctomycetaceae bacterium | reverse complement strand
CACCGTCATCGCCGGCATCACTTCCACCGTCATCGACGGCATCGCTTCCGCCGTCATCGCCGGTATCGCTTCCGCCGTCGTCGCCGGCATCACTTCCACCGTCATCGCCGGCATCACTTCCACCGTCATCGACGGCATCGCTTCCGCCGTCATCGCCGGTATCGCTTCCGCCGTCGTCGCCGGCATCGCTTCCACCGTCGTCGCCGGCATCGCTTCCACCGTCATCGACGGCATCACTTCCACCGTCATCGACGGCATCACTTCCACCGTCATCGACGGCATCACTTCCACCATCATCGACGTCGCCAGCGTAGTCTTGCCCACCGTCGTCGGCTGCACTTTCACCACCACCACTAGCAATACGAACGACGGTAGCTCGAGGACCCTTCGGGCCGGACTCGGTCTCATACTCGACCGCCTGTCCCTCCTGCAGTGCCTCGAAATGCGTGCCTTCCACAGTAGACATGTGGAAGAAAATGTCACCGCTGTCACTCGAGATGAACCCGAAACCACGATCGGTGAGCGTCTTGACTAAGCCCTGTGCCATCGGAAAACTCCTTCGGTACCCGTTTGAAATTTTAGCAAAACAGAAGTGTCGATTGGTCGGGTCAGCGATTCGAACGGGTACGTTTCGCGAACAACGACTCGCCGTTCCGAAACCGCAGGGCAAGGGAGAAAGGAGGAACGAACCCCGCAGCACCTCAACATCTAACTAGGTGCGGATTGTATCCCAGTCAAACCGGGTTTGCTACGATGGCAGCTCTGATTCCTTGATTCGGCAAGAGAATGTCGACGATTCAAAACGTGGATGGGTGTGCGTGAAACAGTTGCTGGTGACCGGTCCGTGCGTGACGGAGTGGGTCGATGTGCCCGAACCGGAGTGTGCCGTCGATGGGCTGGTTGTGCGGGCTCGGCTGACGGCCGTCAGCACCGGGACCGAGATCCGGGTCTTTCGTGGAATCGCCGTTGATGAGCGGGGCGAGTTTCTCCACGAGACGGTTCCTTTCGAGCTGCCCGCCCCGAACGGCTACTCGATGGTCGGGACGGTGGAGGCGGTGGGCGATTCGGTCGAAGGGTTTTCGGTCGGCGATCGTGTGTTCCTTCCGGCCGCTCATGCCGAGGTTGCCGCGATGCCGGCCGACCTGGCCGTGCGGTTGCCCGAGTCGGTTTCCGACGAGGCGGCGGTGTTCCTCAATATCCTGGAAGTCAGTCATATCGCGTTGAGACGTGGCGATCCGACGCCGGGATGTCAGCTGGCGGTCCTGGGACAAGGTGTGATCGGGTTGGCTGGCGTGGCCTACGGGCGTGCGTTCGGTCTGGAGACGATCGGGATCGATCCGGCTTCTGCCCGGCGTGAGATCGGCCTGGCGATGGGAGCGACGGCGGTGCTGGATCCCACCGCCGAGGATTTTTCCGAGCGGATCGCTGCCTGGGGCGACGGTGGCGGAGCCGATGTCGTCCTGGAGGCGGCATCGGGCTGGGACGCGATCCGGACCGGCATGGATATCGCGCGAACCGATGCGACGATCGTCGTCGTGGCCCGCCACACCGATGTGCCGCGGTTCAACCCGGTCGGGCATCCGTACCTGGGCAAACGACTGAACCTGGTGACCAGTTATGGGTACCCCGCCGACGGCGGGCGCTGGGACTGCAGCAGCTCGCGGCGGCTGACGCTGGAGTTGCTCGCGGCAGGGCGGATTTCACTCGAACCACTGATCACCGACCGGATCGACTGCAACGAGCTGCCGACGATTTACGGTCGTCTGGCTGCCGGCGAACCGTCGATCGTGGGCGTGGTGGTCTCCTGGTAGCTTCTGTTTCCGGTGTCGGTTGCCGCCGCCTCAGGACAGGATGTCCTCGATGACGTGACCGTGGACGTTGGTCAGGCGACGTTCGATGCCGTTGTGGTAGAAGCTCAGCCGGCGATGATCGAGTCCCAGCAGATGGAGGATCGTGGCGTGGAAGTCGTGGACGGTTGCCACGCCCTCGACCGCCCTGTGTCCGAAGGGGTCGGTCGCCCCGTAGGTCAGTGGCGATTTCACGCCGGCACCGGCGAACCAGCCGGTGAATCCGTCGGGGTTGTGGTCACGGCCACTGGCTCCCTTCTGGAACGTCGGCATTCGGCCGAACTCGCTGCAGAAGACCACCAGCGTGTGATCCAGCAGCCCGCGTTGCTTGAGATCCCGGATCAGTCCGGCGGCGGGCTGGTCGAGGATCGGACCGTGGATGTCGTATTGGACCTTCAATTTCTTGTGTCCGTCCCAGTTGCTGGTTCCCTCGCCCCCGGTCTGGTAGCTCCCGTTGAACAACTGCACGAACCTCACGCCTCGTTCGATCAGTCGGCGGGCGAGCAGGCAATTGCGGGCGAAGCCGGCCTTGAGTCGGTTGGGGGAATCGGCCCCGTAGAGGCGGATCATCGCACGGGATTCAGTCGAGAGGTCTGTGACATCGGGCACCGAGAGTTGCATCCTCGCGGCGAGTTCGTAGCTGGCGATACGAGCTGCCAGTTGGGTGTCGCCGGGAAACCGTTCGAGGTGTCGGCGATTCAACCGTGCGAGGAAACCGCGGGTTGCCTTGTCGGCCTCCCGGGAAACGGTGGCGGGGCGGGCGAGGTTGCGGATCGGGTTGGCCGCGTTGAAGTCGGTCCCCTGGAAGGCGGCCGGCAGAAAACCCGGTCCCCAGTTGTTGACGCTCGACTGCGGCTTGCCTCGCGGATCCGGGATCGCGACAAAGGCGGGCAGGTCGCTGGCGCCGCTGCCCAGGGCGTAGGTGGCCCAGGCCCCGATGCTGGGGAAGCCGTCGAGCGTGAAGCCGGTGGACATCGCGTTCTCGCCGGGACCGTGCGTGTTGGTCCTGGTGGTCAAGGAGTGGACAAAACACATCTCGTCGGCGAGTTCTCCGAGATGGTCGACGAGCGTGGAGACCATTTTCCCGCTTTCTCCACGAGGGCGAAAACGGAACAGCGGTCGGGTCAGGTTGCCCTGTTCACCCTGGAAGGTGATCAATTTCTTTCCGGGCAGGGGCTGGCCGTGCCGTCGGACGAGTTCGGGTTTGTATTCGAACGTGTCCAGCGGGCTGATTGCGCCGCTGCAGAAGATCATTACCACCTGTTGCACCCGTGGCGGAAAGTGCGAGGGTCGCGCCGCGTGGGGTTGGCCGGGGTGGATGATCGGTCGGATCGGCGACCGGTTGCCGCCGGCCCCGGGCTGGTCGGTTTGTGCCAGCAGCCCGTCGTCGGCGAGCAGGGCCGCCAATGCGGCCGAGCCGAGCATCGTGGCCGAATCGCCGAGGAAACGGCGACGGTCGAGCAGGTCGAGTCCGAGGGGTGTGATCATGGCGGGAAAATCGGCGGGATCCAGTCAGGGCAGCCAGAGAAATTCGTTGGAGTTGAGCAACGCCCGGGCGAGGGCGGGCAGGCCGTGGCGGGTCGTCAACGGCAGCGCGGCAGCCAGTTCGTCGGCTGATGGGTGGCGGCCCAGTACGAGCCGGAACGCTCGTGAGATCTGCCATTGGGTCGAGGCGGTGGGTGTCTCGGACTGGATCCGCCGGGCCAACAGGCTGGATTGCTGCAGCACGAAGTGGCCGTTGAGCAGTCCCAGTGCCTGCAGGGGAGTGGTCGAGCGGCTGCGCCGGGCGACCACCTGGTTGCCGTCGGGGCAGTCGAATGGGCCGAAGACCTCGTCCTGTTCCTGGCGGATCTTGGTCATGTAGACCATCCGTCGCCATTCGTTGGCCGCGAACGACTTCTTCGGGAAGTAGTGTCTCACGTTCTCCATCACGACCTCGAAGACCTTGAATCCCGGACCGCCCATTTGCCGGTTCAACGATCCACTGGCAACGAGCATGCCGTCGCGGATCGCCTCGGCGGCCAGCCTTCGCGGTGGAAATCTCCACAACAGCCGCGCCTCGGAATCGACTGCCAACCCGTCGGCACGGGGTCGGCTGGACTGGCACCAGGCCCGTGAGGTCAGGATCAGGCGGTGCAGTGATTTCAGCGACCAGCCTGTTTCGACGAGGTGACCGGCCATCCAGTCGAGCAGCAGCGGGTGGGATGGACGCGTGCCGTTGCCGCCCAGATCACTGGGGGTCGAAACCAGCCCGGTGCCGAAGTGGTAGTGCCACAGTCGGTTGGCGATCACGCGGGGGGCCAGGGGATTGTCGGGACGGACCAGCCAGCGGCCAAGTTTCAACCGTCGTTGCTGTTCGGGCTCGTTGGTGGCCATCGGGGGCGGGGCGAGGGCGGCGACGGCTCCCGGCCCGACCAGCTCCCGTGGTGCCAGTGGATCGCCCCGGTACAGGCGGTGCGTGGGACCGGGTTGTTCGAAGCGGCCGACGTAGGCTACCGGGCCGGAGGTGACTTGCGCGAGTTGGCGGGTGGCCTTCTCGACCTGCCCCTGCAGCCCGCGGGCCAGGGCGGCCTCGCGGCGAAGATCATCCCGGACCAGCCGGTTCGCCGGGGCGGTACTCCTGGCTCCGAAGGGGGCGCGATCGTGGATTCCGGCAATCTCTCGCCATTGTCCCGGCCGTTCGGCGACCTCGATCCAGTACCTCGTCGGCAGCCGGTCGGTGTATTTCCCGGTGCGATCGCGTCCCCACTCGATCCGGTCGATCCTGACCGCCGTGGGAAACTCGAGCTGGACCCAACCGCGTCCGACCTGGTTGGCGATCCAGCTGAAGCGGTTGCCGTGCCGGCCGTCGTTGATGTGCGCCAGCTTGTGGAAGGGGTGGGCCGGGAAGTTGCCCGACGAGCTCGTTCGGGTGCCTCTCGAGGCCAGTGCCACGTTGCGGGCGGGGCGATCGGGCGTGGCGACCGTGTAGATCTCCAGCTCATCCAGGCACGGCTCGCTGCCGTTGGTGTTACGGATCGTGAACCGGACAAATTTCGCCGTCACCGCTGCGAACCGTTCGACGTTGTGCCGGGCGTTGACCGGTTGCCGCAACTTTGAGATCAACGAGGCGAGCCGGGAGCGGTCCTCGCCGAGTTGCCTGGCGACCGTCGCGCGCTGCAAAGCCGAAACCGGCAGGGGCAACGGGCGTTCGCCATGACTGACGCCGGAAAAGACCGCGGCCATCGCGTAGTAGTCGGTTTGCGTGACCGGGTCAAACTTGTGGTTATGACACCGTGCACATCCCAGAGTCAGACCCAGGATGGCAGTGCCGGTGGTGTTGATCATGTCGGCGAGTTCGTCCTGCCGCTGGGCCAGCGTCAGCGTGATGTCGGGACTCTTGACCAGGTCACTGGGTCCGGCGACCAGGAATCCCGTTGCCGCCGGATCGCCGGTGGCGTCTCCGGCCAGTTGCGAAACGATAAACCGGTCGTAGGGCAGGTCGGTGTTGAGTGCCTCGATGCACCAGTCCCGGTAATACCAGGCCGTTGGCCTTTCCCGGTTCGTCTCGAATCCGTGCGACTCGGCAAAACGAACCACGTCCAGCCAGTGCCTCGCCCAGCGTTCACCGTAGTGTGGGTGGGCCAGCACGCGATCGACCAGCTGCGACCAGGCCTCGGGCCGCTTGTCTCGCAGAAAGGAATCGATGGTCTCCGGTGACGGGGGCAGGCCGAGCAGGTCAAGATACAGTCGGCGGACCAGGGTCCGCCGATCGGCACGCGTTGAAAACGTGAGCCCGGCAGCGGCCAATCGCCGTTGCAGGAACGCATCGATGGGGTTCCGGCCCGCCGTCGACGGCGGGGGCACCGCTGTGGCCAGTGGCTGGAACGACCAGTGAGAGCTCCGCAGCGGTGGGTCGGTCGAGGCGGATTTCGAGAAGCGGGCGCCCTGGTCGATCCAGGCTCGCAGCAATGCGACCTGGGCACGCGTCAACCCGGGACCCTTGGGAGGCATTCTTGTATCGGGATCGGTTCCGGCGACGTAGTGGATCAACGGACTCTGGGCACTACGGCCCGGCCGAATCGGCCGCTGTTGGCGGTCACCGCCGGAGATCGCGATCCGCGACCGGTCGAGTCGGTAGTCGCTTTCCTGCCGCTTGGGTCCGTGACAGGAAAGGCAGTGCCGCACCAGCAGTGGCTGGATGTCGCGGTCGAAATCGACCTTGCGCTTCAGCGGCGGCGGCAGGCCGGGCCGATTCCCGGCCGCTGCCGGTAGAGGATCCCCCACGGGGAGCCAGAGGACCGCGAAGAGCGGGAGGATCCAGATGAGACCAGGCGGGCGGGGCAAGACGCTGATTCCGGGGACAGGGCGAACTGATACCTCGATTCTACCGCCAGCTGCGACGGTGCGGCAAGAATGCCTGTCGAGTTGCACAAGCGTTGTCGATCATTGATTGTCGGGTGTTCTGACGTGAGAGCCGGAGAGATTCAAGACGCGGTTGCCGACATCCGATGAACCGCAGGGGGGGGCGGGTTCGAGTTTCCAGGAGACGGCCTGGTGTGGCGAGGTCAGAGACGGTTGCTGGGAGTGGTCGTGGCCGTGGCCGTTCTGGTTGTTGGCGGGCTGTCGTGGCGTGCCTGGTTCCTGGAACAGCAACACGTTGCCGCTCCGCCACCGGCAAGGGATCCGCTGCCCAAGGTAGGGCCTCGCAAGGGCTTTGTGGGGTCGGCGGCGTGTCGCGAGTGTCATGCCGAGCAGCATGCGAGCTGGCACGGCACGTTTCACCGCAAGATGACCCAGCGGGCCACTCCCGAGACCGTGCTGGCGCCGTTTGCCGGCCAGGTGCTGGCCTCACGGGGCCGACGCTATGAACTTTCGCGACAGGGTGATCGCTTCGAGATCAACCTCGTCGATCCCGACTGGGAATCGGGAGTGCTGTTCGTCGAAACCGACAGGGCCACCATCGATGCCCAGTCCGAACAGCATCGGGTGACCCGACCGATCGTGATGACGACCGGTTCGCACCACATGCAGGGCTACTGGATCCCGGGTTTCCGGGGCAACCTGTTGCGACAGATTCCGTGGTACTTCCACATCGCTGAACAACGCTGGATTCCTCGCGAAGACGCCTTTCTCGAACCCCCGGGATCCCGACGTCATTTCATGATCTGGAACTCCAACTGCCTGGCCTGTCATTCCACGGGTGGGAGTCCCGGGATGAACACGCAGACACTCGAGGTCAGGACCGAGGTGGCCGAGCTGGGAATCAGCTGCGAGGCGTGCCACGGGGCCGGTCGCCGACACGTGGCCCACCGGCGATCCGCGGCCGCGAAAAAAAAAGTCAGCGCCCAGGCGGATCGGGCCATTGCCGGTCCGGATCCAACAATCGTCAACCCGGCCCGCCTGGATCATCGCCGGGCTTCCCACGTGTGCGGCCAGTGCCACAGCACGTTTCTGCCACCTGACAACCAGAGCTACCTGGCCAACGGTTACGGCTACCAACCCGGCGATGAACTTTCGACGACTTTCGAGGTGGTTCGATTCGGCGAACCACTGCACCGGGTGATGCAGGTGGAGGGCAAGTCGCTGTACTGGGACGACGGTGCGTGCCGCGTGGGTGGCCGGGAGTACCTGGGAATGGTGGGCTCGAAGTGTTTCACCCGGGGGACGCTCAGTTGTCTCTCGTGCCACTCGATGCACGCAGCTCCTGCCGACGACCAGTTGATCGCCGGCCCGACCAGTGACAAGGCGTGCCTGCAGTGTCACAAGGAATTCCGTGGCGACGCATTGACCGCGCACACGCATCATGCGGCCACATCGTCGGGAAGCCGCTGCTACAACTGCCACATGCCGTTTACGTCCTACGCACTGTTGAAGGGAATCCGCAGCCACCGGATCGACAGCCCACGTGTCGTTTCGATGCGGCTGGGTGGTCGTCCCAACGCCTGCAATCTCTGTCATCTTGACCGTTCGGCCCGCTGGTCATCCGGACACGTCGAGACCTGGTACGGCCATCCGGCGGCCGAACTGGATGAGGACGAGCAGGAGGTGGCGGCGGGAGTTCTGCTGATGTTGCAGGGGACCCCGGTCCAGCGTGCCGTGACGTCCTGGCATGCCGGCTGGGGACCCGCGCGGAAGGCCTCGGGAACCGACTGGCTGGTGCCTCACCTTGCCGAACAGCTTGACGACTCCTATTCCGCCAATCGTTGGGTGGCCTGGCAGGCGCTCAAGAGCGATCCCGCCTACGCTGACCTGGCGTTTGATTTCGTTGCGCCGCGTTCACAGCGCGAGCCTGTCTGGTTGCGGTTGCGGCGCGAGTGGGCTCGCGGTTCGGCCTCGCTGGATCCCGACCTGGCCCGTCGCACCGTGCTGGTCCCCGGCCAGGGGCTGGATCGCGACCGCACCGAGAAACTGGTACTCAAGCGAGACTATCGTGAGGAGAAGGTCCCGGAGTAGTCGGCCGCCGTGGCCGCAACCGTCTCGATCTCTGGTCGATCGGCGGAAAACCCCGGTCGTCGCCGAACCGCGGTGGTGATAAAGTAGAATCGGGCCAGCCGAGCACGAAAAAGGCCGTCGCCGATGGAACCATACGGACAGCTTGCGATCCTGGCGGTCATCGTGGCCGTTGCGGTCTGGCCGTTGGCGTGCCAGGGAGACCGGTTGCGAGACTATTCGCTGGTCGCCGGAGCCATGCTGATCGTCGTCGTTGCCGGCTGGTCCCGTTGGGAGCCGACCCGCGGTCGCGCCGTGCTGGAAGCGGCCGAACTCGACGGGAGTCAATCGTCGGGTCGTCGCAGGATCTTCAAGGAGCGGCTGCTGCCGCGTCAGCAGATCGGCGACGAGTACGTCTCCTCCCAGACCTGTCGCAGTTGTCATCCCGGCCCGTTTTCGACCTGGCATCGTACGTTTCACCGGACAATGAGCCAGTTGGCCAACCCCCAGTCGGTCATTCCTTCGCACAGCGGTCAGTTCGATGGTGTCGTGCTGCGTTCCCGCGGGCGGCGGTACGAACTTCAACGACGGGGAGAGGAATTCTGGGTCAGGATGGTTGATCCCGACTGGGATCGCGATCGCCGCGCAAAGGGCCTGGACGACACGGGAGTCGAGCCGCCGATGGTCGCGCGTCAGCTGGTGATGACGACCGGCTCGCACCACCAGCAGACCTACTGGATTCCCAGCCGCTGGGGATACGAACTGCTCCAGTTTCCCTGGGAATTTCATATCGCCGAGAAGATGTGGTTTCCCACCGAGGACGCCGAGTTGCGGGAGGAGTCGACGGAGCGGTACTCGGGTCACTGGAATTCCAGTTGCATGCATTGCCACTCGGTGGCCCCGAACCCGGGCCTGAACAAGTCGCGGAAGGTGTCCGGGGACAACCCGGAGTTGTTCAGCGAAGTGGCCGAATTGGGAATCAGTTGCGAGGCCTGTCATGGCCCGGCGGCCCGGCACGTTGCCGCGCATCGCAATCCTCTCGGAAGGCTGGGCGGGCGGCTCCGGGACGGACCCGATCCGACGATCATCAACCCCGGACGGCTCGACCACGTCCGCAGTTCCCAGGTGTGCGGTCGTTGCCACGCGCTGAAGGTGGCCCACGACAAGGACGGGTATCTCGCCAATCTTGACCCGTACCGGCCGGGGGAGGATCTCGAGCAGCACTACCGGATGGTCGATTTCGATGATCCCTATCACCAGGAGATGATCCGGACCGGTTCGCACCTGTACTGGAACGACGGGTCGTGTCGCCTGGGTGGTCGCGAGTATCTCGGCCACCTGGCCTCGACGTGTTACACGAAGGGAAAGATGTCGTGCCTGTCGTGTCACGCGATGCACGAGAGTGATCCCAACGACCAGTTGGCCGAGGGCATGGAGGGTGACCGGGCCTGCCTGCAATGTCACTCGCGCTACGCCGGCAAGGGCCTGGAGGCTCACACCCATCACAAGGCCGGATCCTCCGGCAGCCGCTGCTACAACTGCCACATGCCACACACGTCGTATGCCCTGTTCACGGCGATTCGCAACCACAGGATCAAGTCGCCGGTGGTGACACCGGTGCGTCATGCGGCGCAGCCGAATGGATGCAACCTCTGCCATCTCGACAAGTCACTCGGGTGGACGTCGCGGTGGATGGAGACGTGGTACGGTCGCCCGCCGGTGGAACTTGACAGCGAAGAACAGACGGTGGCGGCCGGGTTGTTGTGGATGATGCGGGGAGACGCGGCACAAAGGGTGATCGCCGCCTGGCACGTCGGCTGGGGGCCGGCCCGCGAGGCCTCCGGTGATGGCTGGCAGGCTCCGTTGTTGGCCCGGTTGCTGGAGGACTCCTATTCGGCCATCCGCTGGGTCGCCTGGCAAAGCCTGAAGACATTGCCAGGATTCGGTTCACTGGAGTACAACTTTGTCGGGACCCGATCCGAGCGGTCACGGGCCTTTGCCAGGGTCCTGGGTGACTGGCAGGCCGGTCGTTCCGGAAGCCTCGAACCCCTTCCCGGCACTCCTGCCGGAACGCTCGATATCGAGTGGCTCGAAAATCTGTGGAAACGTCGAGATCAGCGTCCCGTGGAGATCCCCGAATGAGCGATGACATGGCCAGCGAAAACGATGTGACACGGCCCGATGACGGCACGACCGGGACTAGCCGATATCATCTGATCGTCGGTTGGTGGGGCCTGCTGGTGTTTGTTGCGCTGGGGTTGGTGCTGGAATCGTTGCACGGTTTCAAGGTGGCCTGGTACGTCAACAGCGGCGAGCCGGAGACGACCCGGTTGATGTGGCGATTGGCTCATGCTCACGGAACGATGCTATCGCTGGTCCACCTGGGGTTTGCCTGGAGCGTGACTCAGTTGCCCGGCCTCGTCGGCAGACCACGGTTCGTCGCCTCGCGCTGCCTGTTGGCCTCGGGCATCCTGCTTCCGGCCGGGTTTTTCCTGGGGGGGTGGCCGGCTTTTGTGCTGGCCGGCGGCCAGCGACTGGGAGTCCTGGGAGGCGATCCCGGGCTGGGCATCGTGCTGGTGCCGCTGGGGGCGGCGCTGTTGCTGGTGTCGATCGGGCTGACGGCCCGGGCCTCGCTGCGGAGCTGACCGGCGAGTCCGGTTGTAGCGACCGTCCGGATCGGGTGAACCGTAGGAGCGTCTCGGCCTGTGTCGGTTCGGCCGGGCGAAATGCCACCGGCCGGCCGAATACCGGCAGACCGCTCCAGCCGCACCCGCTGATCAGACGAACTGAACCGGGGGGGGGAAGGTCTACACCGTGACGAAACATCCGTGCGACGCCGGACCGCAACTTCGCGGTCCGGCCGGGAGCGATTGCCGTGCGCCTGAAATCCTGGCTCGACTTTCTTCGCCATGGCCGGCCGGCCACCCGGGCGGCCCGGCGTGTTCCGATCCAGCGGCTGCCCGCGGTGGTCGAACCCCTCGAAGATCGGACACTGCTCTCGGTGACCACGCTGCTGATCGACAGTGGCCTGAGTGTCGTTTCTGACGCCGACGACGATATCGCCGTCTCCGCCGATGTTCTCGGCAACGTCGTGATCGACGTCAACGGCCAGCCGCAGACGATGTCGCCTCCGCTGGCGGCCGCCACGGTCGAATCGATCAGCGTTGTCGGTGGCGACCTGGCCAACACGATCGATCTGACCGGGATCACGGCTGCGGATTTCAGCTTCCAGGACATCGACGGCAACCCGATCGCGATTTCCGTCGATGCCGGCAATGACCACGATACGATCATCGGCAGCATCGATCTTGCCGCCACGCTGCGAGGCGGCGACGGCGACGATACCTTCAACCTGGTCGGGTCGCAGGCCGACCACCTCGTCGAGGGTGGCAACGGCAACGACGTGATCAACGGCGGCGGCGGTGCCGAGACGCTCGACGGCGGCGACGGAAACGACCTGATCGCCGGCGGAGCGGCCGATGACGTGCTCCGCGGTGGCGATGGGCAGGACAGCCTCGACGGGGAAACCGGTGCCGACACATTGCTGGGAGGCAGCGGAGCGGACCGGCTCGACGGGGGTTCCGACGATGACTGGCTCAACGCGGGCTCGGGCAACGATGTCCTGATTGGTGCCTCGGGAAATGACAGCCTGTTGGGCGGTTCCGGCCACGACGAGATGTTCGGAGACGATTCGTTACCGGGAGCCGTGGTCGGGGACGACACGATCAAGGGGCAGGGAGGCAAGGACCTGATTTCCGGTGGAGGTGGTGCGGATTCGGTGCTCGGTGGTTCCAGCCACGACACGATCTGGTCGAATTTTCCCCTGGTGTTAACCGAGGATCCGCCCCCCGAAGCCACGCTGCCAACCGGTGGACCCGCGTCGACCAACAACCTGCCTCCTGTGGCCGTCGACGATACGGCTTACACCATCAGGGACGGTCGTGCCCTGGTGAACGTGCTGGCCAACGATTCCGATCCCGACGGTCCGATCGATGTCTACAGCCTGACCATCGTCTCGGCACCGTCGAACAGCACCGCGTTTGTCCAGACCAACGGGCTGATCATCTTCACACCGGCACCGGGCTTCGTCGGCACTGATTCGCTGACCTACACGGTGGAGGATTACGCCGGGGCCGTCAGCAATGCCGCAACGCTGACGCTGGCAGTCCAGGGCCACGATCCGGTTGGCGACGTGCTGTTGGGTGATGCGGGCAACGACGAAATCCACGGCAATTACGGTCGCGACACGATCACCGGCGGGGGTGGCGCCGACCGGTTGTTTGGTGGTCCCGAGGACGACCGGTTGAAGGGCCAGGCCGGCGACGACGAACTGTGCGGTGGCGGTGGAGCCGACTGGATGACCGGTGACGCGGGCGATGATCTGCTCGAGAGCGTCTGTCCACCGGACCTACGACCCGCCGGACCCGAGTTGTTCATCAACGATTCGATCGGATTCACACAGAGTATGGTCGATGTCCTGATGATCATCGACATCTCGGGCAGCACATCGTTTCCCTTCCAGGGATCACCGGTAGGAGATCTCAACGGCGATGGTTCGAGCGATACGATCCTGGACGCCGAGATCGCCGGTTTCATTGCCCTCAATGACCAGCTGATCAGTGACGGGGTGAACGCCCGGGTCGGTATCATTCCGTTCGAAACCGGTGCCACTCAGCTCGACATGGACACGGTCGTGGCGGGTGTCCAACTGACAACGACACCGACGGCCGACACGAATGGCAACGGTGTCCCGGATGTCGAGGATCAACTGAGGACCCTGCTCGACCTGGGTGGGACGAATTTCGAACCGCCGCTGCAACTGGCCGAGACGTTCTACACGACAATGGCGACGTCCGCCGGGGCCGGGGTCCTGGTTTTCCTCTCGGATGGCACGCCATGGGATTCGGGCGCGTTCACCGACGAGGTGGCCAACCTGAATGCCATGGGAATTGACCTGCGGGCGTTCGGCGTGGGAGCCGGTGCCTGGATGCCCGACCTGCAGGTCATCGATCCCAACGCATCGACCTTCAGCTCGACCGACGAACTGACGACCGCGCTGGGCAGCCTGGGGATCACGACATCCAGTGAGTTGGACTTCACCGTCAGCCTGACCAAGTGGAGTGATGCGACGATCACCGCCAACTATGCCACCGTTAACGGCACGGCCGTGGCCGGCATCGATTTCTACTTCCAGAGCGGCACGGTGACGTTCCAGCCCGGGGAAATGACGCAGACGATCACGATCCTGCCGATTCCCGGGGCGATTCTACAGGGGGGCGAGTCCTTCTTTGTCCACCTCGCCAATCCGCTCAACGCCGTGATCAACGACGGCGTGGGCGAGGCCCAGTTCCAGATTGCCTCTCCCTTTGCGTTTGCAGGTTCCGTTTCGAATCCGCCGCTTTCCTGGAACGGGCAGGGTGGAGGGACGACAGTCACGTCTGCCACTGACCTGGGCGATACGATGCTCGGAGGTGGGGGCCGCGATACGCTGGTTGGCGCCGATGGCAGTGATCTGCTCAGCGGCGGTGGTGATCGGGACACGCTGCACGGTGGCGACGGGTTCGACAAGCTGCTGGGCGGTGCCGGGGTTGACGAACTCGACGGCCAGGGTGGCGATGACACGCTGGATGGCCAGGGGGCAGCCGACAGGCTCCACGGCGGCAGCGGCGACGACAGGCTGCGGTGGTATCACGGCAGTGGATCGGACCTGATCGAGGGCGGCGGCGATTTCAATACGCTGGAAGTCCGTGATCGTTCTGGCAACAAGAACTTTGTTGTCCGAGAGAACCCGGCCGACCTCGAGTACCACACCGACGCGCGGATGCAGGTTGGCGACGGGACGCACCTGGTCAATGTCGAGTACACGATCAGCAACGTGTTGTTCCGTACCGGTGGCGGCAATGACACGATCATCCTCGAGGACCTGTCCCACGTGCCCGACACGCTGCTGGACATCAACGGCCAGTCGGGCAACGACACGATCGATGCCGGCGGGATCGATCCCGGGCTGGTCCAGTTGCTCTTCGACGGCGGCACGGGCAATGACACGATCCTGGGCAGCGTGGTGGCCGACGTGATCCTGGGTGGTGACGGCGACGACGAGTTGTCGGGCGGCCAGGGCCGTGACAGCCTGTTTGGCGGCGATGGCGACGACGTGCTCAACGGCGACGATGGCGACGACCATCTGGCCGGCGAGGACGGCTACGACACGCTTTCCGGCGGCGACGGCGACGACCTGATGCACGGTCACGACGGCCACGATTCGCTGGCCGGCGGCGGTGGCAACGACACGTTGCTGGGTGACGACGGCCGCGACACGGTCAACGGAAACGCCGGTGACGATGCCGTCTTCGGTGGTGATGGCAGCGACAAGCTCCACGGTGGCGGCGGTGATGACACGCTCGACGGTGGCCGCGACGACGACAGTCTCAACGGCAACACCGGCAATGACCAGTTGCGTGGCGGCCACGGCAACGACAGTCTCAGCGGCAGCCGTGGCCTGGACACGTTGCACGGGGGTGACGGTGACGACCGGATCTACGGCGGCCGTGACGATGACATCCTCGTCGGTGTCGACGGCGATGACACGCTCAACGGCGGTCGTGGTGACGACATCCTACTGGGTGGCGACGGCAACGACGTGTTGCTGGCCGGCCGGGACAAGGACATCGTGCTGGGCGGGATGGGCGACGACTATGTCAAGGGGCAGGGTGGCACCAACGACACGATCGCCGGTGGTGAAGGCCAGGACCTGATGTTCGAATCGGCCAGCGAGATCGACGAGAACTTCCGCCTGCCCGACGGCCTGCTGGCCGCGCTGGACGCGATCTAGGGTCCGGCTGTAGCGGTCGCACCGGTTCGGTTGCCACCCGTTGTAGGGAACGCGCCGATTGTGCCAACCGTGTCTACGGCACCATGACTGCGGGCCCCGCGCGTCCTGACGTTTGGCCGGGACCAGTTGTCTTGTGGACGACGTTTGGTCGGCAAGCCGCTCGAGCGGTCACGGCCGTCAGGCCGAACACAAGCACGGGGGTAGGGGAAGTGGCACAGCAAGACGCATTACTTCAAGAGTATCCGATCGCGGTGACGCGATCTTCCCTGGAGCGGCAACCGTGCGATTTACATCGTGGCTGGAAACCCTGAAGCGAGGCCTGCGCCTGGCTCATCGACGTCGACCCCGGTCCCTGGCCCGTTCGATCGACAGGCTCGAAGATCGAACCCTGCTCTCGGTTTCGACGCTGTTCGTCAACGGCGAACTGCGGGTGATTGCCGACAGTGACGAAGCGGTGGCGATCGGCACCGACTCGCTGGGCAATGTCCAGGTCACCGTCAACGGCACCGTCGACACGACGACCGCCCCGGTGGCCTCTTCGGCGGTCGAGTCGCTGGTGGTGACCGGTGGCGACCTGGACAACGTGCTGGATCTCTCGGGCGTCCAGGCAGCCGACTACAGCTACCAGGATATTGACGGCAACCCGGTCACCGTGCAGGTGGATGCCGGCCACGGCGACGACACGATCACCGGGCCGCTTGACCTGGCCGCGACAATCCTGGCCGGTGATGGCGACGACAGCGTGCAGTTGCTGGATGCCGATAACCAGGTCGATGGTGGCGACGGCAACGACACGCTGCTGGGTGGCCTCGGCGCCGACACGCTGGCCGGCGGCGATGGCAACGACACGATCGATGGATGGTCGGGCGACGATTCACTTTCCGGCGGCGATGGCAACGACGTGATCCTCGGCGGCGATGACAACGACGCGATCAACGGTGGCGACGGCGAGGACTGGCTCGAGGGACTCGACGGCAACGATGAAATCAACGGCGAGTCAGGTGAGGATACGATCATCGGTGGGTTGGGAGACGACACGCTGCTTGGTGGTGGTGGTCGTGACGAGCTCTACGGAGACTTGAACGATCCGTCGATTCTCAGCGACGGCAGCGACCTGGTGCAGGGCCAGGGCGAAAACGACACGATCGTTGGTGGTGGTGGCGCTGACGTTTTGCAGGGCGGCCCGGGTGACGATTTTCTCCGCAGCACGTTCGAGGTGGAAATCCAGCAGGTGCCGACGGCCCCGATTCCTCCCCCACCCCCACCGACCGCGGCCGGTTTTCCCGATGCGGTTGACAGTGGCGGCGGAACCGACAGCGGCACCAGCCACGACATGACCAACGGTCCCGGTGACGCGTCGCTGGCGATCAGCGTTGATGGGACCGGTACGTTTGGGACAGCCAGTTTTATTGGCGGTACTGATGATGGGGCTGTGTACGACCCGATCGGGGCCACGCCGCCTGCGGCCACGACGACTTTCGAATCGTCCATCTTTTTCCGCAACAACACTGCCGACCCCGGTGGTGTGAGGCCGGTTCTCTCGGCCGCCGCCAGCAACCTCAGTACGATTCGCGGGCTGCCCACCGAGGCCAACAGCACCTTCGACATCGGCACGCTTTCGTTCGCGATGACACAGACGGTGACCCCGATGCTGGACGCCCTCAACGTCCAGACCGGTACGCTGTTGACACAGACCCTGCGGTTCACCAACACCGGAACGGCCAGCCAGGATTTCGAGTTCGTTCGTTACATCGACGGTGACCTCGATTTTGATGGAACGTTGATCGACGGCGGTGGCCGCTTTGTGACCGCGGCCAATGACGAGGTGCTGTTCGAGACCGACCAGGGTGGCAGCGGGGCGACCGACACGACGTTCCTGGGAATCACCGGGAAACACGGTACCGTGCCCACGAGCAATCGGTTCGAGATCGATCACTATCCGTCGTTGCTGGGAGAGATCGGCGCGGGGACCGCGCTGGACGGGTTGATCAGCGGTGACGGCGACGGCGATCAGTTTGTCGATTCCGGGCAGGAATACGACATCACGCTGGCATTGCGGAACACCTACAGCCTCGGCGGCGGGGCATCCGACATCTACACCACGCACACGATCTTCGGTTCGGGTGCTCCCAACGCCGTTGGCGCCAGCCAGTCGCCGGTGGCCTCTGACGATGTCGGAATCACCCGGGCCAACAATTCGACGATGGTCGACGTGGTCGGCAACGATGTCGATCCCGACGGCGAACTGGACTACGCGACCGTGACGGTCGTCAACCAGCCGGCCAACGGGGTCGCGATCGCGATGGGTGACGGGCGGATTTCCTACAACCCGGCCAACGATTTCGATGGGGTCGATTCGTTCACCTACACGGTCAACGATTTCGACGGGAGCACGAGCAACGAGGCGACGGTGACGATGACCGTCTTGCCCGCCGATCTCGGTGACACGCTCAATGGCGGTGGTGGCAGTGACACCGTCGTTGCCAGCGACGGCAACGACCGTCTCTTCGGTGGCGGTGGTGACGATTCACTCGATGGATCGTTCGGCAACGACTCGATCAACGGCCAGGGTGGCAACGACACGTTGCTGGCCGGTACCGGCGGCGATTGGCTCAACGGTGGCGGTGGCAACGACTTCCTGGACAGCCGGGCGATCAACAACGTCTTTATCTCGGTCGACAACCTGCAGATCGATCCCGAGGGCGACAGCGGGCTGACTCCGGCGATCTTCACCCTGTCTCTTTCCTCTCCCGCCGACAGCGTGGTCACCGTCCAGTACGCGACCAGTTCCGATGGTTCGGCCGCGGGCGGTACGGCGATCGCCGACATTGATTACGAGACGACGACCGGGATGGCCACGTTTGCGATCGGGGAACTGAGCACGACGGTGACCGTCAACGTAATCGGTGACACGTTTGACGAGGTGGATGAGGAGACGTTTTTCCTCAACCTGTTCAATCCGGTCAACGCGACGATCTTCGACGGAAGTGGCGAGGGCCGGATCTACGACGACGACGAGAATCCCAACGGTGGCTCGCTCGTGGTGACTTCGACGCTGAACGTCAATTCGCTGGTCGGTTCGCTGATCGGTGGCGGCGGGGCCGGCCTGCTGGTGACCGGCAGCAACCTGTCCGCGCATCAGTTGTCCGGTGGCGAGATGTCGGCAGGCACTTACACCGTCGGCAACCAGGCGACCTACGGATTGACCAACGACGGCGTGGTGATCAGCAACGGTGATGCCGCTGACTACAGTGCTGGTG
>PBSL01000030.1 GCA_002726205.1 Planctomycetaceae bacterium | reverse complement strand
TGGTCCTGCCCGATACCGGCAACGCGTCGGATACGTATTTTATCCAGGTCAGCGAGCCCTCACCCCGTGGCCTGTTCCTTCTGCCCACCGACAATACCAGCATCATCACCGAGCTGGACCCGGTCACCGGCGTGGAATTGTCGCAGATCCCCTTGCCGGCCGGCGAATCGTCGACGGGCCTGGGCGCGTTGGCCTACGACGGGACCAGCGACGTGCTGTACTTCATCAACGGTGCCCGTGACGTCCTTTATGAAATCGATCCCGACGACGGAACCGTTCTTGATTCCGACGCCATCGTCTCGCCGATCAATACGAGTCCGGGTGCCTACGATGGACTGGCCGTTTTGAACGGCGAGGTCTACATCCTGGACGTCACCGCCGAGACGATTCCCGGCCAGGCGGCCGATCAGAACAACAACATCCCCCAGATCCTCGATCCTCCGGAAATCCTGGTCTTTGACCCTGTCGGCGATACCGTCGTACGGATGCTCAACCTGGTTGGAACTGGTGAAGGACCGCTACCAGGCGGTGCGAACCTGCCGGGGACCTTCGCGGATATCACCGGTGGCCTGGCGGCCATCGATCCCAGCGGGACACCGGCCCTGTTGCTGCTTGATTCACGTGGCACCGAAGTTCACGAGATTGATCCGACTTCAGGTGTCTCGACAAGCAACTTCAGCCCGGCTGGCGCTGCAGGAATCTATGAAGGCGTGGCTGCATTCGGCGGGAACGTTCATCTGGGAACGGGATCGTCAAATAACCCGCCGAATTTCTTCTCGAATCCTCCAATCACCTCTTCGGCTGATGGAGCGAACAGCGTCGTTGCAATCGACCTTGATGGTGACGGTGATACCGATGTCGTCTCGGCGTCGGGCACAGACGATACGATTGCGTGGCACGAGAACGATGGAAGTGAGAACTTCACGGCACATGTCGTCAGCACAGATCAGGACCAGCCAAAGGACGTCGAGGTTGCTGATGTAGATGGTGACGGTGATATCGACATCGTGTTCGCGGCTCGAACCGGCAACACCAGGATTGGTTGGTACGAGAACGACGGAAACCAGGTCTTTACCCTGCAGTCGGTCAATACGACCTTGGATGATGCCTGGGACGTGTTTGTGACAGACGTGGATGGGGACGGAGATGTCGATCTTCTTTCGGCCTCTGCGGCCGACGAAACGGTTGCGTGGTACGAGAACGACGGCAGCCAGGCCTTCACCATGCATTCGATTACGACGGCTGCCGATGGAGTAACCAGCGTGTTTGCGATTGATGTCGATAGCGATGGCGATGTCGATGTCCTGTCTGCCTCAGCCGACGATGACGAAATTGACTGGTACGAGAACGACGGCAGTCAGAACTTCACGAGCCATACCATCAGCTCTTCGGCCGATCGCGCCAAGTCTGTGTTTGCGTTGGACATGGACGGCGACGGGGACATTGACGTCGTTTCGGCATCGGAGCATGACGACAAGATTGCCTGGTACGAGAACGACGGCAGCGAGAATTTCACCGAGTTCGCGATCAGTACGGCCGCGGACGACGCCGAGAGTGTCTACGCTGTGGATCTCGATGGTGATGGTGACATCGACGTGCTGTCGGCTTCGGATGGCAATGACGAGGTCGCGTGGTACGAGAACATCGGTGGCATGGCCTTCACTCCTCATTCGATCAACACGTCAGCCGATGGTGCCTACTGCGTCTACGTTTCCGATGTCAACGGTGACGGGCTCCTTGATGTCCTTTCTGCGTCTAATGCCGACGACACGATCGCCTGGTACCAGAACAGTGGCGTGCTGGCAAACGGTGTCAGTGACAGCCGCATCGACATTTACAGCAGGGGCAACGGCACGGTTCAACAGACGCTTCGGCTGAGTCCAGCTCCTTTGCCAGCCTACAACCTGACGGCGATCGGCAACAACGACAACAACGCGGCAGCTGCTGATACCGGTGCCTACGAACTGTTCATCACCAAGGTGGACCTGGTCTCGCCAATCTCGGTGACGGTTTTCGCTGACACGTTGATCGGAGGCGCCGGCAACGATTCGCTGCACGGCAGCAGCGGCAGCGACCTGCAGAAGGGGGGCTCGGGCGACGACAAGCTGTACGGCCTGGGCGGTAACGACCTGCTCAACGGCGGCAGCGGGTATGACGTGCTGCGGGCCGGTGCCGACAACGACACCCTGCTGGGTGGCAGCGGAACCGACCGGCTTTACGGTGGTGGCCACGATGACCTGCTGGACGGCCAGGCCGGCGACGACAAGCTCGACGGCGAGGCGGGCGACGACACGCTGAAATGGCTGGTGGGCAACGGCTCGGACATCATGAACAACACGGCCGATTCGGCCCAGGTCCAGGTCATCGGCAGCAATTCTGCCGACACGCTCTCGATTGCCAAGAGCAGCGGCAATCGTCCCAACCTGACGATTTCTGACGGTGCCGACACGGTGACCGTGAAACGCACAATCTGGATGGTCGACGTCAACGGCGGTAACGATGCCGACACGCTGACGGTGGGCAACCTGGAAGACGTGCCCGGCCAACTGGTCGTGGTCAACGGCGACAACGGTGACGACATCGTGTCGGCCTCGGGAAAACGTATCGGCGTGGTCCGCCTGCGGCTGGAAGGCGGAAACGGCGACGACACGCTGACCGGCAGCCTTGATGCTGATACGTTGTGGGGTGGCGACGGCAACGACCGTATCAGGGGCGGCGACGGCAACGATATCGCCGTCGGCGGCCTCGGTGACGATGACATCGACGGCCAGGACGACGACGACATCCTGCTGGGCAACGAGGGCAACGACACGCTCAATGGCAGCGATGGCGACGACAGCCTCTCGGGCCACGACGGCGACGACACGCTCAACGGCGGCAACGGGCACGACAGCCTCGAGGGCGGCGACGGCGATGACACGCTCAGTGGAAAACAGGGCGATGATTCGCTGGCCGGCGACGCCGGCATGGACAAGCTCTACGGCGGTATCGGCGATGACTATCTCAACGGCGGGCTCAACGAGGACTCGCTCTACGGAAACTACGGCGATGACACGATCGGCGGCGGTCACGGTCACGACCTGATCAGTGGATCGCAGGGCGACGACATCATCAACGGTGGTGACGGCAACGACACGATCGACGGGGGCGAGGGGGCCGACGGAATCTCCGGCCACGACGGCCACGACCAGACCAACGGCGGTGGTCAGGACGACACGATCATCGGTGGCGACGGCGACGACGACGTCAACGGCGGGGGTGGCCGCGACATCGTTCTTGGCGGCGACGGCGACGACACGATCAACGGCCAGGGAGCCGAGGACACGTTGGCCGGAAACGAGGGGGCCGACGTGCTGACCGGCTCGCCCTCGGAAATCAACGAGAACTTCTCGTTCTACGCTTCGTGGGTCGACTCGGTCTGATCGCCGGATTCGGCCGGTGAATTCGAGCGGAGTGCTTCGATGACCTCCGCGTTGGCCGCGGGAAAGTGGTCGGCATCGAGTCGATCGACGGCGACCCAGTGAAATCCCCGGTGCGATGCCTGTTCGGCCGCGTCGGCCCGGGGGCGGCAGTGCCAGAACTGCACGTCGACGCTGCCGTGGTCGTAGACGTGGGTGGCCTGCCCCAGCAGTGCGACCGGTTCGATCTCGAGACCGGTTTCCTCGCGGCATTCGCGAACGGCGGCGTCGCGGGGCGACTCGCCCGCCAGGCATTTTCCGCCCGGGAACTCGCAGCGACCGGCCAGTGGAATGTCGTCGGACCGGGTTCCTACCAGGCAGCGGTCATTGCACAGCACGACGGCGACACCGACGGGCGTGGTCGGGCCGGTCACTGGTCGTCGTTGCGGGAATCGGTTGGCGGGGCGCCCATGACGTGGTAACCCGAGTCGACGTGCAGCGTTTCGCCGGTGATTCCGCTGGCCAGGTCGCTGAGCAGGAACATGCCCGACTTGCCGACCTCGTCGATTTCGACGTTGCGGCGCAGCGGAGACATGGTCTCGTAGAGTTGTAGCATCAGGTCAAAGTCGCCGACGGCCGAGGAGCTGAGTGTCTTGATCGGCCCGGCCGAGAGGGCGTTGACGCGGATTCCCTGCGGGCCCAGTTCTCCGGCCAGGTACTCGGTGGCACTTTCCAGGGCCGACTTGCACAGTCCCATCACGTTGTAGCCGGGGATGACTTTCTCGCCGCCGAGGTAGGTCAGCGTCAGGATGCTGCCGCCGGATTTCAGCAGCGGCCGTGCCCGTCGGGCGATGGTCATCAGGCTGTAGACGCTGATTTCCATCGAGAGCTTGAACCCGTCGCGGCTGACGTTGACGACCTCGCCCTTGAGATCATCCAGCGGCGCATAGGCTACCGAGTGCAGGACGAAATCGAGTTCGCCGAAGGTTTCCGCGGCGATCCCGAAGACGCGATCGAGGTCGTCGTCGTTGGTGACATCGCAGGGCTCGATGAGCGGCGCCCCCAGCGGCTCGACCAGTTTTCTGAGCCGCCGTTCCATTCGCGGTCGCTCGGGATCCTTGTCGGGCAGGTGCGTGAACCCCATCTCGGCACCCTCCTGCTCGAGCCGCTGGGTGATGGCCCAGGCGATCGAGTGATCGTTGGCGATGCCGAAGACGAGTCCCTTTTTGCCGTCGAAGAGTCCCATTCGCGAAATTCCTTGGGAGTCGGGGAGATAGGCCCGGGTGACGAGCGGGTTGCGCGTCGCGTGGGGCAAGAATAACGACTGCCGCGGGGGGCTTCAACGGCCTCCGGCCGACTGCCGTTGATCGGGGTGAGCGGCCAGGAAGGCGGCGGTCATCTCCTTGCGGATTCGCTGCCGCAACCCGTTGCGGAACAGATTGAAGTGATCACTGCCCTTGTGGATCTCGACGACGGCATCGCTGCCGAGTTTCTCGAGAGCTGCCTTGAGCCGGATCGTTGCCCCTTCGAGATAGAATGTGTCGGTGTCACCCATGAAGACGTGCAGCTTGCCCTTGAGTTTCGGGCCCAGCGTCTTCCAGTTGCGTTGGAGTACCAGGCGGATGTCGTATTTTTCCCACGTCCGCGCCGCCTCGAGATCGATCTTGCCGTCGGCACGGTCCCAGACCAGTCGCGGTCGCCCGTTGGAACCCCTGGGGCTGAAGACCGCTTCGAAACTGTGCAACTGGCCTCCGTGGCCCAGCACCCACTCCATGTCGGCAAAGCCCTTGTACCAGAGCCTGACCTGGCCATTGACCCGCGCCAGCGGGCGACGACGTCCCTGGCCATCGGTGTACATGTTCTCGCCACGGCGATAGAGATTGATTCGCTGGAAGTCGCGAAAATCGACCGGGTCCGGCGCCGTGCTCCAGGTGCCGGCAAAGACGTTCGGGTAGGTCACCTGCAACCACAGGCTGCTCCAGCCACCCGAGGAGTGGCCGGTCAGGAATCGTGCGCTGGGCCTGGCGATCGTGCGGAACTGCTTGTCCAGGGCGGGGATCAACTCGGTTGTCAGTGCCTGGCCGACCGGGCCATTGTTGGCCGAATCGGCAAAGACGTGGTGCCCCAGCGGGCAACTCGGGTCGAGAATGATCCGGAGGAACTCGACGCCGCCGTCGTTGCGTTCGGCGACCGGGGCGGCGACACTTCCCGAGTGATGTGTTCCGCCGAAGCCGGGTACGGTAAAGATCACCGGGTAGCGTCGCTCGGGTTTCTCGTAATAACTTGCCGGCAGGATCACACCGCCCCTCAGGAAAACCGGCCTCTTGTAGAACGCGGTCAACAGGGCCGAATTCACCTTCAGCAACCGGCCCCAGCGGGTCTGTCTGAAAGGCCTTGCCGGGACCAGTTGCGAAACACTGAATGCGACCTTCGGTTGGGCGGTTTCGCTGCCGAGCGTCTTCGCCATGCTGAAGCCGTTTCCGGCGCCCTGTCCGATCTCCCGATCGTTGGGATTGAAGCGGGTGACGGCCTGGGCGTGGAAACCTTCGAGTTGCATGGCGGCCAGCGGACCCGGGTAGCCAAGGATGGGACCCGCCTTCAGTCCCCGGGGACCGGTCGTGCTGCCGGGCAGCTTGCCGGAAAATTCGAGCCGGACTCCCGGATGCCAGTCCTGCACATCCCGGGCGACGAATTGCTCGGGGTTGAACCACCCGGGGCCCCGGCGTGGTTCCTTGTTCCTTTTGCTGAAGATCAGGTAGACCCGCCCGGTGAACGGGCCCTTGTGGGCTTCCTTGACGTATTCGACCTGGAAACTCCGCGAGTCGCATCGAGCCGTCGAGTCGGTCAGTAGCCCGAGCAGCGGGACACAGGCAGCTGCCAGCAGGTGCAGTCGCAACAGGGGTCGGGTCATGGGATTCCTCGTGGGGCCGGTCCTGGTCGAGCCGGCGATGGCTGAAGTGACAAGGCCGTTGGCGGAGATCTCCCGGTGTTTCCGCAACAGCGACAGCGACTCATCGTAGCGACCTGATCTGTGATTTTCGTGTCTTTTGACGCCCGTGACGCGTTCAAGACGTTACAATGCCGCCCAGCCAAGCCAGGGAGTGGCTTGGAGAGAGAAGATTCAGGAGATGACGCCGTGATGGACCATGGCGAGGTGGAAGTTGCTCGAAGCGGTCGCCGGGTCACGGTGACCGACACCGGCATTGCTCACTGGGATGCCGAAACGGTGGTCTACCGTGGTTACGATGTCCGTGACCTCGTGCGCGAATCGACGTTCACCGAGGTGGCCTACCTGTTGCTCTACGGGGAATTGCCCGACGAGCTGTTCCTGGCGGATTTCCAGGCGGTGATGGCCGAATCGTTCGCAGTGCCCGGCCCGGTGCAGGAACTGCTCGAGGAGTTGCCACTGCACGTTGCGGCAGGCGACGTGTTGCGAACGGCCATCAGCGCGGTGGCGCACTTCGATCCGCAGCCGGGCGATCGATCGATCGACGCCGATCGGGCACGGGCGATTCGCCTGCTGGCCCAGGTTCCGGTGCTGGTCTCGACCCGATTCCGGGCGACACGGGGCTTCGACCCGCTCCAGCCCGATCTCGAATGGAGCTACCCGGCGCAGTTGGTGGCGTTGCTCACCGGGCAGATGCCTTCCCCGGACCTGGAGAAGGCGATCGAGGTGCTGTTGATCAGCATGGTCGATGCCGGTTTCAGTCGTTCGGTGCAGGCGGCCCGGTTGGGGATCTCGGCGGGAACCGACCTGTACGGGGCCGTGTTGGCCGCGGTGTCCGTCGAGGCGACCACCGAGCGGAGCGACCTGGCGACGCGGCTGATTTCGCTGTGGGAAGACATGCCCTGGGATGATGATGTTGACGGGTGGGTTCGGGAACAGCTCAATTCCGAGGCCGGCCTGCCGGGCCTGGTGTCGCTGCTCGAAGCACCGATGGATCCACGGCTGGGGGTTCTGCAGATCTGGACCGAGCGACTGGCGGTCGAGGGTCGTGGCCGGGCCATCAACCGGGCCGCGGCCGAGGTGGAACGTGCAGCGGCGCAGTGGGGTTGGTCGCCTCGTTGGGAGTGGTCGGCGATCCGGTTGCTGGCGGTTGCCGGAATCGAGCCGGAACTGCATCTGCCGCTTGTCGCCGTCAGCCGGCTGCTGGGATGGGCGGCACATGTCCTGGAGCAGTCGGGTCTTCCATCGTCGGGCGTGACCGAGGGGCACTACGTGGGGCCGGGGCCACGGGATTACCCGTCGTTGCCGGACTGGGACTAGTCGTTTGGCGGCGGGTTGCAAAACCTCAGATCACCCGGTTCAATCGGGCCGGTTCATCGAGAAGATCCGTGTCGACAGACAACCGGAGGTAAGATGCGAAGGGACCGTTTGACCGCGTTGACTGCAGTACTTCTGGCCGTTGTCGGCCCGGTTTCCGCTGCGGACAAGGCCGTGGCATTCAAGGATCCGGCCCCACCCCGGGTGCGTGCCGTCGACGATAAGCCGAGCGTGGCCACGCCGGTCAAGTACAAGCGGGTCAAGTTTCACAAGGCCCCCGCGGCGCTTTCTCCTTCTGCCAGGACCCATGCGTGGACCGGGTTTCTTGGTCCGACCCACAACAGTGTTTCCACCGAGACTCGTCTCCTGAAAAAATGGCCCAAGGGGGGGCCCAACAAGGTCTGGGAACTGGAAGCCGGAGAAGGGTACGCCTCGCCGGCCATCCGGTATCCCTACCTGGTTTACCCGCATCGGGTTGGCAACGAGGTCATCGTCGAGTGCCTGCATTCCGAAACTGGTCAGTCGTTTTGGCAGCAGAAGTTTCCTACGAATTACCGTGACCGGCTGGGGTACAGCAGTGGTCCACGGGCGACACCGGTGATTGATGGCAACCGGGTCTATGTTTCCAGTGCCGAGGGGTTCCTGATTTGCTATCAACTGTCGACCGGGCAACTGGTCTGGCAACGGGATCTCTCGACCGAATTCAAGGTGCCCCAGGATTTCTTCGGGTCGGTCGGCACGCCGTTGCTGGTAGGCGATCGCCTGGTGATCAATCTTGGTGCACCGGCGGGTCCGACGGTGGCCGCCTTCGATAAGCGGACCGGCCGGATGGTCTGGGGGGCTGGCAACAAGTGGGGGCCCAGCTATGCCTCGCCGATGCCGGCCACGCTGAACGGACAGACACGGGTCCTGGTCTTTGCCGGCGGTGAAAGTCGGCCCTCGACGGGGGGCCTGATGGTGATCGATCCCGCGAGCGGGAAACTGGAAGTCGAGTACTTCTGGAGAAGCCGGAAGTACGAGAGCGTCAACGCCTCGTGCCCGCTGGACATCGGCGGCAACAGGATTTTCATCTCCGCCAGTTACCAGACCGGCAGCACGTTGCTGGAAATCGGCAAGGACTTCACGTCGCACAAGCCGCTGTGGAAGATGGTCGACAGCGAGCACAATACCCAGCCCGAAGAACTGGGCCTGCACTGGAACACGCCGCTGGTCAAGGACGGCTACCTTTACGGATTCGACGGTCGCAACGAGCCGGATGCGACGCTGGTCTGTGTTGACCTGAAGGCCGGGAAGGTCGTCTGGCGGGAAGCGCCCGAGTGGGATCAGACGGTGACGGTGATGGGAATCGAGCAGACGCTGACGCTGAGCACATTACGAGGATCTTTTCTGCAGGCCGACGGTCACTCGCTCGTGCTGGGTGAACTCGGCCAGCTGCTGTTGATGGATCTCTCGCCGAAAGGCCAGAAGATCGTGCAGCGGGAGTCGCTGTTTCTGGCCCGCGAGACCTGGTGTCCACCGGTACTGAGCCGGGGCCTGCTCTACATCAGCCAGAACGCCCGCGATCCGGTCACCCGGACCGGGCCAAGGCTGCTGTGCTATGACCTGCGCGGAAAGTAGCTTCGCGGCAGCAGGTCGCTGACCAGCGATTCGGGAACCGCGTAGACGACGTAGCCACGGTTCTGGTAGACGGCGGCCAATCCCTGCAGCCCGCCGGGGCCGTCGTGGCGACTCCAGAGGATGTGCGTGATTTCTCGCCTGGAGAAAGCGGTCCGGGTTGTCGGCAGCACGGGGCGGCCCCGTTGCAGGTTGTGCAACCAGCGTCCCCGGACCTGTCGACGCCTGTCCCATTCGAGAATTCCGGCGGCATCCTGGGGACAGTCCTTGAAGACAACGAACTCGGCGCGGCGGGCATACCACTTGAATGCCCAGCTGGACGGCGGGGTCAGGACAACCGCGTCGGCTGGCAGGTTGCGATCGATCCAGTCACAAGTCGAGAGCCAATCCCGGTGCCTGTCGGCGGGCAACCGGCTGGGGTTGCGATCGTGTGCGGGCAGGACCAGTGCCACGACGAGTGCCACCGCGGGAACGAGAATCCGCGGACCCGTTGTGGAACAGCGGGCAAGCAGTCCGGACACGCTGACCGCGACGGCAGCCGGCAACAACACGTCGAAGAGTCGGTAGGGATAGAACTTCATCAGGACCAGCCGCAGCCGATCCAGGGGGCCGTCGCCGGCCGGGGAATCCAGCGACAGCGTCCAGCCGACAACGGCGATCAGCAGTGAAGCCAGGACCAGGCGTGTCCACCAGGCCTCGGTTCTGCCCGTGCTGCCCGTTGCCGGATGACCAGCCAGGCGACCAACGCCGCGGTGTAGACCAGTATCGCAGGTATCGAAAATCGCGAGGGCACCAGGTGGTGGCCCAGTCGGGCGAAGACCTGCAGGTTGTCGGCCCGGGTGGTTCCCTGCCCGAGCAGTCCCAGGGCCGGGATGATCCCTGGCAGGGCAAATCCCACCAGCAGGCAACCCTGCAGCAGCAGTCGGCGATTGATTGGCCGTGGTGCAGCCAGCATCGCCAGTACCAGGCCCCAGCCGCCGATGATCGGATGCAAGCTGATCGCGGTTCCACACAAGGCTGCCGCGACAAGAAGGCGGCCCTCGATCGCGGCAACGCACGACCACAGCAGCAGGCCGTAGGCGAGGACTTTTGCTTCGAAACCGCCGACGATCCATTCGCCAGAGAGATTTCCCAGTGACGCTGCCAACAGGAACAGGCAGGTGCCCGCCCAGCCGGCCCAGGGGTCCGGGACAAGCCGCTGCAGCAACACGACCCAGCCGGTGGCCAACACGGTCAGGGTCAGCAGGCGACCCGCCAGGGCTACCGTCTCGAAAGGGAGGGCATCGGTCAGCGGGCTCACCAGGTGGTAGAACACCCGGTGGGGGTTCGACGAGGCAAGGAAAAAGTCATTACGACACCAGTCGCTGTCGGCGAAGTGCCGGGCCTTGGTCAGGTAATGCGGCTCGTTGACGGCCGGGATCGGCGCGCGCACCAACGAACAGGCCAGGCAGGCGACCGTGGCGAGCGACAGGATCAGCAGGCGGCGGCCACGTCCGGGTGGAAGCGGTGCGGCGACTACTCTTTCTTGCTCGACTTCTTTTTCGCCGTTTTCTTGGAGGCCTTGGCGCCGGCTTTCTTACCGGTTTTCTTGCCGGCGGTCTTTTTCTTGTCGCCGAAGATCTGGTCCCAGTTGGCCCAGAACTCTGGTGTCGCTCCGGTGCGAACAATCGGTCCGCTCATGATGGTTCTCTCGTTGGTGTGATGATTGGCTGCTGGAAATGCAGCTCCGTAACCCTGATGGATTCTCGTCAACGACTCGGGAAATTGTCAAGGGGCCACCGCAGGCCTTTGCCGCATTCGTCAATGGCCTTTATACTCACAACGTCGGTCGAGCCGGGCGGACCCCGGGGCCGGATGAAGGGGTTGGCAGCAATGTGGTTTGATGAATTCGACGACGAGCTTCGGTTTCGCGACACCTGGGAAGCCGTGCAAATTGCGCGGCCGGTCAATTATTCCCTGTTCACCTTCGGGGAATCCGAATTGCCCTATTACCTGGTCTGCGACAAGACCGCCGACGGGGAGACGGTGTCGGTGACCCGCGGCGAGGTTCGGATCACCCGGGCGACGATCATCACGCCCGACACTGCGCAGCCGGAATTCCGGAATTTCTTCGGCGAGCAGGAGGACGACAGTATCGTCGAGTTCCTGATGGCCCGAACTGCCGGATTCTCCAACCTCAAGCTCGACAACACGAGCGGACCGGCCGAAATCGTCAGCGATCGGATCGAGGAAGCCGTCGAGAAGCTCAACCGGCGGCTGGATGATCTCGAGGAGGATCGAACGGCTATCCTGACTGCACCGGCCGGCCTGGGCGGTGTGGCGTTGTTGCGGTACGCGGCCGAGCGGATCTGGGCCAGCGCGCCGGACAATGTCCAGGAACTTCGTGAACGCGGCTTCCTGCCCTAGCGAGTTGGCAGGGGCTAGTTCCGGTGCCGGGAGATACTGGCCTGTTGCTCACGAGCGAGCCAGTGAGGTGGCTGGGTGCTTGAACCGGGCTCGTCGGAAATCCGCTGGATCCGGGCGCCGAGTTGGTTGAGTTTGTCGTCGAGGCGCTGGTAGCCCCGGTCGAGATGATAGATGCGGCGAATTGTCGAGGAACCTTCGGCGGCCAGTGCGGCCAGGACCAGCGCGGCGCTGGCGCGGAGGTCGCCGGCCATGACATTGGCGCCACTGAGTCGAGCGACACCGTTGATGACCGCGCCGGTCGCCTCGCGGTGGATGTTTGCCCCCATCCGTGACAATTCGGCGGCGTGCAGGAATCGGTCGGGAAAGACCCTGTCGGTCAGGACGCTGTTGCCGTCGGCCAGGCAAAGCAGAGCCATCAGTTGTGCCTGGACGTCAGTGGGGACGCCGGGGTAGGGCAGTGCCGTGACGGTTGTCGGTTGCAAGGACCCGGGGCCGGGGCCCTCGGCTCGCAGTGTTGCCAGGAGTGGACTCTCGACGGCGTTTCCAGGGCGATCGCCCGGAGACGATTCGGCCGGCAGCGGTTCAGTGGAAATCCGGACTCCCGTCAGGCGAAGTGTTTCGCAAACGGCGGCCAGGTGATCCGGGCAGACCGGTGAGATCTCGATCGTGCCGGATGTGATTGCCGCGGCGATCAGGAGCGTGGCTGCCTCGATCCGGTCGGGAATCACGCGATGGCGAGCGGTTCCGAGTTGATCGACGCCGTCGATCTCCAGTCGCGGTGTTCCCAGGCCCTGGATCCGGGCTCCCATGCGGTTCAGGCAGTGACCGAGGTTGACGACCTCGGGTTCACAGGCGGCCGTGTCGATCGTGGTACGTCCCTCGGCCAGCGTGGCGGCGGTCATGACGTTGCAGGTGCCGGTGACCGTACTTCCGAATGGGCCGCCGAGGTCAATCGCAGCGCCGCGCAGCCGGTCGGCTTCGGCCACGACATAACCGCGTTCGACGCGAATGTCGGCGCCCAGGGCTGCCAGCCCCTTCAGATGGAGATCGATGGGGCGGTGTCCGATGTTGCACCCGCCGGGCAGCGAAACGCAGGCGCGACCCCGGCGTGCCAGCAGCGGCCCGAGCACGCAGATGCTCGCCCGCATCTGGCGAACCAGTTCGTAGTCGGCGACGAAGGATCCGGTGTCGCTGACGGCCAGCGTCAGCAGCCCGTCAGCGGACCGATCGACGGCGACACCCAGTGTCTGCAGCAACCGGGACAGCGTGCTGACATCGACGAGATCGGGTACGTCGACCAGTTGCAACGGCCCGTCGCTGGCCAGCGAGGCAGCCATGATCGGCAACGCGGCGTTCTTGGCACCGCCGATCCTGGCCCGGCCGCTGAGACGCTGGCCGCCCTCGACAACAAACATGTCCATCCGTGGACGCTCCGGTTTTCAGATTGCAGCAACAGGATCATCGTCGTTCAGTCGGCCGACGGGGCGATGATCACGCGTGGTCGGCCGGCCAGGTCGTTGGCGATTCGCGGCTCCAGGTAACTTTGGTTGTCGGCGACGAGTTGGCAGACGCACTGGGCCTGTTCCGGAGAAATCTCGCACAGCAGGGTCCCGTCAGCGGCCAGGTGATTGGGGGCAGCGTCGATGATCCGGCGAACAATGTCCAGACCATCGTCACCACCATCAAGTGCCTGCAGTGGTTCGTGGTCCCGGACATCGGCGGGCAACTCGTCGAGTTCGGCGTGGGCGACATACGGGGGATTACTGACGATCATGTCGAAGCGTCGTCCGCTCTCGAGCGGTTCGAAGAGATCTCCGACCCGGAAATCGATCCGGCCAGCGACATCGTGAACCGTGGCATTGCGGCGGGCGACCTCGAGAGCCCCGTTGCAGATATCGACGGCGACCAGTTGGGCCGAGGGTTGTTGCGTGGCGAGGGCGACCACGATGCAACCGCTGCCGGTACCCAGGTCAAGAACCTGTGGGGGGTGCGGCAGGTTCCGGGCCAGGTCGAGTGCTTCGACGACGAGAGTTTCGGTGTCGGGACGGGGGATCAATGTCTGGGGTGTGACCTGGAAATTCAGCCCGAAGAACTCGCGAAAACCGACCAGGTAGGCGACCGGTTCGGCTGCCGCGCGGCGTTTGACCAGATCACGCATCACCTGGCGTTGTTCGGCAGTCAGCTCGGTGTCGTAGTGAGTGTACAACTCGATTCGTCGGCAGTCGCGTGCCTGTGCCAGCAGGATCTCGGTGTCGAGTCGCGGGGTGGAACTGCCGTTGCGAGTCAGGTGGCCGGTGGTCCAGTCGAGCACGGCCTGGACCGTCCAGCGGTCCGGGGGTTGATCGGCAGGTTGGGGAAGTGCGGTCAAGAGGTCGAGCCACCCTGCAGGCGTTCCTGTCGGTCGAATTCGAGCAGGGCATCGATGACAGTGTCAAGGCTGCCCTGCATGATCTGGTCGAGCTTGTAGAGAGACAGGCCGATGCGGTGATCGGTCAGGCGATTCTGGGGAAAATTGTAGGTACGGACGCGTTGGCTGCGGTCGCCCGAGCCGATCAGCGTCCGTCGCTTGTCAGCTCGTTCGGCGTGCAGTTTCTGTTCCCGGGCTTCCAGCAACCGGCTCCGCAGCACCCGCATCGCTTTTGCCTTGTTCTTGTGCTGGCTCTTTTCGTCCTGGCATTGGACGACGGTGTTGGTGGGAATATGCGTGATGCGGATGGCACTGGCCGTCTTGTTGACCTTCTGCCCACCCGGGCCACTGGCAAAAAAGGTGTCGACTCGCAGGTCGTCGGCCTTGATCTCGATCTCGACGTCGTTGGCCTCGGGCAACACGGCGACGGTGGCCGCCGACGTGTGGATCCGCCCCTGGGCTTCGGTTTCGGGGACCCGTTGTACCCGGTGCCCACCGCTCTCGAACTGCAATTGCAGGAAGGCCCCGTCGCCGGAGATCGAGAGGGTGACATCCTTGAGTCCTCCCAGTTCGGTCGGAGAACTGTCGATCAACTCTGATTTCCAGCCCCGCCGTTCGACAAGACGCTGGTACATCTCCAGCAGGTCGCGAACAAACAACGCGGCCTCATCCCCGCCGGTACCGGCCCGGATTTCCATGATCAGGCTGCCACGCGAGATGGCGTCACCGGTGGCAAGCAGTTCTTCCAACGCTGCCTGTTGGGTCTCGCTTTCGACAAGCAGCTCGGCGAGTTCCTCCTCGGCATAGGCCTTTGCCTCGGGGTCGGATTCGTCGCTGAGCATCTGCTGTGCGGTCTCGATGTTCTCCTGCAACTCGTTGAACTCACGTACCGGGACCGCGACCTTCGTCAGGCCCCCGTACTCGCGTTGCACGGCCACCATGCGGCCGACGTCGGCAAGCACCTCGGGGTCGACCAGCTGCGCTTCCAATTCCTCGAAACGCTTCAGCTTGGCCTGTAGCGAAGGAAACAACATCAGCGATCACTCCGTATCGCCGACACTACTCCTTGGCGTCTGCAGCGGCCTGTTTTTTCCGCTGGTCCCAGTTGTACTTCTTCTGGAACTTCTCGACGCGGCCGGCGCTGTCGACGTACTTCATCTGGCCGGTGTAGAAGGGATGGCAGGCACTGCAGATCTCGACGTTCATCTTCTCGACGGTACTCCGCGTCGTGAACGCATTGCCGCAGCCACAGGTGACCTCTGTTTCCACGTAATCGGGGTGAATGCCCTGTTTCATGGTCGTGTCCGCCGATCTCTTGCCACCGGAAAGCCCGGCTCGCCGGGCTGATCAGTCGTCAGTGTAGAGGCGCGGTGGGGTAGCGGCAAGGTTGAACCCGGCCACGGCCAGCCCCCCTGGGTCAAACCGCACGCCGTTTCCGATGACCACGAGGACGTGGACAAGATCAGCGAGTTCACTTGGACTTGTTTGGCTTGTCGGTCCCGGGAGAACTTGCCGGGGCCGGCGTCTTGAGACTGGCCAGGAAGGCGGTGAGGTCGGCCACCTGCGCGGCGGTCATGTCGCGAACAAGCAGGTCGGGCATCAGCGACTTTTGTTGAGGTGCCATCACGTCGACATCGGCTGCGGGAATCCGCGTCAGCTTGTCCTTGGCGTCACGCAGCACCACCTCCTTGTCGTCCTTCTTGATCAGCAGGCCCGTGAACACGCGGCCCTGGACGGTCTCGACGACGAAGGCCAACCATTTCGGGTCGATCTTCTTGGATGGTTGCAGGATGCTCTCGAGAATCTGGGCTCGGGTGTTTTTCTTGCCGACCCCGCTGAGGTCCGGGCCGATCTCCTTGCCCTTGCCCTCGATCTTGTGACAGTTGCGACACTGGATGCCATCGGCCTTGAAGAACACGTCGCGGCCCCGGGCGATGCTGCCCGGCAATGCCAGGATCTGTTCGGGCCTGACCGTCGAACCCAATCGCTTGATCCGTTTTTCCTCGGGCAGGAACTGTTCGAACAGGTCCCGCACCAGGGCGACCTGGTGCGAGGCGGCAACCCGGATTGCCTGTTGTCCGGTCGCTGCCGGCAGTTCACTGCGTTTGATCGCCTGCAGCAGGCGAATCGCGCCGGGGGTGGACCCGAGCAGCTTGTCGATCTCCTGGCCTCGCGCCTTGTCATTGGCTCCGGTGCCCAGCGCCTTGATCGCCGTGGCGATCCGGCCTCGTTCAACGGCGAGGTTGTTGTCGGGCGAACCGGCCGGCAGGCTGGCGATCCAGTCGTGGATCAACCCGACCCCGGCCGTGTCGATGACCGACGATCCGATTCGCGGCATGCGGCCCGAACCGAGTTTCGACATCCGGAAGAACAGCACGCTGCGGTAGGGGTCTCCCGGAGCCAGCAGCTTTGCCTGGGCCATCCGAAACGTGCCCTGGCCGGGCCGGACATTCACGGTTCCGGTGCCGGCAAGATCCACGGTCGCCAGCAACTGGAACCGGGCGTTCCCTCCGCCCCACTTGCGGTGGCAGTGTGAACAGTTGGCATGCAGGTACGATCGTGCCCTACGGTCGAGGTCGTGGGACTTGGAACGGTAATCAACCAGTCGGTCCATTTTCGCGGCAGGCTTGGGCAGCGGGGCTGCAAAACAGCCCAGCGCGTCCAGCATCGCGATCTGGTTGGTTTTGAGGCTGCCGTAGTCGTGCGGGCGGTTCATCTGCAGCGTGGTGGCACCGAGCACGTACTTCGCCGCCATGTTGTGACAGACGGTGCATTCGGTCCGACTGGGAAAATGCCAGGTCTGCCGGCGAACACCACCCGGAGCGGCGGGATCGGCGATGCGGAACGTGCGGTCCCGGCCCTGGGAATCCAGCAGCAGGGTCGCTTCGGTCTGCGCGTCGTTCCAGATGTAGGTGTAGCCCTGCCAGTACTGGTCGCCGTTGGATTCGTCGCCACTGAGACGTTCGTGGTGCATGATCCGCGTCTCGACCCGGCGACGGCTGTCGGGCTGGCCCTGCTTCATTTCCAGGAAAATCGTCTCGACGATCACCGTACCGTCGGGGAACTTCCAGCCGGGAGGTGATCCCGGAGCCGGTTGCGGGTAAAGCAGCGTTTCGAATTCGATCTGCGATTTCCCCGGCAAGCCCAGCAACCGCTGTTTCGTGGCGCCGTCGGTCCATTGTGGCGAATTGACGGTGTAGGGGATCAGTCCCGCTGCGGGAACCAGGTCCTTGACCGAGGCAAACAGGCCCGTATCGGCAAGTCGTCGGGGAAACGTGCTCTTGCGGCCGGCGTCGGGGTTGGGCACCAGTTCATGGAGACGACCGCTGACGTGATCGAGCAGGTAGAGTTCGCCCTGGCCGTCTTGGCCGAATCCCACCAGCCGCAGGCTGGAATCGACCAGTTCCGAGGCCGAGACGAGCTTGTCGGCCTTGCGATCGTAGCGAAGCTGCCAGATCCGACCGGTGTCGTAGTCCCCGTAGATGTAGGCGCCGCGGAGCTTGGGCAGGGCCTTGCCGTGGTAGATGAAACCACCGGTGATCGAACGGAAGTTGGCGTGGTCGTGTTCGATGATCGGGGGAGTGATGTTGGTCGGGCCGCGGGGCCGCTCGGGTTCAAATGGATGCGAACCTTCCGTCAGGCTCCATCCGAAATTGGCGCCCCGTTGGACACGGAAGACCATCTCCCAGAGATCCTGGCCGATGTTTCCGGTCCAGAGGTCTCCGGTGGCCGTGTCGAAACTCATTTTCCACGGCTGTCGCAGCCCGTAAGCCCAGATCTCGGGCCGAGCGCCCTTGATGTCGAGAAACGGGTTGTCGCGGGGCACCGTGTAGGGGAGTTTCTCGCCCGGGTGATCGACGTCGATGCGGAGAATCGATCCGGGAAGATTCGTGAGATCCTGTCCGGTCAGGTAGAGATCGGCAATCCCGCTACTGTCGCCGGTTGCGATGTAGAGGTAACCGTCCGGGCCGAACTGCAGGCAGCCGCCGTTGTGACCACCCGAGGCCCATTCCAGGACGATCTGTTCGCTCTTGGGGTCACAAACCGGGGGCTCGCCCGGCAATACACGAAAACGCGAGACCCGCGTTCCCTTGGGCAGTTCCTCGGTGTTGCTCGTGACGATCGTGGCGTAGGCGTAGCGGACCTTCGGGTACTTCGGGTGCAGGGCAAATCCGTAGGCCGAACAGGTCTTGGGCTTGGTACGACCAAGCACCTGGTTGGCGTCCAGGACCAGGTCACCCTTGGTGGCGTTGCGGTCCACCGGCACCGAATAGATCCGGCCGTAGCGTTCGACGACCAGTAGCCGATTGATGCCCGCCGAATAATTCATGTCGAGTGGTTCATCGAACTTCAGCCCGGTGAAGGCAATCCGTGTCCTGTACGGACTGGGCGGATCCGGAGACCCCTTCACTCGAGACGTGGTCCAGGGGACCCGCGTCTTTGTGTTGAAGGCAGGCCGGTCGGCAGCCAACGCCGTGGTGGCAGCAAGAACCAGGCCGGTGACAAGAATCGTTCGGACCAGGGATGTCACGGTGCGGTCTCCTTCGAAAACGGTGCGGCCAATCAGCATACAATCTCGGCAACGGCACAACCACGACGCACGCCCCGTGAAACGCGAGTTCGGGCGTTATTGGCTAGAAAGATCAATGCACCTTGATCGGTGGAAACGCCGATCAGTAGAATCACGGAACCCAGGTCACTCCCGAACCGACAAGGCTGCATGATGCCCCTGCCCGTTGATTCTTCGTTGGCGATGCGTCGCCGGGCTTTTCTCGAGTCGGGACTGGCAGCTGGTGGATTGGCCGGAATGGGGTTGGCGTTGCCGGATTTGCTGGCCGCCCGCGAGGCGTCGGCCGCCAACGGTGGCCGACGTGGGTCGGCGAAAGCGGCCATCCTGCTGTACATGACCGGTGGTCCGGCTCAGCAGGAAAGCTTCGACATGAAGCCCAGGGCCAACCAGGGCTACCGTGGTGAGAATGATCCGATTGCGACCACGGCCCCGGGGATGGAAATCTGTGAACTGCTGCCGATGATGGCCCAGCAGGCTCACCGTTACTCGGTCATCCGTTCGACTTTTCACAACAGCAACACGCACGGCATCGGCGTCCACTACAACATGACGGGGTTGAAGAATGCCCCGCGGACCCGTGGCGAGCCGCAGATGGATCGCCGCGACCCCCCGTGTGTCGGGGGCGTGATCCGTCAACTGCGGGGCGATCGCAACGGGTTGCCGGCATCGGTTCATCTCCCGGTTCGCATCGGCGACCAGAACAACTTCCAATGGGGTGGCCAGCACGCCGGGTTCCTCGGCTCCCAGTTCGACCCGCTGATGTTGATCGACGAATCATGGAAACCGGGCACGTTGCCGCCGGGATTCTCTCCTCCCCAGGGTGTCAGCAAGTCGCGGCAGGGTCGTCGCCAGCAACTGCTGACGGGAATCGACAAGGGGCGACCCATCGCCTCGGTCTCCGAGCAGAATTACGGCCGGTTTCAGCAGCAGGCGCTGGATATCCTGGGGTCGAACTCGGCCTGGCGGGCTTTCACGATCGACGACGAGTCACCGGAAACGCTGGCCCGCTACGGTGACAACAAGTTCGGCCGCAGTTGCCTGGTGGCGCGGCGGCTGGTTGAAGCCGGTGTCGGGCTGGTGACGGTGCCCTGGATGTACCTGCACTCGACAAAAAACTTCGATACTCACGCCAAGCACTTCAAGGTCATGAAGGACCTGCTGATGCCACCGCTGGACCGGGCCTTCTCGGCCTTGCTGGAAGACCTGGCCGAGCGGGGAATGCTCGACGAGACGATCGTGGCCTGGACGGGGGAATTCGGACGGACGCCCAAGATCAACAAGAACGCGGGTCGGGACCACTGGGGCGCCGTTTACAGCACGGTGCTGGCCGGCGGAGGCATCCGCGGCGGTCAGGTCCACGGGTCCAGCGACAAGATCGCCGGTTACCCGGCCGACAATCCGGTGCACGTCCGTGACTTCGTGGCGACGATCTACCACTCGCTGGGCTACGACTCCGACACCCGTGTCGTCGACCCTACCGGACGACCGGTTTTTGTCGTCGAGGGCACGCCGGTCCACGACCTCTACTAGGCCGGCTGGCAAACCCGGATCCCGGTCGCTTTCGTCGTGTGCCTCGGCGTGGCACAATCGACCGACGTTAACCGCAGTGCAGTCGATCCGAACGGGACGGGAAACTCATGTCACAGGTGGAACAAGATCGCCAGGCGATTCTCGAGGCGAAACAGCGTGGCGGGCTGGCGACGTTGCTGTCCTATGGCCGGTTGTCGGGTCCGGGATGGCTGCAGGGGGCGATCACGCTGGGAGGCGGTTCGCTGGCCGGCAGCCTCTACCTGGGCGTGATCGGCGGCTACGAGATGATGTGGCTGCAGCCGGTGATGATGATCCTGGGCATCGTGATGCTCAGCGCCATCGGCTACGTCGCCCTGTCGACCGGCGAACGTCCCTTTCACGCGATTAACCGGCACGTCAACCCCGTGCTGGGGTGGGGTTGGGCGATCGCCACGTTGATGGCCAACCTGGTCTGGGCGATGCCCCAGTTTTCACTGGGAACGGCGGCACTGCAGCAGAACCTGCTGCCCGACGCGCTGGGAGGGGACCAGGGGAAGTACATCGCCGTGGGGTTGCTGTTTGGCGTATCGGCGATCGTGATCTGGTTCTACGACAGCGGTGGCTGGGGGTTGAAGCTGTTCGAGATCCTGTTGAAAGTCATGGTGGCCGTGGTCGTGCTGAGTTTTTTCGGCGTGGTCGTCGCGATGTCGAACCAGGAAGCCGGGTTGCCCTGGGGCGAGATCCTGGCTGGTTTCATTCCCGATCCGTCCCTGCTCTCGCGGCCGGCTGCCGCGTTTGAACAGGTGCTGGGACAAACCGCGAACGCTGATTACTGGCGAGACCAGATTCTTTCGACCCAGCGTGATCGGATGGTCACCGCGGCGGCGACGGCGGTGGGGATCAACATGACCTTCCTGTTGCCTTACTCGTTCCTGAAACGTGGCTGGGATCGAGATTTCCGAGGCCTGGCAACCTTCGATCTGTCGGTGGGCCTGTTTCTGCCATTCCTGCTGGCGACCAGTTGTGTTGTGATCGCCTCGGCCAACCAGTTCCACGGTCAATACGACAAGGGCCTGGTCGGCGAGGGACCGGCAACCCCGGGGATCACCGACAAGCTCAAGAGTGGTTACGAGAAGAATATCAGTGGATTGAACGATCACCTCGTGGATGCCAACAAGGGCGCCCCACCTGAGGACTCCGACATCGGTGCTGCAGACCATCGGATTGCCGCGATGCTTGTCCCCCGCGATTCGTTCCTGCTGGCCAACTCACTGGAGAAGCTCACCGGTCGGACGGTCGCACACGTGGTGTTTGGCATCGGTGTCGTCGGCATGGCCTTCTCGACGATCATTATTCTGATGCTGATCAACGGGTTCACCGTCTGCGAGATGATCGGGCTGCCCTCGGCCGGTTTTCAACATCGGGCCTGGAGCCTGTTGCCGGGAATCACCGGTGCGCTGGGCTTCCTGTTCCTCTGGGGCGACAGCGAGGCGAGGTTCTGGCTGGCGGTGCCGACGAGTGTCTTCGGCATGGTGCTGCTGCCGATCGCCTACCTGACGTTTTTCCTGATGATGAACAACCGCAGCCTGCTGGGCGAACATCTGCCACGGGGTGGCAAACGGATTGCCGTCAACCTGGCGATGCTGGTTGCACTTGTGGCGGCCACGATCGGGGCCGGCTATTCGATCTGGAGCAAGACGCAGTGGAAGGGTGTCGCGGTCGTGGTGGTGTTTCTGGGTCTGGCCGGCGTGGTCCATGTCGTTCGTGGTGGGAAACCGCCCGCAGAGCCAGAACCGGCCGAGGCACCTGATCTTGCGGGTTCGGACCCGGTCTCGTCTGCAGGAGAGTAATCCCATGCGGTTGGCCTGGATGCTTGTCGCTCTGGTCGTGCTGATGCCGGTGGAACCGGCCAGGGCATCCGAGCGGCCCAACGTGGTTTTCTTCCTGGTCGATGACCTTGGCTGGACCGACCTGGGATGTTTCGGCAGTTCCTTTTATGACACGCCTCACGTTGACAGCCTGGCCCGCTCGGGCATGCGATTCACCAACGCCTATGCCGCCTGCCCGGTCTGCAGTCCGACCCGGGCCAGTATCCTGACCGGCAAGTACCCCTCGCGGATCGGCATCACCGACTACATCAACGCCGGCGGCGGTAACCAGCCGCGGAAATGGCGACGCAACACGAAGCTGATGCCTTCCGCCTACAAGGATCGGATGGCACACGAGGAAGTGACGCTGGCCGAGGCCTTGAAGGGTGCCGGTTATGCAACCTTCTTCGCCGGCAAGTGGCACCTGGGGCCGGAGGGTTTCTGGCCCGAGAGCCAGGGGTTTGACGTCAACCGCGGGGGCATCACCCGTGGTGGCCCTTACGGGGGCAAGAAGTACTTCTCGCCCTACGGCAACCCGCGGCTGAAGGATGGTCCGCCGGGAGAACACCTGCCGGCCCGCCTGGCCAATGAGACGGTGAAGTTCATCGAGGCCAACCGCAAGAAGCCCTTCCTGGCCTATCTCTCGTTCTACTCGGTTCATACCCCGCTGATCGCTCGTGCGGACCTCCGCGAGAAGTACCGGGCGAAACGGAAGGCACTTGATGCCCGGGTCGTGGCCGGAGAGTTTTCGCGGCGTGAGCATCGCAGACGGGTGCGGACACTGCAGGCCCACGCGGTCTATGCGGGAATGGTCGAGGCGATGGATCAGGCGGTGGGCACCGTGCTGTCGGGACTGAAGAGGCTGGGCCTGGAACAGAATACGATCGTGTTCTTCATGTCCGACAACGGCGGGTTGTCGACTTCCGAGGGGCATCCGACCAGTAACCTGCCACTGCGAGGTGGCAAGGGGTGGATGTACGAGGGGGGAATCCGCGAGCCGATGATTGTCCGCTGGCCGGGTGTCACCACCGCCGGCAGTGTCTGCAAGCAGGTGGTCACCAGCACCGACTTCTATCCGACGATTCTCGAGATGACCGGGCTGAAGGCCCGGCCCGATCAGCACCGCGACGGCATGAGTTTCGTGTCGCTGCTGAAGGGAGGCAGCCGAAAGCGCGGACCGCTGCTGTGGCATTACCCGCACTACGGAAACCAGGGCGGAGCTCCCGCGGGTGCGATTCGCGAAGGACAATGGAAGTTGATCGAATGGTACGAGGACCAGCGGGTGGAATTGTTCGATCTCGAGAACGACATCGGCGAGACCCGGGACCTGGCGAAACGCCAGCCCGATCGGGCGCGGGCCATGCAGGCCACGCTGCACCGGATGCTCAAGGAGACCGGGGCGGTGATGCCAGCTCGCAACGGCCGGTTTGATGCGAAGAAGCGAGAGGGGCGGTGATTGTTCCGGAGTCTCCAGGCGGTTCAACGGTCGCGCCGTGGTTTCGAGCGTGGTTGCGTCGAGTGTTTCTGTTCCTGCTGGTTCCCTACCTGGCGCTGGTCCTGATGTTTGCCTGGTTGCAGCGATCGATGATGTACTTTCCCACGCGAGTGGCGACGGTGCCGACTGCCGAGTGCGGTCTGGCGCCAGGGCAGGTTCATGAAATCGAGGTGCCCATGGCCGACGACCTGATGCTGCATGGCTGGTTGGCGCTGGCCGATGGCCAGGCCGCCGGTGATTCCGTCGAAGGCCTCGAGAGACTTTCCGAGGGCAGAACACTGCTGCTGTATTTTCCCGGCAATGCCGGGCACCGTGGCTACCGGGCCGACGCGATCGCCGGACTCACGAATCTGGGACTCGACGTGGTGCTCGTCGATTACCGCGGCTACGCTGAAAATTCCGGAAAACCGACCGAGGCGTCGTTGCACGCTGACGCCCGGGACACCCACGCCTGGCTGATGGCCCGTGGCGTTGCTGCCGATCGACTGATCCTCTTCGGGGAATCGCTGGGCTGCGCGGTCGCGGTCCGCCTGGCGGCTGATCTGTGCCGCGGCGGCGAGTCGCCTGCCGGGCTGCTGCTGCGATCCCCGTTTTCTTCGATGACCGATACCGGCCGTCACCACTATCCCTGGCTGCCGGTGAGCTGGTTGCTGGTCGACCGTTACGAGTCGATCGATCACATCGGCGACGTGACCTGTCCTCTGACGATCGTACACGGTGCAGAAGATCAGCTGATTCCGGTTGGTTTGTCGCGTAAACTGTTCGCGGCAGCCCCGTCGCAGTCGGCCACGGGAGTCGAGCGGAGGTTCGTCGAATTGCCGGGAATTGGTCATAATGCGATTCCGCACCCACCGATTGTCGGGGCGGTGAGAAGCTTGATGGTAGAGAGAGAGTGACAAGTCAAATGGAGATCAGGGACATGCGTGGTGAGTTACAGACGCGGCGTGATTTCATCACCGGTGCCACGGCACTGGCCGCCGGTGCGACGTTGGCCGGAGTGGCCACGGCCGAATCGAAACCGAAATTTCGGTTGAAGTACATTGTCGGTGCCGCGATGTACGGCACAAAACCCCTGGCCGAGATCCTGCCGGAAGTCCGCAAGACCGGGGCCGAGGCGGTCGAGTTCTGGGCGCGGCCGCACGGCAACCAGCGGGAACAGGTCGACAAGCTGGGCGTGGAGGCCGTGCGGGATTTGCTGAAGAAGAACCGGGTACGGATGGGCAGCCTGACGTGTTTCAAGTACGGCATCTTCGGGATGCAACCGGAAATGAAACTGGTCAAGTCGCTTGGTGGCGACATGGTGATCTGCAACAGCGTGGGTCCACGTGGCCTGAAGGGCGACGCTTTGAAGTCGGCCGTCAAGTCCCTGGCCGAGAAGCTGAAACCTCACGTGGCCAGAGCCGAGGAACTCGGCGTGATCCTGGGAGTCGAGAACCACGGCGGGACGATCATCAACTCGCCGGAATCCCAGTTGATGCTGATGGACCTGGTGCCTTCGTCGCACCTGGGAATGGCCCTGGCTGGTTACCACATGCCGCAGAATCCGGACCTGATCGGAAGGCACATCCAGCGACTGGGCAAGCGGCTTGTTCACTTCCAGGCGTGGGAGCACGGGATGGGTTGCAGCAAGAAATTGCCCAAGGCACAGGAATTGATGCAGTTGCCCGGTCGCGGGCCGCTGGATTTTCGGCCGATCGTCAAGGCACTCAAGGCGATCAACTTCGGTGGACGGGTGGAGATATTCATGCACCCGGTGCCCCGGGGCATCCCGATCCTGGAGACGACCGCGAAGGTTACCGCCGAAATCAACCGATCACGGGCGTACCTCGAGAAGTGTCTCGTGCAGGCCTGATTCTTGCCCGAGAGTCCGGACTCAGACCTTGGGCAGCTCGTATCCCTTGCGGTACTCGCGTCCGAGCAGGTCGTTGGCCGCCTTGTCGTTGGTGAATGTTTCGGTCCTGGCGTCGAATTCGAGCCGCTTGCCGGTCCGGTAGGCGATGTTGCCCAGGTGACACAGCATTGCCGAGTAGTGGCCTTCGAGAATGTCGGCATTGAGGTCTTCCTGCCGACGGTTCTTCACGCAGGTGATGAAATTCTGGTAGTGGCCACCATCATCGGTCCACTTCTTGTGGAATGACGGACCCGGCTTGCCACGTTGATGGAAGACGCGGTATCCGTCGCGATCGACCATCATGTAACCGGCGTCACCATAGAAGATGTTGTCGTTGTCGTTCTGGTGGGCGGGCATGCGATAGGGAGTGAAGTCGCGTTGTTCGAAGACATACAGCAGGTCCTCGTATTCCCAGGTGACGACCATGGCGTCGGGCACTTCGTGGGCATCGCCCTTCCATCCCAGCTTCGCCCCGCTGCAGCTGACCGCTTTGGGGGCGCCCAGGTTGAGTGCCCAGCGGCCCAGGTCGACCTGGTGCACGCCGTCGTTGCCCAGGTCGCCGGTGCCGTAGTCCCAGAGCCAGTGCCAACCGGTGTGGAAGCGGTTGCGGTTGAAGGGCCGCTTGGGGGCGGGGCCCATCCAGAGGTCGTAGTCGACTCCGGTGGGGACGGGTTCGTCCTTGCGGTGTGGCAGCCGGCCTCGCCGCTGGTTGTTGATGGCCTTGACCATCATCACCTTGCCGATGACCCCGTCGGCGAGCATCTTCCATGCCTTGCGGTAATGCGGGGCGGCGCGGAGATTGGTGCCGTGCTGGACAATTCGCTTGTACTTGCGAGCGGCCTGGACCGCCAATCGGCCCTCGCGCACGTTGTGCGAGGCAGGTTTCTCGACGTAGACGTCCTTGCCGGCCAGGCAGGCGTTGATTGTCACCGGGGCATGCCAGTGGTCGGGGGTGGCCACCGCCAGTGCATCGACGTCGTTTCGTTCCAGCAGCCTGCGGTAATCCACGACATGCTCGGGACGACGGCCGGAGATCTGTTCAATTTGCCGGCACAGCGCCGCGCCGCGGCTGTTGTCGATGTCGCAGATCGCCACGACCTGGCTTTCCTTGAGGCGCGCGAAAAAGCGGGCGAGTCCCGATCCTCGGCCACAGCCCAGCACGGCCACATTGACGGTTTCGCTGGGGGCCGCGGCAGCGGCGACGCCGAGCCCGGTGGCTGCTGCGGCAACCGAACCTTCCAGGAAGCTGCGTCGATCAAGATCGCTCATGTCGTTTCTCCCATACCCGTCGCCAGTCCAGTCGCGGTCATGCTACCGCCGCGACCACCGGGCAGGCAACCCGCGGAGAAGCGATTGAACCGCTTGCTGATCGCGGCGTAGAATCAGCGGATGACGTTTCGCAGACGACAATTGTTGCAGGCCGGAAGCCTGGGGGCGCTGGGGTTGTCGTTGCCGGCCGTCCTGCGATCCGAGCAGCGTCGCGACAGTTCCTCGCGTCGGCGGGCGAAGTCGTGCATCCTGTTCTTCATGGAAGGGGGGCCCAGCCAGATCGATCTCTGGGACATGAAGCCGTCAGCGCCACAGAACGTGCGGGGGCCCTACCGGCCGATCGCCACGTCGTTGCCGGGGATGCAGCTTTGCGAACACCTGCCGCTGTTGGCCCGGCAGATGCACCATCTGAGCGTGGTCCGCTCGGTCAGCCACACGTTCGTCGATCACAATGCCAGTTCCTACTTCATGCTGACTGGACAGGCACCATTGCGGGGCTCGCAATTGATCCGCGGGTCATCTCCGTCGAATGCCCCTCCCTACGGTTCGGTCCTGGCGAAACTTCAACCGACCGAGCGGGCGCTGCCCGACTACGTGCACCTGCCCAAACGGATGTTCAACTGCGGTCACTTCATTCCCGGGGTCCTGGCCGGATTTCTCGGTGATACTTTCGACCCGTTCATCGCCGGAGACCCCAGCCAGTCGGACTACCGGGTGCCGGGGCTGGACAAGCAGATGGGCGAGGAACGGTTCGGGCGTCGACGCTCGCTGCTGGGGCTGCTGGATCGTGGTCTTGACGAGCCCCGTCCGCCCCGTTCGGTAACCCGCAAGGACGTGTTCTACGAGAAGGCATTTTCACTGATCACGGCCAGCGAGGCGCGAGACGCTTTTCGACTCGACAAGGAATCCGAGGCCGTCCGCGCCCGCTACGGGATGCGGCGATCGGTCGCTGGCGTGCGCGGAGGGGGTTTGCCCCACCTGGGCCAATGCCTGCTGCTGGCACGCCGGCTGGTCGAGCGGGGCGTGCGACTGGTGTCGGTCTGGGCTGGCGGCCAGGCCTTCGATGGGCACAAGCAGCACTACAAGAGCCTGACCGACGGCCTGTGCCCGCCCGTTGACAGGGGACTGTCGGCGTTGATCGGTGATCTGGAAGACCGGGGGATGTTGCAGGATACGCTCGTCGCCTGCCTGTCGGAGTTCGGTCGGACTCCCAAGCTTGGCCAGGTGACTTCGTCGGCCGGCGCGACGTCTGACGGCCGTGACCATTGGCCTCATTGTTTCACGGCGTTGTTTGCCGGAGGAGGAATCAAGGCCGGCTACGTGCACGGCAGATCGGATCGCCTGGCAGCCTACCCCGTCGCCGATCGGGTGACACCCCAGGATGTGGCCGCGACGATCTACACGGCCCTGGGAGTCGACCCGCGACAACGCATTCACGATCAGTTTCAGCGGCCACAGACCCTGGCCGAGGGCGAGCCGATCGCGGCCCTGTTCGCCTAGGCTGATGGGAGTGTCAGGCCTGGTCGAGACCCCAGGCGAACAGTCGATCGAGAATCTGCGGCGTTGCGATCTTCGGATTCAATACGAGCACCATCTCATCGCCGAGACCCTTGGAGCTCGTCAGTGGCTGCACCTGCCACCCGGCGTCTCGAGCGAATGTGGCCAGCGACGCGTGTGTTGGGAAGACGACCAGGCGGGAATCGGTCGTCGTCCGGGACGCAGCCCGCGAAACCAGCGACCAGACGAGTTCGGGCGGGCCGGCATATTCGATCAGACCTTGCTTGTTGATGGCCCGTCCTTCAACCAGGTAGGCGCCGGGACGGTCGCCATCGACAGCAACGCTGACATGGCACTTGGGCAAGGAAAGCAGCACCCCGGTTTCGGCCATCGTACGGCTGGCGTGAATCGAGCCGGCCTGCTGCAGGTTGTGCAGGTCGCTGAGATGTTCGCTGGGACGGTAATCGATGATCGACGTTGTTGTTGCGACAGCCGCCGTCGACCCGGTGGCGAACCAGCCAGGAGGACTGTTCAGTGTCCAGCCCAGGCGTTGATAGAAGCCAGGGACGCCCGTCCAGAGCAATCCGATGTCACATCCCAGCGCCGGCATCGAATCTTGCAGATCTTTCATCAGGGCGGCAGCGTGCCCGCGATGCCGGGCGTCCCGGGCCGTGGCCACGAGAACGATGATCCCGACTCCCACGCGATGGCCATCGATCATCATGGTCCGGGGCCAGACGGCGGCGTGGCTGATCACGCGACCGTCGTGACAGATCACGCGGCAGTTCTGGAGGTTCCCGGCAGCGAAGACCAACGGGAAATCCGAGAGCACGCTTTGGTCGACGATCCCCTTTTCCCGACGAAAGATGGTGTCAAGCAGGTCGATGACCTGCGGGAGATCGTCGGCGGTGACGGGGCGAGGGGAATTCATCTGCTGTTTCCGTGAACCAACGTCAGGATGACAGAACAGGCGACGACAGTCGATCTTGACCGACGGGCAAACCCACCGGTATTCTCCCGCCCGCATCGTCCCCCGCTGGCTTGACGAATCGAGTTCCCGTCGTGTCTCGCTGGTTTTCCTGTTTGATCGTCGTCCTGGGCGGCCCGTTGGTCGAATCCAGGCTGCAATCCTGTTTGGCGGCCGGGATAAAGAAGGCAACCGCGGCCAAGAGCGCGGAGCACATCCTGGTGCTGCGGAACGGGCGAATCATCAGTGGTCGTGTTCGGCTGGTCGACGAGGGGTACCAGGTCGAACGATCCGGCGGACGCGTCGTTGTCCCTCGCGAGTTTGTCGAGATCGAGGCGAAGAACCTGGTCGATGCCTACCGCAAGATGCGCGCGGCCATGCCCCAGCCGACCGCGGCTCGTCACGTCGTGCTGGCACGCTGGTGTCTTTCGTACGGACTCAAGAGCGAGGCGGCACGCGAACTTCGCGATGCACTTCGCCTGGCGCCGATGCACCGGACCGCACAGTCGATGGTCAGCAGGCTGGATCCAATCATCCGATCACGGGCAACGACGCCCACGACCCAGGCAACCGTGGCGACACTCACGCGGGATGCGGTCGCCGTTGAACCACTGGGCGGGCTGCCAACCGCCGAGGCCGTCGAGTTTGTTCGCCGGGTTCAACCGTTGTTGGTGAATCGTTGTGGCAACGGGTCCTGCCATGGGCCGAGCGCGTCTCGGAAGTTTCGACTCGAACCAATTGGTCGCAATCGCAGTGGATTCCAGGTCCGCACCCGACGAAATCTCGCTGCCGTCCTCGGGCAGCTCGATCGGACGGGTGCCGGCCGAAGCCGGTTGCTCTTGTATCTCAGGCGAGGACACGGGGCGAGCGGTCGACGGTTACGCGTGGATCGGATGAACGCAAAACAGGTCGATGTGGTCGAAAAATGGATCGCAGCTGTTGTGGCCGACCGGCCCGGATCGTCAACGCGTCAACCGCAGCCGAAGGCCAAGGTGTCTCGGAATGAGAGACCGGGTACTCCTGCAGGTCCGTTCAAGACCTCTGCGCGGCGTGTGGCGGTTGATGTGTTCGACCCGGAAGTGTTCAACCGGGAAACTCGACGCCGCGCCGCGTTGTTGAAACGGAAACGTTAGTCGGCGGTGGAGCGGCGTCTAGCCGCACCAGTGTTCGATCATCCGGGCATAGAGGTCAGTGCCTCTCTCGAGCTGTTCCAACGCGATCCACTCGTCGTGAGTGTGCGCCTGGGCGATGTCGCCGGGTCCGATGACCACCATGTTCTTCAACTCGGTCAACATTCCACCGTCGGTGCCGTAGCAGACGGTCGTGGGAGTCTCGCGCTGGGCCAACTCCAGCACCTCGCGGACAAATGGCGCACCGGGTTCGATGTAGAGTGGTTCGGCGCGGCTTTTGACCTGGAATTCGATTCCGCATTCATCGGCCTTCGCCCGTGCGCGGTCGATCAGGACGTCGACTTCCTGGCCCGGCATCGCTCGGAAATAGACCGTGCAGATGCTCTGGGGTGGAGTGATGTTGACCGCGGTCGTGTGGTCATTGATACCAATGTTCCAGCTGATCGTCGGCGGATCGAACTCGTCATTCTGCCAGTCGGTGGAACTTTCGGTTTCCTCGAAAATCGCCTTCATCTCGGCGAGATAGGGGATCATCGCGAGGTTGGCGTTGAGTCCTTCGCGGGTGCTGGAATGCGCGGCCTTGCCATGTGATGTGGCCACGAGCCCGGTTGTTCCCTTGTGGGCGTAGACGACTTCAAGCATCGTGGGTTCGCCGATGATCCCGTTGGCCTCGCCGGCGACCATCTCACGAAACATCTCGCTGCGCTGGGCAATGGCCTTGGCGCCGCCATACCCGATCTCCTCGTCGGAGGTGCAGACGATGTAGATCGGGTGTTGAAGCGACAGGTCGGAAGTGCGTTCGGCCGCGGCAAGCATGCAGGCGATCGATCCCTTCATGTCACAACTGCCCCGGCCGTAGAGTCGATCGTCGCGGATGGTGGGTTCGAATGGCCCAAAGTCCTCAAAGAACCAGGGATCGGCCGGCACGACATCGGTGTGGCCGAAGTAGGCCATCCCGCCGGTGCCAGTGCCCTTTTTACCCAGCACGCTGACCTTGCGAACACCGTGGGGGTCGTCGTACTCGATACGTTCGATTTCGAAACCCAGTCCCCGTAGCACTTCGTCGCAGTAGTCACTGACGGGAGCATTGGAGAGAACGCTGGTGGATTCGAATGAGACGAGTCGCTGGTTGTATTCAAGAGCATCCATAGTGGAGGTTATCCTGTCGTTGACGGAGAAATCAGGGTGTTTTCGGTGGCGGGAAGGTCACGTGGTGGACTTCAGGTGCCGGGCGAACCAATCGCGAGTGAGCTGCCACATTTTCTTTGAGAGGACGTGGCCGGATCCTTTCTCGATGTAGTGTGAGAAATTGTTTTCGGCGTGAATCGATTCGTAAGCGGCCGCGATCACCTTGACGCCGCGACGGACCTCGTCAATCGGACTTCCCCCGTCGGTTTCACCGAAGTTCATGTGCAGGGCGCGCGGTGCGATCAAGGCGGCAATGTCAGGCGTGTCGCCGTGCGGAAAAATCCCGGGAACGAAATTCGGAAAGCAATGCAGCATGTGTTCGCGGTGTATCCCCTTGTATGTCGGCAGGCAACAGTTACCCACCAGGCATTTCAATCGCGGTTCCCAGGGGCCAACCAGCCAGGTATGGGTCGAACCCATCGAATGGCCGTAACAGCCCAGGTGGTTTTCCTGTACCTCGGGGCGTCCGGCAAGGACATCGACTGCCCGTCGCATGTCGAGGATGTTCTTCCAGGCCATGCAGCGGCCTTCGACGACGTACCGCAGGAATTCGAAACGCTCGAACCAGTGTCCTTTCAGCTTCTTGGTCGCATCCTGGCGGTCTTCGAAACACAGTGCGTCGGGGCAGAGCACGACATAGCCTTCTCGTGCCAATGCCACTCCGGTGTGGTGCATCGGATTGCCGGCCAGGCCGGCCGGCTCGCTCTTGCCGAGGTGAAATTGTCCCGCGTGTTGATGCCAGATGGCAACTCCCGGTGCCGGCGTCTTTTCGGTCACACCATCGGGGATCAGCAACAGGGCGGGAACCCGATCACCGGGTTCCACTTCGTAGTTGATCGAGATCAGTCGGTACCCGTCCTTCTGTTCCGTCCTGGGCGTCTGGATCTTCAACGGACACGGCTTGGGCCAATCGCCACCGAGTCCGGACAGCAGGCGTTCCTTGAAGTCGATGGCGGCCATCGGTTCTCCGAGTGTGCTCTATCAGGTTGTGGAGTCCCACGGCGGATCGCCGTGGATCTTGGCCAAGAATATCCCAAAAATCCCCGGAATTCTAATTGCCGAGCTGTTTGAAACCCGCATAGGGGGAAAAAGTCGGTCGTGAAACAACCGTCATAATCGGTACGAACCGGCGATGGATCACGTGTTTCAGGCAAGTTTTGCCGATCATGACGTCGATACTGTTGTCATAACCCGTAAAACCGTTCCGAGTCGCATCCGTATTGCGCGGGTGTTCTTGCTCGGTCCGTCCAGGAAGCTGGCGTATGATCGGTCGTTTGACTGTCCTTGCTGTTGTCGCCGTTGCCGTGACGGCATCGGTGCCGGCCTATGGCCAGTACCCTGCTCGGCGAACGGCGATGCCCACACCGCCTGCTGGTGTGTCACCCGCCTCATATGCGGCCGGGGCCTGGGCCAACCCCTCGAACACGGGGCCGGTCATGGGGGAGCAGATGCTCTCGCGTGACAAGGGTTGGGACTACGAAGATACGCAACTTGATTTTCTGTTGCAGCGCTTGACGCGGAACACCTGGATTCGATTGGACTACAGGCTCTGGGATGCCAGTCGGCCCGGGGATCACCTGTTGGGAGCCAATATCCTGGGCGTCGCCAACGAACGTTTGCCCTTCAACGTGTATCCCGAAGGTGGGGGAGCGGCGATTGGGACGGCAACCGTTCCCGCGATTGACGCGGTCAGCCTGAAGAATGTCAACGGAATGCGTGCCACGCTGGGAATCGCCCTCGCCGGCGGCTCGTTGGAGGCCGATATCTGGGGGTCCAAGGAAAACGAATATGAGTTTTCCGTCCCGAATCTGGGACCGCAGGACTTTGGACCCTCCGAAGGTGGTGCCTTGCCGCCACCGCCGGTGTTTGCTGCCACCAGCACGATGGTCAACGGTGAGTTAGGGAACAACCAGTTCCTCTACGACCACAGTTTCCACGTTCGCTATGTTCAGGATCTCTGGGGGACGGGGATCAACTATATCGCCGATGACGCCCAGGAGGGCGAGGGCTTGAAGATCCTGCCGATGATCGGTTTTCGCTACTTCGAGATGAACGAAGGCATGTTCCAGACGGGGATCTTCGACGGTGGTTTTGACGGCGACGTCGACTTCCCCGGAGAAGACTTCAACGGAAACGGTCAACTCGATCCCGGTGAAGACCTCAACGGTGACGGGGTGCTGGAACCGGGGATGCCTGCCCTGATCAGCGTGATCAACTCGACGGTCAACAACGAGGTCTTTGCACCACAGTTCGGGCTGCGTTTCCAGTTGCAGCACCGCTGGTTCACGCTGGGATTTGAGCCGAAAGTGGCCGTGGGGGTCAACGCCTACCAGATGCACGTCTCGACGAACCGACTGCGAAGCCACGATGACCCCTACACGTCCCAGAGCCGTCGTGGTGCCCGGCTTGCTCAGGTCGGTGATTTCAGGTTCTACGTGAAACTCAATCCCAGTGAGAACATCCAGTTGTTCTGTTCGTACGACATCATGGTTGCCGGTGGTGTTTCACGAGCACATGACAATGTTTACTACAACGATAACGGTCAGTCGGAGCCCCCGGCAATTGGTGTCGAACCCGGCTTTGAAGTCCTCTGGTGGCAAGGTCTGACAGTGGGTGGTCAGATCTGGTTGCGGTAGCAGCCGACACCAGGCGATTTCTGGTTCGACATCAAAATGACCCGTGAGAGCGAGGGACCCGTTGTTTCGGGTCCCTCGCTTTGTTTATGCTCGCGGCGAGAATCCTGAAGCACACGAATGACGGGGGTTGCTTGTATGGGACGAGTGATCGTGACGCATTCCCGGGGTTGGCACGCCCTGGCGATGGTGCGAAGCCTGGGACGTCAAGGCGTCGAGGTGTTTTGTGGCGAAGAGGCCCCGTTTGCTCCCTGTTTCTTTTCGAAATACTGCGCGGGCAGTTTTCAGCATCCGTCGGTGACGTCGGATCCGGACGGTTTCATCGAGTTCATGGTCGAGAAGGTTCGGGAATTGAAGCCCGAGGACCCTGAAGAACCCTACGTACTGATGCCGGTACACAAGGAGACCTGGCTGTTTTCGCAGCACCGCGAGCGATTCGAGGACCTGGTTACCGTCCCGCTGACATCCTTCGAGAACATGAAGCGGACGCACGACAAGGGAAAGTTGGCACTGCTCGCAGAAGAACTGGGCATCACGATTCCGCCTACCCGCCAGTTTCACGACCAGGCGGACCTTTACCGGGCGATACCGGAAATGGAATTCCCGGTGTTCCTGAAGGTGCGTGAAGGTGCCGCTGGTGTGGGCTTGAAGAAGTGCGATTCAGCGGAAGAATTGACGGCCTCGTTCAAACAGTTTGTTGACGGTTTTGATCTGCAACCGGAGGAATTCCCGTTGGTGCAGGCGTTTGTGCCTGGCGAAGACTATTGCGTATCGGCCCTGTTCGATCGCGGTCGACGTGTGGCGATGATGACCTATCACAACGTGCGGGCCTTTCCACGAGGGACCGGTGCCGGGGCGCTGCGGGAAACGGTGGCTTTGCCCGAGGCCGAGGCGTCGGCACAACGATTGCTTGAACACCTGGGTTGGCACGGAATGGCGCAGTTGGATTATCGTGTCGGTGACGACGGAACCGCGTACCTGATCGAACTGAATCCGCGGTTCTTCGGCGGTCTTCCGCAGGCGATTGCCTCGGGAGCCGATTACCCGTGGCTGTTGTTTCGGATGGCCTGTGGGGAAATGATCGAGCGGGAGCCGGAACTCGATTACGATGTTCGGACCGAGGCGCCGATGCTGGGGCTGCTGGCGACGCTCGACGAAATTGCTCACGACGAGCGTGCGATGGGCCGTCTGCAGCGTGTCAGTGAAGAACTCGGATCGTTGGGGCGGAGCAATGTCGAGGATGTGCGGCTGAAACCACTCTGGGAGGCCATCCGTGATGCATCCAACCCGAGCGACATCAAGGCGTACCTGGGCGAGATGTTCGAGAAGCACCGTGACACGATCAACGATGTGTTGCAGTCCGATGATCCACGTCCGGCAATGGGGGTGTTGTTTCCGATTGCCTTGATGTTGAAACACGGCAAGTTGTCGGTCGGGGTGTTGACGGCGGAAGCCGAAATCGATGAGGAAAGGCCCCGTCGCAGCTTTCGCAGCCAATTGTTGCGGCCGCGGTGGAAGACCGTCGTGGTCACGATCCTGCTGTTCGTCGTGTGCGTGTTACTTGTCAACGCGGGAATGACCGGCGACAACCTGGGGCGGTGGTTGCTGTGGCCGTCGGAGTCGGTGTTTGGTTCCCGCGAGGCGTTACACGAGGCCGCTGGCACCGTGAAGGGGGCGATGAACCTGGTTGGGTTCTACGTGATGAACGTCGCCTTCCTGTACGTGTTCTCGGCGGTGGTGCTGCGCCAGCGTTCAGCGGGTTGACAGGTTCGACCGCGTTGCCCTATCGTCCGCGGCATGTACCGATTCACCAGGGAAGTTGTTTACGCACTGCTTTATGCGGCGGCAGCGGTGGGCCTGGTTTATTGTTGTGTCAGCAGCGTGGGACGGCTTGCGTCGGTACCCGCTTCCAGCCGCCCGATGTACCTGGTCATGGTGAGCTTTGGTACCTATGGCGCCTGGCTCTGCGGCCAGACGGCTTTCGAGATCGTGCAGGCGTTGGCGTCGGGTGCTGATCAGGGCGAAAGTCCCCCGGCGTCGGATGGCGTTTCTGATTGAGCGCGTTGTTGTTCGCGACCCTGGCGATAGCGGCGGGCTGCCTGCAGGAATTTCGTGAAGACGGCAAGTTGTTGTGGCGGAATCTCGGGGTGCCACTGCGTAGCAACGACGAACGATTCTCCGGGAACTTCAATCGCCTCGATGGTGTCGTCGCTGGCACGGGCGACGACGCGTAATCCGTGTCCGAGGCGATCGACGGCCTGTCCGTGGAACGAGTTGACCTGGTGCGGGCCGTCACCGAGCATTTCGCGGAGCCGGCTGCCGTCGGCGATGGTGACCAGGTGGGCGGAGATGCTCGACGAACCGATGTCGTGCCGGTGGGCCAGTTCCGGCGTGTCGCGCAAGTTGAGCAACGTGCCGCCATGAGCGACGTTGATCAACTGGATCCCCCGACAGATACCCAGAATTGGCATGCCGCGTGCGAGTGCCTCGTTGACCAACGACAGTTCGAAGTCGTCACGTGTTCGGTCAACGAGCAGGGCAGATCCAGATTGTCCGCCATAGAGGTCGGGGTCGATATCTCCTCCTCCGGTCAACAGAAGGCCATCGATGCGATCCAGAAAAGTGCCGGGATCGGGATCGCCGACGCGGACTGTTTCGAGCCGGGCGCCGACCCGGGCCAGGGCGACTTCATAATTGGTGGTGCTGATTCCCAGTCGGGCGTGCCAGGACGTGTCGAGAGAAGCACCAATCACAGGCGCGTTGTCAGCCACGCTCAGTCGGGTCCAGGACTTCAGCAGCAAACCGCAAACCAGGCCGATTCCGACAAGCAGACACGCAGCGACGGCCAGGCGTCGCCCCCAGCGTCGCAGCGCGGGCAAAGGCGTGTTCCGGGCAGCGGGCACGCTCAGGCCAGCCAGTCGGTGACGACCTGGCCGCCGATGTCGGTCAGGCGAAAGTCACGGCCCTGGAATCGCTGAGTCAATTTCAGGTGATCCAAGCCGAAACAGTGCAGCATGGTGGCATGGAGATCGTTGATGTGGACAGGCTTCTCGGCGACGCCCCAACCGATTTCGTCGCTGGCACCGTGGACCAACCCTTTCTTCAAGCCGCCCCCAGAGAGAAACATGCTGAAGGAAAACGGATGGTGGTCTCGACCGGTCACATTGGGACGCCCACCGCGGTTCTCGCCCAGTGGCGTGCGGCCAAACTCCGAACCCCAGACGACCATCGTCTGGTCGTGAAGTCCACGTTGTTTGAGGTCCTTGATCAACGCGGCGATCGGTTGGTCGACAACCTGCGAGTTGTAGCCGAGTTCATTGTCGAGATTGCTGTGGTGATCCCAGGACGCGTAGACGATGTTGACGAAACGGACTCCTCGCTCGACCAGGCGTCGGGCCAGCAGGCAATTGCGGGCGAAACTCTGGTAAGTGTTGCCCGACTTGCCGCGGCCACCCTTGCGAGTTTCCTTGCGATCCACACCGTACAAGGCTCGCGTCGCCTTGGTTTCTCCGGAGAGATCGATCAGGTCCGGAGCCGACGTCTGCATGCGGTAGGCGAGCTCATAACTGGCGATACGACTGGCAATCTCGGGGTCGCGCTGGGAAGTCAAACGACCGGAATTGATCTGACGAAGAACATCAAGGCCCTTGCGTTGTAGTTGGCGGGGCAACCCGCCGGGATTGGAGAGATTCAGCACCGGTTCACCACTGGTGCGAAAACGGACGCCGGCGTAGACGCTGGGCAGAAAACCGCTTTGCCAGAGTGTCGCTCCGCCGCTGGAACCGCGCCCGCTGGTCAGGACGACATATCCGGGCAGATCGTTGGATTGGCTGCCGAGGCCGTAGGTAAACCAGGAGCCCATCGTCGGCAGGCCGAATGTTCCTCGACCGCACTGCATCAGCAGTTGACCTGGATGATGGTTGAACTGCTGGGAGTACAACGATCGCACCAGCAACAAGTCGTCTGCACATCCACCGATGTGAGGCAGGAAATCGGAGAACTCGATCCCCGATTCTCCGTAGGGTGTGAATTTCCGCTTCGAGCCCATCAGCCGGACAGAGTCCTTCTTGATGAAGGCAAACCGGACGTCCTTGAGTTGTTCCGCGGGAAGGGGTTGTTGGTGGAGTTCATTGAGTTTTGGCTTGGGGTCGAAGAGATCCAGATGCGAAGGGGCACCGGCCATGAAGATGAAGATGCACGACTTGGCCCGTGGTTCAAAGTGGGACGGCTTGACGGCGAGCGGATTACTTGAGGAGTCGGCTGCAAGGACGCCGTCGTCGGCGAGCAGGGCCCCCAGCCCGGCGGCCCCCAGCCCGCAGGCCGAGCTGGTCAGAAAATCTCGGCGGGTACTCGACAACAGGTCGTGCATGGTGGCGGCTCCAACCGTGACTATTCGCGGGTGATAAATTCATCCATGTTGAGCATGATCCGGCAGGTGGCGACCCACGCCGCCAGTTCCTCGGCAGAGGACGATTTGGCGGTGTAACTGCCGACGAGCTTCTTGGCGTCGTCGCCGTGCGCCTGGTACCAGGTCCTGGCCGCCACCAGCAGGTCGGCGAAGCCCTCGATCTCGCGGGCAGCGGCCGGTCTTGTGACACACAACTGGAACGCGCGGCTCAACCGGCCCGGGTCATTGGAGTGCTGTTCATCGAGCACCCGACGAGCCAGCGCCCGTGACGCCTCGACGTAGACCTCGTTGTTGAGCGTGGTCAGAGCCTGCAGGGGGGTGTTCGAGGCGCGACGCTCAACACAAGTCGTGTTTGAGTCGGGACAGTCAAAAGCCGTCAGGTTCGGGTGGGGTGCCGTCCTCTTGAAGAAGGTGTACATGCCGCGGCGGTATCGGTCTTCGCCGGTGCTGGTCTTCCACTTGAAGTTGTTGGCATAACTGACCGCGGCCACGTCGGCGGGCATCGGTGGGAAGACACTGGGACCGCCGATCTTCCTGGACAATAATCCTGACGCGGCCAGGCTGTTGTCGCGAACGATTTCGGCCTCCAAACGGACACGGTTCTGTCGACCCAACCAACGATTTTGCGGGTCGGCCTTGGCCAGGGTTTGCGTGGCACGCGAGGTCTGGCGGTAGCTGGAAGAAAGCACGATCGAACGAATCAACGCCTTGCGACTCCATTTCAGACGGCGATATTCGGTGGCCAACCAGTCGAGCAGTCGGGGATGGGTCGGTTTCTCGCCCCGGACGCCGAAATCGTTGGGTGTTGCGACCAGCCCGCGGCCGAACAGGTGGCTCCAGATATGATTGACGGCAACCCGGGGAGAGAGTGGGTTTTCGTCGGAGACCAACCAACGTGCCAGATCGAGACGATCGGCGGGCACCTTCGGCTTGGCGGCTCGATTCTTGACCGGCGGCAGCGGTCCGATGCCGCCGGCCGCAATGGGAGTGTCCTTCTGTGGCTGAAGAAAGTCACCGCGATGCAGGATGAACGTCGTCCGTGGGTCCTTGATCCTCTGCCGGATGATCCGGACATCCATCAGGGGCGGCTTGGGCATTGTCTTTTTCAGTTCCGCGAGTTGCTTGGCCAGGGGAGCAGTCGCCTTGTCGACGGTCGCAAAGTGGGCGGCCAGGACCTCACGGCTCTTGGCATCCTTGGAATTCTTCGACAGGGCGTCGAGAGCGGCGATGACCGGTTTGGGAAGGAGCAAGCCCGGCCGCGAGCCGGTCAACGGGACCAGACGGAATCGGCCCAGGGTGTGCTTTCCACCGTAGGACTGGGCAATTGTGATTCGAATGTGGTGTGGCTGCTTGAAGTCTTGGGGGCTGGAGAGAAAGAAGGTCGCCGAATGGGCCTTACCGGTTTGCGGGACGACAGCCCAGCCGGTCGTGGACTTGCCGTCGAGGGCTGCCGAGGCAGGGAATCCTTTCTGTGTGAACGAGGCCTCGGGCCGAACCAGCTTCACTTGGTGGGGTTTAGAGAACGACTTGTCGGCAGAAAGTTCGATCTGCAATCCACTGACGACGAAGTTGCCGTTGGAGGCGCGTCCCGGACCATTGCTGGGAAGCGACTTGTCGGTTTGTACCTGCAATCGCAGGCCGGTCAGGCGTGATGCCGGCAGGAGTGCGACGATCGTGTAGGTTGCCTTGTCGGGATTGGCGCCGGACACCAGAAAGGCGTTGTCTTTCTGGATCGTGAGCTTGGTCTTGCCACTGCCCGAAGCCGACGTGCCGGTCAGCGCGAGTTCGCGGATCGGGTCCTTGCGTGAACTGGTCAATTGGGCACTTTGTTGGGCAATCCACTTCGTCAGGGCCGGTCGGCTGGCCTTGCGGGCTGTTGCCAGCGCGGCCTCGATCTTGGCAACACGAGCCTTGTACGTGACGAGATCGGTCGCAAACTTCGATCGCGAAGCTGTTGATGTCGACACCTTCGTGTTGGTCTCGTCGCCGTTGTTGAAGAAGGAAAAGACCTGGTAGTACTCGCGTTGCGCGATGGGATCGTACTTGTGTGAATGGCACCGCGCACAAACCATCGTCAGTCCCAACCAGACGGTGCCGGTGGTTTCCACCCGGTCAAACACCGCCTCGATCCGCCACTGTTCCTTGTCGGTACCGCCCTCGGTGTTGGTCAGTGTCTGCCGGTGAAAGGCGGTGGCCAGCTGCTGTCCGGGATTGGCAGCCGGGAGCAGGTCACCGGCGATCTGTTCGATCGTGAACTGGTCGAAGGGCATGTCGCGATTGATCGCCTCGATGACCCAGTCTCGCCAGCGCCAGGCGTTGGGCCGGGGACGGTCCTTCTCGTAGCCGTCGCTGTCGGCGTAGCGGGCCTTGTCCAGCCAGTGTCGTCCCCAGCGTTCGCCGAAGTGGCGAGACTTGAGCAGTCGGTCGACGAGTCGTTCGTAGGCCCGGGGAGATTTGTCGGCAACAAAACGGTCGACCTCTTGCGGGGACGGTGGCAGTCCGAGCAGGTCAAGGCTGAGTCTGCGTGCCAGCATGTAACGGTCGGCCGCCGGAGAGGGAGACAGGCGGTTGGCGGTAAGCCGCTTGAGAATGAAGGCATCAATGGGGCTGCGGGCGTGCACGGCAAGTGCTTTGGGCAGGGCGGGAGGTTCGGGGCGGACGAGCTTCGAGAACGCCCAGTGCTGTTTCGTGGGGCCCCCGATGCGAACGCCGGCCGGCCACTTCGCGCCCTGGTCGATCCACGCGCGGAACAAACCGACCTCGGTTTTTGACAGCTGGTCTCCTTCAGGAGGCATCGTGATGTCAGGATCGAGCCCGGCGATGTAACGAACCAGCAGACTCTCGGAACTGTTGCCGATTTCAAAGGAGACGCCGCGATCGCCACCGGCGAGCGTCTTGGTCCTGGTGTCGAACCGCAGACCGGATTCCTGCTTCTTGGCGCCGTGGCAAGCCAAGCAGTGCTTGGTCAGCAGCGGCCTGATGTCCTTGGCAAAATCGACCTTGCGTTTTGCCGGCGGTGGCAGTTCGCCAGCGGCCTGGACACCTGACGGGGCCGTGATCGCAACCAACAGCCAAAGCAGTAGCGAGGCACCGGGGAATCGAGAAATCGTACCGGCCATGACCTGGGCACTCCGCGAGGAATTGTGAACCGGGCAATCGGGGTTCGACAGGGTGCCGAACGAGCCCGGTTCGGAGGGTCTGGGGATAGTCAATCACGTCTCCAGAGGTGTGTCAAGAACGTCCGTGAGCCGGTGAAAATGAAGAAAACCCGCCTCCCGATGTCGGGGGACGGGTTTTCGGAATGCCGTGATTTGTGAGGGTCCGGTGCTTTCAGCGGGTGGCTGCCGCACCGTCGAAGGTGCGGATTCCCTGTGCTGGACGAGTCGGCTCGACCCGCGGGGCCTGTCGCTGACGCTTGGCGCCCATGGCCCGTGACCAGGCCACCACTTCGCGTGCCTTGATCAGGTGCTGCAGGTGGAAATACGGTGGGTGGTAACCGCCACCGAGGCGCGAGTAACGCTTGGCTGCCAACGCCTGCCAGGTCATCTTGCTGTTGAGATTCCAGGCCGCAGCCTGGGCAATCGGAGTGGCAATTCGGCCGCGAGCGACCAGGGACAACAGTTCCGCCAACCCGGGATCCTTCGAGTAATCCTTGACGGGAACCAGCTTGTACCGCATTCGCGAACTGGGCTCACGCTTTCCGTGCTCGAGGCAGACACCGCGGTAGGCAAGACGGACGATTTTTCGGGGGGGGATCGAGAACATACCCATACCGCCACCGCCACCGCCCATGCCGCCGCCCATGCCGCCGCCGCCCATGCCGCCGCCACCCATGCCTCCGCCGGATGACTGACCGCCGCCACCGCCGCCACCGCCTCCGCCACCCATGCCGCCACCGCCCATACCGCCGCCGCCCATACCCATGCCTGCGGCCTGTTTGAGCACCTGCACTCCCACGACCGCGTCGGGAAGCTTGACGGTGATTGGACGATCGGTCTTGTTTTCGATCAGCACGTTACCCTGACGGGAGTTCTTCAGGATCAGTTGAGCCGAGAGCTTTCCGTCCTTGATGCCCTGGAACAACTCCACCCGTGGCGCGACCGGGTCGAACTTGGGCTTGGAGATTGGCCGGTTCCGTGTACGGGATGCGGCCGAGAGAGCTGAGGCGAGAACCAACCCGACCAAGACGGCGGGAACAGCGATCTTTGAAAAACGAGACACCATGGGTGTTCTCCTGACGGAACTTCTACCTGTTTCCATAATCTTATCTCACGTTTCTCGCGGGCGACAAGAAAAACTCGTCAACGGCGCCAAATTGGCAATTCAGACGCCTTCTCGCAGCGTAAGGGTTGCGCGGGTCGCATTGATCGTGCTAAATCGATCGGCTCAACGCTTCCGCCACCAAACGGCACCGGATCATCGTGTCGGCGAACTGGGCGGGTGTCAGCGACTGGGCACCATCGCTGAGTGCCTCGGCCGGGTTGGGGTGTACCTCGATGATCAGCCCATCGCAGTCGGCGGCTATTGCCGCTACGGCCATCGGCGAGACCAGTGACGCGACTCCGGTTCCGTGACTGGGGTCGATGACGATTGGCAGGTGAGTGCGTTGACGCAGGTAGGGAACAGTCGCCAGTGGCAGGGTAAAACGCGTGTGGGTTTCGAAGGTGCGGATGCCACGCTCGCAGAGCACCACCTGGGCGTTGCCCTGGTCGAGAATGTACTCGGCGGCCAGCAGGAACTCGTCGATCGACGCCGAGGGCCCCCGCTTCAACAGCACCGGCTTGTCGGATTCGCCGACGGCTTGTAACAGGTGGTAGTTCTGCATGTTGCGGGCTCCGATCTGGAGCACGTCGGCGTAGTTGCCGACCAGCGAAACGTGGTCGGGCGTCATCACCTCGGTCACGACTGCCAGCCCGGTTTCCTCGCGTGCGGCGGCAAGCAGCTTCAGGCCCTCCTCCTTGAGTCCCTGGAAGGAATAGGGACTCGTGCGGGGTTTGAACGCTCCCCCCCGCAGGCCCGTTGCGCCGGCCAACTTGACCTGCCGGGCCGATTCGAGGATCTGTTCTTCGCTCTCGACCGAACAGGGGCCGGCAATTACGCCAACGTGGCCGCCCCCGAGGATCAGGTCGTGAGAGCGGACGACCGTCGGTTCGGACTTCGTCTCGCGGCTGGCGACCTTGTAGGGGGCCAGGATCGGAACGACCTTGTCGACCTCCTCGAGGCTCGAGAGTGTCTCCTGCTCGCCATCACGCTTCTCGCCGATCGCGGCGATGACGGTCCGTTCGGTGCCGACGATCACGTGGGCTTTCAGGCCCATCGATTCAATTCGCGCCGCCACCGAGTGGATCATCTCGTCGGTGGCCTGTTGTTTCATGACAACGATCATCGTGGTCCTCGTCTTGTCTTCGCAGGCAAATGTGTCCGTGATGGAGCGAACGAACAACGCCCCGGAACCCGTTCGGGTCGCCAGGGCGTGAAGCAGGGCCATGCTGGACGCGTCCCCGGCAATCCTAGACAGCGGGCACGAGAGGGGTCAACCACTGCAAGCCGGCTTTCCGCGGCAGCGGTCGGCCGCGTCTCTCGGCGAGGCCTTCCCGGGTCATTTCGGGTTCTTCCGAGGCGATTTGCTGGGGCGTTCGGCGGCGGTGATCGTTCGGATTCGTAGATTGCGAACAGCACCGGCGGTCTGCCAGGTGGCCAGCCCCAGTGGCCGCGACAGGTCGACCTCACCGCGAATTCCGATCTTGTGGCCTTTCAGGGGCTGGTCAAGCAGTTCTTTTCCGTCGATCCAGGCTCTGATCCGCTTGTGGGTGACCTGCAAACGGACACGGTACCAGCGACCGTTCTGGAATTCCTGGTAGCCGGTCGTGTCATTTTCGCTGGCGTCGTTGCCGTCGATACTCGAGAGTCCACAGACCCCGCCGCCCCAGCCACCCAGGATCAGGCTGCAGGGATCCTTGCCGACAGGAAACGTCAGTCCGCAGAAGAAGTCGTGTCCGTCCACTCGCATGGTGTCGAGCGTGATCTCGTAGTCCCAGGTTGGCGGCGGTTGCGGGCGGTTCCAGGTCACCCCGGTCATGTCCGCTCCGATTTCGAGAATCAACTGGCCGTTGCGAATGGTCACTTCGCCCTGGCCCCCGAAGGTGGTCTTTTTCCAACCGGTGAGACTCTTGCCGTCAAAAAGTGACTTTCCCGGGAGCTGCAACGGCAGCGCGGCCTGTCTGCGATTGTCTGCAACCAGGGCCAGGACGGTCTCGACGATGGCTCGCTCGAGGCCAGTCTTCCATTTCGATGGCTTCTGGTAGTACACCATCGAGGATTCTCCCTCGTAGCCACCCTCGGCGAGAACCCGTTCCGAGGGAATGTAGGCCATGACGTCATTGGCGTACCCGGTCACCCAGGTGCTGTGCCCGCGTTGCTTGACGGCCAACTCGCGTTTCAGCCGCAGGGCGTAATCGACGACGACTTCCCCACCGAGGGCAACCCAGCTGACCTGATTTCCCAACTGCCAGGATTGGATCGGATAGGGGTATTTCGGCAGCAGTCGGCCGTAGAGTTCGTATTGCTTGAGCAGGTTGCCGGCCCAGGCTTTCCGGTAGCGGTTGCCGGTCTTCTGGACTTCCAGCAGGGCTTTCTTGGTGGGCAGTTCGTGGAAGGCCAGTTCGATGTTCTGGAATCGTGAGGCAATCCGGCCACCGATTCGAGTCATCGGCTCCTCGAGAACCCGGTCGACGGCGACACCAAGCATTCGGCCGTATTTTTCGGCCAGCTCGAGCCGGCGCCGCGGCAACGGGTTCTGGTCGGCGCCACATCCCGAGAAGAACAGGGCCGTGACCCCGGGGTGGCGACCTTCGAGATACAGCTGTGCAAATCCCGCGTAATCACCGCTCCACTTGTAGAAACCCATCACGGTGTTGTGGCAGGCGTAGCCGAAAACGACCGCTCGCAACCGGTGTCCGTCGGGCGAGGCAATTCGCAGGACTGGCACATCGTGGTCGTAGGGCCCAATCCCTCGCGGCGTGCGACGGTTCGATGCGACCGCACAGGTGCCGTTGCCCGAGGAGACGGCTGCCGGCTTGAGGTCCTTCAAGGCGGCCCCGATCAGGGAAATGATCTTGGCATCCATGACTTTCTGGTTAGCACGAACGGCTGCCCAGTCGGTTTCCTTCATCGCCAGCATGTAGCTGAGCATGTCATCAACGGCCGGTCCACAGTGCGTGTGCGAGCAGGTGAACATCACCTCAGAACGCCCCAGGCCGTGGCGTTGTGTTACCTCGGCCATCACCGCGTTGACCATCTTGATCGGGACCGTGATCAGGTCGGTCGAGACGAAGACGACCGTCTTGCCGGTGGGATCCCGCAAGGCGACGGCCTTGGCCCACAGATCATGGATCTTGCCCTCGGCGGGATGGGAACGCCCGCCGTAGCCGGACATCCAGATCATCTTCTCCGGCGTGATCACCACGCGGGCCACGCCGGCCTGCCAACCGTCGGCGGAAGACTTGGGGGCGGCTGCCGAGACTGGCTGGGCAACGGCGGCGAGGAACGCGAGAAAGACGACGGCGTGGCGAAGAGTCATGGGCGTGTCCTTGAAATGCACCCGGTTTGACCGGCGCGATCATTGTAACCGGCGTGGACGAAGTTGTCGCAGCACGCTTCTTCGGGTTGGGGGTTGTCGGCCCGGTAGCCGGAGGTTGAAAATGACGGCATGGACGAGCATGCCACGGCCACTCGAACCCGCCAGGCAGCGGTCGCACCCGAGGCAGGGCGAACCGTGGTGGTGATGCCGGCGTACAATGCCGCCGCGACTCTGGAACGAACGGTGGCCGACCTGCCGGTTGATGCCGTCGATGAAGTCATTCTGGTCGACGATCACAGCAGTGATGACACCGTGGAGATTGCCGAGAGACTGGGGCTGACCGTCGTCGCGCACGATGCCAACCGGGGCTACGGGGCGAACCAGAAGACGTGCTATCGCCGGGCGCTCGAGGCGGGGGCTGACTTCGTCGTGATGATCCACCCCGACTACCAGTACGACGCGCGGCTGTTGACGGTTGCCGTGGAGATCCTGCGATTGGGGATCTGCGATTGTGTGCTGGGCTCACGGATTCGCACACGACGAGAGGCGTTGGCCGGCGGAATGCCCCGTTGGAAATACGTGGCCAACCGGGTGTTGACCACCATCGAGAATGTCGCGTTGGGACAGAACCTCGGCGATTTCCACAGTGGCTTCCGTGCCTATCGCCGGGAGGTCCTCGAGACGATACCACTTGACGGCAATTCCGACGACTTCGTCTTCGACAGCCAGTTTCTGGCCCAGGCTGTCCATTTCGGATTCAAACTGGGCGACATTCCCGTGCCGGTGAGGTATTTCGACGAGGCCTCGAGCATCAGCCTGTTCAGGAGCATTCGCTACGGCCTGGGGACGCTGGGCGTGCTGACTCGGTTCTGGTTGCACCGGGTTGGCTTGAGGTCGCGGTTGTTCCGAGAGGCGAACAAGTAGACCGTGGCGATTGCTACGCTGTCGGTCACAGCGGCAGCGCGTCCTCGTCAATCTCGACGCCCAATCCGGGGCGGTCCGAGAGCGTGATCTTGCCGTCGATGATGGGTGGCTGGCCGCCAACCCAGGTCATCCACGGCCGTCCCGACTCGGGCAGGGGATCCGGATCCAGCCCGGCCAGGGCGTGCAGTGACCACGGTTCCGCACCACGGTGCGGGCAGACGCGGATCCCGGTCCCCTGGGCCATCCGGTAGATCTTGACGAGTTCGGTCAACCCGCCACACCAGCAGACATCCGGTTGCAGTACCTGGTGCAAACGCTGGTCGATCAGCGTTTGGAATGCCCGGGCCGTGTACTCGTGTTCACCGCCGGCAATCGGGATCGGTGATTCGCGGGCGAGCCGCAAATAACCGTCGATATCGTGCAGCGGTAACGGCTCCTCGATCCAGTCCACGCCAAGATCCTGGCATCCCTCGGCCACGGCCAGCGTGGTGTCGAGATCCCACTTCATCCAGGCATCGACCATCAGCGGGACGCCGGGGCCAACCAGCTCGCGAGCCTGGTGAACCGTGTCCAGGACCCGGGCGACGCGTTCGGGGCCGCTGTTGCGTTCGACGTGCAACTTGAAGGCCCGGTGCCCGGTTGCGAATGCTTCGGCCAGGCCGTCCCAAACGGTAATGTAGGTGGGCAGCGGTTCACCGACGCGGCTACCCTGGTCTCCGGCCAGCAGGTCGGCGACGGGGCGACCTGCTTCCTTGCCACGGAGATCCCAGAGCGCGAGATCGACCGCGCTGAGCGCCATGATGGCAATTCCGCGTTGGCCGTAGGGCAGCATCAACTCGTAGAGATCGTCCCAGATCTCCTCGATCGGACTCGGGTCACGCCCGATTAGGGCCGAACGCAATTCGGCCTCGATGACGTGGATGCCCGCGGCACCGCCCCCACCAACACCGTAGCCGACAAGGCCGGTGTCGGTCTCGATCGCGACCAGGATCTGGCCGATCGTGGTTCTCCAGTCGGCCGGCGAGTTCTCGGCAATCGGTTGGCAGCCGCGCAGACTCGTGATCTTCAACGGACAGCCTTCTTCGGCGGGAGTTTCGGTCGTGCCAATACCGACTCGGCATATTCCAGCTGTCCGGACTTGCCGTTGTAGTACTGGAAGATGACCTGCGGACGCGGGAAGGCCACGCGGCGGGTGCCTCCGGGAATCTTGGGATTGTTGAAGACATTGTTGAGTTGAACGACGCAGAAATAGGGTGTGCGCAGGTTGAACCGGGGGATGTCGGTCTTGAAGTAACTGCTCCAGCGAATATCGACCGGCCGTGGCCCGTACTGGAATCGCCCGTTGGCCGGGCGGTCGCCCTCGTCGCTGGCCCAATGGTTGTTGGAGTTATGGGGGCCGGAGGCGAATTCCCAGACGTTGTCGGTAATGCGGATGACGAAACTGTTGTGCAAATCTCCGGTCAATACGAAGACCGGCTTGTCGAGCTTGTCCCAGGCGTTGATCAAGCGTTCGCGCTCGTCGAAAAATACCGTCCAGGCGTCGTCCTTGTTCGTGGCGCGTACCTTGCCGCCGCCGATATGCGGGACCATGAAATTGACACTGGAAACGACGAAAACGAAGTCCGCTTTGCTGGTCTTGACGCCGTCGAGTAACCAGTCGCGCTGGATTGGGCCCAACATCGAGAGTCCCTTCTTGGCCGGGTTCTTGGTGTCGTGCATCTGTCGCTGGCTGCGGGTGTCGAGAACGAAGAAATCGCAATTGGCGACCGTCAAGCGAAAGTACGAACGGCGACCGATCGAGTACGACACGGTTTCGTCCATGCTGGTTTCCGGTGCGATCTTCAGGCGGTGTTTGTCGAGGATCTTGACGATGCGGTAGACCCCCGCATTGGGTGTGCCACCGACGCCGTCGAGCTTGTTGTCGTTGATCCCGTCGGTCTTGGTTCCCCAGTGAATGTGCAGGTTGTTGGCCTGGGCCAGGTCGAGTTTGCTGAAATCCGCCGATCGATCTTCGAGCACGCTCCGGTCGTCCCGAACACGTCCCCGGCCGAAACGGATGCGTTGTGGAAAGCGTGTCGGATTGCTCCAGCCAAGGTAGTCATACCAGGCGCGGACGCCGACATCTCGGAAGACGGCTCGCCGGTCACGCAGGCCCGGTGAACCGGCGCCCCAGACGTCATTGAGGATCTCGTGGTCATCAAACGTGAAGAAACTGGGGACATGGCGATGCCAGATCGCCATGTTGTGCCCCTGTTCGAGGAATTGCTTGTAGTTCTGCCAGACGCCGACGACGGCGGGCGCCACATTGACGACCTGTGGCGTGTCGGCTGCGCGGCGGTCGACCTGCTTGAGCCACTGGTCGGGCTGGTATTCGCGACGCGACTCGTAGAGCCAGTCGCCGTTGAGAATCGCGAAGTGAATCCGGTCCTGCAACTGCTTGAGCATCGTGGCGAAGGTGGGAAGACCCGGCCCGTTGCTGTGACCGGGATTCTGATTGTTCCCGCAGGCGAATTCGAAGCTGAAATTGAACAGTCCGCGGGGATTGAGGTCCGGATCGACGAGCTTGGCTGAGTCCGGCAGTGTCCGAAACGAACCCTGTTTTCCGGTCAACCCGGTCTGGCCGGGAATGAACAACTCGTAGTAGTACTTCGTGTCAGCTGCGAGGCCGGTGATGTGGACCCAGCCGGTGTTGTCGTGGCCGAGGTGAGTGATGACGGGTTTGGTTTGCTGGTCGAGACGGCGGGGATCGGTTCCGTAGCGAACCGCAAAGGCCCCCGTCCGCAGAGTCCGGGCCCAGATGCCCACGCCATGGGCACTCAGTCGACCGAGAATCGGGCCGTGCGAAACGTGATTGTACAGGTCACCGGCGGCAAACGCCGTGTGGCCCAACCCGGAGATCAGCAACAGGACCAGGCATTTGTGACGCAAGCTCATGACGATCCTCTGGCTAAAACAGTTCGATGAAAGCGGCCTGGAACAGACGGTCGTCTTTCGGAGGCTAATCCAGGAAACCGCACATCCGCAGGTGTTCGACGCTGTCGACGATCCGTTGGTGGTGGTCTTCCAGCGACAATTCTTCCTCGCCCTGGATACCCTCGATCTCGAGGCTGTAGGGACCTTCAAATCCACAGACGCTCATCAATTCCAGGACCCTGACGAAATCCACGGCACCCCCATGTCCCAGGGCCGGGAAGTACCATTGCTGGTACGCACCCTGCGAGTCCTTTAGGTGCAGGTGGGAAACCAGATGGCAGACCTTGGCCAGGGCAATCTCGCCATGAATCTGCTCGTTGTAGTAAAGGATGTTGCCCGTGTCGAAGTTCAGTCGCAGGTGCGGATGTTCGAGTTCCTGCATCGTGTCGTACATTCCGCGATGATTCTGGCAGAGGCCGGGATGTGTTTCGAAGCAGTAGATCAGTCCGCGACTGGCGGCATGGTCACCGATCTGGCGAAGATGCTCGAAGAGAGTCTGGCGGTCAGTCTCGTCTTGGGCCTCGCCGGCTCCGCCAACCACAAGCGGAACGCCGAGCTCGGCGGCCAGGTCGAGTTTCGCCAGCGTCACGTCCAGGACCTCGGGATCCAGCGGATTGCCGCTGGTGACGTTGCAGCTGCTCAACCGCACGCCGTGATCATCGAGACGGCGTGCGAGTGCCTTGAGATCGGCGGTGGACGATCCGGTGGTGATCAGTGGCTCGTCACCGAAAATCGAATCTGTGCCGGCGGTGCGGATCGGCAGTTCGATCCATTCGATCCCGGCATCGCGGACCATCTCGATGGCCGCCGAGGCGCCGAAGCGGCCGTAGCTGTTTGTCAGGCAGGAAATGACGTTGGTCACTTGCTCGCTCGACCCACGTGAACAGACTTCAGCGTTTGACCGTCACGGGCATACAGTCGCCCGGAGGCGAGAGCGGGTAGTGCCCGGGTGGTGGCGGTAAAGATTTGTGTCTTGGCCAACGGCTGGTACTTGTCCGGGGAGAGCCGGGCCAGGACGAGCGTCCCGTCGGTCTTGAGCATCAGCAGTTTTCCGTCGGCGGCGATCAATGTCGCGTAACCGAAGCCGGGTTCCTCCCAGGCGACGCGACCGTCCTTGGCATCGATGCAACGTAGTGACGTTTGGCCGGAATCCTGGCGACCGTGGATCCCGTAGAGTCGGCCTCCGCTGGCGATGGCCGTGGTGTATTGGCTGGAGAGGATCTCGTCGCTCCGCCAGGCGTCGCGGACACGTCCTCCGGAAACCGTGGCCATCACGGCTCCGAAACCGTAACTGGCTGTCACGAAAATTCGCTCGCCGATGACCAGCGGGTTGGCGGCGGTCACGTTGGGGCCGGGGCGGCCGAAGGGAAATCGAAACAATTCCTTGCCGGTGCGGGGATCCACCGAGACGACATGAAACCTGGCGGCAAAAATCACCTGGGGGATCGTGCCGATACGGGCGAAGGCGGGTGAGGAGTAACTGGCGCGAACGTCGGTGGATTGCCAGGCGGTCTTGCCATCGGCCAGGCGAAAGGCGACGATCCCGGCCATCTTTTCGGCACCGCCCACGTTGACGATCACCAGGTTGCCGACAACGATCGGCGTACTGCCTTTCCCGAAGAATCCCTCGGGCGGCTCACCACGAAAGGGACGTTTCGAGTTGAAATCGGCCATCGTGTTGCGACTCCAGTGAGTCTTGCCCGTCTTCGCGTCCAGGCAATGCAGGCCGCCCTGGGCTCCGAAGACGATCACGCGACCGTCGTGAACGATCGGAACACAGCGGGGCCCGTCATCCTTGACGTAGGCCGGGACGAATTTGGCGGCGAAGTCGGATTTCCAGAGTTGGCGACCGTCGGAGGCCGAAAGCGCCGTGACGCGTTCGCGAACACCGGTGCGATCGAAGAGAAACACACGTCCCCCGGCGACAGCCGGGCCGGAAAAACCGGTTCCGACCGGTTTCTGCCAGACCAGTTTCGGCCCATCGTCGGCCCAGGAGTCGGCGAGACGTTCGGCGGTGGCAATCCCGTTGCGGTGGGGGCCGAGAATCTGCGGCCAGTCACCGGCGAGCGTCGTCGAGGCAACCAGTGCGAGAATCGCGAGGGTCGGCCAGGCCGGGAATATCGATTCAGGACGAAGCATCGTGAGCTTGGGCATTGAGCAGATCCATGAAGGCCTTGAGCAGCGGGGTGTTGTCGTGCCAGGTCCGTCCGCAAACAAGGTTGCCGTCGATCACGCAGCTCTCGTCGACGAATTCCGCACCGACGGTTGTTGCGTCCAAAGCGCACTTGGCCACGGTGGTCACCTTTCGGCCGCGAATACAATCGGCGGCCGCAATGATCTCGATCCCGTGGCAGACGCTGCAGACAGGCTTGTTGGCGTCGAAGAAATGCCGGGTGAGATTGAGCAAGTCCTGGTCGTAGCGGAGATATTCCGGGGCGCGGCCACCCGAGACGAACAGGCCGGCATACTCCTGGGGAACGACGTCCCGGAAAGCGATGTCACTTTGCAGATGGTAACCGGCGGTTTCCTGGGTGATGTCCCAGGTGGATCCGGGCGGCACCTCGTGCAGCACCATGTGATAGAGACGCTTCTCGGGGGCGGCAACGACGACCTCGTAGCCATCCTCGGCAATCCGGAAATACGGATACATCGTGTCCAGACACTCGGTGGCGTCTCCGATGATGATCAGCACCTTGGGCATTTGCGGCTCCCGTTCTCGGTCAGCACGGGGCCAGCATAACGCGAGCGGTGAGCGGTCGCTAGCCGTCGAGCGGACCTGCGTCGACGCCCCACTCGTGCCCACAACCGTGGCAGGAAAATCCGGCCAGAGTGGCTGTTCCGGGTATGGGCAGCAAGTTGCGATTCAGGGTCGCGTCAGCAAATTCCCGGGGAACGACTGTCGTGCGTCCGCAACTGGGACAGAGGCGATTGGCGTGGATCAGCCGTGCTCGGGAAACGATCGTGCGACGCGAAGGTTTCGGTGCCCGCACCCGGTAGGCCCCGATCGCGTAGACGACCGGAGGCGAAGGACCAACGCCGTCGGTGGCCACGTTCGCGTCGGGGCGGAACAGCCTCAACTCGGTCATCGGCATCCATGCCTCGCAGCCCTGAGGTCGGCGGCCAGGGGCTTCCATTGCCACCCGCCCAGTCCGCATGGACCTCGATGCTGGCGCCAACATAGAATCCGTCGACGGAAAAGGCAAGATGATTTCGGGGAGGGATGAAAGCAGCCGATGAGCCGTCGCCGACGTGGTTTCGTACAACTGTTTCAATTGCTGCCGGGCCTGGCTGTTGCGGCGGTGTGTCTGTGGTTCTCGATTCGTGATGTTGACTGGGGCACGGTTCGTGAGCGGTTCGGCGACGCATCGTGGGTGTCGCTGCCGGTGATGGGCGTGCTGCTGGTCGGATTCTTCGCATTCAAGGCCGTCCGCTGGCGAATGTTGCTGATGCCGGTGTCGGTGATGAGGACCGGCGAGGTGGCCGGGCCGCTGCTGATTGGGTTCATGGCCAACAACATCCTGCCGGCGCACCTGGGTGAACTGGTACGCGTGCACGTGATGGGACGAACACGCCAGGTGTCCCGCGCCGCTGTTTTCTCGACCGTCGTTCTCGAACGCCTTTTCGATCTCACGGCGATCCTGACCTTCCTGGCTGTGGGTATGCTGGCCGATCCGCGGTTGCGGCAGGAATATCATGAGGCGGTGATCACCGTGGCGGGGATCACCGCCGGTGTGCTGGCCGGGGCGGTGCTGTTTGTGTTTGCCACCGACAGCTGCGTGCGGGTGGTGACGTGGGTCAGCGATCGCTGGTTGGGCCTGCTGCCGGGTCGGTGGAGGCAAGCACTGGTGGAGATGGTCACGGCTGCCGCGCGGGGGTTGGGCGCACTCAGGCAACCGAGGCTGGCGGCCGGGATCGTGGCCACGTCGTTTGCTCAGTGGCTGCTGATGGGTGTGATGGTCTGGTTGTCGCTGGTGACGATGGGAGCCGACGGCATGTTTCTTCCCTCGCTGGTCGTCGTCGGCGTGATCGCCGTGGCGATCCTGTTGCCGGCGCCGCCGGGTTACATCGGCGTGATCCAGTTCTGCTTCATCAGCGTTCTGGGCCTGTATGGCCTGGACACCGACACCGCGATGGCCGCATCAGTCTACTACCACCTCTGGCAGTTCATCCCCGTCACCTGCGCCGGGCTGTGGTGCCTGACGCGAACCGGGCTGGGCTGGGGAGAGATGATGCGGGCCACCGAAACCGAGGACGAGGGCGGCTAGGGTGCCAGCGTGGGCGGCGGAGTCAACCGGGCGTTCTTGAGATCGGCAACACCGAAGCCCTCGACGAGCAGCGAGTGCTTGCCGTTGTCGGTCAATTCGAGGTCCTCGCCCCGGATCCGGGAGGTTCCCGAGATAGTCATGCCGGCACGGCCGTTTTCCCGGCAGATCACATTGCGGAGCACCACGTCGCTGCAGAGACCGGGAGCACTGATGCCATCCAGTCGCCAGTGGCGAACGGTGAGGTTCTCGATCACGACATGACGGATGGCGTAGAGCGTGATGCCACAATCGTCTCCGGCAATTGCCAGGTTCTGGTCTCCATGATCCAACAGGGCATCGGTTCGATAGTAGATTCGGCCACGCCAGGAGGCCCAGTGCCCCTTGGGGATCGACAGCAGGTTAGAGGCCGGGGTGTTGGTGTCGAGCGAATGCCGGGGCAGCGGCTTTCCGTCCTTCAAGAGCAGGTAGTGTCCCTTGCGTCGTGGTGCCATCCACCAGAGGTTCCCTCGTGAACGCCAGGCGGCAGTTGGAACCGGCTTGGCACCGGAAATCACCGAGCCGTTGCCGCGGATTCGGAAAGGTCGGGTGGGGAAGCCGCTGTGACGATGTCCGAACAGTCGCAGGTCGCCCCGGTAGGGACGGCCTGTGTTGACCAGGTGAATCGTGTCTGTCTGTCGGGCCAATGCCAGGGCGCGGTCAAAGGTTCGGACCGGTCCGACCAAAGTGTCGATGGGGTCCACGGTAGATCCGTCGCACTGGTCATGTCCTCGCAGGTTGTCGACGAAAATCGTGCGGGCCGCCACCGTTGAAGTGAGTCCGCTGACCAGCAGCACGAGGGAACAGGCCCAGGGAAATGCACAAGTCGCCCGGCGCCGTTGACGCGGGTCCTGTTTGCTGTGCTGCGATGACGGTGCTGACATGGTGTTGGTTCCTCGGGAAATCCCCCGGGAATAGATCGGCGTTTTTCGGCATGGAAATCAAGTTTGCTCGCGGGTGTTCGTGTCGTACTGAAGCTAACGATCAGGTCCGACGCTGGGCCAGGTGCCGGGATTGAAGGTGAACCGTACGCCGTGGAAAAGTTTGGCAATCTCAGATGATTGGGGGGTTTTTCTGTGAACGATTGAAGGGTTTTTGTTAGAGTCGCGACCTTGAAATTCGACCGACCCGGTTGGCCAGGAAGGCCGCACAAGCTGGTTCGGTCGCTGAGGTTCTCGTCAAGAGAGAATGGATGCTGTCGCTGAGAGCCCGCTGCCGTGATGGCGCGTCCGCGCCACCGACGCCGCGTTGGCTGTTGCCGATGGCGATTGCAGGTCTTGGAATTCCAGGGAGGGAGTGCTTCCGTGCATCGTTTGGACACCGCGTTGAAGCAGATGGTCGCCACGGCGACGGAACGAGGATTCTTGACATTTCAGCAGGTCGATGACTACCTGCCTGACGAGGGGGGGGACCCGACGCTTATTGATCGAGTGATCATGATGCTCGAGGAGACCGGACTGCCTCTGAAAGACGACCCGATCGTCGTTGCCGAACGGCAGCGAAAGCAGGCACTTCAAGATGCCGTCGAGCGACAGGTCCTCGTCCCCGAAACGCCGGTGATTTCCAGGGACCCGATCCGGATGTATCTCAGCCAGATGGGGAGTATCCCGTTGTTGAGGCGTGACCAGGAGATTTTCCTGGCCAAGCGGATCGAGATCACTCGCAAACGACTGCGACGGACGATTCTCGAATCCGACTTCGCTTTGCAGATCGCCGTTTCGGTTCTCGAGAAGGTCGAGGCCGGAGAATTGCCGTTTGAACGGACGTTGCGGACGTCGGAGACCGAGAACGCTCAGAAGGAGCAGATCATCGGCCGGATGCCGGCGAACCTGAGGACACTGCGATTGTTGATGGTCGACAACGAACGGGATTACCGCGAGCTCGACAAATTGGCTCTCCGCTCTCGTCGTCGCGAGGAACTCGAAGAGGACATGACCTGCCGTCGAAGAAAGATGGCCACGTTGTGCGAAGAACTCAGCCTGAGAACCGCTCGTCTGCAACCGTTGATGAAACGAATGGAGCAACTGGCTCAACGCATGGTCAATCTGCAGGCTCAGATCAAGCAACGGAAGGGCCGTGGCAGCGCGGATGAACGCGCCCTGGCCAAGCGAGAGCTCGTCGAACTGCAGTTGATGACGTTCGAGCCGGTCGATGCTTTCCTGGCCCGTGTCGATGAACTCAAACGGCGGTTTGACGACTGGACCGAATCCAAGCAAAAACTCTCTGGCGGCAATCTCCGTCTGGTCGTCTCGATCGCCAAGAAATACCGCAACCGGGGTCTGAGCTTTCTGGACCTGATCCAGGAAGGGAACGCCGGGCTGATGCGAGGGGTCGAGAAGTACGAGTATCGTCGTGGGTACAAGTTCTCGACCTACGCGACCTGGTGGATCCGCCAGGCGATCACGCGCGCGGTGGCCGATCATGCCCGCACAATCCGGATCCCGGTTCACATGTTCCAGAGCATCTCGTCATTGAAGGCTGAGGCCGAGAAGATCCGGCAGGTGACCGGAAGAGATCCTACCACCGAGGAACTGGCCAAGGCGTCGAAGATGACCATCGAGGAAACCGAGAGGATCATGAAGAGCTGGCGAAACCCAGTCAGCCTGGATACGCCGGTTGGAGAAAGCGAAGACAGCAACTTCGGTGATTTTCTCGAGGAAAACAACGAGGGAAACCCGGTCGAGACGGCCTCCCGCAAGATGCTGCGAACCAAGATCGACCATGTCCTCAAGAGCCTGACTTTCCGCGAACGCGAGATCATCAAGTTGCGTTACGGGCTTGGTGACGGCTACAGCTACACGCTCGAGGAGACCGGGCGGATCTTCAAGGTGACCCGGGAGCGAATTCGCCAGATTGAATCCAAGGCACTCAAGAAGCTGCAGCAGGACACCCGCAGCCGTCACCTCGAGGGATTCATTGAAGAACTCGTCGGTGAGGAGGAGGAAGTCGTGGGCGCCGAAACTTATGCGGAGGCGGCGTAGTCGTTGGCGGTCCGGACACCGTCAATACGGTTCGGTGGCGAGAATCGCTGGAAGTTCTGCAGAATCGAGATTGCCTCCCGAGAGGATGCCGACGACCGTCTGGTCGGCGAAGCGTTCGCGGTAGCGGACTGCCGCTGCCAGGGTTGCAGCCCCAGCGCCCTCGGCCAGGTTGTGCGTGTGTTCCAGCAGTGTGCGGCAGGCCTTTCGCAGGTCGTCGTCATCGACGAGCAGCACGTCATCCATGACCGATCGCATGATCTCCAGTGTCATCCTGGCTGGCACGCGGGTGGCCATGCCTTCGGCCCAGGTCTGGGCCCGTTGGGTCGTTGTCCACTGGCCGGTTTGCCAGGTCCGGGCGACCGCGGCGGCCCCGCTCGCCTGGACACCGATCACTTGTGTGGCGGGTCTCAGGGCCCGGGCGACCAGCCCGGTGCCGCACACACCACTGCCCAGGCCGATCGGTACCAGCACGACATCCGGTTCCGGCAGCTCCTGGAAGATCTCCCAGGCCATTGTCCCCACGCCGGCAATCAACGCGGGTTCGTTGGCCGAATGCACGTAGCGTGCTCCCTGCCCGGCAAGTTCCTCTTCGATGTGGCCGCGTGCCTCGTCAAAATCCTGTCCGTGTTCGATCACCGTCGCACCCAATCGACGCATCGCCTCGTTCTTGCCGGGGTTATTCCCGACGGGCACCACAATCGTGCAGCTGATCCCGAAACGGGCCGCGGCAAAGGCAAGTGACTGACCGTGATTCCCAGTCGAGCAGCCCAGCAGCCCGGCCCGGCGCTCGTCTTCGGTGAGCATCGAGGCCAGGTTCACGCCTCCACGGACCTTGAACGCTCCGACGGGCTGATGATTTTCGTGCTTGAGGAAGAACCGGCCTCCAACCAGTTTTCCCAGTCCGGGCCACTCCAGCAGCGGTGTCGGTTTCAGGAGATCGTGGACGCGGGGCAGCGCGGCGACGACATCGTCGTAGCTGACCGGCGGGTGAGGCGCGAGATCCGTCATGGTGCAGCAAGCCGATCGCGGTTCCTCAGGAACTCTGTAACCGTACGCGGAACTGGTCGAGCGTGACAGCGGCAATGATGATCATCCCGATCAGGATGTCCTGGTAGCGATCGGCCACGCCGATCAGGACGCTGCCGTGCTGGATCACGCCCATGATGCAGGCTCCCGAGATGGTTCCGAGAATACTGCCGCGGCCACCGTTGAGACTGCCGCCGCCGATGACAACCGCAGCGATGACCTGCAGTTCCAAGCCCAGCCCCGACGCCGGGTCGCCCTCGCCGGCCAGGACCGTGAACTGATACAGCCCGGCGACACCGACAAACAGGCCAGCCAGTGTGTAGACCCAGATACGAGTGCGGACGACGTTGATGCCGCACAGCCTGGCCGTGGCCTCGTTGGAACCGATCGCATAGACATGCCGACCGAAGACGGTGTACCGCAGCATCAGTGCTACCAGGCATCCCAGGATCAGCATGATCCAGACACCCGGCGAAACCACCAGCCATTCCGGATCGGGGTAGGGTTGTTGCAGCGAGAGCACGGCATCGGGAACCTTGCCAAACGCCCGGACAGGCGTGTCGCCGGCAATCGTGCGACCGATTCCCTGAAAGGCGGTCATCGTGCCCAACGTGACGATGAACGGTACCAGTCGCAGCAGGCTGATCAGCCCACCGTTGATGAAACCGCAGAGGCAACCGGTGATCATGCCGCCGAGAATCGCGACCAGCGAGAGGGTGACGGTGCCCAGCAGCGGCGAATCCGCCCGCCAGGTCTCGGTGTAGGCAAACCCCTCGCGGTAAAACCACGCGGTCACGGTGGCCGTCAGTGCAATCGCTGTTCCCGCCGACAGGTCGATCCCTCCGGCGATGATGATCAACGTCATCCCCAGCGCGGCCACGCCGACCAGCGACGTATAGCTGAGCACCGCCTGGGCGCTTTCCAGGGTGAAGAACCGGGCCGGTCGATTCTCGTCCCCAGCGACCTTGTACTCGATCAGGCCGAAGACCAGCACGACGACCACCAGCCCCAGCAGGGGACCCAGCGACCACAAGAGCTTCGTGATGCGTTTTCGCCCGTTGGTCATCGGGAAGGCCTCGTCGTCTCTATCATGCTCGTAGAACTGCCAGCGGTCGTCGAACCCGTTGCGCAGTTGAGCAGCGATTCCTCGGTCCACTCCGATGCGGGACGTACTTCCTGCAGTCTGCCGCGGGCCAGCACGGCCACGCGATCACAGACCGCGAGCAACTCGGGGGCATAGGAACTGACAAACAGCACGCCCTTGCCATCAGCCGCCTGCTCTCCGATCAGGCGGTAGACCTCGGCCTTGGTTCCCACGTCGATGCCACGGGTCGGTTCATCAAGCAACAGCACCTGGGCATTCTGGTGCAGCGCGCGGGCCAGTGCCACCTTTTGCTGGTTTCCCCCCGAGAGTTCCCAAACCGATTGCTGACCGGAAACGGCCTTGATCTCGAGTTGCTGCATGCACTCGGACACCGCCTGGCTGCGACGGCGGAGGTTGAGCCAGCCAAGTCGGCCATAGGGTTTGAGGCGGCTGTAGGTGATGTTGTCGGCGATCGATCGTTGTTGTGCCAGACCCTCGTCCTTGCGGTCCTCGGAAACAAATGACAGGCCGGCATTGATCATCGTGCGAGGAGCCGGGGTTCGGGTGATCCCGCCAATGCAGACGGTGCCGGAAGCGATCGGGTCGAGGCCGAACAGGCAGCGCAACAACTCGGTTCGGCCGGCTCCGACCAGGCCGGCCACCCCGAGGATCTCGCCTTGATGCAGTGTCAGGTCAATATCGCGGGGAATCGCCCGTCCGCACAGGCCCGAGAGGTCAAGCAGAGCGTCACCGGGGGAGTGGGGAACCGTCGGAAACAGCTCGTCGACGCTGCGGCCGACCATCATCGAGATGATGTCGGCTTCGCTGGTTCCCTGGAGTGATCCGGTTCCGGCGACCTGTCCATCGCGGAGCACCGTGTAGTCGTCGCACAGTGTCCGCACCTCTTCAAGAAAGTGGCTGATATAGACGATCCCGATCCCGTCATCCCGCAATCGGCTGATGACCTCGAAGAGCCGGGTCACATCCTGGCTGGCCAGGGAACTGGTCGGTTCGTCGAAGACGATCACGCTCGCTTGCTGGATCAGGGCCCTGGCGATTTCGACCAGTTGCCGGGCACCGACCGAGAGTTGCCTTACCGGGGTCTCGGGATGCAATTCCGGATGTCCCAACCGCGCGAGGGCTTCGAGAACCCGGGGCCGCTGGCGGGATCGCAGCAGGATCCCCTGTCGCTGGTGCTCCTGGCCGAGCATGATGTTGTCTTCGACCGAGAGGTCCGGGGCCAGGTTCAGTTCCTGGTAGATCATGGCGATCCCGGCATCGCGGGCCGAGTGTGGACCGGTCGGCCGATAGGGCCTGCCGGCAACCTCCATCTGACCGCGGTCGGCCGGGCAGGCCCCGCTGAGCACTTTCATCAACGTGCTTTTTCCGGCACCGTTTTCTCCGATCAACGCCATCACGCGACCGGCGCCGAGTTGGAACGAGACATCGTCGAGCGCCTGGGTGGCGCCGAAGCGTTTGCCGATTCCGTGCATGCCGAGCAGGGGGGCGGTCATGAGCCAGGCCGGCACGGTGCAGGCGGTCCGAAGGCAAAAACGTTAATGACCAGGCGACGTCAGGGAGCGTGCTTTTGAGGCTTGAGCACCTGGGCGATCTTCTCCTCGTCCTTGTTTTCCGGTGTCGCCACGTATTCGCCGGTCGAAATCCTCTTCTCGACGGGTTGATTGGCCAGGTGCTTTGCCATGGTCTTGACAGCCATGTAACCCATGTTGACGGGATCCTGCAACACGACACCGTGGACGGTATTACTGGCCAGGCCTTCGATCATCCGGGGATCGGAGTCGAACGCGATGAACTTGACCTTGCCGCTGAGTTTCTTGTCCGAGAGCGCGGTGAGCATTCCCTTGTTGTGGGGTTCGCAGACGGTGAACACCCCGTCGACTTCGTCCTGGAACCGGATCAGCAGCGAGGTGGATTTCTGCTTGGCCTCGGTGATGTCGGAAGTCGCCCGCTGATTTTCCGAGAGCACGTTGATGCCGGGGAATTCCTTGGCGAGCGTTTCCAGGAAGCCCTTCTCACGGTTCTCGGTACTCTGGCTGCCCGCCTGGTAACGCAGCATGATCACGTCACCTTTGCCATCGAGGACTTCGGCCATCCGGCGGGCGGCCATGACACCACCCTTGTAGTTGTCCGTTGCCACGTAGCTGACATAGGCACTTTCGTCGGCCAGGCCACTGTCGAAGACGACCGTGGGGATCTTGCGGTCACGGGCCCGTGAAACCACCGGCACCATCGCCTCGCGATCGATCGGTGCCAGGCAGATCCCGTCGACGCCCTGGATGGCAAATCCCTCGACGATCTGGATCTGACCTTCCTTGTTGTCTTCCTTGAGCGTTCCCTTCCAGACGACCTGAACGTTGCCCAGTTCCCGGGCGGCCTTCTCGGCGCCGAAGCGGACCGAGAGCCAGAAGTCATGAGAGGTGCCCTTGGGGATGACGGCGATGCGGAGTTTTGCAGGAGTGGCTGCGGTGGTGCTGCCGGCCGTTGCTTTCGACGGGTTGGTCGAACCGTCATCGTCGCTGCAGCCGGTCAGCAGCAGTCCACTCAAGACGAGAGCCAGGTTCAGTGAGAGACGGCCACGCATGAAATCACCTCGGAGGAGCCTCGATGTCGAAGGGGTCATCGTATCAGCCTCTTTCGGTAACGAAAAGCAATTCCGGCCCCCCCGTTTATCGCGGTGTAAACGCCGGGACGGATTCGATATGGTACGTCACCGTTCCCCGGTCAGATCATGCAGGATGCAGAACTCGTCGTTACCACCGCTTGCACGCGACCGTTGCTTCTGGGGCATGATCACAACCCAGCTGCTGGGTGCCTTCAACGACAACCTCTTCAAGCAGTTGGTGCTGCTGTATTGTCTGACCGAGCTGGGTGAAGGGGGAGGCTATTATCAGCCGGTCGCCTTCTTCCTGTTCTCGATTCCCTTTGTTTTTGGGTCGGGTGTTTCGGGTTTCCTGGCCGACCGCTGCAGCAAGCGATCGCTGATCATCGGCTGCAAGTTTGCCGAGATCGCTGTCATGCTGGCCGGCGTCTTTGCCTTCCGAGTCGACCGTGCCGACGTGTTCTACCTGGAAGATGTTCCCTGGGCTCCCTTGCTGGTCTTGTTTCTGATGGGATTGCAGAGCACCGTGTTCGGGCCGTCGAAGTACGGGATCCTTCCCGAGATGTTGCGGGTCCGCGACTTGCCGTCGGCCAACGGCATCATCCAGATGACCACATTCGTGGCGGTGATTTTCGGTGGAGCGTTGGCCGGCGTACTCAAGGAGTGGGCCAACCAGTACCAGCTGACGGGCCTGCAGTGGATCTGCTGGGGCTGTGTCGGGATCGCGGTGGTCGGGACATTGTTTTCATTCCTGGTCCGTCGGACTCCGGTCGCAGTTCCGGATTTGAAATTCACACCTGCGATGATCATCGCGCTGGATCCCCCCGTGCGCAGCTTGTTACGCGAGGACCGGCTCGCGTTGAAAGTCCTGCTGATCTCCAGCCTGTTCTGGTTCGTCGGTGGGATGTGCCAACAATTGATCAACGAATTCGGCATATTCGAGTGGAAGATCGGTGAAGCCAGGACCAGCCTGTTGCTGGCCGCGATTGGTGTCGGCATTGCCTTTGGCTGCATCTCCGCCTCGTTGCTTTCTCGCAACCGCATCAACTTCCGATTGGTCAACCGGGGGGCCTGGGGAATGACGGTGTGCCTGGGTGCCCTGTGGCTGATCGCCGGCAAGGCGGCTTCACCGGTGCCGGAGGGTTGGTTCGCGGCGGCCGGAGCAATCTTGTTGCTGCTGGGCTTTTGTGCCGGGATCTTCGTCGTCCCGTTGCAGGTGTTCCTGCAGGTCTGTCCGCCCGCCGATCTGAAGGGGCGGATGATGGGGACGATGAACCTGATCAACTTCTGCGGGATCGTGGCTGCGGCGGTCGCATTCTGGCTTCTACGCACCGTGTGGGGCTGGCTGGAGTTGCCGATCAGCTGGACATTTCCCGTGCTGGCGGTCGTCGTGCTGCCGGTGGCGTTGCTGTTCCGTCCACCCGAGGCAGAACTGTGACAACCGTCGGACTGGCGGCGGGAAGCCTGTTCCCTGCCGCCGGGCTGCTGTCGGCGACTAGTCGTCGGATCCGGCGACCGGAAGTTGCCGCGCCTGCAACTGGCGGGCGTCGCTGCCGTCGGTGAGGTCGCTGTGGCAGGGAGCCGGAGCGTCGGTTTCGTCCTGCATCGTTCCCTGCGTCTTGACGGCTAACTTGTGGATCTCGTCAGGGCTGAGCACACCCCGCTGTTCGAGGATCTGCTTTTGATCGTCGTTGAGGGCATCAGAGATCTTCGCGTTGTCCCAGGCGTAGGCTTCGTCCTTGCCCGAGAGGAACTCGGTGATCTCCTTGGAAATCCGCACGCTGCACCAATCATGTCCGCACATCGCGCAGAAGTCGGTGTCGACGTCCAGGTCCTCGTCGTGCAGGGCTCGGGCGGTGTCGGGATCGAAGGAAAGGTCAAAGTGCTTCTGCCAGTTCAACGCGGCCCGCGCCCGGGTCAACTCGTCGTCACGATCACGCGCCGAGGGGATTCCCAGTGCGATGTCGGCCGCATGAGCGGCAATCTTGTAGGCAACGCAACCCTGCTTGACATCGTCGCGCTTGGGCAGTCCCAGGTGTTCTTTCGGTGTGACGTAGCACAGCATGCTCGCCCCGTGGTAGGCCGCCGAGGTCGCCCCGATCGCGCTGGTGATGTGGTCGTATCCGGGGAAAATGTCGGTGACCAGGGGGCCCAACACGTAGAACGGCGCCCCGTGGCACAGGTTCCGCTCCACCTTCATGTTGTATTCGATCTGATCGAACGGGATGTGTCCCGGACCCTCGCACATCACCTGCACGCCCTGGCGCCAGGCCCGCTCGGTCAACTCGCCGATCACCTGCAATTCGGCCAACTGGGCAGCATCGGTGGCGTCGGCCAGGCCACCCGGTCGAAGGCCGTCGCCGATCGAGAAGGCAACATCCCACTGCCGCATGATCCCGCAGATACTCTCCCAGAGATCGTACATCGGGTTCTGGCGATCATGGTGCAGCATCCATTTGGCCAGCAGCGAACCACCGCGGCTGACGATGCCGATCAATCGGTCGCGGACCAGCGACAGATGCTGTTGGACCACGCCGGCGTGAATGGTGAAATAATCGACACCCTGACGCGACTGGTGTTCGATGGTCTGCAGGATCGAGTCGGTGTCGAGGTCTTCGATCCGGCGGCCGATGATCATCGAGTAGATTGGCACGGTGCCGATCGGGACCGTGCTGGCCTGAAGAATCGCCTCGCGGCAGCCGTCGAGGTCGCCGCCGGTGGAGAGGTCCATGACCGTGTCGGCACCCCAGCGTTGGGCCCAGTGTAGCTTGTCGACTTCCTCCTCGGTTCCCGAGGAAACTGGCGAGGCTCCCATGTTGGCGTTGATCTTGGTTCGCGAGGCACGGCCGATTGCCATCGCGTCGAGCTGGTAGCCAAGGTGGACGCGGTTGGCGGGAATGATCATCCGCCCCGCCGAGACTTCATCGCGAACCTGTTCTGGCGTCAGGTGACCTTCCCGTTGGGCCACGCGGACCATCTCGGGTGTGATCGTCCCGATCCGGGCGTGTTCGAGCTGCGTGCTGGCGACGAAAGCGAGCGGGGGTTGCCAGGCATCGGCACACTCGTAATTGTCATGGAATCCCGCGAGCAGGGTCCAGTCGGCGGGCATGAAGTCCCACGCCGTGCGGTTTGACGGCTGTGGCATGCCGGGTGTGTCGGGCGAGGAATAGGTCCAGGCACCGGCATGGCCGGGCGAGAGTTGCGGCGGTTGGGCAAAGCTGGCCGGCGTTGTGCCCGCCCCGGTACTCGAAGGACTGTGCCCGAGCGGTGGCAGCTCGTAGTGACGATCCGACCAGGGATCCTGGCCTGGGCTGGGATGATTATTGAGACTTGTCATCGTGCCGCTGTTCCTCCATGAAGAACGTCAGGCAACATCTTAACGGGCGACCGCAGAAATTCAATGTGGCACGGTGTTGACTGATCCGCTGTAGCTCGATGAGGTACTATTCACCGCCCGGTCGCTGGCCGGGAAAAAGGTAAAACAGAGGGAGATCAGGGGTATGCAGATCGATTCGGGACTTTATCTGTTCGGGCTGGCCGGCACGGTGCCGTTGTTGGCGGTCTGGCTGGCTGCTGCCATCGTCGCGTTTGTGCGGTTTGACCGGGATCCACGCCGTTCGACAATGGTGCTGCTGGCCGTGGGGATCTTCTTTCTCACACGAATCGTGTTTCCGTTGATCACGCCCCTGGTGCTGAATGCCATCGGTGGAGGGATCGAGGAAATCCAGTTGCGGGTACTGTTGAATGCATTGATGTACTCGGTTCCCGGGTCGATCGCCTATGCGCTGCTGATCTGGACGGCTTTGGACCTCTCGGGAGATCGCAGGAGTCGGGCCGGCGAGACGACCGAGGACACCTGGTCAACGGCTACGAACCGGCAGTGATCCGGCGTCCGCTTCCGACGTTCCAGACCTTGACGGTGCGATCGAAACTGGCCGAGACCAGGCGGCGGTTGTCGGGTGCAAAAGCCAGGGCGTAGACGGTGTTGGCATGGCCCTCCAGGGTTGACTGCAACACGCCGGTGGCGGCGTCCCACAGGCGGATTGAACCCGAGTTACTGCCACTGGCAATCATTCGGCCGTTGGGCGAGATGGCCAGACACTGGATGTAACGGGTGTGGCCTTCAATCGTGCTGAGCGGGCGACCGGTCTTGGCCTCCCAGGTCCTTAGCGTCTTGTCCTGGCTTGCCGTGATGATCGTCTTGCCGTCGTGACTGACGACGACTCCCTCGACGGCAGCATTGTGGCCGGAGAGCGTGAGTCGTGGCTGGGCCTGGCCGGGAACGAGCACATAGGCGTTGGAGTCTTTCGAACCGGCGACGTACCAACGACCGTCCGGAGAGGCGGCAACGGCGAGGATCGGCTGCTTGCCGGGAGAAAAACGGGTGACCATCGACCCGGCAGGCGTCCACGTCTTGGCGGTGTTGTCGTACCCGCCGCTGACGAAAGTCTTGCCATCGGGTGACCAGGCCAGCGACCACACGAAACCGGCATGGGCGTCGATTGTCTTGACGAGGCTCCGAGTGCCGATGTCCCAGATCTTGATCGAGCGATCCAGGCTGCCCGAGATCAACGTCTTGCCATTGGGTGAAAACGCCACGCTGCTGACCCCGTCGCCGTGGCCGGGCAGTCGGATCAGTTGTTTGCCGGAGACGGAATCCCAGAGCTTGACGGTGTTGTCGAGGCTGGCCGAGGCGATCAGCTTGCCGTCCTTTGACCAGTCCACGCCGTAGACGGCATTGGGATGACCGGCAAGCAGGTCACGGGCAGTAGCCTTCCTGGGTCCGGCGTTCATTTCTTCATCTTCTCAGGTTTTCCCTAAAAAGGCATTCCCCTGCCCCGGAGTTTCCCGTAAAACGGTCGGCGCAGAGAGACTCTAACCGATGATGTGACAATGTGTTGCGTCATTCTTTTATCTAGTCCTTCTTGACGGCTCCCTGGAAACCGATATAAGAAGGATGCTGCGTTTACGAAATGCATGAGAAGGAGCGTTCTCGCGAGGGAATTCTCCTTGGAAGTTCCGGAAAACCTGCAACACAAGGGGGCGATTGGATTCGACTGGGTCACCATACGATTGGGTGGCGTGCCGTGGTTGATCAGCAGGCCACGTAAAAAGCTGATCGCAATTTAACTGCCAACAAGCAGTTTGCATTGGCTGCGTAAATACGTAGTCCCGGCCGAGGGATCCCTGCCCGAGGAGCCTGAAGGTCGGTCAAAATTCGGGCTGGTACCAGGTCAGCCGTCCGCTACGCCTGGTACGAGAAACGTGGTGGACTGGCTGCCGGACGTGTCTTGTCCGAGGAACCGTCGGCAGTGAGATTAATCAGCGGACTACGCACGTAGAGGCCTCTTCCGAGGGATCACAGGACGCGGGTTCGATTCCCGCCGCCTCCACTTTTCCCCGTCCGTGCCATCGATGGCCACGGGCGGACAAACGGCGTCTAAACCCCTGTCACCGCAGGGGTTTTCGTCGTTAACGGTGGCCAGTTCCATGGTCACCGTGTTGCCAGCCGAT
>PBSL01000029.1 GCA_002726205.1 Planctomycetaceae bacterium | reverse complement strand
CCTGGCCGGCACCCGGTTGTCCGCCACCGCCTCCGGGACCACCCTGGCCGGGGAATCCCCCCTGGCCGGCGCCCGGTTGTCCGCCACCGCCTCCGGGACCACCCTGGCCGGCGCCCGGTTGTCCGCCTCCGCCGCCGGGAGGACCTCCAGCACCGGGCATTGCGCCGCCACCGGGAGGACCACCACTGGGAGCACCGCCGCCGCCGGGGGCACTTCCGCCTGAAGTGTCCGACTTGGCGACCGTCTCTCCGCCGCTGTCGGAATCACCCGAGCAACCGGCATTGGTAAGCATTGAAAGTGTCAACAAGGTGGCGAAGGCCGTGCGGCCTGCCAATCGCAATCCTGCCCAACTCCGGGAACACGTCGTTGCCGAGCACGGCTGAGTCCGCGAGTGATTCTGCATTGCCGCTTCTCCTGTTTGACACAACCCCATCGACGAGTGGTAACCAATCCGGCCCCGACCCGCAGACGGAATCAAACGATCTCAAGCCGATTGATGATCCAGTCAAGTCAGCCACGGTTGACCAACCTGTCGACGCACTTCAAAGGATAGCTGATTCGTCCAGTTGGGTCACGACACGGGTGGGAGAATCCCGCCTTTTTATGACTTTCGTGTCTCGATCCTCATCGTTGACCGTTCCGGAAGGGACGATTATGGTGCCTCAGTGTTGTTGGACTGATCACACTGCTCCGGATCGACCCGAGTTTCCCGAATTATTGACCTCATTGAAATGACGGGACTCTTGGCCATGAGCGAGGTGATGACATGCTACTGAGCTTCCATCCCCAACCCGTGACCAATCAGGTTCTTCTGGCACTGGCTGCTTTGATTCTTCCGGTCCTTTGGGGACTGGTGGTTCACGCGGCTTTCAACTGGCTGGGTCGTCGTTCCGACAGGAAACCGATCGAAGATCCGGTGTTGCCTGACTACCAGATCTAATGCACCTCGATGTTCCTTGACCCACTCGCCCCTCTCAACGCAGCCTGTCTCTTGATCCCACCACCGTTGTTGGCCCAGGTCGATAACCTGCACCGATTCGGAGAGTTGGCGCCGCTGGAGATCCTGACAACGGCGTTGGCCGGATGCGGCATTGGCCTGGTTTCGGGTTTGTTTGGAGTCGGCGGAGGGTTCCTGATTGTCCCGGTTCTTTCGGCCCTGTACGGCTTCCGACTGGCCTGGATTGGCACGGCCTCGTGCCAGGCCCTTGGCCAGGCCACGACGGGTCTGCTTGCCCGGCGTTTCGACTGGCATCACCTGCAACTGCCCCTGATCGTCAGCGGCGGGCTGGTGACCGGGGTCTGGTTCGGGTCCAGCGTACTCGCCGTCACGGAAGTCTCCACGGCCAACGACAACAGCAAGAACGTTGTGCTGGGAACCTACACGGTATTGTTGACGCTGGTCGGACTACTGTCTCTTTGGGAGGTCCGCCGAACACGTCGGGGGCGACCGTTGAAACGCGGCTGGATCGCCGACTGGCATTTGCCGCCGTACGCAAGTTTTCCCCAGTTGAAGGCATCGCGGATGTCGATCACCGTGCTGGCCTGGTTCGGACTCGCGGTCGGTTTTCTCGCCGGACTCGTCGGCCTCTCGGGTGGCATGATCATGCTGCCCGGATTGATCTACTGTGTCGGCCTCGGGACGCACCAGGCCGTTGCTGTTACACTGGTGATCGTCTGGCTGGTCGCCGCCCAGGCCTCGGTAATCCACGCATGGAATGGCCGGGTTGACCTCTGGCTGGCGATGTCGCTCTTGGCCGGAGGAACGATTGGTGCGAGGATCGGTTCACAACTCAGCAACCGGCTGGGAGGATCAACACTTCGCCAGGGGTTCGGCTGGTTACTGTTGGGCACCGCCGCGTTGGCGGCCGCGCAACTGGCTGACGTGATCCCTCACTGACACTGACTTAACTGACTCCCCTTTTCTTCACCCACCATCACGAAGGACTCAATCATGACTGCAGGTTGCTGCCGCTGCTGGATCACGACCGGTGCTGTTCTCTTGGGACTGGGCATCATCGCGGGAGCCTACGGTGCTCACGGCCTCGACGAACAGTTGATGAAAGTCCATGGAAACAAGCCCCCCGTCGAGCGGTTGGGAAGCTCGATCACCGCGGCAAGCAAGGCCCTGGACGATTTTCGCACCGGGGTTCGTTACCACGTCTGGCATGCCCTGGGCCTGATCGCCGTTGGCCTGGTCGGTTCACTTCCCGGCACGCGACGATGGCCACTTCACCTGGCCGGATTCGCCTTTGGCCTGGGTATCGTGGGCTTTTCCGGTGTGCTGTACGTCCTGACCGTCACTGGCAATTCTGCCGTCGCCGGACTCGCTCCGGTGGGCGGCACATTGGTCATTGTCGGCTGGTTTCTACTGGCTGCCGGGGCCTGTCCCTGTGGCAGCTCCAACCCATCCGATTGATTCTCCGCGGGCAGACCCGCATCAAGCTGAACCTGGCAATTGATCGAAAGTGAATCTTGGCATGGCTGATTCCCCCCGACTGATTTTCGATGCGCATCTCGACATGGCCTGGAACGCGCTGGAATGGAATCGAGATCTCTCGAAGACGGTGGCCGAGTTACGGCAGTTCGAGAGCCAATTCGAGAACATCATTCCCGGTGAGTGCACGGTGAGCTGGGCGGAACTCAGACGGGGACGTGTCGGCATGACGATCTCGACCCTGTTGCCGCGTCTGCATCGCCGGGATGCGGCGTTGTCGCACTTCCAGTCACGCGAGGCCGCCTACGGAAGCAGTCACGGCCAGTTGGCCTACTACCGCGCGCTGGTCGAACAGGGAGCGTTGCGGGAAATCACCGATGCCACCTCGTTGCGCGAGCACGTCACCGCGTGGGAGAACGACACGACCGGCGAATTGCCGATCGGGTTCATTCTCAGCATGGAAGGCAGCCCCCCCATCCTCTCAGCGGCACAGATCCCCGAATGGTACGAAGCCGGTCTGAAGATCCTCGGACCGGCCCACTACGGACCGGCACCGTACTGTTTCGGGACCGGAAGCGAAGGCGGGCTCACCGCCGACGGACCGGAACTGCTGAAAGAAATGGAACAGGCCGGCATGCTGCTCGACGTCACCCACCTCGCCGACCAGTCGTTCTGGGAAGCCCTCGATGTGTTCTCCGGCCCCGTCCTGGCCAGCCACCACAACTGTCGCAGCCTGGTCCCCGCCGATCGCCAACTGGCCGATGAACAGATCCGGGCATTGATCGACCGTGACGCGGTGATCGGTGCCGCATTTGACTGCTGGATGCTCAAGCCCGGCTGGGTTATCGGCGTGACACAACCGGATGACGTGACCCTGGAAAACGTCGTCGATCACATCGATCACGTGTGCCAGATCGCCGGCAACTCACGTCACGCCGCCCTGGGCACCGACCTCGATGGTGGTTTTGGCAAGGAGCAGAGTCCGGGTGACCTGGAGACGATCGCTGACCTGGGAAAAATCGCCGGCATCCTGGAATCGCGAGGATACTCCGCCGACGACATCGACGGCATCCTCTACAAGAACTGGGTCCACTTCTTCTACCGGGCCTGGGGTGAAGACTGACCGGGACCACGAGTCTCTTGTCGAAATCTCGCCTCTTTTTCGGAGTTTTTTTCACTTGGCGCCGAAGATCTGTCTCTTCGTGGCGAAATACCCTCAGAACAACAATTTTGGCAGGCACTTTGTCGTGAGATGGTCTCTCGTCGAAGGCCTCCGTGGGTACAAGCCGTAGGGGACAGTACCATGTTGAAGAAAACGTTGATTGGTGCGGCCGCCCTGATGGCCCTGGGAACTTTCGTGTTTGGGCGTGACGCGATCAGTTACGCCTCAACCTGGGGCAAATCAGTTCGAACCGCTGTGAAATCGGAAGTTCCTCTGGAATTCGAGATCGATCGGGCACGGGTGGAAGTCGAAAACCTGGTCCCGGACATTCGCGACATGATGCACGTGATCGCTTCGGCACAGGTTGACATCGAGTACAAGGCCAAGGAAGTCGCCCGCAAGGATGTCGCAGCCGACTCGCAGAAGAAGGCGCTCCTGGCCCTGCGGGGTGACCTGGGCAGCGGACGCAGCGAGTTTGTCTATGCCAGTCACACCTACACGGCCAACGAAGTTCGCAAGGACCTGGAGAAGCGGTTCAAGCAGTTCAAGGTGGCCGAGAGTTCTCTGGAGAGCGATCGTCAGATTCTGCGTGCCTGGCAGAAGACGATGAATGCCAATCAGGAGAAGCTCGACACGATGCTGACGGCCAAACAGGATCTCGAGGTACAGCTCGAGCAGCTCGAGGCCCGACTGCGTAGCGTGGAGGCGGCCGAGGCCACCGCGACGCTCGACTTTGACGACTCGCGATTGGCCCGTGCCAAGAAGTTGATCGTCGAGTTGAACAAGCATCTGGACGTGCGTGAACGCCAGGCCAATCTGGAAGGCAAGGTCCACGGGCTGATCCCCGTCGAGGAAGTGACCGAACCGACCGAATCGTCGATCACCAGCCGGATCGACGACTACTTTGGCTCGAACACCGTCGCCGAGGAACCGGCGACCGACAGTGAGTCGGTGGTGAAGAGCAACCGCTAGTGGGCAACTCGTGCAGCAGCCGGGTCTTCGCGACTCTCGCGAAGACCCGGCTTGCCCGTATTTTCGACAAATCCTGACAACCCCTTGATCCTCACGACCGGCCACACGTTATCCTCAACGGGGTGAAACCAATGACCGGCCTGCTGGAAACCCGAGCGATGTCCTCCCCACGCCATCTCCAGGACGGCACCACCTCGATCGACGAGGATCGGTTCCTGCTCTGGATCGACGGCGTCGGGGGGTTCCTGTTGCTGACGCAACCGCTCGTGACAATCGGCGGTCCCAACGGGGCCGATGCCGACATCCAGCTGCTCGCCAGCCTCTCGCGTCGCCACGCCACCGTGCACCGCGACGCCGGAGGCTACCTGCTTGAAGCCGCTGGACCGGCCCGTGTCAATAACCGACCAGTGGTCGAGTCGGTGGAACTGACCGACGGTGCACAGATCTCACTTGGCGAAACCGTTCGCCTGCAATTCAACCGTCCCACGATTCTCAGTGCTTCCGCTCGACTCAGCTTCCAGAGCGACCACCGCCCCACCCACAGTCTCGACGGAGTCATCCTGGTCGATGACACCTGCCTGATCGGTCCCGGCCAGGACTGCCACGTGAGTTGCCCCGAATGGACGGACTCGGTCATCCTCATTCATCGGGACTCGAGCTGGTTTGTCCGATCACCACGCCTGCCGCTTTGCGTTGACGGCAAGCCGATCCGCGGAGAGGCAACGATCGACGACGGACAGGTCGTCACCGGCGAAGACCTCTGCTTCCGGCTTGAACCCCTGTCATCGGGCCAGTCCCCGACGGGAGGTCGATGATGAAGTTCACCTTTGCTCCCGAATCAACGCCCCTGCCGGGGTACACGATCAAGCGAGCCATCCAGCGGGGCGGATTCGGCGAGGTCTACTATGCGTTGACCGACGGGGGCAAGGAAGTCGCCTTGAAACTCCTTCAGAACAACCCCGACATCGAGATCCGCGGTACCCGGCAGTGCCTCAACCTCAAGCACCAGAACCTGGTCACGATCTTCGACATCAAGAGCGACGACGACGGTGACGTGTGGGTCGTGATGGAGTACGTGACCGGGCAGGGACTGGATCGTGTCATTGCCGAGGATTTCCCGGACGGAATGCCGCCCGAGGAAGCTCGCTGGTGGCTGGCGGGGCTTGCCGACGGTGTCGGGTACCTCCACGACCGCGGAATCGTGCACCGTGACCTGAAGCCGGCTAACCTCTACCGCGAGGGCGGGCTGGTCAAAGTCGGCGACATCGGTCTCTCCAAGATCATCACCCCCAGCCAGCGGGGGGCACAGACGGAGAGCATCGGAACGGTGTATTACATGGCCCCGGAGGTGTCCCGGGGTGAATACGGGCGCGAGGTTGATGTCTACAGCACGGCGGTCGTGCTCTACGAACTGCTGACCGGCCGGGTACCGTTTGACGGTGAGACAACGGCCGAGATCCTGATGAAGCACCTCTCCGAGGAACCCGACCTTTCGCCGCTGCCGATTCGATTCCGTCCGGTCCTGGCCCACGCCTTGAACAAGGATCCCACGGCCCGTACCCCGACACTCGAACAACTGCTCAAGGAATTCGATGCCGCCGAAACCCGTCGCGAGCCGCTTGAGCCGCCGCCGCCGCCAGAACCTCCGGTGGCAAAAACCGACGACAGCACCGCGAACGAAACCCCGACAACCGACGACGTGGTACTGGTCGACGACGACGCCCCGCCGACTCGCCCGAAAACGGTCACGCGACCCGGTCGCCCACCCCGAACAGCTTCCGTCCCGTACCCCCCGTTATCAGTGCGACCGATCCCGTTGCCACGGCGGATGATGGAAATGACAGCGGCAATGACGGCGGCGATTCCCTTCACCGTGTTGCTCGCGACCGGGATTTGGCTGCTGGGGATGTCCCACGACGATCCACTGGAGGCTGTCGCCTACGGCCTGACCACGCTGATGGCGGCCTGGACGGTTCTGTGTTCAACCAAGATCTGGGAAGGAACCGGACACGAGAGCCTGCACCTGCGTCGACTGTCGCTGCTGTGCCTGGGTGGGGGAGTCGGCGCGGTTTCCTGGTGGTTCCACCAGGTGCTGCTGCTGGATCTTCCCTCGATCGCGGCCGACCAGGGGTCGGCCCTGGTCAGCTCGATCGGGAGCGTGGAGCTGGTCGATGGCTCCCAACCGACGCTGGCCGGATATGTCATGTTCTTCGCTTTATTGTTCGGGATGCGACGCTGGTGGTGGCATACCGACACGTTTCGTCCTCGCCGGTTGAGGGTCGCATCGCTGGTGCTGACCCTGGCACTCTCGTGCCTGCTGTCGATGGTCCTGGGCTTTCCGATCAGGACCGCAACAAGTTGGGCGGTCGGAATCTCGGTCGTCGTGCAGTTGGCCGCTCCCTGGATTTCACCGGAAAATCGCCAGGCCTACATGGAGGTGACCGAACATGGTTAGCCTGCTGATGGCTGAAACGAACTTGACCAACCCGGAAACCAGCTGGATTCTCTGGGGCGGGTTGGTCGCGTTGTCGGTGACGATCGCACTGCGGGTCGCGTGGGCGGGACGTGGCGGTGACGGCAAACTGAAGTCGCTCGGGAAGAAGAGCTGGGCGATGGCCTGGATCGCACCGGCAATGGCAATCATTGCCATCGTGGCCGTGGAGGCCTCTTCTCGACTGACCCCGATCGTTTCCTCCGATTCGGCCAACGACCCGACTGCAGCAGTCTCTGCCAACGCGGGCCTGGCTGTCGAAGGCCACGACTGGACATCACGTTGGATTGCCAATGCCGAGAGGATTCTCGAACCGGTCGCCAGCGGCCCCTGGTCGACGCCCGCCGAGGCGCGACGTGATGCGTTGGAGAAAGCCACGAGGCGACTCGAACAGGACTTCGAACGCGTGCACGGTCACGGCGGACGCTGGGAACTGCCCGTCGAGATCGTGGAACGTTCCGCCATCCGCAAGCAGACCGCAACAACGCAATCTCACAAGCTGAGTGCCCTCGCCTCAAACAGCGAAATGCACTACTGCGTCGTTCAACTGGAGCTCTCCCACAAGACCCGTGACCTGGCCAGGCCTTACTGGCGAGAGCAGATCGGCGGTGACCGGCTCGTGGCGATGGGCGTTGTGCTTGGCCTGGCCTGCCTGCTGATCGTGACCACGCACATCTACCTGCGACTCGACCTTGCCTCGGGTGGCTCCCACCGCGGCAAGTTGCAGTTGGCTGCCACCTCGCTGATGGCCGCGGCCGGGATCGCCGCCGCCACGGTTCTGTCGGCCTAGCCGCGCGATGGCGGCGAAGCAATAATCACAGCCATGTCCGACACCACCGACCAGCTACTCGTCACCCGTGTGCGGCGAGGCGAACCCGACGCCTGGGAGGAGTTGATCGCCCGCTACGAGGGGCGACTGCGGGCGTTCGTGGGAAGCCGCCTCGGAAATCGTTCGACCAGCGAGGACGTGGTCCAGGAAACTTTCCTGGGATTCCTGACGAGCCTGCCCAATTATGACTCGGAGCGAACACGGCTGGAGAGTTTCCTGTTTGCGATCGCCGCTCACAAGCTGACTGACGTGCTCCGCCGTCAGGGCCGGAGGCCCACGCTGCCACTACTACCCAGCGGCGAAAGCAGTTCTGGCATGGAACCGGCCGGCCCCGCACGGGCGGCTTCAAGCCTGATGCGCAGCCGCGAGGGCCGCAGCGGCGAGGCCGACCTGATCGGCGAAACGCTGGCGGAGCTCATCGGTGAGTGGCTGGCCGGGGGCCAGCTCGAACGGCTGAAATGCCTGGAGCTGCTGTTGGTGCTTGGCTGGAGAAACAAGGACACGGCGGCCCACCTGGGAATCAGCGAACAGGCCGTTGCCAACCACAAGTCCTTTGTCATTCGCAAGCTCAAGGATGCGGCCCAACGATCACAAGTTGGCACCATCGACCTGGTCGATTTCGGACTCGACGAATCGACCACCGATGCTCTCTCCGACGAAGACTGACCCGGCCCCGGCGTCGACTCGTCCCGGACAAAGACACCTCTTGCCGCCACCCCGCCGGTTGGCCTAAGGTCGGCGAAGAGGCCCTTTCATGACCTGGCTGCGAAACATCCTCTGCCCGCTGGTCCTGCTGTGCTGGTCGGTCGTTGCGCCCGCCGCCGAAGGCCCGTCGCGACGGGATCTCTATTTCAGCGGCCTGCGACAACGGGGCCTGTTCAGCCTGGCCGAGAGTGCCTGCCTGGAGGAACTCACTCGCGATGATCTCAATGACGATGACCGTCTCGAATTCACGCTACAACTCTCCCGCACGCTAGGCGAGCACGCCCAGATCACTGCCGCTGACGAGCAGAAGAATCTGTGGTCGCGGGCCCGCGAGGTCCTGGAAGATTTCCGGGCGTCTCATCCGCGACATCCCGAGTCGATCCGGATCGATGTCCAGGCCGCACTGGTGCCCCTCGCCCGCGGAACCTACCTGGCACGAATTGTCGATCTCGCCCCCTACGATCGCCACCGCCGCGGCGAGGCACTGGAGACCCTGCAGGAGGGAATCGAGCGGCTGGTTGCCTCGCAGCGACAATTGGACTCGAACAAACAACACAACCGACATCTTGTCCAAATCCTCCTGGCCACCAGTCGTTGGCGACTGGCCCAGGCCCACCTGGCTCGAGCAAGACTGATGACTCCCGGAACGCCCGATCGGGCTGCCGATCTGCTGGCGGCCGAGCAGGCGTTGAAGCAGATGACATCGACAACCCTGGGCGAGGAACTCAAGACATCCCGTTCGCGATTGCGAGCGCGGGTGGCCCGCCGTCAGGCCGATTTTCCGAAAGCCCGGAAGATCCTGGAAGCGGCCGGATTCGCCGACGATGACCGATTACTGGCTGAACGGATCTGGGTCGATCGAGATGACGGCAGGACGGCCGAGGCGCTGGCGATGCTCGACAAGCGTTTCCGCATCGCCGGCCCACCTTCCGACGAACTGCAATACCTCCGCCAGGCCTGTCTGGACACCCTCTGGCAGCAGGCCCACAAGAACGGACGACACCAGGAGGCTGACAGCCTCTGGTCGCAATTGACCGAACAGGTTCGCCAAACCACGGGAATCCCCGATGCCTACTGGGCCACGCGGTCTCGACAGGACGCCCAACTCACCGCCTCGATCCGCACGCTCGGCCCGGTACTGGCCCGCATCCACCACCGGGCCATTGGTCTCTACCAGGCCGGCCGAACCGATGAGGCACTGAAGTCGTTCGCTTCGGCGATCGCCGAAGCGAACCGCGTCGATCAAGTTGAACTGGCAGTCGAACTGGCCTTCATTCGCGGTTCGGTGCTGCTGAAGGCACGCCGGTTCAAAGAGTCCGCCCAGGCCTTCCACTCGCTTGCCGGTCAGCGTCCAACCCACAAACGATCGGCTGCGGCTCACTTGCTCTGGGCCTGGTCGCTTGGCCAGATCTTCCAGCAGCAACCCACCGACAATCGTCGCCGGGGCTATCGTCGCGCCCTGGTCGCTCACCGCCGGCTCTTTGCCACCGATCCTTCAGCGCCCGAGGCGACATGGTTGCTGGCCAATCTTGAACAGGCCGATCGCCAGTCGGCCCGGGCCAGGGAACTCTGGGCCGAGATCCCCGCAACGCACGCCCGCGCCGCCGCTGCCCGTTCCCTCATCGCAGCCGGCTACGAAACCGAGCTGGCGGCGATGGATCGCAATGATCCGACCACCGCCGGAAAACTGGCCCAGGCGATCAGTTCACTGGATCGATTCGTGGCCGAGCTGCCCAAGTTGCCGCAGCGATGGAACGTTCCCCAGGCCGACATCGCCATTCGGCTGGCAAGACTCAGGCTCCAGGAACAACCGGCTGACTTCAGGCGTGTCGATGCGTTGCTGCAGGAGGTCCTGAAACGGGGTCCACTGGTTGAACAACCCCGCCAGGCCACCACGAAAAAAGACCACCCGGACCCCGCGGCCGTCGCCGTTCGCAACTCGGCCCGACAACTCCGGATACTCTCGCTGGCCGGCCAGGGACGTCTCAAGGCAGCGGGAAGTCTGGTCGCTGAATTCGCTCGTCAGCCGGCCGACCTGCTTGCTCTACTCGACGGCCTTGATCGCATTCTCGTCAACACCCGGCCCGCTGGACGTCGCCGACTCGGTGAACTCCAGTTGCAGGCCGCCCTGAAACTCGACTCGCAACGTGCCACACTCGATCAGCCCACTCGCCGTCAACTCGATCGTTGCCTGGCCCAGGCCTATGTTGCCACCGGTCGCTCATTCCAGGCGGTACAACTCTACGAACGACTGGTGAAAGCCAACCCGCGGGATCAGGCGTTGAGAGTGCAGCTGGCCGACCTGCGTCTTGGCATCGGCACAAAACAACAACTCGCCGCCGCCCTCTCGGACTGGCAATTCGCCGAACGATTGGTGCCGGCCGGTGAGGACGACTGGATGAGAATCCGTCTGGGCAGACTCAAGACACTTCATCGCAGCGGCCAAATCGTCGAGTGCCGCAAGCTGCTGCGGGTCACCCGGTTGCTGTACCCCAAGGCGGGCACACCCACCACACGAACCGGGCTGCGTGAACTCGAACAGGAACTCTCCGAAGCCCCCTGAAAAAGGCCCCGGGGTCCCTCACCTGCGGCTTAGCGGATCACGTTGGGAACGGTCCCCGCCTGGGTCCTGGGCGAGGCGGGGGCTGTTCTCTGAGCCGGAACCCGATCACGACTCCTCATCGAGGGAATGGGAGTCCGATCGTGCCACCGCGAGGGACGGGGGATTGGTGGCAACATGCGGCGAGGCTGCCAGGAAGGAACCCGCCGGTAGTAGTAACCAAGCTGGGTCGTGTCGGTCGGCATCGGAATGATCGAGTAATGCCGGATCGGACCCGTTGTCGGTGGCCCCGCCTGACCGTAAAACCGCTCGGGGTACATTCGCGAGTAGACGGCCGGTGCTCGAAAAACCTGGAACTTCCGCGGAGGGGTCCAGTCCTTTCGGGACACGCGAGCATACCCGACGTCCAGGAACCCGGCAAGAATCGACGGGGCGGCTGTTTCGGTCACCAACGTGCTGTCGCTGGCCTTCGCTGCCGGTTCGTCAGCCCGCACATTGGCGGTGACGACAGCCAGGACAATCAGGCTGAAGAGAGAAAACGCCAGCGGTCTGCGAAGGAGTCGTTGCATCGGTATGGGCCTCGTGCGTCAATTGACCGCTCCCGAGGAACCGGGAGACAGGATCCAGGCGAATGGTTCAACGGGGAACCGAGATTGGGGTCAGTCGGCTGGCTGGCAGCCCCGTGCCATAGTTGTAGGCCGATCCCACGTTGGGGGCCAAAGGCACCGTGATCGGGACACCAGCTCCCTGGGCACCGTAGAGTCGAGTGTCTCGAGGATCAAAGTAGCCGGGGTTGACCGGGTAGATCATCTGGTAGGTTCCGAACGGGGCAGCACTGCCAGTGCTCGCTGGTGTGTACAACCCCAGTTCGTCGTACATCCAGGTCGAAATCACCTGGCTCTGCTCCAGGTTACGTTCTCTGAAATAAAGAGAGTGTTCGTTCCACAGATCAGTCAACGTCACCCGACCGGCGTTCTCGTCGATTTCATCGTCCTGGGGATCGTCACGACTATCCAGACCGACCTCGACAACCGTTGCCGCGTCAGACGGGTTCTGGGCCGACGCCCCAACCAGTTCTTCCATGAAACTTTCAGCCGGCGTCGGCGGCGTCACCTGGGCATCACTGATCTGGACAAAACCGGGTTCGGCGACGCTGTTCTGCTCGACCACGCTGTTGGAGATCAACGTCGAGACCGCCGGCGCATCGGGAAACGGCGCCGATCCCGGTGCCGGGGACTCTTCGGCAATATTCTCTGACGGCAAGTTGAAATCCTTGAGTGTCATGGTGGGCATCTCCAGCCCGTTGCGTCGGTAGATCTCCTGGAGTTGGTCCAGAACGATCGACGACGGCGCCATGTCAGTGTTCGTCAATGGGGCACTCCCGTGGAGAATCGGAGAGATCTTCGAGAGCGCTTCCCGGGTCTTCTCCCGAACTTCCTTCGGATCAATCACTTTGCGTTGGGTGGGCACAATCGCCTTGGGCTTGCGTAGGGGCATCATCAAGAAACCGAGTCTGCGACGCCGGATCACCTTCTGACGAACCGGTGTCGACTTCAGGAACGAGGACTGCCGATCCGACAGGTCCCGATCGGCCGATCGCGCACGACGGTTCACCTCGGAGAAGTCTTCCACAGGAGCCGTTGTGCGGCCTGTAAGAGCTTCTGCGATGGCCGTCGCAACAGCTTTCTCAGGTGCTTTCTCAGGTGCTTTCTCAGGTGCTTTCTCAGGTGCCTTTACACGTGCTTCCCGGGGGATCTCGACAGCCTGCCCCTGGTCACCTGCTTGCCGACTGGTCGCCTCCGGACTCGAGAGGATCTTCTCTTCATCGCCCGGCGGGACGGGTTCGCTCGGTGGCGCCAATCGTTCGCCGACGGGCACCGAATCCTGGGCAAAGAGAATCAGCGGCGCGACCAACAGTGCCAGGGTGAAGGCAAGACGGGCGAATCGCGAGAGTGTGTCGGTTGGCTTCATGGTCGTGGCTCTTTTCGGATCATCCATTGAATTTCGAAACCGTGCAGAACGTGGTCTGAGTCACCAAGTCGCGGTGGATCAATCAAAGAACGGTCTAACGATCATGTTGCCCAGTCGCTTGATCAGGCCCTGCTCACTCTCATACCGTACGCGGACTTCGGTTCCGACCAGTTCCCACTTGTCGTGTGACTCGATCCCAAACGGAGTCCACATCCACGAACCCTTGACGCGATAGTAGAAGGGCGGGTAAAGAGCACGGTACTCGTGTTCGTAGAGCATTTCGTGCGGAGCCAGTGCCGGGTTGGTGATAACAACACCACCGACCTGGTGCGGGATGTTCTGGCGGGGTGCCGGATAAAGCGGTGAGTTAAGGCGGACAATTCCGGCGGCACTCGGCGGCTTGGGTGGCTGATCGGCCGGCACCTTGGGAGCCAGTCCCGAGACGCGACGAATCGGCCTCTGGTATTGCTGTGGACCAGCCACCGAACGCGACCGTCGCAGCGGGGTCGCCGGCCTGGCGAATCGCGGAGCGTAAACCTGCCGTGGTACGGCGACCGAGTCGCTGCCGTGCCGCTGCGAAAAAGTCAGGGATTGTTGGTGCCACCACTGCTGGAGGGACCGTCGCGGTGCGGGCTCGGAGGCCTGCGTCGAGGGCAAGGCGATTGACGCCAACACAACACAGATCAGCACACTGAAAACTCTGTTAGCCATCATGCCCCATCCCTTTCATCGGAATCCGTCATTCGTCAACCGCTAAGTACACGCCCGCGCGTTTCGTGGCGTTCAGACATGGCTTCGGCTTGTACGGATTGGTGTAATGAACCGTTCTGATCCATTTGCGAGGTTTCAATGGCTTCGACGTAACGCAAGTGATTCAAACATGTTGTGTTGCCGATACTGGTTACGTGAGCGTTACGATACGATCAACTGGTGCAACCGTTTGGTCTTGAAAAATCGTCAGAATCCCTACAATCTAACACCCCGTTGCGGCACGCGGTGTTGGGTCGACGACACGAGGCTTGGTGTCAGGGAGGAACGCAATGACCGTCGATGAAGGAGAGAGGCTTGGCCCGTAAGCCGACGCCAAAAAAGAACGGTCGATCCCGAAAAAAGGCACAGCCTCGGGGTAGTACGTCGCGCCAGCGGTCCGGCAAGAAAGCCGACGCCTCCGCTGACAACCGGATCGAGTATGTCTCGATCAGCCAGGAAACTCGTCGCCGCTACCTCAACTACGCGATGTCGGTCATCCAGTCACGGGCCCTGCCCGACGCTCGCGACGGCCTCAAGCCGGTGCAACGGCGAATCCTCTACGCGATGTACCACGACCTGCACTTGAGTCCGACGACCAAGCCACGCAAGTCGATGAAGATCTGCGGCGACACGACCGGCAACTACCACCCGCACGGCGAGACGGCGGTCTACGAGGCCCTGGTACGAATGGCCCAGGACTTCACGCTGCGTTTCCCGCTCGTCAACGGCCAGGGCAATTTTGGTTCTGTGATGGGCATGGGGGCCGCGGCTGCCCGCTACACCGAGGCCCGCTTGACACCGGTTGCAGAACACCTGATGCAGGAATTGCGCTACCAGACCGTCGACATGCGACTGAACTACGACGCGACGCGATCCGAACCAATCGTCCTGCCCGCCCGCTTCCCCAATCTCCTGGTCAACGGGACCCAGGGCATTGCCGTCGGCATGGCCACAAGCATTCCTCCGCACAACCTTGTCGAAGTCATCAAGGCCTGCATCCACCTGATTGCCAACCCCACGGCGACGACCGGCAAGTTGATGTCCTACATCAAGAGTCCGGACTTCCCGTTGGGCGGACGGATCGTCTCGGACAAGAAGACACTCCGGGAGGCCTACAAGAGTGGACGTGGTTCGATCAAGCTTCGAGGCGAGTGGAAGTCCGGGTCGGGTAAACGAAAGGGCTCGGCCGGTCGAATCGTCATTCACTCGGTTCCCTACGGTGTTGCCACCGATGCTCTCAAGACAGAAATCGGACAGATCATTGCCGACCGCAAGCTCCCCCAACTGCTCGACTTGATCGACGAAACATCCGACGAATCGGGTTTGAGCATCGTCCTGGAAACCAGGCCGGACGCCGATCCCGAGGCGGTGATGGCCTATCTCTACAAGCACACGCCGCTGGAACAGAACATCTCCTACAACGCCACCGCACTGGTGCCTGATTCCAGCGGCGGCCTCGTACCCCGTCGTCTCGGTCTCGGTGAACTACTGCGTTGTTTCAACGACTTCCGTTTCGAGACAGTCCGCCGTCGTTACGAATTCCAGCTCGAGCAACTCCGCAAACGGATTCACATTCTCGAGGGTTTCGCGATCATCTTCAGCGGGCTCGACAAGGCCCTGAAGCTGATCCGTCGAAGCAACGGAAAGGCCGACGCCGCAGAAAAGCTGATGAAGGCCTTTCCGCTGGATGAAATCCAGACCTACGCGATCCTCGAACTCCAGCTGTATCGCATCAGCAAGCTCGAGATCAACGGGATTCGTGAGGAACTCGAGGAAAAGCGGAGCGAGGCTGCGGAGATCGAGAAGCTGCTGAAGTCACCCAAACAACTGTGGGCCGTGGTCAAGCAGGAACTGCTCGACGTCGCTGCCGAATTCGGTGACAAGCGGCGAACCTCCGTGGGATCGACCAACGAGATCACCGAGTTTGATGCACAGACCTACATTGTTCGCGAGAACACCAATGTCGTGGTCACTCACGACGGCTGGGTCAAGCGGGTCGGACGGCTGACAAAGGTCGAGTCGACACGGGTCCGTGAGGGTGACAGCGTGCTGTCGGTGGTTCCCGCCAGCACGCTCGACAATGTCGTCATCCTCTCAAGCGACGGCACCGCCTACACGCTCTCAACCGACCAGGTCCCCGCGTCCTCCGGCTACGGTGATCCACTGTCAAAGCACGTCAAGCTGGCCGACGGCGTTCACATCGTCAACGCGATCACGACCGATCCGCGATTCACACCCGAGGATGCCAATGTCCGCGGCGAAGCGACGCCGGCACCTTACCTGCTGATTGTCACCGCAAGAGGCCAGGTCATGCGGTTCAGCTTCAGTTCCTTCCGGGCCCCCTCAACGCGAAATGGCCGTCGGTACTGCCGTCTCAACTCCGGAGACCACGTCGCCTACGCCGATCTTGTCGGCAGCGGCAAGACCTTGTTCATCGTGTCGCGTGAGGCAAGGTTGATCCACTTCCGGGTCTGCGACATCCCCGTTCTGGCCGGTCCCGGCAAGGGTGTCCGCGGACTCAAGCTCGAGGATCGGGACGAGGTACTCGGTGCCATGCAGTTGACCCGTCCCAGTGACGCTCTGCGAATCAGGAACATCAACGACAAGGTTCTCAGTTTCGGCCAGACCAAGTACACGCTCACCTCCCGCGGAGGCCGTGGCGTGAAGACGTCGCAGCGAACCGGATTTGCCGAGATCGTGCGACCCGAGATCGATCTGGTGGACTGGTCCGAGTACGAAAGCGAGTGACGATGGCGGCCACGATGGAGAAGAAAACAAGCTACCGGGCCAAGGACATCGAAGTTCTCGAGGGGCTCGAGGCAGTCCGCCGCCGACCGGCAATGTACATCGGCACCACCGACACCCGGGGCTTGCATCACCTGCTGTGGGAAATTGTCGACAACTCGGTCGATGAGTTTCTTGCCGACGAAACCGACCGGATCAATGTCACGTTGCACGAGGACGGTAGTTCCATCACCGTCAGCGACAACGGTCGTGGCATCCCAGTCGACAAGCACCCCAAGACCAAGAAATCGGCACTCGAGTTGATCCTGACCACTCTGCATGCCGGCGGGAAATTCTCTGACAAGAACTATGCCCGCAGTGGAGGTCTCCACGGTGTCGGCTCATCGGTCGTCAATGCTCTCTCGGCCGAACTGATCGCCACCGTGCGACGTGAAGGCCACGAATGGGTCCAGAAATACAAGCAGGGCCGACCAACAGCGGCGGTCAAGAAAGTCCGCCGCGTCCGCGGACACGGAACGACGATTTATTTCCGCCCCGACGATTCGATTTTTCGACGCACCAAGTTCAACTCCGACATCATCCGCCAACACCTCGAGGACGTGTCGTTTATCCATGGTGGATTGAAGATCTTCTTCCACGACGAACCGAAGCAGGAAACCCACGAGTTGTTTCATCCCGAGGGAATCGGGGCCTACCTGCAAAAGATCACTGCCGAGGAACAGAAGAAGCCGTTGCACGACACGGCATTTGCCACCGAAAAGGACGAGAAAGAGATCCGCATCGAACTGGTACTGCACTGGACCGAAGCCACCGACGAGGAAATCCGCAGCTATGTCAATGGCATCCGTACCCACGCCGGTGGAACCCATGAGAGCGGTCTGAGGAGTGGCGTGGCCAAGGCGATCAAGAACTACATGGATGTCCACGGCATCAAGCCCAAGGGTGTCTCGATCACCAACGACGACATCCGCGAAGGCATCGTCGCCATTCTCTCGATCTTCCACGGCGACCCGATGTTCCAGGGACAGACAAAAGAGAAACTCAACAATGTCGAGATGACCGGCCAGGTCGAGAGCCTGGTCAGACCGGGACTGGAAACCTGGTTGAACGCCAATCCGTCAACCGCCGATGACGTGATCGGGCGGATCGTACTGGCCGCACGGGCCCGGCTGGCCAGCCGGGACGCCGCCAGCGAGATTCGGCGAAAGACTCCTGTCAATCACCGCAGCACCCTGCCCGGCAAGCTCTACGATTGCCGCGCAGGCAATCGTGACGAAAGTGAACTCTTCATCGTCGAGGGTGACTCGGCCGGAGGCACCGCGGCCATGGGCCGCAACAACCGGACGCAGGCAGTTCTGCCACTGCGGGGCAAGGTTCTCAACACCGAATCGCTCTCGACATCCAAGATCATGTCAAACCAGTCGATCCAGGACCTCGTCGAGACACTCGGTACCAGCATCGGCCCGCATTTCGATATCCACAAGCTCCGCTACGAGCGGATCATCCTGCTGATGGACGCCGACAGCGACGGCTATCACATCACCACGCTGCTGTTGACCTTTTTCTTCCGGCACATGCGCGAACTGATCCGGCAGGGAAAGCTCTTCATCGCACAACCCCCGCTGTACCGGATCGAGATCGGCAACGAAACGTTTTATGCGCAGGATGATGCGGACAAGGAACGCGTGATCTCCGACGCGACGGCCGGTCGCAAGATTGTCATCGATCGCTTCAAGGGACTCGGTGAGATGAATTCCGAGCAATTGAGAGACACAACACTCGACCCAGGCAAGCGAATCCTGTTGCGGGTCGATATCGAAAGCCAACTCGACGCCGACAACACCTTCCGCCAGCTTCTCGGCCGGGACGCCAGCGAACGCTACCGCGTGATCATGGAAGAGGCCGGCGAAGTCGACGACCTGGACATCTAGCCGTAGCCGTTGGCACCACCCCGGTCGGCAACGAGTGTCCCGCTCACTTTTGATCCTGCAGCGACTCGAAGCCCATCCAGGCAATCACGCCGGTGGCGGCCAGGAACATGATGTCCATCATCACCTGTCCGGCAAACGGGGCCGACTCGGCCCGGCCCAGGAAACCCAGGATCATGTCAAACAGCGACATGAGTCCGACCAGTGCCGCGACACCGATCGATATCAAGATCATTGCCTTCATGAATCGCCTACTGCCTGGATAACAACGGCCAACCCTGACTGGGCTCCGCGGACAAACGGCCACCGTCAAGCGCGCCGTCCCTTCTTCGGTGAACACAGTATAGATCGGTCAAAACGCTCCGGTCCAGTCGCCTTTTTCTGGATATCGCTGGCCGAAATCAGCGACCGGGCACCGATGTCAATTCGATCACGTGGCCGTCGGGATCGCACACAAACACCTGGACAGCACCATCGGCCCGTTCTTTCGGTCCCGCGACAATCGACACGCCCACCGCCTGCAATCTTTCGGCACAGGCATGGGCGTCGTCGACCAGAAAAGCGCAGTGGTGGGTTCGGGAGCCGCGACGTTCGGCCGGCACAAGGTTGCCGGCCGGGCCGGAGTCCTCCGACTCGAGGATCAGGTGCACCTGGGCTGGGCCACTCTGAAACCACAACCCGTCGAAGGAAAACGACGGTCTGAGCACCTCTTCCATCCCCAGCAGGCCCACGTAGAATTCGCGACTGGCCGCCAGGTCGACGACAACCAGCGTCACGTGGTCCAGCGTCCGTACGACGATCGGTGTTGTCGCCGCATCCTGTTCGCTCATTCCACCGACTCCTCTCGTGACGCCAACAACATCAACTCAACCGCCTCCCTGCCAGACATCCCCGGACAGATCCCCATCGATTCGGCCCGCGGTGTGCAGCGGACGATCTCGGCATCGAGAAGATCCTCGGGATCGACCAGCGGGACCTCGGGTGTTCCCTGGGCCACCGCAAGAGCCTGGTTGAACTCGGCGGGGACCTTCATGTCATAGATCCCGCAACCGACGATCCCCACCGGCGTCAGGATAGAACAGTACTGGCCGTTGATCCAGCGGTTGCTGATCCCGATTGCCGATCCGTTGTCAAACTGCAATGCCGACGTGATCGACCGTGGCAGATTCTGTCCCATCTTCAGTCCTCTCGTTCAGGTACTTCAGGTCGTCCCGGGCTCTCTTCTCCCCCAGGCTCATGCCCCGGTGGCCAGCATTGTCTCGATCGGTTCTCCGATCGACCAGCCCTGGTCGTCACGGATCACGTGGCGGTACAGGGTGTCGCGTTCGACCGGTTCTCTGCCCGCCTCACGGATCATCCTGTGAAGCTCCTCGACCGAGATCCCCTCGGGGGTCCCGGCACCGGCGTCGTGGTAGATCCGTTCGTGGACCACGGTCCCATCCAGATCGTCGGCCCCAAAACTCAAAGCGACCTGGGCCGTCTTTTCGCCGAGCATGATCCAGTAGGCCTTGATGTGGTCGAAATTGTCGAGCATCACCCGCGACAATGCCATCACCCGCAGATCCATCAGGCCGCTCGGTGAGTCGAGGTGATCGAGCCCGGTATTTTCCGGATGGAATGCCAGGGGGATGAACGTCTGGAATCCACCGGTGTCGTCCTGCAATTCCCGGAGGCGTTGGAGATGATCGACTCGATGCCGCGTGTCTTCCAGGTGTCCGTAGAGCATCGTCGCGTTGGTCCGCAGGCCCAGTTGGTGAGCACGGCGGTGAACTTCCAGCCAGGCCTGGCCATCGGACTTGTGCTCGCAGATCCGGTCCCGGATTTCGGGATCGAAGATCTCGGCACCACCGCCGGGCATGCTCCCCAGCCCGGCCTCGATCAATTGTTCCAGAACCCAGTCGACCGGCTTCTTCGTGATGAAACTGAACCAGTTGATCTCGACCGCCGTCCAGGCCTTGATGTGAATCCTGGGATTCGTCTCGTGAATGACCCGCACAACATCGACATACCAGTCGAAGGGCTTTTGATGATGAAGGCCGCCGACGACATGAATCTCCGTTGCCCCCGACCCGGTCGCTTCGAGTGTACGTTGACGGATCATCTCGCTGGAGAACGTGTAGGCCCGATCCGCCTTGAGGTCGGCTCGAAACGCACAGAACACGCATCGGTACACACAGACATTGGTGGGGTTGAGATGGACGTTGGTGTTGTAGTAGGCCCGGTTGCCGTTCTTGCGTTCGCGAACCACGTTGGCCAAACGCCCCAGGAACAACAAGTCGGCGTGTTCGTCGAGATAGACACCGTCGGCGAACGAGACCCTCTGGCCCTCCTGCACCCGCGCAGCAATCGCCAGCAGCCGTTTGTCGGTCGTCGTACCACCGACCAACTCATCCATCCGCCCGCCTCCCGACGCCAGATCCACCCCGGGCAAAACATCGCCTCGGACAACAACCGCATTCTAGACGGCCGATTAACCACCGACCAGCATGCAGGACCGGACAAACGCCGCCATCTTCAACCGCAAATGAGGACGTCGGCCAGGCCGATCAGCAACAGGCCGATACTGATCAGGGCGTTGACATTGAAGAACGCCGTGCCGACTCTGGAAAGATCGTCGGGTTGAACCAGCCAGTGTTCCCAGACAAGCAATCCGCTGACGGCCACAACGCCGACCAGGAAGATCGGCCCCAGCCCGGCAACCCACCACAGGCCCAACAGGCTGACGATCGTCAACAGGTGACTGAACATCGCCAGTCGCAATGCACCGGCCAGACCAAAACGAGCTGGCACGCTGAACAGCCCGGCTCGCCGATCGTGGTCGATGTCCTGGCAGGCGTAGATGATGTCGAATCCACCCACCCAGAAGAAGATTGCCGCGGCCAGGACTCCCGGGACGGTCAAGTCCGTCACCGACCGGATCGCCGGACCACGAATCGCAATCCAGACGCACAGGGGCGAGAGCATCAGCGCCGCGGCCAACCAGTAGTGACACCAGCTCGTGAAACGCTTGGCAAAAGAATATCCCAGCAGAAACAACAGCACCGGCACGCTCAGCCGGATCGGCCAGGGATTGGGTGGTTCACCCAACAGAAACAACAGGGTCGAAGCAATGAAACCGGCCGAACAGACCAGAGTGAAGCACCAGGTCAGGGTCACCCCCAGTTCACCGGTCGGCAATTGCCGCCGGGCAGTTCGCGGATTCTCGGCGTCATGATGGCGGTCAACCAGGCGATTGAATGCCATCGCCGCACTTCTGGCTGTCACCATCGCCAACACGATGCCAGCCAACTGGTGCCAGGCAAACCCGTTGGTGGGATCACGCCAGGCCAGCACGGCCGCCAGCAGGGCAAATGGCAGTGCGAAGACCGTGTGACTGAAGCGGATCAACTCCAACAACTGCCGGACCCGCTCAAGGAACCCCGCGGTTTGATCCGTGGTCTGTTGACGGTGTTGACTGGAAGGCATCAATAAAGCGTCGACGGGCCGGGGCTCAGGGAACGACCAGGGAGCCGTTTCGTTTCAACAACGCTTCCCAGCGGGCGACAGCCGTCTGTCTCCGACCGGGCGAGGCGTCGGCACGGTAATCGTTTCCACGGCCCGTTATTCGCGCCACGTGGTGAAACGCCATTTCCCGAATCGCAACATGGTCATCCGACAGCCAGGCGACGAGTTGCCGCGAGGTCTCCTTGCCGGCACCATCAGACCTGCTGAAACCCCACAGCAGGCGATAGACCACGTTGACCTGAGATTCCTCGAAGGAATTCCGTAATCTCTCCTGCAACGGCTTTCCCCGTCCCGGTTCAGCCACCAACCACAACCGCAAGCCGTCAAAGGCAGCCCGTCGCGATTCAAGGAATCCGGACTCGGCCAATACCTGGACCAACGTTTCGACGTGCCCGGTCAACGCCAGGCACTGAACAGCCAGACTCGAGATTCCTCGCTCGGGCGCCTTGACGGCAGCCGCCACGCTCAGCCGAACGGGCTGACTGCTATCGAATTTCTTTTCGAACCGTTTGGCCTTCATTCGCTGGGATGCCGGGGCTATCGGTGGTGTCGGATTCAACCAGGCCGGAAGCACGGTCGTTGGCGGATCGGTACTCGCCTCGACCCCGGCAGCAGCCAGCGACTGTCGCTGACCGGATTCCAACACGAGTGTCATACCACTGCTGTCGGTCAGTCGAAGTGTCCCGCTGGCCACGTGCAAGACACCCTGATACCAATCCGTTCCGAGATCCTGTTCGAAGGACGATGGAAATTGCGGTTGGATCTCGATCCCACACACCGTCTCGTCACCGACCAGTTCCAGTTGCCAGCTTTCCTTGGCGACGCTCAATCGCAGTTTCACCGAGTCGGCCTGGTCGGCCGACGGGGGGCCGGTACGCAGGACGATCCGACCGCGGGACAGGTTGATGTCACACAGCACGTCGTTGGCACCGGTCAGGGACACGGTCGTTCCTGCCTGTATCGCCAGCCGCGCGGCCGCGCCGCCAAGGCTCACGTCCGCCGTGAATGGTGCCGGCACTGCAAGACGCTCGCCGGGACGAAGCGAGGTCCGTCGAGACATCGGCAGCCAGTCGCCGGTCTTGAGGTCCTGCCTGAGCAGCACGCCGCTCGGCGAGGTGTAGAGCGTCTCCGGCAATGGGACCGGCCCGGGGGGCTCGACCCGAGAATCCGCCAGCGACGTGCCGGAGGCTTCGGACGGGGGATCCTTCGCAAGCGGTCCCCTGTCGGGCGGGGTGACTGGCGGCAGGGGGTTGGCAACCACGTTGGCTGCCACGTTGGCTGCCAACGGATCGGGATCGTTCGACAACTCATCGCCACCGGGGGCGACTTCTTCCGCATCGGCCACGATCTCGCGAGCCGTGTCTGCCGAACCACTAACCGCCGGAGACGACACGTCATCCGAGACACGGCGTTCGAGGTAAAACAGGGCCAGCCAGATTGCGACGACCTGCGAAACGACCACGTAGGGCAGAATCCGTTTCCAGAGCGGACGGCGACCACCGACTCGCCGTGAGATCTCGGCAGCCGCCTCGGCAGCCGCCTCGGCTTCCTCATCCACAGGCCGGCGCGGAGTTCCGTCGACATCTCGAGTCTCGTCAGACTCCAACGACGGCACAGCGAATGTCCCCGTCGAGGATTGCTGCTGCGGTTCTCCTCCAAGTACCTTCCCGCTGTCCGACGCCCCCAGGGCATACATCCGCTCGCGACTTTCCGGTACCACCGTCACCGGTTCTCCCAGCACCAGTGTCAACACCTGGTGGCAGGCCACCACCTCGGCCAGGTGAACGTCGGATTCCAGGCACACCTGTTCGACGTCGTTTACACCCTCGCTGGGCAACGTGTTGTCCAGGTACTCGGCCACAATATTGGGATCCAACCCGCCGCCGGGTCCACTCAGCGCCGGTGCCGTCAACCGACGTCGACGAGTGACCTCGCGGATTCGACCGATCAGTGTCGATGCCGACGGGCTCTCCGAAGCCTTCTTCCCGATCTCTCGTGCCTGTTCGGGCTCGAGGATGTCATCGAGATAGGCGAGAAGTGTTCTTAGTGTCAGTCGCATGATGGCGGTCCTGCCGGCCGGGTCGGCCAAAGAGTCCCGATCCCCCCCTAGCATTAACAGTGGGTTCGAGGCGACAATTCCGTACAAGAATCCCATCAGCGGCAGACTTTTTCCCTGGACCGGTCGAATGCCCGTCCCGCGTACACCTGGAACCGCAACGAGACACTCCATCATGCGACCGAGTATTGCCAACACCGTGGCCCTGGCCGCCCTGGTTCTCTCCAGCATCGTCTCCTCCATGTCGGCAACCGCCGCCAAGCCATCTCCGAAAAAGCCCCTGCGGCTGCTGCTGCTGTGGCACAGCCCCGACGGACACCCTCGAGCGACTCACGAATACCAGGCCGGGATGCGGATCATTGCCAAGGCGCTGCAGCCAAACCGCAATCTTCAGACGATTCTCGTTCATGCCAACTCCCCCTGGCCAAAGGGCCCGGAACTGCTCGACGGAGCCGACGGGGCAGCGTTGTTTGTTTCCGAGGGTGCCAAGTGGATCAGTGACGATCCGAAACGGCTGGCCGCCTTTCGGAGGCTGGCTCGTCGAGGCGGTGGACTTGTGGGTTTGCACTGGGGAATTGGAACCCGCAAGGCCGAACCGATCGCCGCATATCTCGCGCTGCTGGGCGGCTGTCATGGCGGCCCCGACCGCAAGTACTCGGTCGTAACCGCACGAGCCACCCCGGCCACCGCCGGCCACCCGGTTCTCCGCGGAATTCGACCCTTCGAAGTGCGTGACGAGTTCTACTACCGACTCAAGTTCTCCCGTCCGTCCAAAACGATCATCCCGCTGCTGCGAGTTCCGATCGATGGACGTGACGAAACGGTTGCCTGGAGCTGGCAGCGATCCGATGGTGGCCGCAGCTTTGGTTTCAGCGGCCTGCATTTCCACGAGAACTGGAAGCGGATCGAGTACCGTCGCCTGGTCGTGCAGGGGATTCTCTGGACACTCGGACAATCGATCCCTGAAAAGGGGCTCGATATTCCAATCGCCCCGGGAGATCTCAAGTTGCCCGGGAAAAAGTCTCCGCAATGACTCGGCAGACCTCCTCATTTTTTTCTTGCCACCGGGTCAACCCGGCGTAGAATGCGCGCAACAGGGATTGGCACATTCGGCAGGAGGTCGAAGATGAATCTGACAGGTCAAGAACCGCGGACACAGACCCGGTTTGTTGTCCTGGGAGCCGGCACGATGGGGGCGGGAATCGCCCAGTGCCTGGCCGATCACGGTCGCTGGGTGACGATGTGCGACACCGACGCCGAAGCCCTGGTACGAGCCCGCGAACGGATCGCCACCAGCCGCCAGACGCTCGAAACGGCCGGGCTGCAAACGGCCGAGCAATCTCGCGAGGGCGACCAGAGACTCTCGACTACGACCAGTCTCGCCGACGCAGTCGCAGCGGCTGACCTGGTCATCGAGGCGATCCCCGAGAATCTCGAACTCAAGTGCCGCGTCTTCGCCGAACTCGATCGCCTGGCGCCGGCTCACGCCGCCTTGGTGTCGAACACGTCAGGTCTCTCGATTACCCGCCTGGGCCAGTCCACCAATCGCCCTGGCCAGGTGGCCGGATTTCACTGGTGGAATCCGGCCGAACTGGTGCCGTTGGTGGAAGTGGTCTCGGGGGAATCAACCGACCCTCAACTCGTTGAACAACTCCTCGAACTGGCCACCGAACTCGGCAAGCAGCCGATTCACGTCCGTCGCGACGTTCCCGGCTTCGTGGGCAATCGTCTGCAGTTTGCGGTGTTCCGCGAGGCCCTGCACCTGGTGGCCGAGGGCGTGGTGACACCCGAGGATCTGGATCGTGCGATGACCGGTGGCCCGGGATTTCGCTGGTCGTTTCTGGGTCCGCTCCAGGCGGCCGACTTCGGCGGTCTCGACGTCTTCCACAGCATCGCCAGCTACCTCTGGCAAGACCTCGGCGACGCCGACTCACCACCACCGCTGCTCGACAGCATGCTGCAGGCCGGCACGCTGGGGACCAAGTCCGGCAAGGGGTTCTACGATTACACGCCCGAGTCACTCAACAACCTGACCGAACGCCGTGACCGTTTCCTGCAGGGGCTCAAACAACTCGTGGATTTCACTCGGTCGGCCCCGGCCTCGACAGCTGACGACGATACGGCCACGGCAAAGCCCCAACATCGCCAACCGGCGGCCTAGCCGGGAATCGCCTGACGTGACCGACTAGGTCTGCCCCGTCCAGTCCTCGGCCGCCGCCTCGACGAAGGCGATCCGCAAGAGGTTGACAGTGTCGTCGGGGAGCGGCCCTCGTGAAACGGCCTCGAGATTGGCTTGTACGTGCGCGGGATTGGTCGTACCGATGATCGCCGTGTGTACACCCTCGGCCGCCAACGTGAACCGCAGGGCAATTTCGGGCCAGTCGCTCGCCTCGAATCCCAGGTCCTCGGGTGAAACATCCATCAGTGCCAGCCGTTCGGTGTAGGTTTCAGCGTAACGAGCGTAGAAACCCGGCTGGTCGTTGAGGTCCTTCCAGGCAGCGTTGGCGATCGGACGCTTCGCCATCACCCCGACAGCGTGATCGACCGCAACGGGCAATACCTGGTCGATGTTCACCTGATCACAGACATTCACCGATGTCTGGATGACGGCAACGTCGTCGAGTCCCGCGGCATAGGCGGCCGTCTGGTTGTCGCCGGAAAATCCGACAAACCGTACTTTCCCCGCATCGCGGGCCCGTACCAGGGCACCGAGTGCCTCGCCACGTTCCAGGACCTCCCGATCACAGGTATGCAGCAGCATCACGTCGAGGTATTCCGTTCCCAGCCTCGCCAGCGACCGGTCGACGGTCGCCGAGATGACCTCCGCCGACCACGCCTCACCGGCCAGATCATCAAAGGCCTGTCCACACTTGGAAACGAGTACAAAATCATCCCGTCGGTGACCGACCGACCGGCCAATCGCCTCTTCCGAACCCCGGTACCCGGCCGCCGTATCGATCAGGTTGACTCCGTGATCGAGCAACAGCGCCAACACCGAATCGACATCGGATTGACCGGTCTCCAGCACACCGATCGGCGCCCCTCCAAATCCCAGCACCGACACGTCCAGGCCCGTGCGCCCAAATGCTCTTTTTTCCATGGTCTCTCTCCTCTTTTTCATCCAAGCGCATCGACAAGCCGACGTCCGACGATTGCGTCCTCACCGGGTTCGAGCATGAACACGCTGACCAGGAAACCCTTGTTTCCGGTCCCGTGAACACGAGCCGTCAGGATCGGTGGATCGCCGGTCGCCAGGGCCTGCTTGACCTGTTGCGGAGTGACCTTCACCCGGTTTCGATCCCAGTCGATGACCAGGTGAGGCACGTGGTTGGCGACGGGCGGCAAGACGATTCGCGTCGTCACACCGGGGATCCGTTCGACCGCCGTGGCAATCACGGCGATTCGCTTCCTCCACTTTGCCTCCTCGGCCTCGTGGTCGAGTTCCACGAACCGGCGAACCGCCGCCCACATCGCGACCATGTCCTCCTTGCTGACCTTCATCCCGCGACCGATGTTGTTGCACGCCGGAGCCGTGTTCGGCTTGGCGGCGTTGATCAGGTCCTTGCGTCCCAGCAGCAGCCCTGCACCCTGTGGACCACGGATCGCCTTGCCACCACTGAAAACCACCAGGTCGTATCCCATGCGGTGATAATCCCACAAGCGGCTCAACGGCGGCACGTCGGCAGCCGCATCCAGCAGGGTGATGATGCCCCGCCGCCTGGCCACCTGCAGCCATTCGCGATGACTGATCCCTCCCTCGGGCTCGTGGACATTGTAGGAAAGCATCATCACGGTCCGGGGACTGATCGCCTGTTCCAGTTCCTTGACCGTGCCCACCTCGACAATCTTCACTCCGCAGGCGGTTGCCTGATGATCGTAGCACTCGCGATGCGAACGGGGCCGGATCACTTCCAGCCCCGCCTCGGCCGGCATCGGCAACCGGGACACCCGCTCGGGATGTTTCCAGGTAATTGCGGCCGCGGTGCCGACAACAATCCCGCCGGCAGCCCCGGTCGTCACCAGCGCAGCCGGGACCTTCAACAGTTCGGCGATCTTCTCTCCCACGCGATCCTGCAGTTCTGGAAGCGAAACGAAATGGCGGGCTGCGGCCTGCCAGGCAGCGGTGACCTCACCGGGCATCAACGAACCACCCATCGTCGTGATCGTCCCCGCGGCGTTGATCACCGGCACCACCCCCAGTTCGGCGTACACGTCGGGCAAGGACGGCCCGGCTGCCGCAGCTGTTGCGGTCGCACCCAGGCCGGCCGCCGTCGTCGCACCGGCTGCCAATGCTTCACGTCGTGTCATGTCCATCGTTTCTCCTCGTTCCGACCCGGTCTTTCGATCCCCTGGTCGAGGATCTCGTCTCGCGACCGACTCTCCAGGTTCACCCCCGGGTTCGGACCTCGAAAATCGCCTCGATCTCACATGGGATATTGCTCGGCAACGACCCCATGCCCACCGCGCTACGAGCGCCCTTGCCCTGCACCTCGCCAAACACCTCGACCATCAATTCGCTGAAACCGTTGATCACCTGGGGGTGCTTCTTGAAATCGGAAGTCGCGTTGACCATCCCCAGAACCTTGACCAGGCGAACAACCTTGTTGAGGGACCCCAACCGTGCGCGAACACTCGACAGGACATTCAATCCAACAACACGCGCTGCCGCTTTGCCCTCGGCCAGGCTCAGGTCCTCGCCAACGCGACCGGTGATCATCTTCCCGTCGGCCGTTCGAGGTCCATGGCCGGAGGAGAAACAGAGATGGCCGCTGACAACTGCCGGAACATAGATCGCCACCGGCTTGGGCGCCGGCGGCAGGACGATCCCCAGCGTCTTCAACCGTTGCTCGGGTGTTTCGGCCGTCGCCGCGGCGCCGCTGACTAGCGACTCCGGCCAACGCCCACCGATGATCCCGCCCCCAAGTACACCGACCGCAACCAGCGCCGTGTCCTTCAAGAATCCTCTGCGTGTTGTCGTGCTCATCGTTGCTGGTTCTCCATTGCCGTGCCGGAAACAACCCGTCTTCGTCGCAGCCTACCGGCTCACTCGGTTCCGCTCAAACCAGCGGCCTCTCATAATGACCGGTTGGAACCAACCCCACCGAGAGGCATCCATGGATCCCATGCTGACGATTGACCTGCACCTGGACCTGGCCTGGGATGCGCTGTTCTGGAACCGTGACCTGACGCTCACGCCCGGGGAGGTCCGGCGGCAGGAGGAAACCGAACAGCCACAGGTGGCCGAGGGATTCGACACGGGGATCTGTACGGTCACGTTTCCCGAAATGCGCAGGGGGCGGGTCGGGTTGATGTTGAGTACGATCATGTCGCGGATCGAGCCGCGAAGTGACCGGCGGTGCGACGGGATGCGAACCCAGGAACAGGCGATGGCCGTCGGCCGCGGCCACCTGGCCTACTACCAGGCCATGACCCGCCGTGGGGAAATTCAGCCGGTCCTGGGCCTGGCCGACCTCGAGGAGGCCGAAGCCGCCTGGAAGGAGCCAACCGACACCACGCCGATCTACCACGTGCTCTCGATGGAGAGCGCCGACCCGATCATCAATCCCGCTGACGTCGACTGGTGGTGGGAGCAGGGACTGCGGGTCGTCGGGCCGGCGCACTTCGGACACAACACCTATATCCACGGAACCGGAACCGAGGGCGGGTTGAAGCCGCCGGCCCGTGACCTCTACAGGGCAATGCAGGACGTCGGCATGATCCTCGACATCACGCACATGGCCGACCAGGCCGTCTACGAGTCCTTTGACCTGTGGGACGGGCCTCTGATCGCATCGCACTGCACCTGTCGCTCGCTGGTGCCCGGCCAACGACATCTCAAGGACGACATGATCCAGGAGGTCATCCGTCGCAACGGAGTGATCGGATTGGTGTTTTGCCAGTTCTTCATCGACCCCGATGTCGACTGGTTCCAACGGCCCTCCCGCCACGATTGGGTTTCCCGCTGCAGCATGGACGACCTGATCCCGCACGTCGAGCACATCGCCAACCTCGCGGGAGGTTCGTTGGAGAACATCGCGATCGGTACCGACATGGATGGTGGATTCGGAGCCGAGATCACTCCGACCGACGTCGATACGATTGCCGATGTCCCCGGATTCGCCGATGTGCTGCTGAAACGAGGCTACTCGGAAACTGTCGCCGCGGACGTGCTCAGTGGCAATGCGTTGAGGATGTTGCGGGACGCCTGGAGCACGGCATGACGGTCCAGACAATTCGCGTCGCGACGTTCGACGGGCCGGGAACCCGACCCGTTCTGCACAGCGTTCCACGCCCGCCGGTTCCGGAACGGGCGGCACTGATCGCGATCGAGGCCTGCGGCGTGTGCGGCACCGACCTGCACATTCTCCAGGGACACTGGCCACGTGAATTGCCCTGGCCGCTGACACTGGGACATGAACTGGCCGGAACAATCGTCGAGATCGGCCGCAACCTCGATGCCGATTTCATGGGCCAGCCCCTGGCCGTCGGGGACCGCGTGATGCTGCCGCCGCTGATGCCTTGCGGTGAGTGTCACTACTGCGTGCATTACCCCGATCGTGCGAACAAGTGCCTGAACCCCACCTACTACGGTCGCTACCTGCCGTTCGAAAAACCCCCGCACCTCTGGGGCGGCTGGGCCGAGATGGTCTACGTCGACCTGGACATCCTGCCGGCCACCAAGATCTACCGTTTGCCCGACACGATGACCGCCATGGCCGGCTCGCTGACCGAACCGCTGGCCTGCTGCATGCGAGCGATCAACCGGGCCGTCAACGTCGGCGGTTTCCACGCCGGGGACACTGTCGTTATCCAGGGCTCAGGCCCCATCGGGCTACTGGCCCTGGTTGCCGCCCGGGAGATGGGGGCGGGACGGGTGCTGGTGATTGGAGCCCCCGAGGACCCCCGGTTGACGATCTGCCGGGAATTCGGTGCCGAGGCGACCGTTTCGATCGAAGACCACACGACCTCCGAATCACGAGTGGAGGCCGTGCGAGACCTTGTCGGCGGTTTCGGTGCCGACCTGGTCCTGGAATGCAGCGGACACCCCTCGTCGGGCCCCGAGGGACTCGAGATGCTCCGCGACGGTGGAACACTGGTGGAAATGGGCCAGTTCACCGATGCCGGCTCGATCGACACCAACTGGCACCGCATCTGCACCAAGGATGTGACGATCTGCGGAAGTTGGGCATTCACGGCCAACGACATTCCGCCCGGCATTGACCTGATGCACAGGATCCAGGACGCCTACCCCTGGCATCTCGTGCAACAGATCTTCCCGTTCTCCGAACAGGGCATCGTCGACGCAACGACGGCAGCGATCGAACAAAGATGCCTGAAGGCAACGATCGTACCCGGCGACCCCGGAGAGAAGTGATCGGGTTCGCTCTGCCTACTCGAACACGATGCTCAACCAGCCGTTGATGGCTTCGACCCGCGTCACCGACAACCGGATCGAATCGGCGCCGTCGCGAGGAACGCTCATGTGCCGCTCGATCAGCCGGTTCTTGAGATTCCGCGTGATCTTCTTGCGAACGACGCCGGCGCGGACGATCTGTTTGGTCCGGCTCTTGGGTCGCGACACGGCCGACACCTTGACCGATCCACGCGAGAGGACAACGTTGTCGCCATCGACACCGATTCCAAACGGTACGGTCACGACCTGGGCCGGAATTTCTTCCTTGCCGGACTCCTGCTTCAGACCGGCACGGATGACCATGAACAGCTTGCCGTCGGCGATCCGGACACGGATCGGATCCTCGCCAGCAAAGACCAGTGTCGTCGGCCCGGTCTCATCGGCGGTCCGCGCATCGGCTGCGGGGAAGTGGAATTCGCGGCCAAGAAACGTCGAGAGCGTCTTCTCGAACTCGACCTTAAGATCCTCCTCGGTCATCGTCCGGCCAGCCAGTTTCAGGCGATCCAGGGCGTTGTTGATTGCCGATTCATGCAGGTGCACAACCAGGCCCGAATCGGAAGTGATCGCCGGATTCGGTCGTCCACCGGCCAGTTCGCCGGACCCCATCAACTGCGTCGATACTCGCAGTTCATCGTTGGTCGTCGTGATACTGCGTGCTGCGGGAAACAGGTCCAGTTGCTTGAGCGGCCCATTGACATGCTTGGCCAGGTCAGTGGTGGCCTTCTTGAACTGCTTGTCAACCTCACCGTTGAATTCCGGCGAGACATCGGCCGCAACTTTCTGAGCCGCAATCCGCTCGGTTTGAGGATTAAGTTTCGCGGCCTTCTTCTTCGCCAGCCGGCGGATGATGACCGACTTGGCTGTCACGTCGACAATGGTGTTGTTGGCATCGACATCCACCACCGCCGGCTTGGTGCTGAAACGGTCTCCATCAAACTCGACCAACTTGGTGGCAGAGAAGGTGTGTTCTCCGTGCGTGAAGACGTTGACCCCCTTCTTGTTGGCCCGCGTGTCGGTGATCGTCTTCCCATTGAGCACCATGTTCCAGCGGGCACCACGTTGGCTCTTCAGCAAATCGATCCCCACCGTGGCACTGGTCGTCGAATCACCGGTAACCTGCGCCTCGAGGATCACGTCGCGAACCGGTTTCTTTTTTGTCCGGGTCTGGCCGATGATCCGTCCCAGCAGTTTCTCACTGGCGACCACGCGAAGGTTGTAGCTGAGGTAAAGCGGTCGCAGGGCTTCACCGAGTTGCTCACCCTGGGACGGGGAAATCGTCTGAACTGATTTCAGCGCCTGCCGCACCCGTGTGGCCGCGGACTTCGACGACGACAACTCGTAGCGGTCGATTGCCGCTGCCAAGGTGGCCAGGTGGGGGCGAAGGGCCGCCCGGGTCTTGTCGTTGAGCGGCACCACCGGGCGCGGCTTGGTCGGCGTCGTCTTGCCCGCTTCGGTCAGGTACGCGCCAAGTGCCTCTTCCACGGCGGCGATCTGCGGTTCCTTCAGGAACTTTGTCTGGGCCGCGTCACCGATCTGGTCCTTCCCCTGTAACCTCTCCTGCACGCGTCGCATCACGGCCAGTCCGGACTTGCCCGGCGTCGGCTTCTTCAGGTCCTCGCTGATCCGCACAACACCAAGATAGTCGATCCAGGTCTCGCCGGTCGCAAACGACTTCAGGTAGCCGTGCAACTTCCTGACCGACACGGTCAACTTCTGCCTGGCTGTCTCAGCGGCCGACACCGCTGGTGCCGCCTTGGTGGAAATCGTCACCGCATCCAGCAACGCCTCGGCCACGCCGATGCGACGGGAAAGACGACCGTGGATCGTGATCAGGTTTCGCTGGATGGGCTTGTTACGGAGTTCCTCGATGCCGACACGGATCACCGCCGCCTGGGCCTTGAGTTCCTCGAGAGCCCTCCGCTGGCCGCGGATGCCGAGCGATTCGTTCTCGTAGAGCTGGTTCAGCGAGATCACGAGCTTGGCCCGCACCGGAGCCCAGTTGCCACCGAGCGACTCGAGCGACTCCTCGGTCAGGTCGACCGGAACCTGCTCTGCCAACAGGCCCCGCAGCCCCTTGCCGCTGACCGATGCTCCGGGAGCCTGGTCCTGGGCCGAGGCCACCGCTGAAACCACGACGAAGGACAAAATCAACCCGAAGGTCAGAAATGAACGGCCAAGGACGGCGCGAGGGAATTTGGTCATGACAGTTTCACACAACAAGGTGGAAAGAGAGCGGATCGAAACATCGGACACCTTTGCACTGTTATCGACCGACATCCACCGCGGGTCGCGGTCAAATCCCATCCGGCGACGCCGGAATCACCGGCTGCCACCCGGTGGCAACGAGCAACTTGCCCTCAAGGTCGTTCCTAGCTTGCGCAGTCTAGTCCACCGGAAGAGGTCAGGCAATTGTCATATCTTAACCGCGGCTGGCCAACCCGTGAACAATCGGTCAATATGTCGGGGACCGATCGGATCGGTGCAACACCAGGACGGGCCACAGCCCACGGATGGACACCTTGGCCACAGCAGACTCCCGATTCCCCGGCCCGGACTCACAACAGGCTGGCCTGACCCGGCAACAGCAGTCGGCCGTGGACCACTTCGAAGGCCCGTTGCTGATCCTGGCCGGTCCCGGGTCCGGCAAGACGAGGGTGATCACCCAGAGAATGGTCCGGCTGGTTGAACGCGGCGTCGATCCCGGCCAGATTCTCGCAGTCACCTTCACCAACAAGGCCGCCGAGGAAATGGCCGAACGAGTCGAGCGGCTGGTGGCCGGACGCCGTGTCGCCGTCAGTACGTTTCATCGGTTCTGCGCTCGCCTGCTGCGGTCGCACGCCGAGATGATCGGGCTGCGACCCAACTACACGATTCTCGACACGACCGACCAACGCCAGGTTATTCGCAGCGTCCTCAACGACCTGAATCTCGACGCCGTCCACTTTCCTCCCAGCCGCCTCGCCGGACGGATCAGCCATGCCAAGAACAATCAACAATCCCCCGAGGATGTCTCCAGCGATGCCCAACGCCGCGTGGGAAATCCTCTCCAGGAAGTCGTTGCTCAGGTCTACCCGCGTTACCAGCAGTTCCTGTTGAAGGCCAATGCGGTCGATTTCGACGACTTGCTGTTGCACGTCGAACGCCTGTTGACCGACAACCCCGAGCTTCGACGGCAACTCGATGACCGCTACCGCTTCGTGCTCGTCGATGAGTACCAGGACACCAACCTCGTCCAGTACAGCATCGTCCGCCTGCTATCGCACGACCATCAAAATCTCTGCGTCACCGGTGACCCGGACCAGTCGATTTACGGCTGGCGGGGGGCCCGCATCGACAACATCCTGCGGTTCGAACAGGACTATCCCGAGGCCCGCGTCATCCGGTTGGAAGAGAACTTCCGCAGCACTGCGGCAATTCTCCGCGCGGCCGATCAACTGATCTCCCACAACCGCTTGCGCAAACCCAAGTCACTGGTGACAGCGAATCCCGAGGGGGAGCCCGCCGAGTTGCTCGTCTTTCCTTCGGCACGTGAGGAAGCACACGGCATCGCCTCGAGGATCCACGACGAGGTTGCAGCAGGATCGTGCCGCTACGGTGATTGTGCCGTCTTTTACCGGGTCAACTCGATGTCCCGTCAACTGGAACTGGCGTTTTCGCGGTGGGGGATCCCCTACCAGGTCATCGCCGGAGTGGCCTTTTACGAAAGGGCCGAGGTCAAGGACCTTCTGGCGTACCTGAGGTTGGTCGAAAACCCGTCCGATGACGCGGCGTTCGGCCGGGTCGTCAACACGCCGCCGCGGCGGATCGGAAAGGTGACGCAGGCCAAACTCAAACGATTCGCCAACATCGAACAACTCAACCTGCTGGAAGCCGCCGGCCAGGCCCGACGCGCCGAAAAACTGTCCAAGCCGGCGATGACCGCGCTGTGCCGGTTTCACGAGCTGATCAACGGTCTCTCGCTGACTGACTCCGGCTCGGTTGCCGGGTTGCTCCGGCAGGTGATCGATCAGACCCGTTATTGTGTCGGCTGGCAAAAGGGCACTTCCGAGCAGGAGATCCAGCGACAGGCCGTCATCGACGAGTTGCTGGCCACCGCGTCCCACTATGACGAGTTCGCCGGGGAGGAACGGTCGCTGGCCGGATTTCTCGAGACCACCAGCCTGGTTGCCGGAACCGACTCGATCGATGAACAGGCGGGAACGGTCACCTTGATGACACTTCATGCCGCCAAGGGCCTGGAATTTCCAACGGTATTCGTCGTGGGAGTCGAACAGAACCTGTTGCCACACGAGCGGTCTCTGCGGGAGGACAACCCCCGGGAACTCGAGGAGGAACGGCGATTGCTGTTCGTCGGCATGACACGGGCCATCTCGAAACTGGCGTTGACCCTTACCGCCGAACGCGACCTTCACGGTCAAACCCGCACGACGATTCCCAGCGAGTTCCTTGGCGAAATGCAGCTGGAGATCCGTGACCATTCGCTCTGGGAGGGCCACACCACGCCACGGCCCCCCCTTCCCGATCCCGCCACCGCCGAGGCCGCCGACGACTCGCCACTGCTGACAACCGCCGCCTCGTTACTCAACGGCACCGCCGAATCCGCACACGTCAGCCAGGGATTTGCCGTCGGGATGGCGGTCCGCCACCCGCGATATGGTCTGGGAACGGTGACCGGTGTCAACGGATTTGCCAGGGACCGCACCGTCACCGTTCGTTTTCAGGATGCCGACGAGAGTGTCTCGTTCCAGTCCACCCACTGTCCCCTGCAACCGGTGGGCCGCCATGCCCGTTGAAATCGCCACCACGAAACTGTCGTGGCCTCGCCGACGACCGCCACAGTGACTCAAGACCGCCGCGGACGATTCCGACCTAAAGAGGTATGACGGCCCGCGACGACACCACCAGCGATCTCGGTCCATCGGTCTTTGCCGGTCACATGCAGGCCTTCCTCACGTACCTGGAAGCCGAGTGTGGCCTGGCGGCCAACACGATCCGTTCCTACCGCAGCGACCTCCGGGACTTTCTTGGCTGGATCGAGCAACATCACCGGGGACCACTCGACAGCTTCGATGCCGACCGGCTTCGCGACTATCTTCAATCGCTGCGGGAACGCCGCCTGGCCAGCAGTTCCCAGGCCCGTCGCCTCAGTACCATCCGCACCTTCTTCCGTTTCCTCGTCTTTGACGGCGTGCTGACCGAAACGCCGATCGAACAATTCCGCTCCCCACGGCGCTGGCAACGACTTCCCAAGGTTCTCAGCCTCGATGTCATCGACCGCCTGATCGTGGAACCCGGACGCGTCGACACCGACCGCTACCCACTCCGGGATCGCTCGATCCTTGGCCTGCTCTACGCCACCGGGTGTCGCGCATCCGAGATCACCGCGTTGCAGATCCGCGACCTCAACCTCGACGAGGGATTCTGTCGCTGCCTGGGCAAGGGCAACAAGGAACGACTGGTCTACGTCGCCAGCCCGACCGTCAAGCAGACCCTCGGCGAATTCTTCGACAACGAACGACCCGCGATGGTCGCCGGACGGGACAGCCCGTGGTTTTTCGTCACCCGCAGCGGAAACCAGCTTTCACGCATCACTCTCTGGAACCTCGTGAAGAAATATGCTGCGAGAATCGGCATCGGTGCCGACGTCAGTCCGCACACGCTGCGACACAGCTTCGCCACACACATGCTGGCCGGCGGCGCCGGCATCCGGGAACTGCAGGAGTTGCTCGGTCACGCCAGCGTCGCCACGACACAACTCTACACGCAGGTCGAACACAGCCGACTCAAGGGGATGCACGAGCAGTGTCACCCGCGGGGCTAGAGCACGGACGGCGACACCCGGAGGCAATCACCCCCCCGTCGCAGCACGGGTGCTTTGGCGAGGCGGCGCGAACTTGATCTTCTCGACAAACCGCACGACCTCCGGTTGGCCGTCCGACCCCTGCTGAACCTGTCCGGTGCAAGCGCTGACCGCGCTGATCACGTGCTCGTAATTCAGGTCGAAGTCCGCGTCAATCTCGACCTCGACCTCATCAGCATACGGACTCCCGGCGATGTTCTCGCGAATCATCTGCTGCAGCAGTTGGAAGGCAGGCGGACCATTGCCAAGACTTCGCTGGCCGTAGCGAACCTCGAGCAACGCTCCGGTCGCACCATCGGCTACCAATCGCACCTTGAAATCAGGCAACAACTTCGGCGTTTCGGTCTGCGACTGGGCCACCGCCGGCATGTTGATGTTGAAGTCGCCCTCGGGCTGAACGATCTTCAGCGTCAGCATGAAGAAGATCAACAGCAGGAACACGACGTCGATCATCGGAGCCATCTGTGGCTCGATCTTCTCCACTCCACCCTGGTTTCTGATTTTCATGGCTCAGGAACCCCGTGACTTGAACGCCCGGCTCTCGGCGGTCTGCTCGGCCTTCAACGCGAACTTGGCAAACCCCGGCTGGCTCGAGCCATCGCTGCCGGTGAAATCGGCCTGGGCCAACTGGATGAGTTTCTGGATCAGGCCAGTGGGCACCCGGGAATCAGCGCGGATCACCACCGTGACACTCTCGGCAACGGCGACACCGCGATCATAGAACAGCTGTTTTTCCTGGTTGAGCCGGTAACTGAAATCCACCGTCTCGATCGTCTGGATCGCGTTCGCCCGGCCATTGAAAATCCGTACGCTGGCCGGACTGTCCTGCTGAGTGATCCAGCAAAACCGGCCGGCATGAAACACCACCGGCCCCTGCTCGGGCAGGTTGTGCTTTTCGTCCCGCAGGAACCCGACATTCAGCACCAGTTCGTGGGCCGGTTTCACCTTCGGCGGCAACGCCAGCACATCCTCGGGCAACCGCACCCGCTCGTCGGCCTGCGTCTGCTCGAAATTGGAAATCACCATGAAGAAGGCGATCAACTGGAACACGATGTCGATCATGGGGGTCATGTCAACTTCGGCCAGTACCGGCTCGGTTTTCTTGATCCGCATCCGCAAATCTCCGTCAGATCCTCGTACCCTTCCCGGGAACACCTCGCGGCAGGCGGTTTCCCGGGATTGTCAACTTACTGCTGTGGTGCCGCGGGTGCGGCGGTCGGGGCCCCCCCGGAGGCGGGCTTGCTGCGACCGAGACTCTGGAAACGTCCCATCAGGCTCTCGCTGACCCCGCCGACTTCGAGCACCAGACGGGCCACCCGGTTGCGGAGAATGCTGTAGGAAATCATCGCCGGGATCGCGATCCCCAGTCCGACCAGGGTCGTCCACAACGCCGTCGCAATTCCCTCGGCCAACTCCGCCGGCTCGGGCTGGGTCGCCGAACTGGCGATCTTGTCGAAACTGAGAATCATGCCGGTCACGGTACCGGCCAGCCCGATCATCGGGGCAATCGAACCGATCAGCGCGAGATAGCTGAGCCGGTGTTCAAGCGCCATGTTCTCGTCCTCGCCTACCTCCTGCATACCCTCGACCGCCTCGGCATAGCCGCGGTTGAGTTTCGTGAGGCCGGCGGTAAGCACGCGGGCGACCATCGAATCGTCAGTGCGGGCGATTTCGTAGGCGCCCTGGTAGTCCTTGCCGGCCAGTTGCTGCTCGAAGTCATCAACAAACCCCGGCGGCAGCAGGATGTCGCGGCGGATCTGCAACACGTTCATCATGATCAGGGCAACCAGGGTGAACGAAATCACCAAAAAGATCGGCCCGAAGAACCACCCCAGGGCTTTCACGAATCGGACCAGATAGCTTTCCGAAGCTCCACCTCCCCCAGCGGCGTCTTCCGCCGGTGCGGCCGGATCCGTCTCTCCCACAGCCGCGTCAGCGGCCGGTTCGACAGCGGCCGGTTCGGCGGCGGCCGGTTCGGCAGCGGCTGGTTCGGCGGCGGCGGGTTCGGCTTTTTTCTCCTGCCAGGCCAGCGCGGTCTCGGATCCCAGGGACAACAAGGCCACCAGGCACAGGCCGGACAGGAACCAAGCACCCGTGCGGCGTGCAGACAGGCGGTCAGACATGGTGTTCTCCAGTGTTTCAGTCAGTATCAAGGTTGTATTCGAGTCGGCGAGTCATCCGGACAGGAGGCTCGCTGCCAGGTCTCAGCTCCCCAGCTTCTTCGTCCAACTGCTCTGAGGATAGTCGCTTCGCAACCGTTCCCGCGCCCTCGCCGCCCGTTCCGGCTGCCCCACCGCCGACCACAACGGCCCGAGGCGAAACAACGCCTCGGCATGCTGGGCCGGTTCGCCGGCAAACAGCAGATCAACGTGCAGGTAGGCCAGAACCGCTTCCTTGTGCCGTCCGAGCAGCCGCAGACAGTCCCCTTGTCGCAGGTATCCCTCGGCAAGTACCTCGGCGTTCTCGTTGGCAGCACCGCTGAGTACAACGGCGAGATCCTTCAAGGCGGCCTCGAAGGAAGCCTGCCCCTTCTTGCGGATCAGGCAGGCCGACTTGCCGAGCACGGCCTGGTAGCGTTGGTTGACTTCGGCCGGTGACTGCGCCTTCTGGCTCTTGTTGATCACTTGCTGGAAGGCGGCCAGAGCTCCGTCAACATTGTCCTGGGCCAACAACACGCGTGCCAGGGCGCTCTGCCCGGCCAGTTGATAATCCGTCCAGGGCGCCTTGGCCAGGCCGGCGAACTGGGCCTTGGCAGCATCAAATTCACCGGCTCCCAACTGCACCTGCCCCAGCAGGTTGACCGCATCGAAATACCGGAAGCTGCTTGTCCCGGCCGTCAGGAAGTCCTTCAACTTCCCCTGTGCGTCTTCCAGTTTTCCGATACCAGCCAGGGCCTGCCTGGCAGTGGTCCGGGCAATCAGGAACTGGAGATCCAGCTTGATGTTGGCTGCACCGGCCTTGGGGTCGGATTGCACTTCGGTGTAGATCGTCAGAGCCCGCTCGAACCGCCCGGCACGGTCGCTGCTTCGGGCGGTGATCAGCTTCACAGGTTCCCCATTCCAGCGAATCTCCTGGATGTCGTTGGCCGCCACCGCCACGTCCGCGCCGACCTGCGGCTTGATGCTGACCCCGGTCCTGGTGACCGATGTGACTTTGCCGCGGATCGGGGTCTTGGAACTCTTGCGAAAGACCTGGTCGACCGCCTGGAGCGGTTGCAGCCAGAGCAGCGACACGACCAGTGACAGCAGCACCGGCGACAGGCGTTGAAGACGAAATGTCATGGTTGAGGAACTCCAGGTTCAACAAATCTCAGGACTTGGGGCCGGGTTTACGACGTCGCGACCTCGAGGCCGAGTCGGCCGCCTGTGACTTTTGGGATGGCTGCCCACCGGACGGTTTTTTCTTCCCGGCCGCTGATCGACGAGTTCGAGTCTCGCTGCCGGCCGGCCGTGGCACGGGCGCCGCATCAGGAACGAAACGACGCCGCGATCGCCGACTGCGCGACCCGCTCTTGAGCATGAACACCACCCCGACTCCGCCGGCCAGCAGCAGCACTCCGGCAAAGACAAGCCCGAGGAGTCCGGGTCCTCCGCCGCTGACAGCGGCGGCGGCTCCAGAAACAGCCGCCGGCCCGGTTGACGCCGCGACACTGGGTACCAGCTTATTGGGCGCAACGGCAGGAGTCAGCTTCGGCTTGTACTTTCCCCGGTACTCGGCCAGCGTGATCACCGGTTCATTGAGCCCCTCGAGGATCTTGCGGTAGACGGCGTCGTAGCGAGCCGTCCAGCGAGAATCGGTGATCGCCGTCACCATCATCATGCTCTGGATCTCCGACCGGGCACGCTTCAACTGGTTCTCGCTCTCCGAGGAAACCGCGGCGGCATGCTCGAGTCGACACTGCAACTGGTTGTAACGAGCCTCCCAACGACGATCACGGTACCGCTCGGCGTCCTTGGACCCGCTGTCGATCAGCCGTTGCAGCAACAACGCAATCTGACTCCAGCCGAGTACCCCCTCAGCTTTCACTCCGATGACCGCCTTGTCGAAGTTCTCTGCCTTTCCGGACCCGGCCCACGCCTGGTACATCGACGCCGCCTCAAACTGGACATCCAGGGCCATCGGCGACGCTTTCACGAGATCAACAATGATCTTGCGAGCTTCCTCGAATTGCCCCTGGTGACGATAGCAGGCAGCCAGTCTCAACTTGACACCGGGCATCATCTTCGGATCCCGCAGAAACATCGGACTGGCTTCGGTACGATCGATGATCGACTGGTAACTTCCGGCCGCGTGACCGAAGTACCTGTTCGCCTTCGCCTGATCCTGCACCGCTGCCTGCCCGAGCCCGCTGTAGGTTTCGGCGACCCAGATCAGGCTGTTGAACGTCTGGTCACTGCGTTGTCGCAATCGATCCAGGAATTCCTCGAAGGCCGCCTGCACCTCGTTGACTCGCTGCTGGTTTCCGGCCGCGGAAAGCCGGGAGAGTTCCTGCTTGAGCTCGTCGCCAAGTTGCCGGTACAACTCCGTCACGGCCTCCCCCTTGGCTGCCCCGGCAATCTTCTCGAGCAGTTCCATTGCCGATTGGGCCTGGTCGAGTTTCCGCAGGCCGATCCAGGCCCGCAACAGCAGTTGCGCCGCCAGGCTGGCAAACTCGCGTCGCTGGACTCCCTTCTCGGGTCGTTTCGTTTCATCGTCAACACTGACCGCGGTGATGACAGAGTGCGGATCCTTGACCAGCAGATCAATCGACTCCTGGTACTTCCCGTTATTGTTGAGGATCTGGGCCAGGGAAACCTTCGCTGCGATCAGCAGTTCCGAGGCCTTGACGGTGGCCGGGGTGGACTGCTCGGTCCGGGCGATCCCGGCCTTGAGATGCCGCTCGGCCGAGGCGACCCAGGAGTCGAGGTCCTGCTGCGAGGGTCGTGAGGCCTGGGGAGCGTTGGCGGCATCCAGCCAGGCTCGCAGGAATTGCTGCCCCGCCCGCGTCTGTGCCTCCGCGTACGCACGGGCCTTCTCGGTCACCTGGGCGTAGTTCCTGGCGGCCTCGAGTGGCCGTTTGCCCTCGTAGACCTGGGCTAGCTGCAATCGCACGTCCTGGGCCCGGTCACTCTCGGGCCAGTTCGAAATGATCCGTGCTGCGGTGGCCTCGATCAGCCGCAAGTCCTGCTGTTTGAGTTCGTCGGTTGGCGAATCGTTGTAACCCCGAACGTGAGACGCCATCGCGATCGCGGCCGCATCCAGCGCCATCGCGGTGTCCTTGGGGCCGGCGTGACGCGAGAGGAAATCACCCAGCACAGCGGCCTCGTAGTTCTGCCGTCGCTGGTAGTAGACGTAAGCCAGGTAAAACCGGGCCCGGTTCAGATCCTCACGGGCCGTGTCTCGTTCGACCAGTGACAGGGCCGTCTGCAGCATGTCCCGCGTGCTGGCCAGGTGCTCGTCCCGGGCTACGGCCAGCTTCTTCAATTCGGCGGCCGGCTTCTTGTCGCGCCGGGCTGCGGCGACAAGTTCATTGTGATCCTTGATCTTCTTGAAGAGGTCCTGGGCAATTCCCAGGGCGGTGTCGAAATCCTGAGGTTCGACGGCCGAGCCTCTGAGCTTGACCTGCAACTCGCGGAGCTTGAACAAGGCAACATCCTTGTACCGGCTCGGCCACCGCTGGATGAAACGACAGCTGTTCATCGCCTGCGTGAGTTGCTGGTCACGGACCTGCTTGGTCACCGTCCGGGTCGCGGCCAGGGCCTCGCGGGCCCGCACCTGTTGCCAGAGCACTCCCAGTGCGTCGGGAGTGCGGCGTTGACGGGTGGTGTGCTTGCCCAGCCACTGGGTTGACTCGGCGATCACCAGCACGTGGTCCTGCTTCTTCTCGTGGTTCAGGCAGATCAGCTTGAAGAGCAACACCTTGTCCTGGATCCGCCGCATTGTCTGCGAGCCGCCCGGGTGATCGAGCAGCTCCTTGTAGATGCCCATCGCCTTGTTGATGTCGTCCTGTTCCTCGAACGACTTGCCCTGCCACATCCGGGCGTAGAGGCCGAGGACCTGGCTGCGGTAGCGGGTGTGGATCGCCTCGAATTCCGTCGAAGACTTCGTCAGCAGTTTCTTGTACTCGTTACTGCCGCGGTTCCACGTTTGCGCCTCCTCGTAGCTACACAATGCCAGGTCGTACTGGGCCCGCATGTACACGGCCTCAGCCCGCTTGCGCTGCTCGAAGCGCCCCTTCTGTTTCACCTTGTCGATGAAGGTCGGAAAAGCCTTCCAGGCTTTCTCGTACTGGGCGTGTGCCGCCTGAAAAATCCCCCGCGCCGCGACAACCAGCTTCCGCCCGGCGGCCTGGAACTGGGTCTGCTTGGCCGCGTTGGCCGGCGATTGCGCCTGCCAGATTTCGACGCGAGCTTTGCCCAGCAGGATCCGCCCACGTTGGGAGTTGGCCGCGGCTGCCAGTTCATGTTTCGGGTTCGCCTTGACGAACTGATCAAGGAACCCGATCGCCTTGTCGTAGTTCGCCGACTGTTCGATCGGGCCGGATGCCGACCGCCCCGCCTCCAGGTAGGTGATCGCCCGTTGATAGGCGACCACCGCCTTGACCTCGGCTGGCACGTCCGGCCGCTTCTTGAGATCGTCGAGATAAAGTTGCGCGTACTCGAAGTAGCCCCGCTGCCGCAGTGCTTCCAGAAAGTCCATCTGCCGCTTTGCCGGTCCCGACTGGGCCTTGGCAGTACCGCTCAACAGGGCCAGCAGGAGCAGGTGAACCAGGCAGATTCGCATCGCAGCCACCGAGTTGACGTGATCCGGGATCGAGCGGACGACGGCGACAAATCGCCGCCTCCAACGAGCTTGCCAGGAGAGGGGAGATCCGACCGGAGCCGGGCAGACCATTTCAGCATAGTCGGCGCTGACCGGGTTCGCAAGAACAGCTCTCCAGCATAGAATGGCCGGTGATGCGTTTCGATAACGACACCACACCACCCGACTTTCTTGGCCGCCGTTTCCAGCTGCGGATGCTGGCGATGATCGGACTGCTGGCCCTGGTCCTGGTCGCCATTCAGTTCGCCCGCCGCCCGAGTTCCTGGTACTGGTTGACCGGGCGGCCGCGAGCGGCCGCCCCGGCAGCGAATGTCGGCGGACAACCCGCGGTTCGCACCACGTCGCGGCCCCGGCAGGAAATCGCCGCGCTGGTGGCAATCCCTCCCGAGGAACTCGAGAACATCCAGGACGATTCGGTCGGTCTCCGCAGTGAGGAAATCGGTCCCTATCACCGGATCCTGGCCCGGGCACGGGACCTGCCACAACAGGATCTCGATGCCATCGCCGGTGATGCGGCCTTTGCCGTGCTGCAGAAACAGCCAGATCACTTCCGGGGCCAGCTGATCGCAGTCGCCGGAGACCTGAGACGACTGCACCAGTTTCCTGTCCGAAAAAACGACGAGGACATCACCGAGTTGTTCGAGGCCCTGATCTTTACCGGTGACAGTGGTACGACCCCCTACCGGGTCCGCCTGACCACACGACCCGTGGGACTGCCGTTTGCCGAATCAATCGATCCGCCCATCGCTGTCCGCGTGGTCGGTTATTTCTTCAAACGCGACCAGTACATCATCGAAAAAGACCTGCGAGTCCACGCGGCACCGCTGCTGCTGGCCCAGAGAATCGATCGACGGATCAACACCCGACCCACGACCACGACATTGCCACCGACGGCCGCCGAGCGAATGACGTGGACAATTTCATTGCTGGGACTTGTCGCCGTCGCGATCGCCGTCACCGGACTGCTGACCTGGCGAGCCCGGCAGGGAGACCGTCGCTTCGCCGCCAGCGGACTGAAACGCGCAACCGCCGCACCCGCCGGTGCAATCGAAGCTCTCGACGGCGTCGAGACGACCGATCCCACGGCGATCTTTCGGGAGATGACCGAGGCCGCGGCAGCCGAAACTGACGCCGAAACTGACGCCGAAACCGACGCCGAAACCGACATCAAACCCGACACGGAAAACTAGCCGCCCCGTGTCGCCTCCTCGATCGCATCGATCGTCACCTGGCAGAGAGTCTCGACCGAGGCCGCCGGCATCGCCGGTGCCGGCATCAGGACCACAACATCGCCCAGGGGACGAAGTACCACACCACGGCGGCGGGCAGCCAGCGTCACCAGGTGGCCCGTTCGGCGTTCGACGGGAAACGCCTGGTTGCCGACACGATCGGCCACCAGCTCGATGCCGACCATCAGCCCCTTGTGACGGATCTCGCCGACGTGCGGATGGTCAGCCAACGCGGCCAGGTGATCCGACAACACACCGGCAATCCTGCCGACATTGCCCAGGACGTCACGGGTTTCCAACAGGTCCAACGACGCCAATGCCGCGGCGCAACCCAGCGCGTTGCCCGTGTAGGTATGGCCGTGAAAGAAGGTACGTCCTTCGTGCGGCTCGCCCAGGAAGGCTTCGTAGATTTCCCCGGTTGCCAGTGTTGCCGCCAGTGGCAGATATCCGCCGCTGAGCCCCTTTGCCAGGCACAGCAGATCCGGTTTCACCTCTTCCTGCTCACAGGCGAACATCGTCCCGGTTCGACCAAACCCGACAGCCACCTCGTCGGCGATCAGCAACAGGCCCAGCTCCCCGGTCAACTCCCGGAGTCGTTTCAGATAGCCGGGTGGGTGCACCAGGATGCCGGCGGCCCCCTGGACAAGCGGTTCGATCACGACCGCCGCAATCCGCTCGTGATTCGCGAGCAACACCCGTTCCAGTTCTTCCTCGCAGAACAACAGCCACTCCTCGGCCGTTGTCCCCGCGGGACGGTGAAACGCCACCGGTGAGGGCACCGTCATGGTCTGAAACAGCAACGGTCCGTAGACGGCGTGGAACAGGTCGATGTTGCCGAGACTGACCGCACCGATCGTGTCACCGTGATACCCGCCGGTCAGCCCGACGAACAGATCACGCGACCCGTCACTGCCATCTCGCTGCCGCTGGTACTGCCAGGCGACCTTCAAAGCCCCCTCGACGGCGGTCGCCCCGCTGTCGGAAAAAAACACGTGTTCCAGTCCCGCCGGCGTGATCTCGACCAACCGCCGAGCCAACTCGATCGAGGGTCCCCCGCCCAGCCCCAGCAGTGTCGAGTGGGCGATGCGATCGAGCTGGTCGCGGATGGCCTGGTCGATCTCGGGAACACGGTGACCGTGAACGTTGCACCACAGTGACGAGACCCCGTCGAGGTATCTCGCCCCCGTCTCGTCGATCAACTCGAACCCCTCGCCCCCGACGATCACCGGCGGCGACTCGAGAGCGTAGGCCTGCATCGGCGTGAACGGATGCCAGACGTAACGCTGGTCGTCGGCAATCAACGACATCGCACCCGACTACGCCTCCCCTCCACACGCGTGACCCGGCCCTAGTTCGGCAACAGGTCACGAACCATGTCGCGCTCGGATCGCAGTTCCGCAACGCTGGCGGCAATTTTCTCGGCGGCGAACTCGTTGTGCTGCTGGCCGGGAACGATCGACCAGGTCGTTGCGTCGGATGTCAACGGGAAACTGCTGATCAGGCCCTGGTCAACACCGTAGCTGCCGTCGCTGCAAACCGCCGCACTGAACGATTCCCCCGCAAGAGTCGGCTCGTGAATGCTGCGGACGCTGTCGATGATCGCGTTGGCCGCCGAAGCAGCACTCGACGATCCTCGCGCCTTGATCACCGCGGCGCCACGTTGCTGAACAGTCTTGATGAAATCACCTTGCAACCAGGACTCGTCACCGATCACGTCGGCCACCGGCCGCCCGCCAATCGTGGCGTGGTAGAAATCCGGATACTGCGTCGCCGAGTGATTGCCCCAGATCGTCATGGTCTTGACACCGGACACATCAGTTCCGGAACGCGCGGCCAACTGGCTGACCGCGCGATTCTGGTCGAGCCGCGTCATGGCATACCAACGTTTCCGATCAATGTCCGGTGCGTTGGCCATCGCAATCAGACAGTTCGTGTTGCACGGGTTGCCCACGACGAGTACCCGCACATCGTCGGCCGCGGCGGCCTGGATCGCCTTGCCCGTCGGGGCAAAGATCCCGCCATTGACGGTGAGCAGGTCAGCCCGTTCCATGCCCTCCTTGCGGGGCACGCTGCCGACACACAGCACCCAGTTGGCGCCTCCGAAACCATCCTCGAGATGGTCGCTGTCGTACTTCTCGACCCCGGCCAGCGTCCCGAAGGCACAGTCGTTGAGTTCCATCTCGACGCCATCCAGTACCGGCAACACCGGTGGAATCTCGACCAGTTGCAGGATCACCGGCTGGTCGGGACCAAACATCTGGCCGGAGGCGATTCGAAAGACAAGGGCGTAGCCAATCTGGCCGGCAGTACCGGTCACGGCCACTCGGATCGGGTCGGTCATCGATCGGGTCTCACTGGGAACCAGGAAGCGGGCAAATCGAGCGTGTCCCCGACTTTTAACGAGTCACCGGGTGGACGGCAACCGTCACTCGCAGGGTGCGATAATTCTGGCAACCACGGGTCCAGCGACCGTTTCCACAAGAACCCGCGTCCCCTTGCTCGCCGCTTCCCGACGCACCATCGCCATCGCCACAAGTCGACCGTTGGCCCCGACCCGGGGTGCCACCGAACTGACCTGGCCCACTTCGTGACCGGCCGCCCCGCTCTCGGAGTCCTCGGCCCAAATGTCCCCCCCCGTCACCGGGAGCGAATCTCCGGCAAAGACCAGGCCCCGCAGCAACCGGTTGACGTGACCCCGGGAATCGATCCGGGCGATCGTCTCCTGGCCGAGATAGCAACCCTTGGAGAACGAAATGGCCTGGCGGGTCCGATCCACCTCCTGGGCGAGATGTTCTGACGAAACGTCCCGACCATGAATCGGCAGCAGCGCTTCAATCCGCCGGGTCTCCCAGTCCTCGGGACTGCCCACCGCCAGGCCCGCCGCTACCGCCGCCAGGAAAAAATCGGTCGTCTCAACGTCATCGGCCCAGAGCAGAACATCGTCAACATCCAGCCAGTTCACCCGGCCGCGGGCCACCCTCGACCCGATCGCACCAACAATCGCCGTCGCGGCCGCATCCGCATCGGTCCCGCAGACGACAACCCGCGACGTCGTGCTGCTGGCATCCTCGATCACAACGTCGTCGCTGATCACGTACTTCTCCAGGTGCGTCTTCAGGTCCTCGAGGGGCGAGCCCAGCGAATGCAGCCAGAGCTCTTCGGGCCGGGCGACCACCCACACGTGCGCCAGCACATGCCCGCGCGGATCCGGCATGAATGCTTCGCGGGTGTCGCCGTCGGCCAGTCCCTGGACATCGTTCGTGCAGAAGCTGTGCAGGAACTTCCGCCTGTCGTCGCCTCGCATCACGAGTCGACCACCGGCGGAGACCTCGAAAAGTACCGAGGACATGTTCACACGAGAACACTCCTTTCAGCGTTTCTTCGGGCTGATCGCCAGATCATCGATCAGCAACCGCCCGACGGCACCGTCGAGTCCCACCCGCAGGATCGCCTCCCGCGCCCGTGCGGGCACGTTGATCACCAGCCGCGTGCGGGTCCAGGACCCCGGAGTCGTCCACGGCCCGATCCGACGTTCAGCGACCCGCCGCCGTGCGGAATCAAAAAACACGACGGTGATCCCGGGACGTTCGCGAGGTTGGGTTCCCACAACAACCGACACCAGCCGTCGCTGCAAGCGGACCTCCAGTCCTCCGATGCGGCGACCGTCGATCGGAAAACCCTGCAATGCCTGGGCCAGACGACCAGGACGCTGGTTGGCAAGTTCCAGGCAGCGTTGTCCCTCGGGAGCGGAGTCCGTCGAGATCCGGACCTGGCGACGATAATACCAGCCGACGGGCTGGTCGATCGTTTCCCCGACCCGCAGCAAGGCCGGGGCCGGCTCGGTCGCTTCGAAACCCCCGTTGACGATCGCCGGATTGCGAGGATCAGGCTTGACCTTCCGCCGCGACTCACTGATCCCGGTCATCGGCACAAACAGCGCGGGGATCAGCTTGCGAGTGACCAACCGCCCCTGTTTCTTTTCGAGCAGGTGAAAGACCTGCTGATAACGCTCGCCGAGCGGAATCAGCATTCGGCCTCCCTCCTTGAGCTGATCAACCAGCGGTTGAGGAATTTTTTCCGGCGAGCAGGTGACAATGATCTTGTCGAACGGCGCGTGTTCGGCCCAACCCTTGTAGCCGTCACCAATCCGGGTGTGGACATTCTGGAGTTTCAGTTTCTTCAGTCGCCGGCGGGCAGATCGTCCCAACGCCTCGACAATCTCGATCGTGTACACGTCGCGAACCAGCGGCGAGAGAATCGCGGCCTGGTAACCACTGCCGGTACCGATCTCCAACACCCGATCGGTCTCGCGTGGATCGATCGTCTCGGTCATGTAGGCCACGATGAACGGGGGCGAGATCGTCTGGCGATGGCCGATTGGCAAGGCGGCATCCTGGTAGGCAAACCGCCTGAGCGTCAACGGCACAAACTCGTGCCGCGGAACCGACCGCATCGCGGCCAGTACTCGTGGATTGCGGATTCCCTCGGGGACGATGTTGACCTCCACCATCCGCAAACGCAGCTTGGCAAAGTCATCGGCTGACTCGGCAACCCTCAGCACGCCGGGCAAAGCCGAACTCGCAACGGCGGCAAGACAGGCCAGCAGCGGCACGAGTCGACTCGTGCCGGCCCGCGGAACTGGCCCCGGAAGACGGGCAATCGTTGATCGATCCGGCATCGACGGGTTCTCTGAATGGGACCGCGGAATTATAGGCTGGCAAACTCGTGGCGGGAATGGCGTTTGCGCGCTGTCGTGTTGCCTGCAGATCGTTATATTCACGGCGCCGCCACGTCCCGTTATCAATGGGGTGATGATGACGATCAATCACCGGCCAGCGGAGGAAAACACCTGAACCTGACGACCCGGGAACGACTGTTCGGGTACGAGCGAGCACTGGATCATCCGGTGTCGGTGGAGATTGTTGCCTGCGTGATCGTGGGCCTGGCCATTGCCGGCGTGCTGATCCTGGTCCTGCGTTCGCGGATGCGCGAACAGAGCTACCGCGTGGTCTTTGCGAGGTGGCGGAGTTGGTGCTGGTTGGTCGGCGTGATCATCGTACCGGTGCTGGCCGGCGCCGCCTGGACCATGCTGGCGGTGATGTTGCTGAGCCTGTTGTGCTTCCGTGAATACTCGCGGGCCACGGGGCTGTTCCGGGAAAAGACGATCTGCGCGGTGATCGTGCTGGGCATCCTGATGGTGACCTTTGCCGCGCTGGATCACTGGCAGGACGATCGGCTGTTCTTTGCCCTGGGGCCATTGACGGCGGCACTGATCGTGATCGTGAGCATTCCACAGGATCGCCCGCGAGGATTCATCCAGCGAGTCGCCCTGGGTGTCCTGGGATTCGCCCTGTTCGGTTTCTCGCTGGGCTACATCTCCAACTTCGCCAACATCGGCCGACTGGCCGGCAGCGGACCCGACTACCGGCCGATCGTGCTGCTGCTGATCGTCGGCGTCGGACTCAATGACCTGTTCGCCGAGCTTGTCGGCAAGCTGGTTGGCCGGAGGCCGCTGTTGCCTTCGACGAGTCCCCGCAAGACCTGGGCGGGTGCAATCGGAGCCCTGCTGTTGACCACGCTGCTGGTCACCCTGGTCGGTCACCGCCTGTTTGCCGGCACCCCGATCGACCATCCCGGCTGGCTGATCGGGCTGGGCATGCTGATCAGCCTGCTCGGACAACTCGGCAGCCTGACACTTTCATCGATCAAGCGAGATGTCGGTGTCAAGGACATCGGGGCCACGCTGCCCGGCCACGGGGGTTTACTCGATCGCTTCGACAGCCTCGTACTGGTCCCCCCGGCCGTCTACCACTACCTCTCGCTGGCCCTCGGGGAAAACGGCCCCCTGGGCGCCGATCAACCGTACCGAATCCTGACCGGTTCGGGAGGATAGATCCGTGGAAGACTGGCGACTGGAACCGGCCCGTGATCTCGAGCTTGTCGGAGCCGATCGTCACCGCAGCTACTACCGCGAGAGCGGCCTGGTGGCCAACATCGCCCGTTTCGGGTGGTGGACGATGATGCGAGCCTCGCTGAAGGTGCTCCACCGGCTGAAAGTTCATGGCCGGGAGCACCTGCCACAATACCCGTCGTTTGTCCTGGTCGCCAACCACGCCAGCCATCTCGATGCCATGGTGCTCGGTTCCACGCTCCCCCTGCGACTCCGCGACCAGCTCTTTCCGCTCGCTGCCGGTGACGTTTTCTTCCACACGCCGGCCCTGGCCGCATTTTCTGCCACCGTGCTCAACGCGTTGCCCGTCTGGCGAAAGAAAGTCGGAGCCCACGCGATCCGAAAACTCCGCGAACGACTCATCGACGAACCCAGCATCTATATCCTCTTCCCCGAGGGCGGCCGGACACGCGACGGCTCGATGAAACCGTTCAAGTCGGGCATCGGCATGATGACGGCCGGCACCAGTATCCCGGTTGTCCCCTGCCATCTCTCGGGGACCTTCGAGGCCTTCCCACCCGAATCGTTCATCCCGCGGCTGCACCGGGTCTCGATCCGAATCGGCAAGCCAAGGACCTTCGAACACCTGGAGAACCGTCGACCGGGCTGGGACGAGGTGTCCCGCACCCTGGAAACCGATGTGCGGGCACTGGCTGCAACCACCGCCGGTCGCAACACAAACACCACCAACAAACCACCCACCACGGACCCTGCCCCATGACTCATCGTGTTCTACTGGCCGGACTCTTCCACGAAACCCACACCTTCGTCGACAGGCCCACACCGCTGGCCGACTGGACCGTCCGACGGGGCGAACAGATGTTAGAGGCCCGTGACGACGGGTCTCCGCTGGCCGGCGTGCTGTCGGTGGCCGACAAGTGCGGCTGGGACGTCACGACGACGATCGACATGCGGGCGACTCCCAGCGGGATCGTCGTCGACGAGGTCCTGGAAGTCTTCTGGGAGGGGCTGCGATCGGGCCTGGAGGCCGGGCCGTTCGACGGAATCTACCTGGTGCTCCACGGCGCGATGGCCTGCCAGTCCTGCCCGGACGTCGAGGGTGAGATCATCCGCCGCATCCGCGCCGAACCTGACCTGGCCCCCCTGCCGCTCTGTGGTGTCCTGGACCTGCACGGCAACATTTCCCGCTCGACGATCGAAGACACCCAGGGACTGATCTCCTACCGCTGCAACCCGCACACCGACGGCCTGCAGGCGGCCGTCGACGCGGCACGGTTGCTCGAGGAGATCATGCACAGCGGCCGACGTCCCGGCTGCGTCTGGGCCCGGCCACCGCTGATGTGGCCACCAACCGGCACCGGCACCGACGACGAACCGATGAAAACACTCGAGGCGATGGCTCGCAGGATCGAGCAGGAGATTGCCGACATCGTGGCGATCAACGTCATGGGCGGTTTCAGCTTTGCCGACACGCCCGAGACCGGTGTCAGTTTTGCCGCCGTCAGCCACGGCGACCTCGACGAGGCCCGGGACCACCTGGCCACGCTGGTCGACTTTGCCGTCGCGCACCGCGAGCAAGGCAACGTGGTCGATCCCCCCCTGGCCGACTGTATCGAAGCCGTCACCGATCATGTCGCCGCCGGCGAAACCCCGGTGCTGCTGGTCGAACCGTCGGACAACATCGGCGGCGGTGCACCCGGAGACGCCACGACGATCCTCCGCGAGTTGATCAACCGGGACTGGCCCGGCTCGGTCTCAATCATCAACGATCCCGACTCGGTCGCCGCCGTATCGGGGCTGGCTGTCGGCGACACGATCACGCTGGCCATCGGTGGCAAGAGCAGTCGGCTGACCGAGGGCCCGGTCGAATTGACCGTCGAACTCGTCTCGACAAGCAACGGTGAGTTCACGCTCGAAGATCGTCACAGCCACATGGCCAGCGGCGGCGGCATCCACGCCTCGATGGGTCCCTCGGCCGTCGTGCGGCACGGTGGCGTGCAGATCCTGTTGACCACGCTCAAGACCCCACCGTTTGATCTCGCCCAACTCCGCAGCCAGGGAATCACACCCGAGGAGTGTTCGGTCGTCAATATCAAGGCGGCCGTCGCTCACCGCCAGACCTGGAACCCGATCACCGCCCACAGCTACACCGTCGACACCCCCGGCCCCTGCTCAAGCGACGTCACCCGACTGCCGTTTCAGCATGTCGTCCGGCCGGTGTTTCCACTGGACCGCTGACCGGCCCCGCGGTGGCCAATGTCGTGAACACCCCGGGGACTCTACGGAGCGGCCTTCTGCTTCGGCCCGGGCAGGAAGAACAGGCCGGCCACTTTTTTTTCCTTGCTGTAGCTCAGCCGCACGATCAACACCGCTTTCTCGAAGGTGCACAGCAGATCGACGATCTTGTTTTCCTCGGCGTCAAGCAGCCTGGCCTTCTTCGCAACGCTCTTGAACTTGCCGGCCTGGCCTTGCACCTGCTGCCAGGTCGCCTGGAGCTTGTCGGCGGGCAGGGCGGCCTTGACCTTGGCATCGAAGGTGTCTGCGGCCGCCTCGAACTCGCCCTTGACCAGCATGGCCAGCAACGCCCGCGCAGCCGACTCGGGTGCCCACTTGCTGGTCGTGGCCGGTTTTTCTTCGGTGGTCCCGGTCTTGACCTTCTTCAGCACGTAAAGCGTGTGGAGAAGTCCCTTGCCGGAAAATTCCTCCGGTGGCTTCGCCTTGCCCCGGCCGAAACAAAGGTACAACCGTCCCCCCTCCTGCTTGTAGACCCCCCGCAGCATGGCCCGTTCCCCGTTGTACACGGCAAACGTCCGGGGCTTCGTCGAGCTTTCGATCTCGTAGTTGAAACGGTAGTCGATCATCTGTATTGACTCCGCTCTCAGGCAGGCCTTGCCCTCGTCGAAGGCGAGAATCCGTCCCTTGATCGTCGGCGAGAGCTTGCCGGCCGTGGTGGCTGACTCCACCTGCCAGATTCCATCGATCCCCTGGTCGCCCGGCCCGGACTGGTGCAGCAGGTCCATGGCCGTCAACGTCCAGTTCAGCTTGTTGTCCTTCTCGGTCCGGGAGGCGACGACCCGCACGCCATCGATCTTCACGTCCATCTGCCCGGCCTTTGCCAGCGCTTCGATGAATTTCTTGTTGAGCCAGGGAACAAACGGTTTCATCACCGTCGGCATCGCCTCGAGGGCCTTGTTGGCCTCGTACTTCGACCCGGCCGCAGAAATCGTTATCTCCACCAACTTGTCCTGCGCCCCCACCAGTTCGAAACTGGCACTGCTCTTGCCGACACCAGTCACGATCAAACTGGGCACCCCCCGCTTGGCAGCTCCCTTGCGGAACGCCAGGTTCAACTTCTTCAGTCCCAGGGTGTCCTCGAGTATCGTTTGCGCGTGGACCCGCGACATCCCGCCAAAACCCGACCCTGCTT
>PBSL01000028.1 GCA_002726205.1 Planctomycetaceae bacterium | reverse complement strand
TCACACCGTTGTTTCTGCAGCTCTTTAAGCCCGGCCACCAAGTCCCCTGGGACCAATCAGGAAACCGTCGCTTTATCCCCTGAGCTACGAGGGCAACTGCTGTGGTGACCATGGCTTACAGCCGGGTCGCCAAACACCCTTTTATCGGTTGGACACCCGTTTTCACACCCGCTCGTTTGGCTGGATGTTGCCACGTCTCTTCACGTGGCCTGTCCGTTGCCGGTTGCTACACGAGCGAGAAGTTGACGATGCTGGCCAACTCGGCTGCGGTCCATCCGACTGTCGTGATCGCTGGAGGATCAACCAACGAGCGGGACTCTGCAGAGATTCTTCCGTAAGGATCAGTGCCCTGCTTGAAACCTGGCCCGGTAGTTTTTCAGTCACCGCGGGGCCGCCGACTGGGGCAACCAGCGGCGGAAGAACTCGAGCCAGTTGCGGTGGAAGATCTTGTCGAGGTCATCCGGCGAATAGCCACGGCCGGCGAGAATCGGCCCGATCTTCTGCAGGTCTGCGGTGGTCCGGAAGTCGTGGGGCATGTGGTTGGTCCCCCCGATGTCACTGCCGATCGCTGCGTGGCTGCTGTTGCCGGCGAGTTGGCAGACGTGATCGATGTGATCCGCGACCGCCTCGAGCGTGACTTCCTCGGGACTTGACGTTCCGTGGACCCAGCCCGGGACCAGCATCCATGCATCAAGCACCGCGCCGATCACGCCGCCACGGTCAATCAACAACGTGAGCTGCTCGTCGGAAAGCTGGCGGTCGCCCGGGACCAGGTCGCGGCAGTTGTTGTGGCTGGCGATCACCGGTCCGGAAAAACGATCGAGCGCTTCGTAGAAACCCTCTTCGGAGAGGTGCGACAGGTCCAGGATGAATCCCAGTCGTTGTAGCTCCGCAAGCAGCTCGACACCCCGGGCTGTCAGCGGCCCGGTCACGCCCGTCCCGGCGGCATACTGGCTGTGACCAAAATGTGACAGCATCACGCTCCGCAATCCGTCGTTCCACCACTGCTGGGCCTGGGCCGGATCGACGATCGGGTCGGCACATTCCATCGAGACGATGATCCCCACCGGGAGATCGAGAGCCGCATCGTCTTGGGCCTCTTCCCATCGGGACCAGTGCCGATCCAGGTCCGACGCCGTTTGGATCAACTCGATCTCGCCCTGCTGGTCCAGCACGCGGTAGTAGGCCAGTTGTCCTTGCGCGTGGGCGTAAGCCATCCGCTGGGTGCCGAAGTCCAGATCGGTTCGCAGCGAGGGGGTTGCCTGCCGGTTGACGCGAACCGCGAGACTCGACTGGCAAACCGCCACACCGCCGCGGCGCATCTCCGGCAGGCTGTTGGCCGCACAACCGCGACCGAAGGCATCCTCCATTCCGGCTTCGCGTTGATTGGTCACGGCGACCGGCTCGGTCTGGTCGCGATTGTAGGCCAGCGCGTACAAGGCCAGGTCGCCGTGGGCATCGAAGATCAGTCGCATGGTGGCCGTTTCCGTCCCCGGGCCGACTAGGCAAACACACCGTGGATCGGTTCGCCGAGTGCCACGGGGTAGGGTTTTCCCAGGGGATCCTCGATCCGAGTTTTCGGGTCGATTCCCAGGGCAAAATAGATCGTGGCGACCACGTCCTCGGGCGTGACCGGGTTGTCGGCCGGGTAGGCGGCGTGGGGGTCGGAAGCCCCGAAGACGGTCCCCCGTTGAATGCCGGCTCCACCCATCAGGATCGTGTAGCAGTGCGACCAGTGATCGCGGCCTTCCGCGGACGTGGCGGCGCCCACGGTGACCTGTCCCATCTTCGGTGTCCGCCCAAATTCGCCCATGACCACGATCAGCGTCTCCTCGAGCAGCCCGCGATCGTTCATGTCCTGCAAGAGCGTCGAGAAGGCCGGGTCAAAGTACGGCAGCAGCGATTTTCTCAGGATCGGGAAGTGCCGCAGGTGCCCGTCCCAGGCCGAGTCACGCCGGCGACCCGAGCAGACCGTCACCAGCGGGATTCCGGCCTCGATCAGTCGCCGCGCCAGCAGCAATGACTGGCCCAGGTGCGGCAACCCGCCGAAATTGCGGGCGCCTCTGGTTCGATCGACACGGTCGGGCAGGCCGTAACGGCGCCGAATGGCGTCGGGTTCCTTGCCGAGATCGAAGGCTTCACGAGTTTTCGAGGAAGAGAGCAGCGAGAAAGCCTTGCGGGTATGGCCGTCCATCGACTCCCAGGCAGGTTCGGGCAGGCCGTCGTCGGCGGCGCGGTCGAGCAACTGCAGAAGTGACCGGCGATGATCGAGACGCGACCGCGTGATTTCCTCGGGCAAGGTCAGCCCCGGAACCCGGTAGTTCGGTACGCTCGGATCGCCGACGACCAGCGGATCGTAACCGGGACCCAGGAACCCGGCACGTTGACCGGGCAGGTCGTGCCCGGCGTCCCAGATGATGTCGGGGAGATGGACGAATTCCGGGATGTCGTCGTGCGGCCGTTGTTGTGCGAAGACCGAACCGATCGCCGGGAAGTTGTCGGGATGCTCCTTGATGATCAGTTTCCCGGCGGGTTGAGGATGCCGACCGGTCAGCATGTAGTAGGTCGCTGCGCTGTGGACGAGCACGTCATGGTGGACCGAACGGATCAGGGCCAGGTGGTGCATCTGCTGAGACAGCAGCGGCAAACCCTCGCAGACCTGGACTCCGGGAACGCTGGTCGCGATCGGTTGAAACTCGCCACGGATTTCCACCGGCGCGTCCGGCTTCATGTCCCACATGTCCTGCTGGCCGGGTCCACCGTCCAGGAAGAACAGCAGGCACGACTTGGCCGCGGCCGGTCGCAGGCCCCGGGCGGCGGCCGAGCGGAGCAGGCTCGGAACCGTCAGCCCGGTGAGTCCCAGCGATCCCACCTGCAGCAGCTCGCGGCGGGAAACCGACCGTGGAGGCCCTGATCGGTGACTGGCTTGGGCGAATCGCATACGAGCAGTCTATCCGAAGGTGCCGGGCCCGTTCCACCACCGGAAGTCCCCCGAGGAAAGGGGAAGCCGGAACTACAGGTAATAGACGACCAGGGAAATTCCAAGCAGGATCGCCACCCACAAAACCATTTCGGCCGTCGACCAGGTCCTCGCGAGGAGCCCGCCGGGCCCGAGCAGGTGGTGTGCACCCTTTCGGAGTGGATCAGCCAGGCGGTGAATGCCCGTCACGGCATCGGACCGCCATTGTTCGAGAGTTCGCCAGCAGGCGCGAATTCCCGCCGGAAGCGGCTTGCGGTAGAACCAGTCGGTATCCAGGTTCAGCGCTCGCAATTCGGGTGGGTAGATGCCGGTCCGGATCAACACCGTGAATGCCAGCGCCGCAAAGGCCAGCAACTGCAGTTGGCTGATCAGGTGGCCCGCCCGGTAGGTTTCATAGGGGGCGATGCCAGTCTCGAACGGCAACAGCCGGTACAAGGGTTCCGGGAAGATGCCGATGCCGATGCACATCGCGGCGGTGATCCCCATCGCGATCAACATGTTGCGAGGGGCTTCAGAGACGCGATGGCCTTGGTCGCGACCGAAGAAGGCGAAGTAGGGGATCTTGATTCCCGAGTGTTCGAGGACGCCGACCGAGGCGAACAACATGATCAGGTAGATCAGTGAGTAGTGGTTGTCGACAGCAGCTTCGAGGATCAGTGACTTGGTCACAAACCCGCTGAAGAGAGGGACCGCCGAAATCGAGGCGGCCCCCACGATGCAGAACCCGCAGGTCCACGGCATCGACTTGTACAGTCCGCCCAATTCGGACGCCTTCGCCGTCCCCGTTCGATACAGCACGGCGCCGATCGACATGAACAACAGGGCCTTGTACAGGATGTGGGCGAATGCGTGAGCGGCGGTGCCGTTGAGTGCCATCTCGGTGCCGATCCCGATCCCGACCACCATGAATCCCAGCTGGTTGTTCAGGCTGTAAGCCAATACCCGCCTGAGGTCGTTTTCGATCACGGCAAAGAAGATCGGGAAAACCGTCATCGCCGCGCCGATCCAGACCAGGCAGTCGGCTCCGGCGAACCCTCGAGCCAAGGCATAGATCGCCAGCTTCGTCGTGAAGGCACTCAGCCAGACCGTGCCGGTCACGGTGGCTTCGGGATACGCATCCTGCAACCAGTTGTGCAATAGCGGAAAAGCTGCCTTGATCCCGAACGCCACGAGGATCAGCATCACCGGACAGAACCCGGCGGTGCCACCCTGGAACCGGTCCCACAGGTTGTCGAAGACGAGTGCCGACGAACCTCCTTCGCCGGCCAGCATGGCGATCCCGGCCAACAGCAGAACTCCCGATCCGATCTGGATGATCAGGTAGCGGAGTCCGGCGTGGAACGAGCGGTCGGTTCGTGCGGCCCAGATCAAGAACACCGACGTGACCGCCGTGAGTTCCCAGAATACGAACAGTGTCAGCAAGTCACCGGCAAACACGGCGGCGATGGCGGCCCCGGCATAGGCCTGGGCCGCGGACTGTTGCGTCGCGTCCTTGACGTGCCAGGAGTAGATCGCGGTGAGCAGTGCGGCGATGTGGAAGATCGTTCCCCAGACGAGGCTCAGTCTGTCGATCCGGACGAGCGTCAGTTCCTGGTTGAACAACTGCAGGCCAGTCGGGTCGGGCAGTTCGCCCCACACCAGCCACAGCAGATGCAGGCCACTGGCAAGTGGCAGCAGGACCGTTCCCCATCGTCGGCCCGACTTCGGCAAACACGGCAGCAGCAAGCCACCGATGATCATCAACAGGCCGGGAGGCCAACTACTCATCGTAGTAGTCCTCCGGTCGCATCAATAATCTCCGGAGGCTCTTGCCAGCGAGCACCGCTCCCACGTAGCACACGAAGCCGAACACGCCGTAGAAGCCGAAGGTCTGTGCGAATTCAGGATGGATCTGGTGCTTGAAGCCCAGCCAGCCGTCGAGCAGTTCGATTGCGGTCGCCAGTGCGCACAGGACGTAGACGCCCTTGACGACCCGATCGACGTTACGCGGTGCGTCGAGCCAGTACCGGCGTTGTTCGGGAGGTTGTTCCGAGGGTTGGCCGGAGGACTGCGGTGGAGCCTGCTTGTCCATGGTCTGTCTGCCGTGGCTTATTTCCAGGTGATCGATGACAGGAACTGGTAGATCGGATCAGCGCAGAAGAACAGCACGACACAACCGGCGGCTGTCAGGCACAGCGGGATGACGCATGCCAGCGGCGCCTCGCCTGTCCCAGGGGACTCGTCGTCGGTCTCGGGCGGTTCGCGAAAAAAAGCTCGCAAGGGAATCGGCATCAGGTAAGCGACGTTCAGCAGCGAACTGATCATCAGGACGGCCAGCAGCGGCCACTGTCCCATCTCGACCGTTCCCAGCGCCAGTAACCACTTGCTCCAGCAGCCGCCCATCGGTGGCAATCCGATCACGCTCAGTGCGGCGATCGTGAACGCGGCAAACGTCCAGGGCATTTTTCGTCCGAGTCCATCGAGTTGACTGACGCGGGTCTTGTGTGCCCCGACCAGGATTGCTCCGGCACAGAAAAAGAGCGTGATCTTTCCGCAGGCGTGCATGACGATGTGCATTCCGCCGCCGATTACGCTCGATTTCGTCGCCAGCGACATCCCCAGCACGATGTAGGCGAGTTGGCTGATGGTCGAGTAGGCGAGGCGTTCCTTGAGGTTGTCGCGAGTCAGCGCGACCAGCGAAGCGGACAGTAGTGTCGCAGCGGCGACGTACATCAGCCAGACACTCGATCCTCCACGGCCAAGCAGATCGATGCCGAAGATGTACACGCCGACTTTCAGGATCGTGAACACACCCGCCTTGACGACCGCCACAGCGTGCAACAGGGCGCTGACGGGAGTCGGCGCAACCATCGCGGCGGGCAACCAGCGATGCAATGGCATCAGGGCAGCCTTGCCGGTTCCGAACGCGAACAACGCCAGCAGCAGCCCGGCGGTGAGCGGGTCGACGTGGCCGTCGAGGATGCCTCCCGCCTTGAATTCCAGCGTTCCGGCCAGTTGCCAGGTCCAGAGAATTGCCAGCAACAGACCAACGATCGAGGTTCCCATCAGGATGCCCAGGTAGGTCCGTCCGGCGCGTTTGGCCGCCTCGCTGCCGTGATGTGTCACCAGCGGATAGGTCGAGAGCGTCAGGACCTCGTAGAACAGGAACAGCGTCAGCAGGTTGCGGGCAAATGCGATGCCCATCACCGCCCCGATTGCGACTGCGAAACAGCAGAAAAAACGTGTCTGGTGTTGTTCTCCGTGGCTTCGCATGTAGCCGATCGAGTAAACACTGGTGGCGATCCACAAGCCGGAAGCGACCAGGGCAAACAACAGGCCGAGTGGCTCGGCATGGAAACCGATGGCGATGGCCGCCTGGTCGATCGAACCGGGGATCACGTCAACGAGGTTGATCGCTGGTCGCGCGTCGACGCTGCCGGTCAGCCGGCCGACGATGGCCAGGAGCAACCCGCCGGAAACAAGCGTGACGGTTTCCCGCAGGTTGGGCCGCTGATGGCAGGCCACCACCAGGGCCGCCGAGATCAGCGGCAGCAGGACCGCGGCGACGATCAGGCATTCCGGACTCATGACCCAACCCCCATCAGGCTCGCCGCCGCTTCACGGGCGACGCCGACCGGAAGGTCGGTGTAGATCCCAAAGACCAGTGTTGCACCCAACAGGACCCAGGCGGCCGCCAGAAGCCCTGCCGGTGCATCGTGCGGTTCGCTGGTGGTTTTGTCGTCGGGTTCCAGGAAATAGGCGGCCTCGACAACGCGCCAGACATAGACAACCGCCAGCAGTGAACCGGTTACCACCAACACGGCAACCAGCCACCGACCGCTTTCCAACGCGGCAGAGACCAGCAGCCACTTGCTGATGAAACCGCTCGTCAACGGGACACCAATCAGGCCCAGGCCGCCGACAACGAAGGCCGCCATCGTCAGCGGCATCCGTCGTCCCAGACCACGGATGCTCTCGAGCGTCAGGCCGGCTTGCCGAGTGGCGATGCAGCCAACCACCAGGAACAGACCGCTTTTCATCAAAGCGTGGTTGAACAGGTGGACGATTCCGGCCGTAAGACCGGCCTGGGTCGCGAAGCTCAGGCCCAGCACGAGATAGCCGATCTGCGCGACACTGGAATAGGCCAGGATTCGACGAATGTCACCCTGGTAAATGGCAATCGTCGAGGCGACCAGGATGGCCATGATCGCCAGGGGGGTCAGCAGGAACTGCAAACCGACCTGCCCGAAAGTGAAGGCCAGGCCGAAGATGGTAAAGGTCACCCGCAGCAGCACGTAATAGGCCACCTTGGTCGAGGTTCCCGCGAGGAAGGTACTGACGACCGTGGGGGCGGTCGCGTAGGCATTGGGCAACCAGGCATGCAGCGGGAAAAGCGCCAGTTTCAGCGCCAGCCCGACCGTCAGGAACGCAAACGCCGCCAGGATCGTTCGTGTCTGGTTGACCGGCAACGCGGGATTCTCGATCGAGGCCCCCTCGGCGTAGACGCTGTCGAGTGTCATCGTCAGGCGTTGGGCGAGGTCGGCCATGTTCAACGTGCCGGTCATCATGTAGGCCAGGCCGATTCCGATCAGGATGAACGTGCTGCCGATGGTTCCCATCACGAGGTACTGGAATGCCGCGACCAGCGCGCGGCGGCTGCGGCCCATGCTGATCAGCACGTAGCTGGAGAGTGAGGCGATTTCGAGGAAGACGAACACGTTGAACAGGTCACCGGTGCTGACGATGCCCGAGAGTCCGGCCAGGCAGAGTAGAAAAGTGGCGAAGAACAGGTGATGTCGCTCTTCGGGGACTTCCTCCTGCAGTAACCGCCGGGCGACCGACAGCGTGACCGCGGCAATCGCTGTCAGCACCAGCAGCACCAGTCCACCGAGTCGGTCCAGTCGATACTCGATTCCCCAGGGGGCAGCCCAACCACCGATTTCGTAGGAAATGCTGCCGGAGGCCGAGTGGTGAATGATGTGCAGTTGTGTGGCCGCGATCAGCAGCGACGAGCAGCTGACCAGGACGGCAAAGCCCCAGGCCAGTCGACTGCGGCGCAGCAACAGGCAACAGGGTGCTGCGAGCAGGGGCAGGATCACCTGCAGGATGGGAAGTTGTTCGAGGTTCACGAATTCCGGTCCATTTCCAGGATCTCGTCTTCCTCGATCGACCCGTACGCCTCGCGGATGCGAATGATCAGTGCCAGTCCCAGCGCGGTGGTCGCCACGCCGACAACGATCGCCGTCAGGATCAACACGTGCGGCAGCGGGTTGGAATAGATCGCCTCGTGTCCAGCCGACGGCTGTACGCGGATCGGGGCCGTACCGTCAGCGATCTTGCCCATGCTGATATAGAGCATGAAGACCGAAACCTGGAAAATTCCCAGGCCGATCATCGTTTTGATCAGGTTGTTTCGCGCGATGACGGTGTAGAACCCGACCATCATCAGCACGATCACTGTCCAGTAGTTGAACAACCCCATCAGTGACGCCCCCGGTCGACAAACACGAAGAAGATCGAGACCACGACCGCGGCGACGGTTACACCGACACCGAGTTCGACCAGCAGGATGCCGATGTGCTGGCCCGAGTGGTCTGCCAGCACCGAGTAGTCGAGAAAGCGGTCGCCGAGCAGGATGCCGAGCGTGCCGACAAGTCCGTAGAGCAGCAGCCCGCCGGCAACCAGGCATTCCAGCACCCGCTTCGGACAGACCTCGCGGGCGGTGTCGAGTCCGAAGACGAGCGTGTAGAGGATGATGCCGGCGGCGAAGATCACGCCCGCCTGGAACCCGCCCCCGGGTCCGAAGTCGCCGTGGAACTGGACGTAGAGAGCAAACAGCAGGACGAAGGGGATGAGGATCTTGGCCACGACCCGCAGGATGGAGTGCTTTTTCATGCATCCACCCCCGCTTCGCTCTCGGCGGGATTGGTTTCCGGCGTGTCGCCGGCCGTTGGCGGCAGGCCGGAAAGCAGCAGCATCACGCCAACCCCGGCGGTGAAGATGACCGCCAGTTCACCCAACGTGTCGTAACCCCGGTAGCTTGCCAGGATCGCCGTGACCATGTTCGGGACGTGTCCTTGAAAGTCGTCGTCGTCGGTCTCTGAACGACCACTTTGCTTGCCCACGTTCTGCGCGATGTACGCGGGAGCGACATGCTGGTGGATCGGTGCGGTGGGGTCGCCGTAGGCGGGCATGTCGAGCGTGCCGATGACGAGTGCGGTTCCGGTCAGCACGACGACGACCAGCGCACTCCAATCCAGGCGAGGAGCCGGTCGTTCGCGTGTCGATGTCTGTGTCAGCGTCCCCAGCATCAGCACCGTGGCGATGCCTGCACCCACGGCGGCTTCGGTAAAGGCGACATCGACGGCATCCATGACGACAAACAGACCGGCCGAGAGCAGGCTGAAGATGCCCGAGAGCATCACGGCGGCGAACAGGTCGCGCAGCAGGATAATGGCCACCGCCGTGGCGACCAACAGGCTCAACAGGATCACATCGACAACAAGAGAACCGATCGCAAATTCTCCAGCACGCTAAATCTTGTTCTCACGCACCAGTTCCCCATCCCACAGGCGGTCTTCGGGAATCTGGGTGCCCAGACGTGGCTTGTGCCCCTGCGTGAAGGCCGCCCGCACCAGCGCGTAGCCTGAACCCGGAGACGTGAAGAACAGGAAGACGAGGATCAGGATCAACTTGACGACCACCAGGCCCCAGTCTCCGGGCCGGTCGGCCAGTGCCTGGAAGATCAGGCCGAGCAGGGTCAGGCCGGCACCGAGCGTATCGGTCAGGCCACCGGCGTGGGTCCGGCTGTAGAAATCGGGCAGGCGGTGCAGGCCGATTCCGCCGGTGATCAGGAAGAAGCCCCCGCAGAGGATCAGCACACCCGAGACAATCAGCAAAACGTCGCTCACGCTGGTGCCTCGTGCGGGTCTCGCGGGATCTCCAGTTCAATCTCCGCCTGGGCAAAGTTGCCATAACGGACGAACTTCAGCACGGCCACGGCTCCGACGAAATTGATCAGGGCGTAGGCCAATGCCAGGTCGAGAAAATCAGGGCGGTTGGTGATAAAACCCAGCACCGCAATCAACAGCACCGTCTTGGTCGAAAACGTGTTGGCGGCCAGGATGCGGTCGAAAACCGTTGGACCCAGCAGGGCCCGTGCCAGCGCCAGCAGCATGGTGGCCACGATCGCAAACAGTGAAACGATCAGCATCAGGCGCCTCCCACGCAATCGCGAACCCGGCGGTCCATCTCGCCCTGCAGCAGTTCGTCGGCCGCCTCCTCGCTCAACGCGTGGACCAGGATCATTCCGTCACGAATCCGGATCGATATCGTGCCCGGTGTCAGCGTGATCGAGTTGGCGTAGATGACCTTGCCCAGATCGGTCCTCTGGCTGGCGGGAACCTCGATCAACTTCGGGCTGATTGGGACGCCCGGCGAGAGGATCCGGCGTGCGACGTCGATGTTGGATCGCACGATCTGCCACAGCAGCCAGGGGATATAGGAAAAAGGCCGCAGGCCCAGTCGCAGCAAAGGTCCCCCCTCGTCATCAATGATCCGCATTCTCCAGGCCAGCAAGACGACGGCCAGGCACGAAAGGGCTCCGAACACCAGCAATAACGATTCGAAATGCCAGGACCACAATGTCCAGGCAGCGGCCAGGGTGGCCGACAGCAAGGCGACGTGACGTCGCGAGCCTCGTGGCTGATTTTCCGGGAGGGGCCTGGTCGCGTGGGACACCGTGTGTGCTCGCAATCAACGAAAATCGTCGAGGACAGGGCTCGAGAAACGGAGAGTTTATCCCGAAATTCTGGAAGTGTCGAGACAGGCTTGAAAGGCCACCGCCTCCTGGCCAGTAACACGATCCGTGGGCCGGTTCTGCAACCGCAGCCCAATCAGCTGAACTTGATCGAGTACAGGTCGGTGTCGCTGAGCGTGATGCGGAGCCGAAGGGGCCGGCCTGCCAGGCTGCTCACATCGGATGAACCACGCCAGGTGAGGGTACGATCCAGTTCATCCCCAAACGTCTCGTCGGCATCGGCGAGTGTGAATCCTTTGACCGGCTTCCCGTCGGGCGTCTGGAACTCGACTTTCAAGGTCCCCGCCGCGGACGTGGCAAAATTGACCGTCAGCCGTGAGCCCTTGAAGGTGAGTGGCCGGGTCAACAACTCGCCCCCGTAATACGGTGATGTTACGGAAACGAAACCGTCCTGCCTGAGCGTGTGCCGTGTGAGCTTTGAACCCTCGCCGTGCCACTTGCCCGAACTGGCGTAGAAAGACAGTTCGTCGGGAGCTCCGGGGAGCGAGGACTTCGTTGTGACCATGTTCCAGGCCACGTCATTGTGGGCGTAGTACCACGAATCTGGTCGTTGAATACCCGGCGGCAGGAAGGCCTCGTTCCAGCGATTGAACTTGACCCCGTCGCGGCTTGCCATGATCTGGGTTTCGGTGATTGCCGTCCCGTATCTCAGGTGAGCAGCGGCTCGCACTTTCCGTTGTTTCAGGTCCGGCAAGGCCCGCATCGAGGGACTCCAGCCACGTTCCACGTATCGCATCGGGAAGCCCAGCAGGATGTGCGGGGCCCGGAAGTAGGGCAGGATATTGTTGGTGTACATCTGCTGCTTGGGAGAATGGGTGTAGGCCAGGTCGTGTTCGTCTTTCCACGTCAGCAGGTCATCGGAAACGGCAGTCCGGATGGCGCGGATTCCGGCCGGCTTCCAGTTATTCGCCTCGGTGATGCCGGCGGTGAAGTACCGCCAGTAGGCCCGGTATTTTCCGATCGTCGGATCCCAGAAGCCGATGTTGGCTGAATCGAACGCGCCCCGGGTGATCACCGCCTTGGGGTGCACCTGTTTCCAGCGGATCCCGTCGGCCGATGAGAACAGCAGCATTCCACCGTCAGTCTTGACGCCGCCAAAGGCCTTGAACCGCTCGTTGGCCGGGCAGCCGGGACGCTGGTCAAGAAAAGGACTGAAGTTGTGGCTGCCGGGGCCCTGCCAGATGATGTTGTTCTTCTTGGAACCGGCGTGCGCGAACAGGCCCAGTTCGGGCTTGACCCAGTGGATTCCGTCGCGACTTTCCGCATAGCAGGTGACTTCTTTGTTCGTGGGGCGGATCTGGTTGTTGACGAGATTGAAATTGAATCCACGGTAATAGAGCCGGTAGGTGTCACCGTCCTGGATCACGCTGTGGTAACTCGACGAGGTCCCCTCCCAGGAATCTGTGTGGTGGATCACCTGTTCCCTGGCAATCGGGTGATGAAGTTCGAAGGACAGCTTGCCGCGGGTTCGTTCGACGAGAAAGTCGTCGAGGAACAACTCGCGACGCGAGCCCATCTGGTAGACCGGCTTCGGTTTCCCGGGGCGTTCTCGGGCGGGCAGTGATCCGAAGGCTGCCGCGGTTGTCAGTCCGGCGCCGAGAAAGATCCGCCTGTTGATTGGCATCGGTTGTTCATCCTGTCGACTGGTTGCAGTTGATCGGAGAAGGTCTGGGATCGTAACCAGAAACACGAGTTCCGACCAATCAACCGCCGATCGACATTGGCCTGGCCGGGCCTTTTCACTGGCGTCGACTGGTGAGACTGTTGCATTTCTCGAGAAATCCGGCGATGGTTCGGTTTCCCGTCGGAGTGCAGTCATCGGTCTGTCGTGTTGCAGTCCGTCGGTCGCTCGAACTGCTCCAGGATGGGAACGATGGCGGATTCCGGAAAGAGGTCATTGCCGGTAGCCGTCATTGCTTTCTGGCTGGTCGCCGGTGCGGTGGGAGCCAGTGCACCGGCTCAGGAAAAGGCCGCGGTGACCACCGATGGCGTGGATTACCTGCGAGACGTCAAGCCGATTTTCCGGACACACTGTCTGCGATGCCATGGCCCGTTGAAGTCCGAGGCGGGCTTGAGGCTGGACACGAAGCCGCTGGCGTTGAAAGGCGGTGAGAACGGTGCGGCGCTGGCGCCGGGGCAGCCGGCGGCCAGCCTGCTGTGGAAACGGGTGTCAGCCGGCAAGGAGCTGCGGATGCCGCCGGAGGCTGCGGGACTCTCCCGGGTCGAGATCGAGACGCTCCGACGCTGGATTGCCGCGGGGGCGGTGTCTCCGGAAGGGGAAACCCCCAGGGATCCCCGTGATCACTGGTCCTACCGGCCGGTCAAACGTCCCGTGGTGCCGAAAGTAGGTGACGCCCAATGGTCACAAAACCCCGTCGATGCCTTCATTTTCAGGCGACACCAGCAAGGGCAAGTCACTCCACAAGCGGTGGCTCCGCGACACGTGCTGCTGCGGCGGGTGAGCCTGGATCTGATCGGGTTGCCACCCTCGAGCGAACAACTGCAGCGGTTTCTCGCGGACGAGTCGCCGGACGCGTATGCCCGGGCTGTCGATCGCCTGCTGGCCAGCGCTCATTACGGCGAGAGATGGGGGCGGCACTGGCTGGATGTCTGGCGTTACAGCGACTGGTACGGGTTCCAGAAGGAGGTCCGCTTCAGCCAGAAGAACATCTGGCACTGGCGTGACTGGGTGGTCGAATCACTCAACGCCGACAAGGGCTACCAGCGGATGGCCAGGGAGATGCTGGCCGGTGACGAGATCGTTCCTTTTGATCCCGAGAACCTGCGGGCCACCGGGTTCCTGGTCCGCAATCGCAACACCGACAGCCGCGAGCAGTGGATCCGGGACACCGTCGAGCACACCGCCAAGGCGTTCTTGGCTATGACAATGGCCTGCGTCCAATGTCACGACCATCCCTACGACCCGATCGGGCAGGACGAGTACTACCGCTACCGGAACATCTTCGAGCCGGTGCAGGTGGGGATCGACGGCGGCGGGGGTGGTCCCGGCGGGCTCGACCTGGCGGGAGTGGCACGGATCTTCGATCGCGATCGCAATGCCGCCACCAGGTTCTATATTCGCGGCAACGACAAGACCCCGGACAAGATCCGCAAGATCACCCCCGGCATTCCCCGGGTGATCGGCGGCTGGGTCGAGCCCCGGCAGGTCAGCCTGCCACCGCGAGCCCGCATTCCTCACCTGAGGAAGCCGGTGGCCGAGCAGACACTGGCCCGCCTCAATGACAATGTCCGGCGGGCCGAGACGGCGATGGCCACCGCTGAGGCGCTGATGGTTGATTTCGCCAGGCGACTCGAGAAACCGGCTGCGGCGCCGGCCAAGCCCGGCGGCGGGAACCTGATCCGCGATACGTTCACTCCGAAGCGGGACCCGAGGTGGCACACTGGCGACGGCGAGTGGGCCGAGGCCCCGGGGGGTGGGCTGCTGCAAAGCGATGTCGGAGAGGAGGCCGAGGGGTGGATCGAGTTTCTGCCTCCCGGAGGATCGCCCCGGGAATTCACGTTGCACCTGGTGCTGAAGCTCACCGGAGACGGGGTGGCCCGCCAGGCGGGAATCAGCTTCGATCGGCACGAGCCGGGCGGCCACGCCGAGGGCGTGTTTCTCTCGGCCGCAAAGAACAAGTCCGGGCTGGGTTTCTTCAGTGAATCCAAAGGAGAGCGTCGCTACGCGGATCCGCTGTTCCGGGCATTTGATGTGCCGCCCGGACGGGAGTTCGTGATCCGAATCCATGTTCGGGACCGGTTGATCAATGTCTACGTCAATGATGTGCTGTTGCAGGCGCACCGTCTGGCCAATCGTACGCCGGGTGGGATCCGGCTCTGGACCCGCGACGCCTCGGCGGAATTCGCGTTGTTGCAGCTGGACCGGTTGCCGGGCAACCTGGCGATGGCCCCGGCCGATTCGATCAAGCAGTTCTCGCCCTCCGCGGTGCTGGATCCGGCCGACGCATCTCACCGGGTGTTTTTCGAGGCGATTCGCGAGCAGGCGAAATTGAAGCGGGCTCTCCAACGCCAGGAACTGGCCGCTCACCAGGCCACCTGGACGGCCGATGCCTTCCGGCTGTTCCAGGCCCCTCCGCGGGAAGACAAGCAGGCCGTCGCGACCCACAAGAAGAAACTCGAACCACTGGCGATCGTGGCGCAAATGGCTCAGCGGCGTCTGGATGTGGCCAAGGCACGGGAGGCAAAGTTCGTGGCCGACCAGGCCCTGGTGATGGCCCGGTCGCAAAAGCGGCAGGGACCGCTGCCCGGGGATGTTGGGCAGACCATCGTCGAGCAGCAGGCCAAGGCGGTGGCCGAGGCCGAGAAGAAAGTCGAGTCGACGGCCAAGCAGCTGGCCACGGCCGTGGCGACGGTCGAGAAACCGTCGACGGCCCGGTACCGGGGACTCCCGGGCAGTTACGGGTCCTCGTCGGGTCGCCGGTTGTCGTTGGCACACTGGGTGGCCAGCACGAAGAACCCGTTGACGGCCCGGGTGGCGGTCAACCACATCTGGTTGCGTCATTTTGAACAGGCCCTGGTAACCAGCGTGTTTGATTTCGGTCTCAATGGCCAGAAGCCCAGCCACCCGCGGCTGCTGGATTGGCTGGCTGCCGAACTGATGCGGCCCTCGGTCGTTCGTTTGGTCCGTGATGGCCGGGTGGCCTGGGCGGCGGGCAAGCCGCAGGTGAAATCGTGGTCGATGAAGCACCTGCACCGCGTGATCGTGACTTCCCGGACTTACCGCACCGCGTCGACGCCGCACGAAAACAACCTGACCATCGATCCCGACAACCGTCTGCTCTGGCGAATGCCGGCGCGGCGGATGGACGCCGAGACGGTCCGCGACAGCATTCTCAGTGTCTCCGGCGGACTCGACACGACACTTGGTGGTCCCGACATTCCCTCTGCCGAGGGACTCTCGGTGCCTCGCCGCAGCCTTTACTTCCACCAGTCGCCGGAAGACCAGATGGCGTTCCTGAAGCTGTTCGACGCGGCCGATCCCGCCGAGTGCTATCAGCGGCATCGCAGCATCGTGCCACACCAGGCCCTGGCGCTGTTCAACAGCGAGATCTCGCTGGTTCATTCCCGGCGATTGGCTCGCCGGCTGTCCCGGCAGTTCACCGAGACCACGGCGTTCATCCCGGCCGCGTTTCGTCGTGTCCTTTCGCGGGACGTTTCAACAGCGGAACGGGTCATCTGCGCCGAGTTCCTCGCAAGACGCGAAGCGGCGTACCGTCAAGCGGGGACGGTGAAACCCTCGCCTGAGCTGGTCAAGACCGCTGCCGCTCCTTCCATCGATCCCCGGGTTCACGCCCGCGAGAACCTCGTTCACTCGCTCTTCAATCATCACGACTTCGTCACGATCAAGTGATCGTTGATCACGCAATTCAGGTGAAACACATGTCCGACCCGCAGACGTCCACGGCCGGTTCGCCCGGCCTGTCGCGACGCACCTTTCTGGCCGATACGGGGATGGGTTTCACCGGCCTGGTCCTGGGCGCGATGCTGCACGAGGACGGCGTGGCCGAGACGACCTCGACCGGGGCTGCCGGCCAACCACATTTTCCGGCCCAGGCCGATTCGGTGATCTGGATTTTCCTGACCGGTGGCGTCAGTCACATGGAGAGCTTCGACATCAAGCCGGCTCTGAACAAGTACGACGGCAAGACGTTCGCCGAGACTCCGTTTGCCGACTTCCTGGACAAGGAGCGTCGCGAGAAGAACCTGGCGGGACAGGGCAGTGTCGTGCCCCCACGCGAGAAGTTGATGCGGTTGCAGAGCGGGTATCACGCCTACGGAGATTGTGGCCTGGCAGTGAGTGATTGGTTCTCGAACATCGGCGAGTGTGCCGACGACCTGGCGGTGGTTCGTTCGCTGTGGACCGTGCATCCCAACCACGGCATGCAGTTGACCTGGCACACCGGTCACCACGTTCGCGAGGGAGCCCGGCCAACGATCGGGTCGTGGGTCTCCTACGGCCTGGGATCGCGGAATCAGCAGCTGCCCAGGTTCATCGTGATGGGGCATTCGATCGGGGGTTGCTGCGGGGGTGAGTACGCCCACGGGGCCAGCTATCTCGGTCCTCATCATGCCGGCGTGAAGCTCTCGACCGATCCGGCGAACCCGCTGCCGTTTGTGGCTCCCTTCGGCCAGGGGGTGACGGCCGAGGAACAGGCGGCCGAACTGGACTTGATCGGCAAGCTGAACCGGGCTGTCGGGGTCGAGTATCCCGGGGATCCGCAATTGCGGGCACGGATCCGATCCTACGAACTGGCGGCCGGCATGCAGACGGCCGTGCCGGAAATCATGAGCTTCGAGTCCGAGACCCGGGCCACGCAGCGACTCTACGGGCTCGACCACGAACACTCCCGTGAATTCGGCAGCCAGTGCCTGGCGGCCCGCCGCATGATCGAGCGGGGAGTGAGGTTCGTGCAGCTGTACCACGGAGCCGGAAGTGCCGGGAAGTGGGATGCTCACAACGACATCAAGAAACGCTACGACCGCGAGGCCCCCAAAGTCGATCAACCGATTGGCGGCCTGCTCAAGGATCTCAAGCGACGGGGCCTGCTCGAGAGGACACTGGTGGTCTTCGGGACCGAGTTCGGACGGACGCCGGGAGCCCAGGGGAACGGCCGGGATCACCACCCGCAGGGTTTCAGCTGCTGGTTGGCCGGAGGCGGGATCAAGGGGGGGGTGACACACGGCAAGACCGATGAACTCGGGTTCTACGCGGTCGAGAACCGGCACTACGTGACCGACATCCATGCGACGGTGTTGTATCAGCTGGGGCTGGATCCGTTGCGGCTGGAGGTGCCGGGCCGGAAACGGATCGATCTTCACCGTGGGTCGCCGATCCACGAGATCATCGCTTGAAGTCCTGGAACCAGGGAACTGTGCTTGTCGCAGGGATGGTAGAGTGAGAAACTTGTCAGTGGGTCGGATCCGGTCGACGAGACATGTCGCCGCCGTGAAGGGACTTGTTCCGGCCAGGTTGTCTGAACTGGAATTCACCGAGATCTGAGGGATTGATGATCGCTGTCCGATCAACCGCCCTGTTGGCTGTCGGCCTGCTGGCCGCCTTGTCGATGCCGGTGGCGACCGCCGGGGAATCGCTCCTGGAACGCGATGTGCTGCCGATTCTCACCAAGAACTGCATGGGCTGTCATGGAGGTCTGAAGAGAGAAGCTGGCCTCGATCTCCGCACGATGCCGGGAATGCTCAAGGGAGGCGATTCGGGGCCGGCGATCGTGAAAGGACAGGCCGAACGCAGTGAGCTGTGGAAACAGATCGCCAGCGACGCCATGCCCTCGGGCGACGATCGCGAGAAGCTTTCGGCTTCCGACAAGGCCAAGATCAAGACATGGATCGATGCCGGGATGCCGACGGTCTTGGAGCGGCAGAAGGATGTGGACACGTTGCTGCCCGGCCTCCAGCGGCACAAACCGCAGCAGGTGGCCGCTGTCGTCGACAAGCATCTCGGCGGTTTCCTGCAGACGGCCGGTCTGAAGCCGGTTGCCCTCAGCAGCGACGCGGCTTTCCTGAGACGGGTCACGTTGGACCTGTGCGGTCGCGTGCCCACGGCCGGGGAGGCGGCGAAGTTCCTGGACGACAAGGACCCCGACCGTCGGGCCAAGCTGATCGATGCCCTGTTGGCCAGGCCCGACTTCGGCAAGCAGTTCGGTCGCACCTGGCGTGACTGGATTTGCCCGCCCGAGTTGCCATCCAACGGCAACGCCGGCACGCAGCCCTACGGCCAGGCCCGCGCCTTCGGTGACTGGATCGGGAAGAAACTGACCGAGGGGGCCTCGTGGGCCCAGATCACCCGCGAGATCCTGACCGTCAAGGGGGCGATCGGCAAGAGCCCACAGGTGATATTCTACGCCCTGGTCGGCCAGGGCGGCACGACGAGTGCGGATGGAACCGCCCGTGCCGTGGCCTCGCTGTTCCTGGGCGTTCAGCTGAAGTGTGCCAGGTGCCACGATGACCCCTACCGGGACTGGTCGCAGCGCGAGCACTGGGGGCTGGCGGCATTCTTCGGTCGGACCCAGGGTGACTTCACCAAGATCGAGACGGGCAAGGGGGCCAGCAAGAAGCCCGGTGAGATTGCGATTCCAGGCTCGGCGTTCAGGAACTCGGGCCAGACCGTCAAGGCGGCCTTCCTGCGAGGCGGCGAATTCAAGGTGAAGGAGACCGATGATCTGCGCCCACCGTTTGCCGAATGGCTGACGGCCAAGGACAACCCGTTCTTTGCCCGCGCGTTGGTCAACCGCGCCTGGTTCTACCTGTTCGCACGAGGCATCGTGAACCCGATCGACGACTTTCGTGATCTGAATCCACCGTCGCACCCCGGGCTGCTCAAGATGCTGGCCGACGAGTTTGTCGTGGCAGATTTTGATGTCAAGCACCTGTTCCGCTGCCTGTGCAACTCGCAGGCCTACCAGCGAACCAGCCGATTCGCTCCCGATGCCGATCCACAACTCCGCTCGGCACTGACGACCTCCTTTGGCCGGATGCCGATGAGACTGATGTCTGCCGACGTGCTGCTTGATTCACTCAAACGGGCCCACGGCGACGAAAAACTGGACCTGCGGACCGGGATCAAGGCCTCCACGGTCGGGATGGCTGCTCCGGTGGGAGATATCTGGCTGGAGTTTCAGAGGCGATTCGGGACCAACGAAGAGGACGCGACCGACTTCACTCATGGCGTGGCGCAGATGCTGACGATGATCAACCACCCCAGGCTGCAGGCCCGCAGCAAGGCCCTGGACGCGTTCCAGAAGAAGACTCCCGATGCCGGAGTCGAGCGGACCGTCGAGTGGCTTTACCTGAGCACACTGTCCCGCCGTCCCAGCCCCGAAGAGACTTCCGAGGCTCGCGAATTCATTGAAGGCTCCAAGGATCTCAACAAGGCCTACGACGGGGTTCTCTGGATGCTGGTCAACAGGAGTGAGTTCTTGCTGATCCGTTGATCCGCCAATCACTACGAGTTGTCACCCGGACTGAACCGGTGCTGAACACGGAGCGAACACGACATGCAACGACCTCACCTGAAACTGAAACGCCGCGACCTGTTGAAACTCTCGGCCGCCGGCCTGGTCTCGGGCGTCTCGGTGCCCTGGTTCGAGTTGTTGGCCGGGACGGCCGTCGGGAAACCGCCGAAGAAGTCGTGCATCCTGCTGTGGATGGATGGTGGTCCCAGCCAGCAGCACACTTTCGATCCCAAGCCCAAGGGTGAGTTTTCCCCGAAACCGACCTCGGTTCCGGGAATCCACATTGTCGAGCACCTGCCTCAACTGGCCGCCTTGATGGAGGACCTGGTGCTGGTGCGGTCGATGACGACCGAGATCAACGGGCACTACGATGCCAAGTACTTCCTGCACACCGGCTACAAGCGAACGACTGCCTTCGAGCACCCCTCGATCGGTTGCATCGCCTCGTCGCAGGTCAGTGGTGCCGGCGACGAGATGCCCGCGTTCGTGACGATTGATGCCGGTTACGATCGCAACGACGGCGGTCGCCTGTATCGCAATGTCCCGGGCTACCTCGGGCCGCACAATGCCCCGCTGCTGGTCAACGATCCCAACGAGGGGCTGGAGAACCTGGCCCCGACCGGCAGCGATGTGGAGGCGCGACTGAAGTTGCTGGCCCGCAGCGAAAACCGCTTTGCCAGGCAGTTTGCCACGCCGGTCGTCAGTGCCAAGCAGGCGGCTTTCGACCGTGCTGTCCGCCTGATGACGTCGCGACGCTCCAGGGCCTTCGACGTGGACGAAGAGCCCGCGAGCCTGCGCCAGGCCTACGGCAAGCACAAGTTCGGTCGCAGCTGCCTGCTGGCTCGTCGCCTGATCGAGGCAGGCGTGTCGTTCGTCGAGGTGGTCCACCGTGGTTGGGACGATCACGCCGGCGCCGCCAAGCCGATCGCCTACCGGTCTCCCTGGATGGACGCCGGTATGGCGACGTTGATCTCGGACCTGAAGGTTCGCGGCATGCTTGACGATACGTTGGTGATCTGGATGGGAGAATTCGGCCGGACACCCGGTGACGGCAACGGGCACTTCAGCAAGGCCTGGAGCACGATGTGGGCCGGGGGCGGACTGAAGACCGGACAGGTGATCGGCAAGACCAGTGAGGGCAAGAATCCCGGTGCCGAGATTGCCGAACGCCCGGTCAGCTCGCCGGATTTCATTGCCACACTCTGCCTGGCCCTGGGCATGGACATCCAGACCGAGTTCAAGGCTCCGGGGAACCGACCGGTTCTGATGGTCGACAAGGTCGCCAAGCCGATCACCGAGATGCTGGGTTGAATCCTGGCGAAACCGTGTCCGGGACATTCGTGGACGATCAGCCGAAGAGGTCGATGATGCGCGTGCGAGAAACTCTGGCCGTTACGGCCCTGGTGTGGTGGTGTGGAATCACCGGTGGTTGGGAGGTGATGGCCGACGATGCGGCGAAGCCAAAGACTCCCGCGGCCCCGGCCTTCCAGGCGGTCAAGACGTCCGACGAGGCGGTTGCTCGGATCAGGCAACTGGGAGGACGTGTTCACCAGTTGTCGGCCAAGCGAAAGGTGCTGGTCGTCGATCTGCGGTTTGTCGTCGAGGGTTTCTCCGACGACCACCTGCAATACATCCCCGTGTTGAAAGACGTTGTCGTGGTGCGGCTCAAGCGGGTCGCGGTGACCGACGCCGGGCTGAAACACCTGGTGGCCGTTTCCACCATCGAAGAACTCGACCTGTCCGAAACTGCTGTCAGCGACGCGGGCCTGAAGATCATTGCCCGGCTGCCGGCACTGAAGACACTCAATCTCTTCGGCACCTCGATCACCGATGCCGGGCTGATTCAGCTGAAGCCGGTCAAGACGTTGCGGCGGCTGTTCATCGACCGGACGCGGACCAGTGTCGCTGGGATCGCCGATTTGAAGTCGTCCAATGCCGGGTTGGCCGTGGTCCCCGACCGACCGGAAACTCGACGGCGGATCGCGGCCCTGGTCGAGGTGGCGCGGAAACTGCTTGCCGAGTCGAAAACGGCAGTCGCGGCGGCCGCGAAGGCGCACGACCAGTTGACGCCGAAGGTTGGCGCGTTGAAGAAGAACGAGGATGCGACGAAGGCGGCTTCCGAGGCGGCCAAGAAACAGTCCGATGCGGCCAACAAGGCCCAGGCCGAGACCAAGAAGGCGGTTGATCAGGCGGCGGCAAAGTTGAAAGCCGCCACCGAAAAATACACCGCGACCAAGAAGCTGGCCGATGCGGCCAAGGCGAAGGCCGCTGCCGCCGGGAAGAAGGCCGCCGAGGCGAAGCAGCAGCATGAACGAGCCAAGAAGGCGAAGCCGGCCTTCGACCTGGCCAAGCGAATCCAGGTCGCCTCGCAACTGCGACTGGCCGATGCACGTCGCCGGCAGGTGATTTCGCCGGGAGCACCGTTCGAACCCAGGCAGGACAAGCTGCCGTCACCGGTTCCGCCAGGAGCGACCGTGCTCTTTGACGGCAGCGACACCACGAAATTTCTTTCCAAGACCGGCGAAAAGATCAACTGGCCGATCGAGAAGGGCAACCTGGTGTCGACCAAGGGGGGCAGCAATTCCAACCACGTTGTTTCATCGGTTCACTTCCGGGACGCGGTGATCCATGTCGAGTTTCTGCTGCCTCCGAAAGGAAGTGGAAACAGCGGGGTCTACATCCACGGGAATTACGAGCTGCAGATCATCCGTTCGCACGGCAAGAAGGAAGTCACGCAAAAGGACATGGGTGCCGTCTACGGTTTCGCCAAGCCGTTGGTCAACGCGGCCCGCAAGCCGGGCCAGTGGCAGGTCTACGACATTCTCTACCGGGCACCCCGGCGGGACGACAAACAGAAGATCGTCAAGAAGGGTTCGATCACCGCCTGGCTCAACGGACAACTGGTCCAGCAGAACACCCGGTTTGGTGAGCCGCGGAGCGTGTATCACCCCTACCGGCACCAGACGACGCCGTACCTGAAGGCGATATTCGAGAAACAGAAGAAGACGATGACCGGCCCGGTCTTCCTGCAGGACCATGGTCACCCGACCCGGTTCCGCAACGTCTGGATCCTGCCGCTCGACGACCAATTGCAGGGCTACAAGCCCCAGTGATGAAACGGACTGGGTGACCTGGCTACGATCTGTCGGCGCCCGGTCGTGCCAGAGAACGGCCCGACGGCATCAAGCGGGAATTGGGAGCGACAAGGCCATGCACGAAGACGAACGGTCCCGTGATCCCGAAACCCGTGCCGGGATGGGGGCAGGGCAGGTGCTGGTCATCCTGGGCCTGATCCTCGTCTACGGAGTGGGCGGTTACTGGTTTATTTTCGAGATCGTCGATGACCCCGAGACTCCGTGGTTCATCAAGTTCGGCACGCCGGCTATCGTGATCGGGCTGACGATCCTGTTTCTCTCGGTGCTGGTCCAGCGACTCAAAGCGGCCAAGACCGACAAGTACACCGACGTGGAAGATTGACTCATGGCTGAACAGCAGATCCTCGCGGTCACCAGTCCCGAGATCCCCGGCAAGAGGATCGTTCGCACGCTTGGCCTGGTGGCCGGCAACACGATTCGCGCCCGTCACGTCGGCAAGGACATCATGGCCGGCCTCCGCAATCTCGTCGGCGGTGAAGTGACCGAGTACGCCAAGCTGCTTTCGGAAAGCCGCGAGCAGGCCCTGGATCGTATGATTGCCAAGGCCGAGGCGTTGGGTGCCAACGCGGTGATCAGCCTGCAGTTTCAGACCTCCGTCATCATGGGCGGTGCCGCCGAGATGATGGCTTACGGGACGGCCGTCGTGGTAGAGGATCAGTAACCGATGCTCGACTACTGTGCTCGCAGACCAGGGTTGCCCGGTCGGTTGTTCATCGGCGGCTGCCTGCTGTCGCTGGCACTGTTGCCGCGTCTTGATGCTGCTGCGGACCGGCCCAACGTGCTGGTCATCCTCGCGGATGACCTCGGTTATTCCGACCTCGGTTGTTACGGGGGCGAAATCGAGACACCCAATCTCGATGCACTGGCGCGTGCCGGACTCCGGTTCACGCAGTTCTACAACACCGCCCGCTGCTGGCCGACACGGGCGGCGATCCTGACTGGCTACTATGCCCAGCAGGTCCGCCGCGACAAGCTTCCCGACCTGCCCAAGGGAGTTCGCACCGGCGGGGTTGGACGGCGGCCCTCGTGGGCACAACTGTTGCCGGTCATGTTGAAGGCCACCGGGTATCGTTCGTATCACTCGGGCAAGTGGCACCTTGACGGCATGCCGCTGAAAAACGGTTTCGATCGTTCCTATTACCTGAGAGACCAGGGGCGTTTCTTCAGTCCCCGTGTCCACTTCGACGACGACCGGAAGCTGCCACCGGTTGCCAGGAACAGCGGCTTTTACGCCACGACCGCGATTGCCGACCACGCGATCCGGTGCCTGCGGGACCATGCCAAAAAGCACGCCGACCGGCCGTTCTTTCATTACCTGGCCTTCACCGCTCCGCATTTTCCGTTGCATGCTCTGCCCGAGGATATCGCCCGCTACCGCGACCGATACCGCCGGGCATGGGACGCGGTTCGCGCCCAGCGCTGGCAGCGGGTGCAGAAGTTCGGGATCGTTTCGGCACGGCTTTCCGATGTCGAACGCGACATTGGACCTCCCTACCACTTTCCCGACGCGTTGAAGCGGTTGGGGCCGGGCGAGGTGAATCGTCCCCTGCCGTGGAAGCAACTGACCGCCGAGCAACGCGAGTTCCAGTCAACGAAAATGGCGATCCACGCGGCGATGGTCGATCGCATGGATCGGGAGATCGGTCGTGTGCTGGGCCAGTTGCAGGCGATGAAGGCCTTCGACAACACGTTGATCATGTTTCTCTCCGACAACGGCTGCAGTGCCGAGATCATGGTTCGCAATGACGGGCACGATCCGACAGCGCCGCCGGGTTCGGCGGCAACGCACCTGTGCCTGGGACCGGGCTGGTCCACGGTCTGCAACACGCCCTTTCGACGGCACAAGACCTGGGTCCACGAGGGAGGCTGTGCGACGCCCTTGATCGTTCACTGGCCCCGGGGCATTCGTGCTCGTGGTCAACTAAGACAGGATGTCGGGCACGTGATCGACGTGGTGCCCACGGTGCTGGAACTTGCCCGCGCCAGACGTCTACCGGCGAAGGCTCCGCAGGCACCGGGCAGGAGTCTCGTGCCGGCGTTCGCGAAGAACAACTCTGTTTCCCGCGATTCCCTCTGGTGGTTCCACGACGGTCATCGCGCGATCCGGATGGGCGACTGGAAACTTGTCGCGGCCAAGGGCGAAGCGTGGGAACTGTTCAACCTGCGGAAGGACCGGACCGAAACCGACGATTTGGCCACCAGGTATCCGGAAAAAGTGAAACAACTCGAGCGTGCATGGAACCGTCGCTTGAGCGAAATTCGTGACCTCGCGTTGCGGGACTTGCCGGGAGCTTCCCGGTGATGCCGGCGGCGTCACCTGCAGGCAGAGAGCATCATGCGCAATCATCCCTGGTACTGGCTGGCCACGCTGTTTGTCGCAACCGGGCCGCTGCCCGCGTTTGCCGACTCGCCCAACGTGATCCTCGTCTTTGCCGATGACCAGGGGTACCAGGACCTGGGTGTCTTCGGCTCGCCCAACATCAAGACGCCTCACGTCGACAAGATGGCCGGCGAGGGTATGCGGTTTACCGACTTCTATTCGGCGGCATCGGTCTGTACTCCCAGCCGCGCGGCCTTGATGACGGGCTGTTATCCCGAGCGGGTTGGCCGGTTGGGCGTGTTGTTCCCGCGTGACAAGATCGGGCTCAACCCCGCCGAGACCACGATCGCCGAGATGCTCGGGACCCGGGGATACGCCACGGCCTGTATCGGCAAGTGGCACCTGGGACACAAGAAAAAGTTCCTGCCCACCAACCAGGGTTTTGATGTTTATTTCGGCATCCCTTATTCCAACGACATGGGCGTTGATCCGGCAATGGAGCTCGCCGCCGACATTCACTGGCGCAACGGCTACACCGAAGAGAAGTTCCGCGGCTTGAAGGCCAACAGCCGTGCCGCCGGTCCGCCGTTGATGAGAGGAACCCGGGTGGTGGAGTTCCCGGTTGACCAGAACACCTTGACGCGGCGCTACACCGAGGAGGCGATCAGGTTCATCACCGCCCACAGGGACAAGCCGTTTTTCGTCTACCTGCCGCATACCATGCCGCACATTCCTCTGTTCGTCGGGCCGGAGTTCTCCGGCAAGTCCGCAGCCGGCCTGTACGGTGATGCGATCGAGGAGATGGACTGGTCGGTGGGACAGATCATGGCGACCCTCAAAAAACTCAAACTCGACCGCAAGACCCTGGTGATCTACACGTCCGACAACGGACCGTGGAACCTCAAGGGCAACGCGACCGACAAGGTCAAGGGCAACAGGAATCGTCGGATCGGCGGGTCGGCCCTGCCACTGCGAGGATACAAGTTCCAGCAGTTCGAGGGTGGGATGCGCGAGCCGACTGTCATGTGGTGGCCGGGTCGGATTCCCCCCGGATCGGTTTGCCGGGAGTTGGCCGGCACGATCGACATCCTGCCGACCCTGGCCGCGATCACCGGTGCCCGGCGGACGAAGCAGAAGATCGACGGCCGCAATATCCTGCCGCTGCTGGAAGCCAGGGCCGGCGCCAAGAGCCCCCACGCGGCCTACTTCTACCAGTCGAAAGGCGTGCGAATGGGCGACTGGAAATTGCTGATGTCGGGAGGCCGTCGCTCGAGGAAAAAGGGCAAGCTGCTGTTCAACCTCGCCAGCGACATCGGCGAAAAAAAGAACGTGGCCGTCGAGAATCCCGAGATCGTCAGAAAACTCTCCGCGACGCTCGAGCGGTTCAAGGCCGAGATGAAGGCCGAGGGTCGTCCGAAGGGGACGCTCTGAATCGATCTACCAGTTGACGGTGTGTGGCTGCTGGGCTTGCCAACCGGCATCAGACGGGAAGATCGTCTCCATTTCGATTTTTTCCAGCGGTGTCTCGAACCACTCCTCGACGGTTGCCCACCACTTCTGGAAGTGCGGTGTGGCCCGGTGCTTTTCGAGTGAGTCGATGTTGAGGTAGACCTCGTAGAGGTAGTAGCGACCAGGGACGGTCGGGTCGCGCATGATGTCGAAGCGAAAGCACTCCGGCTCGTCGCGTGTCGAACCCTGGCCGTCACCGAGGCTGACCTCCTCGAATTCGGCGATCTTGTCGGTCCGGACGTTCAGGGTCACAAAGATGGCGTACATGGAAAATTCCTGGCAGGGGAGTGAAAACTACGCGATTCCTGCCGCCTGCTTGTAGGCGGTTGCCCCGGCATCAATCCAGCCACCGGCACCGACCATCAGGAAGCGGACGCCCAGGTCCACGAACCGTGATACGTTGTCGTTGTTGGTCAGCGTGCCGGCCGCTCGACCGGCCTGGCTGATCTTCTGCAAGGCGCCGTCCCAGGTCGAGATCACGTCGGGATGATCGAGTTGCCCGATCAGGCCCATCGAGGAGGCCAGGTCCGAGGGCGCCACGAAAAATACGTCGATGTGGTCGACGGTGAGGATCTCGTCGAGGTTGTTGACCGCCACGATGTCTTCGATCAGGACGATCAACGCCGTGTGATCGTTGGCATTGTCGAAATAATTCTCGACCCCGTATCCCTGGCGGCTGGTGAACAGACCCCGCTGTCCGACCGGGGAGAATTTGCCGCCGTCGACAACGTTCTGGGCCTCGGCCTTCGTGTTGACGTGAGGCACCACGATTCCCTGCACGCCGCGATCCAATGCCCGGTAGACGATCGCCTGTTCGTTTTGGTTGATCCGCATGATCGAGGTCATGCCCCACAGGTCACAGGCCCTGGTCAGGTCGCCGATGTCACGGAAATCGACCGGGCCGTGCTCGCCTTCCAGCCAGGCCGCATCGAAACCGGCCGGACCGAAGCGATCGATGTCCTCGGGATCGGTCAGCCCCGACACGCAGCAAACCGTCCCGCCGGAGGCCAGCTTCTCTTTGACTCGATTCGGACGCAGGTTCACGGCACGCTCCTCCGGGGATTCTCGACGGTGGAAAACTCGATCGCAGCGTTGATCAGAACAAAGTCAGCCGGGGATTCAAAGCCACGCCGCGGTGGCACCATCGGCCACAGGTCAACCGATCAGCTCGGGAACAATCCGGCCGCCGTGGACCAGTGGCCAGAGTCGTCCCTGCCGATCGGCGATTTTCTGTTCGTGATCGACACCCAGCAGGTGGTAGGCGGTGGCCAGGATGTCCTTGGGCGAGATCGGCCGGTCGCTGGGATAGGCGGCGATTTCGTCGGAGGCCCCGATCAGTGTCCCCCGACGGATGCCAGCCCCGGCAAAGATCTGGCTGTAGACCTCCGACCAGTGACCCCGGCCGACACCCCGGCTGGCCTCGTAGAGCTTGGGCGTGCGACCGTGTTCGCTGAGGCAGAGGACGAGCGTGTCGTCGAGCATTCCACGCTGTTGGAGGTCCCGGATCAGGGCCGAGTAGGCGCGATCAAATCCCGGCAACAGCAGGTTTTTCATCCGGGGATGGTGGTCGTGGTGCGTGTCCCAGCTTTCGTCGGAGCGTTCCCACTCGTCCCAGAGAACCGTGACCAGCTTCACACCACTCTCGATCAAACGGCGGGCGCACAGGCACGATTGACCGAACAACGACATTCCGTAGCGGTCCCGCACGCTGGCCGGTTCGTCCTGGATGTCGAGGCCGCGCCGCAGCTGGTCGGAAGCGGCCACCGAGAAGGCCTGGTTCCGATTTCGCTGATAACTGCGAACCGAACTGGCGCGATCGATCCAGGCGACCTGGTCCTCGAGTTGCCTGAGCAATGATCGGCGCCGGTCCAGGACGTCGAGCGTCAGGCCGGGCACCTCGCGTTCGCTGAACGAGAACCGTCCTTGTGGAGTGATTTCGAGGTAGGGGTCGCCCTGTGGCATGTCCCCGCTGAATTCCCCCCAGAGCGGATCGTAGGACGCGCCCAGGAACCCACCGAAAGTTCCCGCCCGCTTGTTGGGGCCGGAACGGGTACTCTGGACCCAGGGCAACCCCACGTTGACCGGTGTCCGGAATTGGTCACGAGCACGATTGGTTCGCTCGTCGAGAAAATCCAGGACACCGCCGAAGAAAGGCCAGTGATCGGGATGACGTTGACGTCCTTCCAGGTTGGTCGTCTCGGGGTTACCCGTCAGTGTGTAGGCCGCGTTGTGCAGGGGCCACGGGTGTGACATCGACCGGATCACCGTGCAGCGATCCAGGATGTCGGCGGTCATCGGCAGTTGATCGTTGATCCGCACTCCGGGCAACCGGGTGGCCGTCGTACCAAACTCGCCCCGGATTTCTTCGGCAGCGTCGGGTTTCGGGTCGAGTGTGTCCAGTTGGCTCCAGGCACCGTAGATGTACAGCAGGATGCAGTTCTTGGCCCGGCCGAAAGTCTTCTCGTGCCCGTCGCGAGAAGCCGCTGCGAGCTGGTTGGTGTCGGCCAGGGGAAGCGAGGCGGCCAGCCCCAGGCCACCGACCCGCATCATCTCGCGGCGGTTGATGCGGCCTGGCGCGCCAGCAAGGTCGTGGCCGGTTCCGAGGATTCGAAGCATGGCTCGGGCGTTGTTGAACCAGGGACAGCAGAAAACCCGGTAGGGTCTACAGGTGTGAGTATAACGTCTTTTTCGTTTCTTTCGGCGGATCGACCGATCGACTTTCGTGGATCTTCAATCGTGGGCGAGTTCTCTGGTAGCGTGGTTGACTTGACCACGGGATCGATAAAGGCAAAGTGAAACCGGGTAGTACGGTTTGGTCCCCGATTTGTGGTTCGGCACACGACTCTTACGGCAACACTTGCAGAAGGCGTTCGATGAGCATTCCTTTGAACCAGATTGTCAACATGCCGGCATTTTCGCCGTATTACCCGATGCCGCCGGCCCGGTACCGCAACGTCAAGTTCCAGTTCGTCTACTTCCGGGCCGACCTGACAGCCATCGATCGTGTGCTGCCGGAATGCCTGGAACCAAGCGATGATGGGTTCTGTGCGGCGATCGGCCTGACGGTTCCCTGGTCGGCGAACTATGGCCAGTTCCAGGAGAGCCTGCTGGTGGTCCGCTGCCTGTTCGAGGGACAGGTGGGTTACTTTGCCCCGGTCGTGTTCCTGAATTCACGCGGCAGCATCCCGGCCGGCCGCGAGATCTACGGTACGCCCAAGGTCTTTGCCGAGATTGACGTGGGGATGGACGAACGGGTGATGGTGACCGATACCCGGTTGGCCGGAACGTCGGCACTGAGCATCCGTTCGACGATGCACGAAGAGGCGAGCCCGGATGATTTTCCGGATCTCTCGCCGTCCTGGCGATTGAAGGTCATCCCCCGTGCCGATGGTGCCGGAGCAGATGTCTGCCAACTGATCGACGGATCGTCGGCCATGAGCGACGTCACGGTTCACACGCGTCGCCGGGGAGACGGGGTGGTCGAGTTTCATCCACTGCCGGTCTACGATCTCTCGGACTTCACACCGCGGGAATACTTCGGAGCCGGTTACCTGGAGATGGATTACACGGAGGGTTACGGCGAAATCGTGAAAGATTTCCTGGCCTGATGGAGCCGCGGGTCATTCCCCGCCGGATTTCTTCGTGTCGTCGTCGGCGGCGACCTTGGTCGACGTCAGCCACGCGGCCATCCGGAGAGTGACCTGTTCGCGGGCATCGTGGTGCACGAAGTGGCCGGCACCGGGAATCGTGATCAGCGTCAGTTCGTTGTTGACCCACCGCCAGGTGCCGTCCAGGCCCCCGGAGAGAAGAGCCCGGTCCTTGAGCCCGTGGAACATCAGCACCGGGCACTGGACCGGCGTGGGATCGGTTTTCGGTGCGGGGTAGGGGGGCCGCGGGTAGTTGGCCTTGTAGTAACTCAGCATCCCGGCGAACGACGATCGGCGAAACGCCTCGACATATTTCTTCCGGGCTTGCGGTTCCTTGACCCAGCCGGCCAGTGCCTCGGGAGTCAGCAACTTTTCGGCTCCGGGCAGCTGAAAGTTGCGGGCGTACTGGCTGTTTTTTCGCTGCTGGGGATTTCGAGACAACTCGCGCTGGATACCATGAGGATGCGGCAGGTTGAGGATCACCAGTCGCTGGGTCATCCCGGGATGTTTCATCGCGAAGTTCCAGGCGATGAACCCACCCCAATCGTGACCGATCACGGTGGCTCCGTTCCGCTGGAAGTGCCGGATCACCGCGTGAACGTCTCCGACGAGTTTGGCGATGTCGTAATTGGCAACCCCCTCGGGTTGATCACTGCGATTGAAACCTCGCAGATCGACGGCCACGACCTGGTGATGCCTGGCCAGGATCGGAAGCTGGTGCCGCCAACTGTACCAGTAGTCCGGAAAACCGTGCAGCAGGATGACCAGCGGCCCCTTGCCTGCGGTGACATAGTGGATCTTCACGCCGCCGGAATCGGCATGGCCATGCTGCAGTTCGGCGGCGGTGGCACCAGACCAGGACAGGGCGACCAGCAGAAAGGCGAAGCGGAGAACAGGTGTCAACATGGTGGCAGGTCCTGGTGGGTTGGGAAGATGGTCTGCCGAGTCTACCCGGTGAAACCCTCCGTGTGTCAGTGGGCCTCGGCCACAGCGTGGCTCAGGTCGGGAAGACCTTGCCGAGCCAGTCACTGACCGTCGCGACGATCTGTTGGTAACGCGAATCGGCCGGATTGGCCCAATCGAAATGGGCCACGTCGGGGATCAACTCGAGTTGGGCCGAGTCGCCGATCGCTTCCTGCAGGGCCTGGGATTCCGATGGCGGAACCAGGCGATCGTCGGCGCCGTGGACCAGCAGTACCGGTCGCTCCTCGATCCCGGCCGCGTGGTCTTCCGGCGAGTACCCGAGCATTGCCGCGGCGGTTTCCAGCGAAAGCCGGCAGGCCAGGTCCGGGTAGTCGGTGTAGAGCTGATCGAGAAATCCGCGGGAATCAGGATCGGGTCTGATGATCTCCCAGGCATCGACTGTCTCGGCCGGGCGTCCCTGTGCGCGGGCGATTCGGTCGGAGTCAATTTTCGCCAGCCATTCGGTCCATTCCTCCTCGCCACGCCAGACCCGCATCAATCGTGCGGCATCCCCGGCAGCCGAAATGGCCACGGCCGCGGCGACGCGTGGATCGATCGCGGCAACGGTCACGGCGTGCGACCCGCCCATGCTGATCCCCAGTACGGCGACCCGATCGGCATCGACCTCGTCCCGACCCAGCAGAAACGACACCGCGGCCCGCACATCCTCCACCTGGTCCCAGGGACGCACGACCTGGCTGTCGCCCTCGCTTTTCCCGAACCCGCGGTAGTCGAAGATCAGCACGGCACGGTCTTCGGCGGCGAGTTGGCGTGCCATTTCTGGAACGAGCAGGTCCTGCGTGTAGGTGTATCCCAGGGCGATCACGACGCCGGGCAACCTGGACGTGTCGTCGGCGTTCTCGTCGAAGCGGGACTCGGGGAGATACAACCGTCCCTGCAACCGGCAGCCACGGCAGTGAAAGGCGACCCGCGTGACCGGCCCGGTTGCCCGGGTCATTGCCGCGATGGCTTCCTGGATGTCCTCGACCCGGACAAGCCCGTCGGGTCCGCTGGCCGCGACAGTTGCCAGGTCGATACCGTGCTCGCGAGCCATTCGCTTGGCCGCCGGTGTGGCCGGGACACGTCCGCCTTGTCGGGGCGAGCGGGTCGGTTGCGCTGGGGACGGGGACGGGGACGGGGGCGTGGGATCGGAGGCGGGCGGGCTGCCGGCGTCGGCGATGGGGATCAGCAGGTCCGCGGGAACCTCTTCGCCCTCGTCGGTGATCACGGCGATCGGGGTTGCCACAGCCACCGTGTCTCCAGCCGCGACCAGGATCCGGGCCAGGACCCCGGAAGCCGGCGCTTCGACCAGGTGCACCGCCTTGTCAGACTCGATCTCGACAATTTCTTCTCCCTTTTCGACCGTGTCACCTTCTGACTTCAGCCAGGCGCCGACCGTTCCTTCCTGCATTGTCATACCCCACTTGGGCATCACCATTGCCGTGGCCATTGTCGTGTTCCGATGATGTTGTGGCGTGAGTGGTCCGGGGAGCTGGTGGCCGGTCAGGCCGTCGTTGCTGTGGGCATTATGAAGCAGCCGGCCCCGGCTGCCAATTCGAGCGTCGCCGGAACATCGACCATGGTCGGGCCATCGGCTTCGAGTCGAACCGCCAGCTGGTCGTCGCGACCCACGATTGTTTCACGTTCGCCGTCGAGTGCGAGGGTGCCGGGTTGGTCAGTGATGGCGACTGTTTCGCCGGGTTCGAGCCAGCGGAACGAGCGGACTGGAACCGGGAGAACCAGTCCCGGAGCGATCGGGGCCAGGACCGTGTCTCCGCCGTCGCCGATGTCCAGAGCCAGGCCGCAGCGTTCCGAGCCGGTCGGTGGTGGCAGGCTGCCGCCGATCGATGAGAGCCCAAGGACGCCGGGGTGGGCCAGTGCCAGCACGAGTTGGCGTATGCGATTGACGTCCCAGATGGCACGTGCACCCGGTACGGGAACATCACAGGCGGCCACGTCGACTAAGGCCGTGTCGAATGGTTCTCCATCGCGAAGGATGTCGAGCCGACGAGTCCGGCGAGTGGCCGTGTCCGGGGGGACCAGCCCGGTCGCAATCAGGGCCGCGGCCATCCCGGCCAGCGTTCCCTCGTTTTGCCGGGGCCAGACGTTGTTGGTTCCCGTCGAGATGGGGACCAGCGGGATGTTCCCGCAGGCTTTGGCCACCAGGCGATGCGTGCCGTCGCCACCGAGAACCACGATGACGTCGGCCTGGTCGTCGGCCAGCCGTCGGGCGGCCTCCAACGAGTCCTCGGCACAGCCGAAATACGGCATCGCCATTGGCGCAACGGAAAAGGGGAAATCCAGGCCCGTGGTGGCCGTGTGTCCGATCCCGGCCGGTTCGGGCATCAGGACCACGTGGGAAATCGCAGCGGGTCCCGCCTGGGCGAATGTGGAAATCGCCGCCAGCCCACGAAGCACGCGGCGGACGATGTTGGCCTTGTGGTGATTGTCGAGACCGGTGGCGTCGGAGACCAGGCGGCGAATGTCCTTTCCGGAGGACGGGTTGGCGATGATGCCGACAAGCGACATGGTGGCGACGGACCGGAGGAGGGGGCGGTCAGAGAGTGGCCTTCACGGCGGCAATGATCGAGTCCACATCGGGCACATAGTAGTCCTCCAGCGGAGGACTGAACGGGACTGGTGTGTGGGGCGGCGTGATGATCTGTACGGCGGCGTCCAGGAAGCCGATCGCCCGGGTGGCGGCCAGGGCGGCCACGTCACTGGCCACGCTGCATCGCGGAGTGTCCTCGTCGACGACCACCAGGCGACCTGTTTTCTCGATCGATTCGAGAATCGCGTTTTCGTCCCACGGCGAGAGACATCTCAGGTCGATCACGTCAGCCTCGATCCCCTCGGCCGACAACCGCTCGGCCGCGTCGAGACTGAGATTGACCATGCGGCTGATGGCCACGATCGTCACGTCGGATCCCTCGCGAGGATGGCCGGCCGAGTTCAGCGGAATGGTGTAATCACCTTCGGGAACGGGCCCGCTCGTGTCGTAGAGCACCTTGTTCTCACAAAAGATCACCGGGTCGTCGTCACGGATTGCCGCGATCAACAGGCCCTTGGCGTCGTGGGGGGTCGAGGGGGCGACGACCTTCAGGCCCGGGAAATGTACGAACGTCGAGTAGGTGGCGTCGGAGTGTTGGGCGGCGGCACGGAAACCGGCGCCGATCGTGGTGCGAATGACCAGCGGGATCTTGGCCTTGCCTCCGAACATGTACCGCATTTTTGCGGCCTGGTTGAAGATCTGGTCGAGCGTGACGCCCATGAAGCCGATGAACATCAGTTCGACGACCGGTCTCATGCCCGTCGCCGCGGCTCCGACACCGGCACCAACAAAAGCACTCTCGGTGATCGGTGTGTCGCGGACGCGGTTGGGGCCGAATTCCCGCACGAGTCCTTCGGTGACCTTCATCACGCCACCCCAGGCGTCGACCATCTCGGGATCGTCGCGGCCCGGGGCACCGGCGATGTCCTCGCCCATGATGAATACCGATTCGTCCCGACGCATTTCCAGTTGCAGGGCCTCGTTGATGGCGGCCCGGTAGGTCAATTCGCGTTCGGACACGGTCGTGTCTCCTTGCAGTTCCGGCAACGGGTCCGGTGGGGACTGTTCTATGGTGTTTTTCGTGGGGTTGGTCGGCCCGGGATTTCCTGGTCGCTCAGCTAGTAGCTGACGTAGACGTCGTCGAGACACTCGGCCGGTTCCGGCAATGGGCTTTGTTCGGCAAACTCCACCGCCTTGACGACCGCTGCCTCGGACGCCTCGTCGATCCCGTCGAGTTCGGCTGCCGAGAGCAGTTCACCCGCGACGACGGTCTTGCGAAACCCCTCCAGGCAATCGCGTTCCCGGAAGTGCCCTTCCTCGTCGCGTGTGCGGTACTTCTTCTCATCACCCTCGAAGTGTCCGAAGTACCGGTAGGTCTGGCATTCCAGCAACGTCGGTCCCTCGCCGTCCCGGGCACGCCGGAAAGCCTCGCCGGCGGCCTCGTAGACGGCGAAGACATCCTGTCCATCGACGACGATCCCGGGCATGCCAAAGGCGATGCCCCGGCCGGCGATATCAGGGCCGCCGATCGAGTAGTCGGTCGAGGTGGTTTCGGCGTAACGGTTGTTCTCGCAGACGAAGACGACCGGAAGTTTCCAGACCGAGGCCAGGTTGAGCGATTCGGCGGTTGTTCCCTGATTGGAGCCGCCGTCGCCAAAGAAACAGGCGGTGGCCTGGCGGGTGCCCCGGATGCTGGCCATCAGCCCGGCGCCGCAGGCCAGCGGGGGGCCGCCTCCGACGATCCCGTTGGCACCGAGCATGCCGCGGTCAACGTCGGCGATGTGCATCGAGCCGCCCTTGCCCTTGCAGCAGCCGGTCACCTTGCCCCGAATCTCGGCCATCATCTCGTCGACCGGCACGCCCTTGGCGATGCAGTGGCCGTGGCCGCGATGGGTGCTGGTGATGAAATCGTCGTCGCCGAGATGAGCGCACACTCCGACGGCCACCGCTTCTTCACCGGCGTAGAGATGGCAGAAGCCGGGGATCACGCCGGCGGCAAAGTCGTCGTGGAGCCGGTTCTCGAAGGCGCGGATCAACCGCATCCGTTCATAGAGCCACAGCAGTCGATCGCGATCCAGTTCCATCAGGGTGCTCCCGGGCGGGCAAAGAGTCGCCTCTTTTTACGCCGGGTGCACGCCGGAGACAAGCGACCTAGGCGATCGCCTCCCACACCGGTTGGCCGCCGTGAGAGATGTGGACGGGTCGTCCCGACAGGTCGTGGACGACCTGCGTGGGATCAACTCCCAGCAACTGGTAGATCGTCGAGGCCATGTCGCCTGCCGAGACGGGGCGTTCAACCGGGTAAGCCGCCTGCCGGTCGGTCCGGCCCAGCACCAGCCCGCGTTTCGTGCCGCCACCGGCCAGGAGAACAAAACCGCATTGTGGCCAGTGGTCGCGGCCGGAGTTCTTGTTGATCCGCGGCGTGCGGCCCATCTCGCCCATCAGGACCACCAGGGTCGTTTCCAGCAGGCCCCGCTGCTCGAGGTCGTCGACCAGGGCGGTGAACATCTGGTCGAGAATCGGCAGGTGGTGCCGGCACATGTTGAAGTTGTTCGAATGCAGGTCCCAGTGATTGCCGCTGTCGGCCTCTTCCCAGTTGACGCTGATAAAGGTCGATCCGGCCTCGACCAGCCGGCGGGCGACCAGGCAACTGTTGGCCCAGACGGTGTTGCCGTATCGCGAACGGGTTGCCCGGGACTCTCGTGACAGGTCAAAGGCCGCCCGGGTCCTGGGCGACGTCAACAGGCTGAAGACCTGTTGCTGGAATTGTGACATGCTGCGGGCCGCCCGGCTGTTGTCGATGCGGCTCAGCTGGGTGTCGAATTGTTCCAGCAGCGAGCGGCGGCGATCGAGCCGGTTGGCGGTGACCGCCGGCAGTTCGTTGAGCGAGGGCAGCAGGGGTTCGCCCAGGGCCGGGACCGGCTTGTAGAATTCACCCTTGCCGTCGAATTTCTTGTCCCACACGGTAAACAGCGGGTCGTACCTGCTGCCGAGGTAGCCGCCGTAGGGACCGGCCCGCCGTAACCCCTGCGAGAAGCCCGGGTAGGCGGGCATGATCACGTAGGGGGGAACGTCGTCGCGTCCGAGGCCGAAGTGGCGGCAGACCGACATGATGCTGGGATGGTCGGATCGTTTGGCAAAGTAGTTCTCGCGATCGCTGCCACCGTCGAAGCCGGTCAGGACGTTGTAGGGATTGTGGCTGTTGTACTTGTGCGAGTAGGTGCGGATCAGCGAGAGCCGGTCCATCATCGCCGCGGTCATCGGCAGCAGTTCACAGACGTGCAGGCCGGGCGTGGCGGTGGCGATCGGCGAGAACTCGCCCCGGATGTTTTTCGGCGCTTCGGGTTTCAGGTCGAAGGTGTCCTGGTGCGGCGGGCCCCCGAAGAGGTTGATCAGGATGACTGACCGGGCCTTCCCTTCCAGCGTCGTGCCCTGGGAATCCCGCTGTTGCGAGGCGGCGTGCAGCAGCGTTGGCAGCGAGATTCCCGAAAACAGGCTCAGCCCACCGACGCGGATCGCCTCGCGGCGCGTGAATCCGTCACAGGCGGTTCGTCGGTGTCCCAGAACCCGTAACATGCTCGCCCTCCGACCGGTGTCCTATCGTTTCTCATCGGGTCGGACAACCCGAAAGCAACAGCAGCATAGCAGATTGTCGATGCGTTTCGTTCGACGATGTTCCCAGTCGATCACCCGTGATCGAGTGACTCGATCCGTTCGGACACGTGATCGATCCGCCTGACCAGTTCTTCCTGTAGGCGTTCGATTTCCTCGGACTGTTCGCCAATAAACAGTGACGTCAGCGTGGCAGTGAAGACGCCGACCAGGACCATGCCGGTGATGATCAGTACTGCCGTCAAGACCATCCCCGATGTGGATTCGGGGTTATGGATGTCCCCGAAACCGCCGGTCACGACCGTCGTGAAGGCCCACCACAGGCCCAGTGGAAACGAGCTGACGGCGTTTCCCTCGGTGGCGGCTATCTCATCGGAACCCGCTTGGGATTGAACACCCTCGATCTGGTAGACCAGCAGGCCGCCCAGTAGCATGACCACGATGGCCCAGCGCAGCGTCCGTTTCATCAGCTTGACATCGATGACATCCTGCAGTTTGTCCATGCCCCGCCACAGCAGAAAGAACAGCCTCAGAAAGCGCAGGAACCTGAGCACTCTCAGGATGCGGGCGAAACGGGCCAGGCGGGCCACCCGACCGAAGCGGGCCAACTGGGCTTCACCGGGAATCGGGATCGACGTGACAAAATCGACCCAGTGGTGTCGCCAGACGAACGGCTTGGAATCGGTGCACCGCAATCGCAGCAGAAACTCGGACATGAAGATCGCACAACAGACGGTGTCGATCAGGAAAATGCTGTCGCTGGAGAGCCAGAAGGGGCGGGCCGAGTCGGGGC
>PBSL01000027.1 GCA_002726205.1 Planctomycetaceae bacterium | reverse complement strand
TCGAGCGGAACCACGGTTTGCTCGATCCTGCCCGGTTGAACTCCGGATCCATCAACGTGACCGAGGCCGTCTACTACCTGCTGGCCGTGTTGCTGATCCTGGCCGCCCTGGGCTGCTGGTTGGCCAACGTGTTGACGTTGCCGGGGAACTGGGTCATCCCGCTGCTGGCCGGGGGATTCGCCTGGGCCTATCCGGCCCAACCCGGAGCGGTCGTCGCCGCCAAGACCCTGGGCATCAGCTGGATGGTGGTCTGGGTGCTGCTGGGGCTGGCCGTCCTGGGTGAACTGCTCGAACTGGCCGCCGGGATGGCCGGGGCCGCACGGCAGGGCGCCAGCCGACGGGCCATGGCTCTCTCGCTTGTCGGATCGTTCGTCGGCAGCATGGTCGGTGCGATTCTGCTCAGTGGAGTCTTCCCCCTGGTCGGGACGCTCGTCGGTGCCGTGGCCGGAGGAGCCGGCGGGGCTTTCGGAGGCGCCTACCTGGGCGAGTGGTGGAAAGGCCGCAACTCGCCGGACCGCCTGGCCGTCGGACGTGGCGCGCTGCTGGGCCGCGTCCTGGGAACGCTCTCCAAACTGCTCGTCGGGGCCACGATGGTCACCGTACTGGCAATCTCGGCCTTCCTCGAATAACCGGCCCAGGCCAAGAATCTGCCCTCCACAACGCCGATCCCGTTTTGTTGTGGGACAGGCGGCCGAGACGATTGTTGCATTCTGCAACAATCGGAGAGTTCGCCGCACTTTGACGTCAGGCCAGGACGTCTTTGATTACTGACTTCGCAAACCATTACCACTAAATGGTTTGAAGGGAGTTTTCCCGGTCCTCAGAAAAATGGCACGAGGGTTGCGTTCTTGATGAGTCCTTCCCATCTGCTGCCCCGTTCCTCGGGGTGCAACCCCATGTTCCTTTCTTCAAGGAGAGACACGATGAGAAAAGTCACCAGGTTGCTGCTTTGTCTGGCCGTGGTGTCGACAGGCCTGGCGCTGCCGACGCAGGTGCGGGCCGAGGATCGCGACAATCCATTCGACGTGTACGCGAAGTTCGCTCGCAAGATCGTCCAGGTGACGATGCGGGGAACCAAGGCCGTCAAGGAAGTGGCCGCCGAGGCCATTCCCCGGATTCGCCGCCTGCAGGAAAACGGGCAACACGAGCGTGCCCGCGAGGTGGCCGCGAAGGCGATTGATACTATCGAGCGGTTCAGCGCAAAAACGCGATCCGCGATCCGCGAAGCCGCATCCAGGGGCGTCGACGCGTTGATGAAGTTCGAGGGCAAGGTGCCGCCGGATGTGCTCCGTAATCTTGTCGAGGGTCTGCTGGACCTGGCCGCACGTGCGGCTGACCATGTGGACGGAGTCGAGAAGAGGGCGATCGATGCCATCGAGAGCCTCTTCCCGCAACCCACGCCGGTTTCGGATCGACGCTAGCGGTACCCGCGACCACGTGGTTCGGTCCGAGAAGGCCGCCCGGCATCCCTTTGCCGGGCGGCCTTTTTTTTCGGTCCTGCGCTGACACCAGGCGGACCGATTTCACCCACCGGGTGAGCAATTGACGGCTACGAATTGCAGGGCGTCTTGACTCCAATCGCCTTCGGCGACATAGTGCCTTGGGTCGGGATATCGAGTGGCCTTTCCGTTTTGCGCACCTCAAACTGCGATCTGCGATCCACTTGTGGGGTATCAGATGATTTCGCAAACGACCGAGTATGCCCTGCGGGCCGTCGTCTATCTCGCTGACCAGGACGGTCGTGCCTGCACAACGGCTCGAATCTCGGAGGGCACCCAGATTCCGGCCGGATACCTCGCCAAGATCATGCAGCTACTGGGTCGCACCCAGATCGTGAGTTCCCAGCGAGGATTGCACGGCGGTTTCACGTTGCTGCATAACGTCGAAGAATTGACGGTCCTGGAGGTCATCAACGCCGTGGAACCGATCCAGCGCTTCAGCGAATGCCCGCTGGAGATTCCGCACCATGGCCCCGATCTGTGTCCACTGCACCGTCGGCTTGACGACGTGGGGAAGAACATCGAGGAATCATTCAGCGAAACGACCATCTCCACGATGCTCGACGTTCCCAACCGTCGCAAGCCACTCTGCCGCTTCCCGTGCCTCTCGCCGGAAATGCAGTAGCGCGGCCGGTTGGCTCCGGGTCCGGTCTAGCTGGAGACCATCTCCGTGTCCGAGCTTTCCTCGTGTTGCCAAAGCGGCAGCAGCTTGGCAGCGACCCAGAGGACTCCCAGCGGCAGGGCCAGCACGATCACGACCGCGACCAGGCCTTCACGACCGCCCACTGGAACCGAGTACTCGACGAACCCCCGGAAACTCTTCGAGAAGAGTTGCCCGCCCACGACGACGTTCCACCGCATTGCAAAGACCTGCACGAGCGTCAACACCGCGGCCGTTCCTCCCAGGATGTTCGCGACTGCCGGCCTGATGCGACGTTGCATGGCGATCAGCAGCAGCACAAACGGACAGATCGATCCCAGCAGCAATTGGATGACACCGTAGGAAACCGACAGCTTCTCGCTGAGCAGGCTCGAGATGACATGCCACTCGGCGCCTGATTCGTAGGCCATGTGGATCATTTCCAGCAATTCCAGCGAGACGGCCAGGACCAGGGAAATCCAGAGACAGCGGGTCAGTGCCCGCACGCACTCGGCATCGGGAACAACCCGTCGCCACCGCGACAGGACAAGGTACAGCACCAGCAGTGCGGCGATCCCCGAAACAACCGCGGAGACCAAGAAGATCACCGGCATCAGCGCGGTCGACCACCACGGGTTGGCCTTGATCGCACCGAACAGAAATCCCACGTAGCCGTGCAGGACACACGCCGCCGGGATCCCGGCGATTGCCAGGGCGCGGATGAACCACTCGTCGAGGGTACGAGCCCCGGGTGTGATTTCCCGGTCTCCCAACGCCAGGACCCGGTACAGGAAACCGGTGGCGCCGGTGTGAGACTTTGCTCGCTCGACAATATCCGGCCGGAAGACCAACCAGACCTCCACGATCAGCAGCAACATGTACAGGCTGTAGATGAAACCGAACCCGGCCATCGCCGACCTGACGTTCGGCGTGAACATGATGTTGAATGCCCGCAGCGGATGGTGCAGGTGCAACAACAACGGCAGCGTGGCGCAGGAACAGAAACACAGGGCCGTGACGAGTGCCAGTTTCGCGACCGGCCTGAACACCTGCTGGTTGAACACGTGGTAGAGAGCCGAAACCACGAAGGCTCCGGCCACCAGGCCGGTGATGTAGGGGTAGAGCACGATCATGATGCTCCACGGAATATGCGAGTCGTTGGGGAACACGAACTCCATCAGGTCACGTCTCCCGAGAGCCCCAGGTAATGGAGTTTCGGATGCGTGCCGAGATGCTCCTTGAGTACGCTCGCCGGCACCTTGGCCAACCGCTTGTTGATTTCACTGCGGGGATCGTCAAGCCGTCCGAAAACCCTCGCATCGACAGGGCAGGCCTCGACGCACGCCGGTTTCTCGCCCCGCATGATGCGGTGGTAACACCAGGTGCACTTGTCGGCGCTACTGGTTTCAGGATTGATGAAGCGGGCCCCGTAGGGACAGGCCTGCACGCAGTAGGCACAACCGATGCATCGATTCGGATCGACCAGCTCCACGCCTTCCGGAGACGTGAAAGACGCGTGCACCGGGCAGACCTGGGTGCAGGGGGCATCTTCGCAGTGATTGCACAGCTTCGGAACGAAGTAGGAACGATCGACCTCGTCGGGATCGATCAGCGGCAGCCCGGATCCGGCATACCCGGTCTCGGGAACCAGGTCCACCTGCAATCGCCCGTCCTTGAAGTGGACGTACCGCTCGACCCATGTTCGCGAGTTGCCCTCCGGAACATCATTTTCGGTCCGGCAGGCCGAGAGGCACTTGCCGGTCCCGATGCACGTGCCGGTGTCGACCAGGAACCCGAACAGGATATCTCCTTCCGGAGGATTTCCGGCCGGTGACTCGGTGACCGGCGATCCCGTCTCTTGGGCAGCGGAGCCGTCTGTACCATCCTGCGACTGGCCGTCGCTGTTGATATCGGCGGCCGCGACGCTGAGATAGCTCAGGCTCAACCCGCCCAGCACAACGGTCGTCGCCCCGCGAAGGAACTCGCGGCGGGCAAGACTTTCGCCGGAATCAGCGCAGTCCCCGCTGCAACCGCAATCGGTCGACTCGCCGGCCTGATCTCTCATGTCCACTCCCGTGATCAACTACGGCGCTGGATCGTGATTTCCGTGGCATTCCAGGCAAACGCCCTTGCTCTTGATCGTCTCTTCGTCGAGGTCGTCCAACGCTCCGACTTCCTCGAGATGGTCGGCCACCACGATCTTGCGGAACGCCTCGGGCATTCCCACAACCGCCCCGTGGCATGACAGGCACGCCTGCTTGTTGTGTGCGACGTACAGGTCGACCTTCGTCAGGGGATTTCCGTCCCATTCCTCGACGGCGGGAATCTCGATCTCCTCGGACTTCTCGGCCCGCCTGGCAATCTCGACGTGCTTGCGACCAATGCCGTGACAGTGCAGGCAACCAACCGACTTGTGAGGCGACTCGGCGCGCTCTTCCCCCACGTGGTCGTGGCACTTCAGGCAGGTTGCGTCCGACTGCAGGACGCTGGGACGGGACTTGAGCTCCTCGAGGGCTGCCGCGCGATAGGGGCCAAGATCACCGAATGTCTCCGGGATCATCTGTCCCTGGACCAGGTACGTGACGACGCCAAGCGCGATCAGCGCACACGCCAGGATCCGCAAGTGCCGCCCGTCACGCAGAAAAAGCTGCTTCCAGTTCATTCGTTCCCTGTTCTGAGCACGAGCCACAGGGCATCATCGGCCGCCAGCTCGCAAAGCCACCCGGCACAAGAATCCAGGACAATCAACGGGGACTCCCCAGGACCTCTCCGAAATACCCCTGGTCGATCAACTCACCGAATGTCGGTGAAGCGTCGTCACCAGGATCGGTCTTCTTCTGCGAAATCCGGGCAAGCACCTCCTGCGCCCGACACTCGGGCTCGCCGGCCGAAGCCTCCCCTGGCCTGGTTACGACCAGGTCGGGTTTCTCCGACGCGACACTCACGAACATCAGCACGAAGACGGCAGCCACTACCGACAACGAGACAAACAACACCAGAAGCACGATGGCAAGCACCGGTGCGACCTCCCGAAAAGATCAAGAAGGAATCACAATGGTCGAGTGAATGTTGCAGCGCAGGTGGGATTCGGCAGGCAGGTCAACAGGCGAGAAGGAATGAGGAAATGTCTTTGGCAGGATTGTCATCGTCCCGCCCGGCAGGACTGCGACGTCGAAACCTCATCTCCAGATAAGTTTATCTTCAAATTTCTGGATCTACAACTCTATATATTGTCTTGGGGTGCTGCTGCAGGGACGTGGCCGATTTCCTGCCGTCGCCAGGAGATGGTCGACGGGACCGGTTGCCCGGTATCCCGGCCCGGAAAATGCCATAAACCCGAGACCTGGCCGACGTTAGGGCGGGGTGTGACCTGTCCCGTGGATCACCCTCAGATCAATCTCCCCATCAGCTTTGCGCGACACTCCGTCGACCGGCAACAAACCGTTGTCTGCAATCCTCCCGATTCACGGGGACTCCCTGGACACCCGGTTCGGGTGGAACTCGAGAACCGATTCTGAGGAAATACGGGCGGCGCCGCTTACCACCTGCTGGCGATGGTCCATTGCTCACGGCCAGAGCGGAAGTGGCGATCGACCGTTTTCTTGCCGGTCGTTGCCGCTGACGACCACCCACCGGTGACCGGTGGCTTACAGTCCGCTTACAGCAGGGCGTCGATGACCTTGCCGCGATAGACCCGGTAGGGACGACTGGCCGCGTCGTGGAAGGTGCGGTCCGGGCCGACGCCGAAGCAGTGAAAGAGGGTCGCGGCGAGATCCTCGGGGGTGTACGCGTCCGATGCCGGCACGCCCGCGTGGGCATCGGTGCGGCCGACGATCCGGCCCGGCTGGATTCCACCACCGGCGAAGAAGCAGGGAAACACATCGCCCCAGTGATGCCGTCCCGGTGTGAACGGCTCGCCCGAGGCATTCTTGCCCTTGGCACTGATCGGCGAGATTCGCGGCGTCCGCCCCATCTCCCCACACATGACCACCAGGGTTTCATCGAGCAGGCCGCGATCGGAGAGGTCATCGAGCAGACCGGCCAGGCAATGATCGATCGACGGCAGCAGCTTTCCCTTCAGGTCGCGAAACGCGTTCTGGTGAGTATCCCAGCCCCGCAGGTTGATCTGGACCATGCGGACTCCGGCTTCCACCAACCGCCGGGCAACCAGGAATCCCTGTCCCCATTCTTCACGGCCGTACAGGTCGCGAACCGAATCAGGTTCCTGGTCCAGGTCAAACGGATTCTGCTTGCCCGGTCGTGACGCGAGGACGAAACGCATTGCCTGCCGCCGATAAACGTCCCACGCGGCGGCACGGTCGCCGCGTCCTGGCGTGTCGAGACCGCGGCGAAGCGACTCGAGTTGTCCCAGCAGCGCGGCCCGGTTTTCCAGTTGGGGCAATGGGACGCCGTTGGCCTGGCCCAGCCTGGGCAAATGAAAGACAGGGTCGCGACAACTGCTGTTGTCCCACCAGGCCTTTGAGCCCGGTCCGGGAACCCGTTCGGGATCGAGATTCGGATCGTCGTGGCTGTAGCAGTTCGGACACGACCCACCCGCATCCTTGGCGTTGCATTTCGCAGCCAGGTCCACGCCCAGCCGATCGTACTGTGGGCCAAGCAGCCCGGGTCCACGGCCGGGATACTTCATCCGGTCACCCCGCGGCAACTCGATCACCGCCGGCAGGCCCACGCCGGGATCGGGTGGTGCCGCATAGGCGATCATCGAGCCCATGCTTGGCCAGGCAATTCGTCCGGGCCGGGTCCTGGAAATCGACGCATTCGTGTCACCGACCGGCAGCGTGGTGGTGCCGGTGTGAAGCAGGTAATGGCAACTGCTGTGCTCGTTGCGGAACTGACGACCGGCAACGTGATGCATCGTGCGGACGATCGAGAACTTGTCCGACCGCGAGGCCAGTCTCGGCAGGTACTCGCAGAACAACTCACCGGGCACGCGCGTCCGCGTGACCCCGTACTCGCCTCGAATCGTGTCGGGCGCTTCCGGCTTTGGGTCCCATGTTTCGTGCTGCGACGGGCCGCCTGACTGGAAGATGAAGATCACCGATTTTGCCGTCCCCAGCCGTCGTGGCGGGGCATCGACGGCCTGGGCCTCCAGCCGCAACAGGTCCGGGAGGCCCAATCCCAGCAGGCCCACGCCGCCGACCTGCAACAGGTCTCGCCGGCCCAGCAGCGGATGATCGCTGGGATCACATCCCGTTCGCCGCACCACAGGCCACCTCGAACATCGACTCGGATCCCGGCTACGATCTGCAATTTACAACGGCAACCTCCACCGCGTAAACCCGTGACCGGTTTGTCATCTCACCTTGTCTCGCATCGACTTGGTCACCATGGCCTTGAAGATACGGGGATCCACCACGTTGTTGATGAAACGAACGCTGCCGTCAGCGAATGCCGTCAGGAACCCGCCGGGCCTGAGTTTTCCCAGTCCGGCGAAAGGAGTCCGTGCCGAGAAGGCGTGGTCGGCCGGCTTGGTCCAGGTCACCGCCCGATTGGCGTCGGCCTCGACAAACACCAGGGTAAGAGAACTGCCGTCGGTAAT